>NZ_ML133567.1 GCF_003985125.1 Rhizobium phaseoli
GAACACAAACCAGCAATCCGCCAATCCGCTTGAGTTTCTTTAGAACGAGAGACTTCGTCGCCAGCAGCGCCGCCGCCCTCGTCAGTGAGTGGGCTTATAGAACCAACCCCTTTTCCAAGTCAACAGCGCTTTTCGAAAAAAATCATTTTTCTTTCAAATCATTGTTTTTACGGGTGAAATTTCGGACGGCGCTCGGATGCGGTCGTTTCCCGGATTCCGACCGGCCTGACAGAGCAGGAGAAGTGAACATTCTTCGACTTTTCGCGGGAAAGAACGCTCTTTCGTCTCCCGCGCCCCGACATGATCACAATCTGCTGGTCTTAAGAGACACATGATTCACACAGGCAAATGCGCGCAGACTGCCTTTCCGGGGCTGATTTGACTTCCATGCCCAAAATATGCACATCTTTCGCCCCAGCCAGGATGGCCAGGACATGCTCCCAGAGACATCAACTGTAAGGATGCGGACCCGACTGCCATGATGACGGAGAAAATGATGATCCGCTCGTTGGGCAACGAGCCTCCGCTTCTGGCCGACGGCAGGCGCGCGCCTGACAAGCGCGAGGTTTCCTTGCGCTGGCTCTCGGGCACGTTCCTCACCGGCATTACATCTTCCGTCCTGATGGGTGTCGCCCTGTTTGCCGCGCTTGATGGCCGCCAGCAGCTGGCGATCCCTGCCGAAGCCTATGCGAGTGCTGCCGCAGAGGCACATGAGGATACGACTGTCGTGCGCGGCGGCCGGCTGATCGCGCCCGCCATCGCCGCAAAGCCGTCCGACCGGGCGATCATGGAAGTTTCGACCGTTGTCCACGACGGCGAAAAAGAGGTCGTGCGCCGCCAGCCCTTCGCGCATGTGAAGATGACGCTGGCCGCCAACCATGTCGCGACCGAGGACTATCCCGATTTTGATCCGCTGGCGATCTTCTCTGCTGACGAGCCGCAGCCGGCCCCGCAAAGCCGCACCGGCGCGATTTACGGCTCCGACGTTGAATCCGAAGTCAGCCTGAAAACCATTGCCTTCCCGACCGGCAAGACCGGCATGAAGATGGCCTCCGGCCTGTCACTGGAGGAGGTCGAAGAAAATGTGCGCTCCAACGGTTCCGTGCTGACTGACGGCAACACGCAGCTCGCAGCGCTCTATTACGTCGACCCGCGACGTTTCTCTAACGAGGATGCCGATGTCGATCTGACCGCGGGTCTCTCCGCCCGCGTGCTCGAGCAGAATATGACGGTCTCCGCACCGGAATCGATCACACCGCAGACCGAAGAATTCGCCGACGACATCCTGCCGGTGCGCGCCGACGCACCAATCGCCAAGGCGCTGACAGATTCCGGCTACCCGCAGCAATATGCCGATGGCATTGCCGGCATCATCGCCCAGCAGTTGGGAGCCAGCGACCTGGAAAAAGGCGACGTACTGCGTATCGGCATCATCCAGAAGGGTGAACAGGCAAAGATCATTCGGGCGAGCGTCTATCGCGGCACCCGCCATCTGGTCACCGTGGCCGTCGACGACAAGGGCAAATATGTGCCCGGCAGCGAGCCGCCGATGCTGGATGCCGTCGCCACGGCCTTCGATGACAATTCCTTCGCCCCGGCGCCCGGGCAAAACCTGCCGCGCGTTTATGACGGCATCTTTCGCGCTGCCCTTTCCTACGGCATGACCAAGGATATGACCGCGCTGATCATCAAGCTGCTCGCCAGCAATGTCGATTTCCAGGCGCAGTTGCGACCGACGGATACGCTCGAGGCCTTCTTCTCCGTCGCCGACAGTGCTGGTCAGGCGACCGAGGATTCCGAACTGCTCTACGTCAACGCCCGTTTCGGCGATACGCAGACCCGCTTCTATCGTTTCCAGGATCCCGAGGACGGCACGGTCGATTATTTCGATGAGAACGGCAAGAGCATCCGCCAGTTCCTGCTGCGCAACCCGGTTCCGAACGGCATCTTCAAATCCGGCTTCGGCATGCGCCGGCACCCGATCCTCGGTTTCGCCCGCATGCATACCGGCGTCGATTGGGCCGCACCCCGCGGTACGGCGATCATCGCTGCCGGTAACGGTACGGTCGAGAAGGCTGGGTGGGATTCCGGTGGCTATGGCAACCAGACGATCATTCGCCATGCGAACGGTTATGAATCCTCCTACAATCACCAAAGCGCCATCGCCAAGGGCGTCGTGCCCGGCGCCAAGATTCGCCAGGGCCAGGTGATCGGCTGGGTCGGCACGACGGGCGAATCCACCGGCCCGCATCTGCATTACGAACTGATCGTCAACGGCACCAAGGTCGACCCCCTGCGCATTCGCCTGCCGGGCGGCAAATCCTTGCAGGGCGAGGCACTGGCAAAGTTCGAGGATGAGCGCAAGCGCATCGATACGCTGCTGAACAACCAGACACCGGATCAGGTGGCGAGCAAGTAATCGCCGTGGCGGCCGCCAGGCTGACGAACTGCCGGGGCGTCTCGGCCCAGAAAAAATGGCGGCCAAGGCCGCCATCTCTCATTCATCCGGCGGCTCAGGCTATGCCGCTTCGCTGACCGTCTGCCGGGTCCGGAACTGCAGCCGGTCCGACCCGTTTGTCACTTTGACCGTCGATCCATCCGGCACCTGACCGGACAGAATCTGCTCGGCCAGCGGATCCTGCACGAACTTCTGGATCACCCGCTTCAGCGGCCGTGCGCCGTAGACCGGATCATACCCCTTGTTCGCCAGCCAGTGGCGGGCTTCCTCATCGAGATCGATGACGATCTTGCGCTCCGACAGCAGGGCCACAAGCCGCTTCAGCTGGATATCGACGATCGCGCCCATCTCCTCGCGCTTCAAGCGATGGAAGAGGATGATCTCGTCGATACGGTTCAGGAACTCCGGCCGGAAATGCCCGCGCACGACCTCCATCACCTGTTCGCGAACCGTGTCGCTGTCGTCACCGTCCTTAAGCTGCGTCAGATATTCGGCGCCGAGGTTCGAAGTCATGATGACCATCGTGTTGCGGAAATCGACCGTGCGGCCCTGGCCGTCGGTCAGACGTCCGTCGTCCAGCACCTGCAGCAGGATGTTGAAGACGTCCGGATGCGCCTTCTCGATCTCGTCGAACAGCACGACCTGATAAGGTCTGCGGCGGACCGCCTCCGTCAGCGCTCCACCTTCGTCATAACCGACATAGCCGGGAGGCGCGCCAATCAGCCGGGCAACGGAGTGTTTCTCCATGTATTCCGACATATCCATGCGCACCATTGCGGTTTCGTCATCGAACAGGAAGCGGGCGAGCGCCTTGGTGAGCTCCGTCTTGCCGACGCCGGTCGGGCCGAGGAAAATGAACGAGCCGATCGGCCGGTTCGGATCCTGCAGGCCGGCGCGGGCGCGGCGGACCGCGCGCGACACGGCCTGAACCGCATCGCCCTGGCCGATCACCGATTTCGCGAGCTCGTCTTCCATCCGAAGCAGCTTGTCGCGTTCACCCTCCAGCATCTTGTCGACGGGGATGCCGGTCCAGCGGGAAACGACGTGGGCGATGTTGTCGGGGATCACCACCTCCTGAACCATCGCGCCACGCTCGCCATCCTGCTTCTCGGCGTCGACGAGCTGCTTTTCGAGGTCCGGAATGACACCATAGGTCAGCTCGCCGGCGCGCTGAAACTCACCCTTGCGCTGGGCAATCGCCAGCTCGTTGCGGGCGTCGTCAAGCTGCTTCTTGAGATCGGCGGCAAGGCCGAGCTTCTGCTTTTCCGCCTGCCAGCGGGCCGTCAGCGCATCGGCTTCCTCTTCAAGAGTGGTCAGTTCGGTCTCCAGCCGCTTCAGCCGGTCGGCGGACGCGACGTCGGTTTCCTTCTTCAGCGCCTCGCGCTCGATCTTCAGCTGGATGATGCGGCGGTCGAGCTCGTCGAGCTCCTCCGGCTTGGAATCCACCTGCATGCGCAGCCGCGCTGCCGCCTCATCCATCAGATCGATCGCCTTGTCGGGCAGGAAACGGTCGGTGATGTAGCGATTGGACAGCGTCGCGGCGGCGACAAGCGCCGCATCGGCGATGCGCACCTTGTGATGCTGCTCGTATTTTTCCTTGAGGCCGCGCAGGATCGAGATCGTATCTTCGACCGTCGGCTCGTCGACAACCACGGGCTGGAAGCGGCGGGCAAGCGCCGGATCTTTCTCGACATGTTTGCGATATTCGTCGAGCGTGGTCGCACCAACGCAATGCAGCTCGCCGCGGGCAAGCGCGGGCTTGAGAAGGTTGGAGGCATCCATCGCCCCATCGGCCTTGCCGGCGCCGACCAGCGTGTGCATCTCGTCGATGAACAGGATGATCTCGCCGTTTTCCGCCTGCACTTCGTTGAGCACGGCCTTCAGCCGCTCTTCGAATTCACCGCGATATTTCGCACCGGCAATCAGCGCGCCCATGTCGAGCGCCATCAGCTTCTTGTCCTTGAGCGATTCCGGCACGTCGCCATTGACGATGCGCAGCGCCAAACCTTCGACGATCGCCGTCTTGCCGACGCCCGGCTCGCCGATCAGCACCGGATTGTTCTTGGTGCGCCGCGACAGGACCTGGATGGTGCGGCGGATTTCGTCGTCGCGGCCGATCACCGGATCGAGCTTGCCCTCGCGGGCCTCACCGGTCAGATCACGCGCAAATTTCTTCAGGGAATCGAAGCCCTGCTCGGCGTTGGAGGAATCGGCCGTTCGACCCTTGCGGATATCGTTGATGACCTGGTTGAGCCCCTGGGCTGTGACGCCGGCATTCTTCAGCGTCGAATAGGTAGAGGCCGAGGATTCGATCGCCAGCGCCTGCAGAAGGCGTTCAACGGTGACGAAACTGTCTCCGGCCTTCTTCGCCGCCTCTTCGGCAGTCGAAAGCACCTTGGCAAGCGGCTGCGCCAGATAGATGTTGCCGTTGCCGCCGGAGATCTTCGGCAACTTGGCGAGTGCCGCGTCATTGGCAAGGCGAGCAGCCTTGGCATCACCGCCGGCGCGCTCGATCAGCGACGCCGCCATGCCCTGATCGTCATCGAGCAGGACTTTGAGGATATGCTCGGGCGAAAATTGCTGATGGCCCTGCGCCAGCGCATAGGTCTGCGCCGACTGGATGAAACCGCGCACCCGCTCCGAATATTTCTCGATATTCATACTCCACCTCCATGGATCGCCCTGCCCTCACGAGGCGCAGACCGATGATTGAGATCGACCCCCTGAAAAGGCAGGCCGCGCTTGGCCCATTTGATTTGGGCGAAGCAGTTCGAGGAGAATATGGTAGCCTGTTTCAGGAGTTTAAAGAGCCCGCAAAATGAAAATCCCCGGCACTGGGCCGGGGATTTTTAAGCAAATCCGGGCAGATCATGTGAATGTCCCGCCTCTTCCCGAAGGAGAGGCGAAATCCCTCACTCCGATGTGGCGTCCGCCAGAACAGGCGCCTCGGCGGAAGTGCCCTCGCCTTCCGAGGCCGCATCGCCTTCTGCGCCACGCCGCGGGCGACGGGGACGGTTGCCGGCGCTGCGGCGGCGGGGCTGGCGTTCGCGCGGCTGGCCGGCGGAACCTTCCTCATCCATCGCGACCTCGGCAGGAATGCCTTCGATCTCCGGCTGCGGCCCGGTTCCATCGATGACCTCGGGCTGAGCTGCCGCAGCGGGAGCCGGCTGCGGCTGTGCCTGCGGCTGGTGCTGCCGGCTCTGCGGCGGCTGGACGACGACGACATCATCGCCGTCATTGTCGTTGGCATCAATATCGTCACTGTCGCGATCCGCCGCGTCGCGGTCATTGTATTCGCCGCGATCGTCGCGCTGGAAACGCTCCTGCATCTGCGCCTGGGCGCTGGCGATGATCCGATTGTAGTGTTCGGCGTGCTGAAGATAGTTCTCGGCCATCACGCGGTCGCCGGAGCTCTGGGCGTCACGGGCAAGCTGCGCGTATTTCTCGGCAATATGCTGGGCAGTACCGCGAATTTTCACGTCGGGGCCGGAGCTGTCATAGGTCCGGGTCAGCGGATTGCCGCCCTTGCGGTTGAAATTGTTGTTATTGTTATTTCCACCGCCGCCATTGTTATTGTTGTTACCACGCCCTCGACCGCGCTTGTTTTGCTGTCCTGGCCTCATAGATCGTTCACCTGAATTCTCTGTTTGTGATGGATACATGGCACCAACCGCCATGACCGGAAAACCGGGTCAGGACCTTTGTGCCGCGAGCATACTGCGCCTCTGCGCCGACCTGCCGCTTGGTTCTCAAGTCAGTTTGACTGATTCACGCGTTGGGTCGTGTTCAACCGTTGAAACTCTCGTTTAAAAGAGCGGACCCCCGAGGCAAACCAAGTACCGAACGAATCTCGTTCATTCCTATCTGCCCAACACGTGTCCGCAACCTATATTGCTTCCCTGGGAAATCCAAGCCTTTTCTTCGCAATAACAATAATATCCCGTCCAATGCCGCAATTATCGCCTTTTACGCGAGCGCGAACATGAGCGCCCTGTCGTTCTGACCATAATCTTTCACGGATTTAAGGCACCTGAAGCCTTTCGCTTCGAAGATCGCCGTCACATCGTTTCGCTGATCGTAGCCGATTTCCAGTCCGAGAACCCCATCGGGCCTCATGAACCTTGCCGCATCCTTGGCTATCGCATGGTAGGCGTCAAGCCCATCCGGGCCGCCATCCAGAGCCGCAACCGGATCAAATTTCGTCACTTCGGGAGCGAGATCGTGAATGACATTGGAGGCAATATAGGGCGGATTTGAGACAATCGCGTGAAAGGAGCCCCGGATGTTCTCGAACCAACTCGACTGTACGGCCTGAAAGCGATCCTGCAATCCGTGTCTTTCTGCGTTTGATCTTGCCGTTCCAAGGGCATCCGCCGATATGTCGCTGCCGATACCTGACGCCTCAGGACATTCGCTCAAAAGCGCAAGGCATATCGCCCCGGTCCCGGTTCCGATATCAAGAATATGGAGATCGCCATGCGCCTTTGCAAGGTCCTTGAGATAGGCAAGCACCGTATCGACGAGGATTTCCGTATCCGGGCGTGGCTCCAGCGTTTCCGCCGAGAGCTGAAGCGGCAAACCGTAAAATTCCCGCTCGCCGAGAATGCGATGCACCGGCTCATGGCCGAGCCGGCGCTCGAGCGCCTTGGAAATCATCGCGATCTGGTCAGGAGAAAGTTTCTCGGCCGATCGCGTCAACAACTCGGTTGACGACTGCTTCAAGAGGCCTGCGACAAGCAGCCGCGCATCGGTTGCCGGATCGGCGATGCCTGCCTCCGTGAAGCGGCGGCGCGCTTCGGCAAGCATATCGGCGACCGTGGCACTCATAGCTGCTCGCCGAGCTGCGCCAGCTGGCTTGCCTGATAATCGGCCATCAGCGCATCGACGACCTCCTCGATCTCACCCTCCATCATCCGGTCGAGCTTATAGAGCGTCAGATTGATGCGATGGTCCGTCACGCGTCCCTGCGGAAAATTATAGGTGCGGATACGTTCCGAGCGATCTCCGGAGCCGACCTGGCTCTTGCGATCGGCCGAACGTTCGCTGTCGGCCCGTTGCCGCTCGGCATCGTAGAGCCTGGAACGCAGAACCTGCATCGCCTTGGCGCGGTTCTGGTGCTGCGATTTCTCAGAGCTGGTGACGACGATGCCGCTCGGCAGGTGGGTGATGCGCACCGCCGAGTCCGTCGTATTGACGTGCTGGCCGCCAGCACCCGAGGAGCGCATCGTGTCGATGCGGATATCTTCGGGCCGGATTTCGATGTCGATCTCTTCTGCCTCCGGCAGCACCGCCACCGTCGCGGCCGAGGTATGGATGCGGCCGCCCGCCTCGGTTTCCGGCACACGCTGCACGCGGTGGACGCCGGATTCGAATTTCAGCTTGGCAAAGACGCCGCGCCCGGTGATCGTCGCGATGATTTCCTTGTAGCCGCCGGCTTCGCCCTCGCTTGCCGAGAGCACCTCGACCTTCCAGCCCTTTTCGGCTGCGAAGCGCTCATACATGCGGAAGAGATCGCCGGCAAAAAGGGCTGCTTCCGAGCCGCCGGTGCCGGCGCGGATTTCCAGGATCGCGCTTTTTTCGTCCGCCGCATCCTTCGGCAGAAGCAGGATCTGCATTTCCTGTTCCAGCGCCTCGATCCGCTCCTTCACCTCGGGCAGTTCGAGTTCGGCAAGATCGCGCATCTCGCGATCTACTGTCTTGTCTTCGAGCAGTGTGTCGAGATCGGCAAGCTCGGCGACCGCCTTCTCGTAGGCGCGGATCTTCGTGACGACAGGCTGCAGCTCGGAATATTCGGATGCAAGCTTCACGTAGACGTCGGCGGCCGGGCCTGCCGACATGCGCGCTTCGATCTCATCGAAACGGCGTTCCAGCTCGCGCATCTTTTCAACGGGAAGCTTCGCCACCCTTCACTCCGATTCTTCTTAATGTATGCCTAAAGGGGAATATTGTGGCTCTCGGCGAAGCGGGCAAGCACCTCGCGCATCGGCACCGTGGCGCTGTTGTCATCCAGCACTTCATTCATCGCCTTCGCCAGCGCGTCGACATCGAGCCCGAGCAGCATCGCTTTCACCGGCCCGATCGAGGCCGGCGACATCGAAATCGAGCGGAAACCGATGCCGAGCAGCGCCATTGCCGAAAGCGGCTTGCCAGCCAGTTCGCCGCAAAGCGTTACCGGCGTCTTGTTCCGATCGGCGCCGCGCACGATGTCGCGCAGGATGCGCAAAAACGGTTTGCCCAGCGGATCGAAGCGATCCGACACGCGCGCATTGCCGCGGTCGACGGCCATCGCGAACTGGAAGAGGTCGTTCGAACCGACCGAAACGAAATCGACCGCCGCCATCAGCTCGTCGAGCTGCCACAGCAGCGCCGGCACCTCAAGCATCGCGCCGAATTGCAGCTTGCGCGGCAGCCCGTGGCCGAAGCGCGACAGATGCTGCACTTCCTTCTGCAGGAGCTCGCGCACCATCCTCAGCTCGGATACCTCGGTCACCATCGGCACCATCAGCTTCAGCTCGGTGTCGGCCGACGCCTTCAGCAGGGCGCGCAGCTGGGTGCGCAGCAACCCCGGCCGGTCGAGCGACAGCCGGATGGCGCGCCAACCGAGTGCGGGGTTTTCTTCCTCGTGGCCGCGGAAATAGGGCACGACCTTGTCCCCGCCGATATCGAGCGTGCGGAAGGTTACAACGCGGCCTGCCGCCTGTTTGATCACATTGCGGTAGAACTGTTCCTGCTCGTCCGCCTTCGGCATGGTGGAAGCGATCATGAATTGCAGCTCGGTGCGGAAGAGACCGATGCCCTCTGCACCCGATTCCGACAGCTGCGGCAGATCGACCAGAAGCCCGGCATTCATCATCAGCGAAATCCGCTGGCCGTCCTTGGTGACCGGCTCGATGGCCCGCAGCGCCCGGAACTGTTCCTGCCGCCTGGCGCGGAAGCGCACCTTTTCCTCATAGGAACGGCGATGATCGGCCATCGGCCGCAGATGCACATGCCCCTCGTCGGCGTCGATGATCACGGCATCGCCGTTCTCGGCGAGCGCCACCACGCCCGCCGCCTGGCCAATGACTGGAATGCCCATGGCGCGCGCGACGATCACCACATGGCTCGTCACCGCCCCTTCTTCCAGCACCAGCCCGCGCACATTGGCGCGCGGATAATCGAGCAGTTCCGCCGCCCCCATGGCGCGCGCCAGAATGATCGCGTCGTTGGGAAAACCTTCGGCCGTCGTCCGGCCGGTATAACCCGTCAGCTGTCGGAGCAGCCGGTTCGCCAGATCTTCGAAATCATGCATGCGTTCGCGCAGATAAGGGTCGGTCAACCGCATCATCCGCGCCTTGGTGTCGCTCTGCACCTTCTCGACCGCCGCTTCCGCTGTCAGGCCGTTGCGAATCGCCTCCTCGAGCTTGCGCACCCAGCCCTGGTCATGCGCAAACATCCGGTAGGTTTCGAGCACCTCGCGATGCTCGCCTTCCATCGAGACGTCGCGACGCGACAGCATGTCGTCGATCGAGATCCTGAGCGAACCCATGGCTTCCGCCAGCCGCCGGATCTCCTTCTCCGCATCCTCATTCAGCAGGTTGGTGACGACGATGCGCGGCTCGTGCAATACGACGTAACCGAGGCCGATGCCGTCATTATAGGTATCGCCGTCGATCGTCACCGAACGCGTCAGGTCGAGTTCGAGGCCCGGCTTGGTAATCTTCTTCAGTTCGCCGGTGGCGATCATTTCGGCGAGCACCATCGCCGTCGTTTCGAGCGCTTCCACCTCCTCGTCGCGATAGTTGCGGCTCGCCTTGTTCTGCACGACGAGAACGCCAAGTGAGCGCCCGGTCCTCAAGATCGGCACGCCGAGGAAGGAATGGTAGATTTCTTCACCCGTCTCCGGCAGGTAGCGGAACGCCGGGTGCGACTGTGCGTCGGAAAGGTTGAGCGGCTGCGCTGAAGCCGCGATCGTGCCGACGAGGCCCTGCCCCATCTTCAGCTGCGCCAGGTGCACGGCCTCGCGGTTGAGGCCTTCGGTCGCGTAGAGCTCAAGCACGCCGTCGGCGCGCAGCACGTAGACGGAGCAAACCTCCGCCACCATGTTGCTGGCGATCTGGCGGACGATCCGGTCGAGACGATCCTGCGGCTCCAGCGGCTCTGCCATCAACTCGCGCAGCCGCCTGAGCAGCACGCGCGGACCGCCGGAAAGGTCTCTCATGACGTCTCAAGCTCCCGAAACAAGGCACTCTGTCCCGGCCGGCCTGCCTTCGTCTCCTCAACCTGAAGGGGCAGGCCGCCCGCTGGGAATCAATTCTTATCCAGACCGTAGCAGGAATGCAAAGTCCTGACAGCGAGTTCTGCATAGGGACCGTCGATCAGGATGGAAATCTTGATCTCGGAGGTGGTGATCGCCTTGATGTTGATGCCTTTTTCGGCAAGTGCACGAAACGCAGTCGCTGCCACGCCGGCATGGCTGCGCATGCCGATGCCAATGACCGAGACTTTCACCAGCCCCGATTCGTTTTGCACGACGTCGTAGCCGATCTTCTCCTTATGGTCGCCGAGCACCTTGATCGCCTTCTCGACGTCGCCCGACGGCACGGTGAAGGTCATGTCGGTCTTCGATCCGTCCTCGGAAATATTCTGGACGATCATGTCGACATTGATATGGGATTCGGCAAGCGGCCCGAAGATCGCGGCGGAGACGCCCGGCCGGTCGGCAAGACGGCGAAGCGAGATCTGAGCCTCATCCTTGGCATAGGCGATGCCGGTGACTACTTCCTGTTCCACGATTTCATCCTCGTCACAAATCAGCGTTCCGGGCGGGTTCAACAGATCGCCCATGCCCGGAGCATCGGGATCTTCGAAAGACGAGCGCACGAAGGTACGCACCTTGTGCACCATGGCAAGCTCGACCGAGCGCACCTGCAGCACCTTGGCGCCGAGCGAGGCCATCTCGAGCATTTCTTCGAAAGCGATCTTCTTCAGCCTGCGCGCCTGCGGCACGATGCGCGGATCGGTCGTGTAGACGCCGTCGACATCGGTATAAATATCGCAGCGATCCGCTTTGACAGCGGCCGCGATGGCGACAGCCGATGTATCCGACCCGCCGCGCCCGAGTGTCGCAATGCGGTTGTCGGGTCCCAATCCCTGGAAACCGGCGATGACGGCAACCTGCCCCTCGCCCATGCGCTTGATGATGTCGGAACCGTCGATATCGAGAATGCGCGCCGCGCCATGGGCGTTGTCGGTGCGGATCGGGATCTGCCATCCCTGCCAGGAGCGCGCATTGATATCCATCGCCTGCAGCGCGATGGCGAGCAGCCCCGATGTTACCTGCTCGCCGGAGGCGACGACTGCGTCATATTCCCGCGCATCGTAAAACGGAGAGTTGGCGCCGATCACCTTCGGCGTGCCCTGCACCCAACCGACCAACTCGTTGGTCTTGCCGGACATAGCCGAAACGACCACCGCCACCTCGTGGCCGGCATCGACTTCGCGTTTCACGTGGCGGGCAACGTTCTTGATGCGGTCTAGGTCAGCGACGGACGTGCCGCCGAATTTCATTACGATGCGTGCCATATGCCTCTACCACGACTGGCGCCGGAAAACGGAAACCCGCACCCGGCATCACGAAAGCTCTGGGGCGGACCGCTTGGCGAAAGAGCCGAGTTACAATTTCTGGAACCGCTCTAAAAGCCCAGGCCTGTAAGGCCCCAAGTTGCGGCGTCTCTTAGCGAGTTTGGCCGGGGGAGGCAAGCGCGTGCGATAAAAGCAGTTGCCGGGCTGCTCCACGCCTGCCGGCCTCCTGCTCCGCGCCCCTTGACTTATGCTGCCGATCATCCGACTTCACATCTGACGAACGAAGGAGCGGACGATGACGGAAGGCGCCAGAAGCACGATCGACCAGGGCGAAGTGGACCGCTTCTCGGCGATGGCGGCGGAATGGTGGAGCCCGACCGGCAAGTTCAAACCGCTGCACAGGTTCAATCCCGTCCGCCTCGCCTATCTAAGAGACAAGGCTTGCGCGAATTTCGGCCGCGATCCGAAAAGCCCTCGGCCGCTCGAGGGTCTGCGCGTGCTCGATATCGGCTGCGGCGGCGGCCTGTTGTCCGAACCGGTCGCCCGCATGGGCGCCTCCGTCGTCGGTGCGGACCCCTCCGAGAAGAATATCGGCATCGCCTCGACCCATGCGAAAGCCTCCGGCGTCCCGGTCGACTATCGCGCCGTCACCGCCGAGGAGCTCGCCGAGGCCGGCGAGACCTTCGATATCGTTCTGAACATGGAAGTGGTCGAACACGTCGCCGATGTCGAGTTCTTCATGACGACCTGCGCGAAGATGGTCCGCCCCGGCGGCCTGCTCTTCGTTGCCACCATCAATCGGACGATGAAGGCGGCAGCGCTTGCCATCTTCGCCGCCGAGAACATCCTGCGCTGGCTGCCGCGCGGCACCCATCAATATGAAAAGCTGGTGCGTCCGGAAGAACTGGAAAAGCCGCTTGCCGCAAGCGGCCTCGAGATAACCGACCGCACCGGCGTCTTCTTCAATCCACTGTCGAACCAGTGGAACCTATCGAGAGATATGGACGTGAACTACATGCTGCTGGGGAAGCGGCCGGCTTGATTTCGCACTCATAAGCCGGCTACATTTCGGCGAGCCAAACCGCATCGGCTGACTATTAGTGCACATCCTCCGGCAGAACCGGAATAGCCGCGATCTCTATGCCTTCTTCCACCAGCGCTTGCGCCTCGTCGAGCGTCGCCTGGCCGATGATGCCGCGGGCATCCGCTTCGCCATAATGGATCTTGCGGGCCTCCTCTGGGAACTTTGTACCGACATCCTCGGAATTGGCTTTAACGGCGGCGACGGCCTCTTTTAGTTTTTGCAGGGCCTCCTGCCGCATTGCATCCATCGCCAGCGTCTGCCTCTCGTCCTTCTTGCGCGCCGTCGCTACCGACGGCGCCATCAGAAGTTTGGAGACGGCGGCGGACTGGCAGACCGGGCAGGTCAGGAAACCGGTCGCGACCTGACGGTCGAAGTCGGCGCTTTCCGAAAACCAGCCTTCGAATTCATGGGCATTGTCGCAGGTGAGGGAATAGCGGATCAAGCGGCGACGCCTCCTGCGACTGCCCCCGCAATCTTCTCGACCGAGAATTCCCGGCCGTTCCTCAGGTTCGGGATCTTGTCATGCGCAGCCTTGACCGCGCCGGGATCGATCTCGGCGAGAATGACCGCCTCTCCGGTGGCGCCGGCGGAGGCCAGCACCGTGCCCCAGGGATCGATGATCATCGAATGGCCGAAGGTCTCGCGCCCGTCCTCGTGCCGGCCGGCCTGCGCCGCGGCGATGACGAAGACACCGTTCTCGATCGCGCGGGCGCGCAGCAGTATCTCCCAATGCGCTTCCCCCGTCTGCCGGGCGAAGGAGGACGGAACCGTCATCACCTCGGCGCCGGCAACGGCCTGAGCTCGGAAAAGCGCGGGAAAGCGCACGTCGTAGCAGATCGCGAAACCCATTTCGGCAAAAGGCAGCGACAGGACGCGCGCCTCCGAGCCCGCCGTATAGGCCGCACTTTCACGCCAGCTTTCGCCATTGTCGAGGTCGACGTCGAACATATGGATCTTGTCGTAGCGATTGAGAATCCTGCCGTCGGGACCGAACAGGAAACCGCGATTGGCGATCTTGCCGTCGGAAAGCGCGATCGCCGTCGAGCCGACATGCATGTGAATTCCGAACTCCCTGGCAAGCTCGGAGCCGGTCTTGACGATGACGTCATGCGCCTCGTCTGTGAGCACGGCGCGTGCCGCGGCCCGGTCGCGCTGCAGGATGCCGGTCATCTCGGGCGTCTGCACATAGATCGCGCCTTGGGCGGCAGCCTCGCGCACCAGCCTTGCCATGGCGGCGGCATTCTTGACCGGATCGACCCCGGAGCACATCTGGATGGCGGCAGCCTTGAAACTCATCGGTTCGTCCTCACGCCGCCAGCATTGGATCGAGCTTGCCGGCACGGTCGAGCGCAAAGAGATCGTCGCAGCCGCCGACATGTTCGGCGCCGATAAAGATCTGCGGGAAGGTGGTCCGTCCGTTCGATTTGCCGATCATCTCCTGGCGAAGGTCCGGGGAATAGGTCGCGTCGTGCTCGACGTAGTCGACGCCCTTTTCTTCAAGAAGGGACTTGGCGCGGCTGCAATAGCCGCAGAACTGCCGTGTATAGATCGTGACGGGTACCATGATATCTCCAGACGGATGCCGGGTATTTCTGTCATATAGGCTCGGAGAGAGCCCTTGCAAAGGTCAAAACCGTGATCTCGGCCGCGCCCGCCTTGCGCAGCGTCCGGCTTGCGGCGGCAACCGTCGCCCCTGTCGTATAAACGTCGTCGATAAGGACGATGCGCTTGCCGAAAATGTCGTTTTCGCGACCCTTGGCAATCGCGAAAGCGCCTCTGACATTGTCCTCGCGCGCCTTGGCGCCGAGGCCGACCTGCTGGCTGGTACGTTTGACGCGGACAAGGGTGGCGGCAAGCAGCGGTTTGCCGGAAAGCCTTGCCATATGGCGGGCAAGCTCGGCAGCCTGGTTGAACTTGCGGGTCAGCATGCGCGTGCGGTGCAGCGGCACCGGAATCAGCGCATCGCAGCTTTCGACCGTCCCATCGGAAGCGCGCAACATCCATCCGGCCATCATCGGCGCCAGATCGGTGCGATCGCGATATTTAAGCCCATGCACGAGGTCGCGGACCGCGTGGTCGTGGGTCGCCGCCGACCGCAGCCGGTCGAAAGGCGGCGGATTGGCGATTGCCTCGGCGCTGAGAATGCCGGCGCCGAGATCGTGCGAGAAGGGAATGCCGAGCACCTCGCAATAGGGCCGTTCGATAAAGCGGATGCCGGCCCAGCATTTCGCGCAGAGCCCGCGATGGCCGCCGGTGGAAACGCCGCAGACCGAACAGGCCGGCGGATAGAGAAAATCGGCAAGTGCCGAAAACGGCCGCAAGAGCTGCGTCCGCAGGAACTCCGCCGGTCTTTCGAAATCGATCGGTCGCATGCCGCTGAGATTAGCCGGTTCTCTTCGAAAGGAAAATCGCCTTGCAGCGTCAGCGACGCCGGGGCTGCAGCGCCGCGCGTCTGAAAAGACGGACAAGGAAGCTGCAACGCTTTCGGTGGCTGCATAGTCCCTGAAATCGATTCCGATTTCAGGAATTATGCAGTAAGGACATCGCATGGAAACGATCTTCGACAGAGCCCTGATCGCCGCACATCGCCATCGCGCGCTTGTCAACAACGACCCGAAAGCCGCCTTCCTACTGGACATCGCGGCAGAGGAAATGGCCGAGAGGCTGGCGGTCGTTGAACGGCGCTTCGAAACCGCCGTCGAATTGCATGGCACGACCGGGGCGGCGGCCCGCGCGGCAATGGCGACGGGCAAGATCGGCAAGATGATCCGCGTCGAGAGCGAGAAGGCTTATGCGGCCTCAAGCGAAAGCTTTATCGAAGCGCCGCTCGAGGACGTGCCTCTCGATCCGCAATCGGCCAACCTCATTCTGGCGCCGCTCAGCCTGCACCTGACCAATGACACACCGGGTGTTTTCATCCAGATTCGCCGCGCCCTGAAACCGGACGGTCTGTTCCTGGCGGGCATTCCCGGCGCCGGCACGCTGCAGGAACTGCGCGACGCGCTCTTGACCGCCGAAGTCGAAATGACCGGCGGCGCCAGCCCGCGCGTCATCCCCTTTGCCGATGTGCGCGATGTCGGAAGTCTCATGCAGCGCGCCGGCTTCACCCTGCCGGTGATCGACGCTGAGACCTATACGGTACGATATGATTCTCTGTTTCCGCTGATGCGCGATCTCCGGGCCATGGGCATGAGCAATCCGCTCGCGGCCCGCGGCCGCATGCCCCTGACCCGCACCTTCTTCCTGCGCGCAGCAGAGATCTATGCCGAGCGCTATTCCGATCCCGACGGACGCATTCGCGCGACCTTTTCGATCATCTATGTCTCCGGATGGGCGGCTCACGAGAGCCAGCAGAAGCCGCTCCAGCCGGGCTCGGCCAAGGCACGCCTTGCCGATGCGCTGAAAGTGGACGAGCACAAGCTCAGGCAATAGCGTAGACGGCCGTCTGTTTAATTGACGGTGATATTGTTGCTGACAACGCTGAAGACGTTCTGCAGGCTGCCGGTAAAGAAGCCGAGACCCGAGACCAGCGCCGTGCAGATGACGGCGGCGATCAGCCCGTATTCGACCGCCGTTGCACCCGTGCCGTCCGCAAAAAATGCTTTCAAAAGACGCATTACCCCAACCTTTGCGTGAATCGACTGCAATGACTAATTGCCGGCCATCGGGCGATGGCCGGCATTTTCAGCAACCGGCGCCGACGCCGTATCCCTCGACGACGCAGACCGAGCCGGGCGTCTCCTGCAGGACGCTGCGGCGAATCGTATAGCGCTTGCCGCCTTCGTTCTTCGGGATCGATCCTGTGGTGATCGTGTCGAAATCCACCGGCGCGCTGGCAAAGACGCTTTTCTTCGAGGAATCGGCAAGCATCGGCGTCAGGATCAGTGTCAGGGCGACCACCGCCGTGCCAAAGAGAAGGGCGATATTGAGCGCACCCGTCCTGCGCGAGGCAGACGAAGCCCGTTCCTTTTCCCGGACAGCTTTCCAGAAATCATCGTCCATGAGGTCAAGCCTTTTAAATACGCACGTCAGATGCTTGATTGAGGCCGATCTTTGGCAGAAGGTGTTAAACGATCCATTAATATCCACAGCCGAAAACGGCGTGGGACAATAATAATCAGCTAACGCTAATACATGTCGACTGGAAGGGCGCAGCAGTTCCTGGAGAACGACATGCAATGAAATAAGAATTTAAAGCGCGTCGCGCGCATTAAGTTCAACAAGACGCGCTCTAAAGTAAATCCTGCAGCATCGGGATGAGCGGCTCGTCGGCCGGCGGCATCGGGTAATCCCGAAGCGCCTGCGCACGCACCCATTTCAAGGCCTGCCCCTCGCGGCCTTGTGCAATGCCATCATAGCGCCGGCAGATGTAAAGCGGCATCAACAGGTGGAACGTCTCGTAGGAATGGCTGGCGAAAGTCAGCGGCGCGAGGCAGGCGATCTTCGTCTTGATGCCAAGCTCTTCCTCGAGCTCGCGCACCAGTGTTTCCTCCGGCGTCTCGCCGGGCTCGACCTTGCCGCCGGGAAACTCCCACAGCCCGGCAAGCGATTTTCCCTCGGGACGCTGTGCCAATAGAATACGCCCGTCGGCATCGATCAGCGCACAGGCGGCGACCAGCAATATCTTCCGGCCATTGCACTGTATGAGAGGTTCGCTCATCGCGGCTCCCGCTGCCAATAACAATAATGATAGGCGTCGCGAAAACCGAGGCGCTCGTAAAGTGCTATCGCCGGGCGGTTGGAAATCTTGACCTGCAGCCAGGCCGATCGGGCGCTGCGCATGCGTGCCCAGCGCAGCGCCGAAGTCAGGATTTCGGTGCCTAGTCCTTCGCGTCGCCGCGGTTCGCAGACCGAAAGCGACATGATGCCGGCAAGATCGTTGTCCTGGACGCAGAGCACGGTCGCAAGCGGGCCGTCCACCGCATTTTCAATCATGAAGAGGCCCGACGGCGGCTTGATCGCGGAAATGATCTCCGCAAGTGCCGGCTTCAGCGTCAAAGGCGCTCCATCGACGGCAAGGTTGGCATCGACGAAACGGCCGACGTCGTGGGTCGGCAGATGATCGAGCGTATCCGGCAGCGCAGCCTCGGTGAGATCACAGGTCATCACCACCGTTTCGTCGAACTGCGTCCAGTTCTGCGCGCCGAGAAGCTCGATCAAGACAGGCGACGCGAGCGGCGTCTGCCGGACGACGGCGGCGCGACCATAGGCTTCGAACTTGCGGCTCGCCTTTTCCAGGCGGATCTCGACGTCGCGATGGTCCGACGGATCGAGCGGCACGATGGAATTCAGCCGGTTGGACGGGTGGCCGGCCGTCAACCGGACCTGCCAACTGCCGTCATATTGCACGGATGCCGCCGGCCAGGCGCGAAAACCGACAGCCTCCAGCCTGCGGACCAGCGGCAAATTCTGCGAGGAAATAGATGCCTGCTCCAACGAACGATCAGCTCCGATAGTCGCCATTGATCGCAACATATTCCTTGGTGAGGTCGCAGGTCCAGACGGTTGCCGAACCGGTGCCGAGGCCGATATCGACTTTGACGGGGATATCCTGCGCCTTCATCACATTCGAGGCGGCTTGCTCGGAATAGTCGGGGTCGCGCTCGCCGTTGACGGCGACCCTGACGTCGCCGAACCAGATGGCGAGCCGGTCGCGGTCGGCCATCTCGCCTGATTTGCCGACAGCCATGACGATCCGGCCCCAATTGGCGTCTTCGCCGGCAGCCGCCGTCTTGACCAGCGGCGAATTGGCGATCGACAGCGCGATACGCTTGGCGGCGGCATCGCTCTCGGCGCCGGTCACGGTGATTTCGAGCATCTTGGTGGCGCCCTCGCCGTCGCGCACCACTTGCAGCGACAGATCCTTCAGCACTTCGTTGAGAGCGGCCCGGAAGGCCGCAAGGCGCGGATCATCGGCGCGTTCGATGCGGGCCTGGCCGTCTTCGGTCGCGGCACCCGTCGCAAACAGCATCAGCGTGTCGGAGGTGGAGGTGTCGCTGTCGACGGTCATGGAATTGAAGGTCGGGCCGACGCCATCGGACAGCAGCGCCTGCAGCGCGGCCGGCGCGATGTCCGCATCGGTCACGACGAAGGAGAGCATCGTCGCCATGTCGGGCGCAATCATGCCCGCGCCCTTGGCAATGCCGTTGATCGTCACGGCAACACCGCCGATCTCGGCGCTGCGCGTCGATACTTTCGGATAGGTGTCGGTCGTCATGATCGCCTTGGCGGCCTCGAGCCAGAAATCGCCAGTGGCCTCGGCCTGCATCCGCTCCAGGACGCCTGAGAATTTGGTGGCGTCGAGCGGTTCGCCGATGACGCCGGTCGAGGCCAGATAGACCTCGTTCTCGCCGCAGCCGACGGCCGCCGCGGCCGATTTCGCCGTCAGCGCGGTCGCCTGGCGGCCCTTCATGCCGGTAAAGGCATTGGCATTGCCGGAATTGACGACGACGGCGCGCGCAACGCCATGCGGCAGGTTGGCACGGCAGAAATCGACCGGTGCCGACGGGCATTTGGAGCGGGTGAAAACACCGGCGACGGCGGCCGGCTTGTCGAAGACCATCATCAGCACGTCGGTGCGGTTCTTGTACTTGATGCCGGCGGAAGCCGTCGCCATGCGCACGCCGCGCAGCGCAGGCATGGAAACGAAGGATTTCGGAGCAAGCGGAGAAACAGAACCGGACATAATGAAACCTGCCAATGGAAGATAATGAAGGGCCCGGAAGAACCGGGCCCGATGCGAATATTACTGCTGCGGCGCCGGCTGGGCGGGCTCGCTGCCCGGTTCCGGCTGCTTGTTGGCCTGATCATAACCCTTGCGCAGTGTCTCGTCCGAGATCTCGATCTTGGCGGACGTCTTGGCCTGGTTGAGGAGTGCAAGATACTTGTCGCGCATGACGAGCTGACGAACCTGATCCTGCACCTGATCGAAAGGCGGCGGCGGAGCGTCGCGCTTGTCCTCGACCTTGATGACATGATAGCCGAAGTCGGTCTTCACAGGGGTCTTGGAATAGGCGCCCTTCTCGAGCGCGAAGGCTGCGTCCTCGAATTCCTTGACCATGCGGCCGCGTGAGAAATAGCCGAGATCGCCGCCTTCCGACTTGTTCGGATCGGTGGATTTTTCCTTGGCGAGTTCGGCGAAATCCTTGCCGGCGTCGAGCTGCTTGATGATTTCCTTGGCTTCGTCCTCGGTCTTGACGAGGATATGGCGCGCGTGGACTTCCTCCTGCTTCGGCAGGGCTGCGACTTCCTTGTCGTAGCGCGCCTTGACCTCGTCAGGCGTCACGGTGTCGACGACATGCTTCTTGAAATAGGCGTTGTGCAGCTCGCGATCGGAAAGATACTGCATGCGCTTCTTGAATTCGTCGGTCTGGTCGAGCTTCTCGGCGATGGCGTCGGCGGCAAGCAGCTTCACGTCGATGGCGGCGGACAGGGCTGCGACCTTCTTCTGGTCGTCGGGCAGCTGCGCCAGCTGCGGATCGAGATTGGCGACGGCAAGATCGAGTTCCGACTGGTGGATTTCCAGATTGCCGACCTTGGCGACGACGGCGTCCTCTGCATGGGCCGGAGCCTGGAATGCAACGAAGGTCGCAAACGCCAGCAGGGCGAATTTATTGGTGCTCAACATCAAATAACCCTTCACAGTTACATCGCCGGCGTCAGCATCGCCTATTCCAGCTCAAAATAGCCATCAACACCGGATTGTGGCCTTTCTGTATCCGCCAAATCCGTTGACATCATTCGACCCCCCTCTTATCTGTCACGCAACCTCGCGTCCAGAACAGTTTCCGGGCGTTTCAAGGCGTGCGCCTGATTTTCGGCTGGGCCGCGGACAAGAAACGTCGCGGATGAATATTGAGAAAGGACCAGTCACATGGTCAGCTTTGGCGGTATAGCCCGCAAGTTATTTGGGTCGTCCAATGATCGCCGCGTGCGGTCCTTCCAGCCGAACGTCACCGCGATCAACTCCATCGAAGAGAAGACGAAGGCCCTGACGGACGAGCAGCTCGCGGCAAAGACCGCGGAGTTCCGCGCACTTCTCGCCGAAGGCAAGACGCTCGACGACATCCTGATTCCCGCCTTTGCCGTCGTGCGCGAGGCTTCGCGCCGCGTTCTCGGCCTGCGACCTTTTGACGTACAGCTGATCGGCGGCATGATCCTGCACTCGAATGCGATCGCCGAGATGAAGACCGGCGAAGGCAAGACCCTGGTCGCCACCCTGCCTGTCTATCTGAACGCGCTTTCCGGCAAGGGCGTGCACGTCGTCACCGTCAACGATTATCTCGCCCAGCGCGACGCCGCCACCATGGGCCGCGTCTACGGCTTCCTCGGCATGACCACGGGCGTCATCGTCCACGGCCTCTCCGACGAGGAGCGCCGCGCCGCCTATGCCTGCGACATCACCTACGCCACCAATAACGAACTCGGCTTCGATTATCTGCGCGATAATATGAAGTACGAGAAGAACCAGATGGTTCAGCGCGGCCATAATTTCGCGATCGTCGACGAAGTGGACTCGATCCTCGTCGACGAGGCGCGCACGCCGCTGATCATTTCCGGCCCGCTCGACGACCGCTCCGAACTCTACAATACGATCGACGCCTTCATTCCGCTGCTCGTCCCCAGCGATTACGAAATCGACGAGAAGCAGCGCTCCGCCAACTTCTCCGAAGAAGGCACCGAGAAGCTGGAAAACCTGCTGCGCCAGGCCGGCCTCCTGAAGGGCAACGCGCTCTACGACATCGAGAACGTCGCGATCGTCCACCACATCAACAATGCGCTGAAGGCCCACAAGCTCTTCCAGCGCGACAAGGACTATATCGTCCGCAACGACGAAGTCGTCATCATCGACGAGTTCACCGGCCGCATGATGCCGGGCCGGCGTTATTCGGAAGGCCAGCACCAGGCGCTCGAAGCCAAGGAAAAGGTGCAGATCCAGCCGGAAAACCAGACGCTGGCTTCGATCACCTTCCAGAATTATTTCCGCATGTACGACAAGCTCGCCGGCATGACCGGCACGGCGCAGACGGAAGCGGAAGAATTCGGCAATATCTACAATCTCGACGTCATCGAGGTTCCGACCAACCTGCCGATCAAGCGCATCGACGAGGACGACGAGGTCTACCGGACCTTCGACGAGAAGTTCAAGGCGATCATCGAGGAAATCCTCGACGCCCACAAACGCGGCCAGCCGGTGCTCGTCGGCACGACCTCGATCGAGAAGTCGGAACTCCTTGCCGACCGCATGCGCAAGCAGGGCTTCACCGACTTCCAGGTGCTGAACGCCCGATACCACGAGCAGGAAGCCTATATCGTCGCCCAGGCCGGCGTGCCGGGCGCCGTCACGATCGCCACAAACATGGCTGGCCGCGGCACCGACATCCAGCTCGGCGGCAACCTGGAGATGCGCATCGAGCGCGAGCTCGGCGAGATCGAAGCCGGTCCGGAGCGTGATGCCCGGATCCAGGCGATCGTCGAAGAGATCAAGGAACTCAAGCAGAAGGCGCTCGCCGCCGGCGGCCTCTATGTCATCGCCACCGAACGCCATGAAAGCCGCCGCATCGACAACCAGCTGCGCGGCCGCTCGGGCCGCCAGGGCGACCCCGGCCGTTCGAAATTCTACCTTTCGCTTCAGGACGACCTGATGCGCATCTTCGGCTCCGACCGCATGGACAGCATGCTGACCAAGCTCGGCCTCAAGGAGGGCGAGGCGATCGTCCATCCCTGGATCAACAAGGCGCTGGAGCGTGCGCAGAAGAAGGTCGAAGCCCGCAACTTCGATATCCGCAAGAACCTGCTGAAGTATGACGACGTTCTCAACGATCAGCGCAAGGTGATCTTCGAGCAGCGTCTCGAACTGATGGAATCGACCAATATTTCCGAGACCGTCTCCGACATGCGCCGAGAGGTGATCGAGGATCTGGTAGAAAAGCATATCCCCGAACGCGCCTATGCCGAACAGTGGGATGCCGTCGGCCTAAAGACCGGCGTCACAAATATCCTGAATCTCGATCTGCCGATCGAGGATTGGTTCAAGGAGGAAGGCATCGGCGAGGACGATATTCGCGAGCGCCTGACGGAAGCCGCCAATGCCGCCTTTACTGAGAAGGCCGAGCGTTTCGGCGACGACATCATGCATTATGTCGAGCGCTCGATCGTCATGCAGACACTCGATCATCTCTGGCGCGAGCATATCGTCAACCTCGATCACCTGCGCTCGGTCATCGGCTTCCGCGGCTACGCTCAGCGCGATCCGTTGCAGGAATACAAGTCTGAAGCTTTCGAACTCTTCACCGGCCTCCTTAACAATCTGCGCGAGGCCGTCACCGCCCAGCTGATGCGCGTCGAACTGGTGCAGCAGGCGCCGGCCGAACCAGAACCGCCGCTGATGCAGGCCCATCACCTCGATCCGATGACGGGTGAGGACGATTTCGCTCCGATCTACCAGGCCTCCGAGGTGATCGTCGCGCCCGAGAACCGCAATCCCGAGGATCCCACGACCTGGGGCAAGGTCGGCCGCAACGAGGCCTGCCCCTGCGGCTCAGGCAAGAAATACAAGCACTGCCACGGGGCCTTCGAACAGGTCTGAGGCCAATACGACAACTCTGAAAATGCCGCCTTCGGGCGGCATTTTCTTTTCTGCGGCAACGCCGGGCAGCTGCAATTCCAGGCCCGCGGCCAGGGCCGTTCCGGAACCGTTTCTTAACCCTGCTCTGTCAAGACTTCGGGGACGATTTGCCTGACCTCAGAGTTTTGCGTGTTCATCATGGCGGTCATAGAAACAGCGGAGAAGATGCTGCCGGCGGGCCTGCGCCCGATCGGCGGCCGTACGCTGCGCATGCTCGCGGCCGTGCTGACAGAAGGCGGCGAGAAGGCCGCCGCTCAGCGTATGGCGCTGACGGCCTTTTCGATCCGCATCCTCAGTGCCGCACTCGCCTTCGTCTCCCAGATCGTGCTCGCACGGCTGATGGGCGAATATGAATATGGCATCTTCGTTTTCGTCTGGGTGCTGGTCGTCGTCTTCGGCGACCTCTCCTGCCTTGGCTTCCACACCGCGATCATCCGCTTTCTGCCGCAGTACAAGGCGGCGGGCGCCTTCGAGGAAATCCGCGGCCTGACGGGTACGGCGCGCATCTTCGCGCTACTGTCCGGCACGGCGATGCTTGCCGCCGGCATGCTCGGGCTGCATTTATTCGGGGATATGATCGAGCCCTATTATCTCGTCCCGATCTTCCTCGGCCTGTTTGCCATGCCGATGATCGCGCTGGGCGATATTCTGGAAGGCACCTCGCGAGCGAACCACTGGCCGGTGATGGCGCTGGGCCCGGTCTATATTATCCGGCCGATCCTCATCATCGGCTGCATGCTGATTGCGATTGCGAGCGGCGCGGAGCATACCGCCGTCACCGCCATGCAGGCGGCGCTCGTGGCCACCTTCGTCACGGCCCTCGGCCAATATAGCGCGACGCTTTACCGCCTTCGCCGGCATTATGACGACGGCCCGCGCAAGGTCGATTTCCTCGCCTGGCTCAGCGTCGCCTTTCCGATCTTCCTGATCGAGGGCGTCAGCTTCCTGCTGACCAATTCCGATGTCATCGTCGTCGGCATTTTCCTCGAACCACACGACGTCGCCATTTATTTCGCCGCCGCCAAGACCATGGCGCTGGTGCATTTCATCAATTTCTCCGTCAAAGCCGCCGCCGGCCCGCGCTTTTCCTCGATCATCGCTCAAGGCGACCATGCGCAGTTGGCGAATGCCGCAGCTGACGCCGCCCGCTGGACCTTCTGGCCAGCGCTCGGCGTCGGTCTTGCCGTTCTCGCGGCCGGTCACTTGCTGCTGTCGCTGTTCGGCGGCGCCTTTACGTCGGGTTATCTGGTCATGGCGATCCTGCTTGCCGGCATTCTCGCCAAGTCGCTGGTCGGTCCGGCCGAGACGCTGCTGATGATGGCCGGCAAGCAGAATCTCTGCGTCGCGCTTTATGCCGGTGCATTGGCCGCCAATATCGGTCTCAACCTCGCTTTGATTCCGCATTACGGCATCGAAGGCACCGCGATTGCCACAGCCTCGGCCATGGCGGTCGAGGCTGTGCTTCTGCATATCGCCGTGCGCCGCACGCTCGGCATCGTTCTCTTCGCCTTCGCCAGCCCCGCCGCCGCAACCCCAGAAATGAGAGTTCGATAGATGGTGCGTCCGCCCCCCGTCACCGAAAGCACCGACAGCATCACCAACCGCATGATCCATGATCTCGCGTCGCTGCATTTCGAGGCACCGCAGGCCGAGGCCCGTACGGAGATCGGCCGACCCGGACGCGAACTTTGCCTCTATCCCGGCAAGCTCGGCTACGAGCTTCAGGATGAGCTAGACTTCCTCTCCAACCGGGCGATGGAGCCGAACGTCTTCTTCTCCGGCCGCTTCCTAGCGCCCGCCATGCCGCGGCTCGAAGACAGGCAGGTGAATTTCGCCCTGATCCGCGACCACAATGCCGGCCGCAGCCGCATGCGCTTCCTCCTGCCGTTTTCGGTCGATAAACCGGGTTTTGCCGTCGGTCCCTCGATCATCCGCGGCTGGTCGAACAGCTTCGGCCCGCTCGGCACGCCGCTCGTCGACAGCGAGGACGCGGCCGAAACCCTCGACAATCTCTTCGAAGCGCTTACCGTCCGTGATCTCAACCTGCCGGGCACCCTGGTCCTGCCGGATCTGAGATTGAACGGAATTTTTGTGCGCATGCTCAAGGCTGTCGCGCTCGGCCGCAATCTGCCGCTCACCGTGACCAATCCCTATCTGCGCCCGATGCTGCAGAGCGAGGACGAGGCGCCGGCCTATCTCGGCAAAACCATCTCCTCATCACACATGCGCGAGATGCGCCGCCAGTGGCGTCAGCTGGAAGAACTCGGAACGGCGGTCTATGCCGTCGCCCGCCAGCCGCGTGAAATCCACGTCCGTTTCGAGGAATTCCTGGCGATGGAAGCCGGCGGCTGGAAAGGCAAACGGCGAAGCGCCCTTGTCACCGACCGCTATCATACCGCCTTCGCCCGCGAGGCCGTCTCGAACCTTGCCGCCGTCGACGCGGTGCGGATTCATTCGATCGACCTCAACGGCAAGGCGATCGCCGCCGTCGTGGTGCTGATGATGGGCGGCGAGGCCTATACCTGGAAGACGGCCTATGACGAAAACTATGCCCGCTATTCTCCGGGCAAGCTTTTGATGAGCGAACTCACCGAATGGCATCTCGACGACGCCAATATCGTCCGCTCCGATTCCTGCGCCGTCTCCGACCACCCGATCATGAGCCGCTTCTGGCAGGAGCGCGAGGAGATGGGAACATTGGTGATCGGCCTGACGCAGAACGGCGACCGCGACATGCGCCAGGTCGCCGCCCAGCTGCACATGTACCGCAGCACGCGCAACATGGCGAAAATGCTGCGCGAGAAGATCATGTCGCTCGCCAGCCGGAGTTGACGCCTCAGCCTTCGGCTGCCGCCTTTTCCCGCAGCAGCCGGCGGATCACCTTGCCCGTGGTCGTCAGCGGCAGTGACTCGACGAATTCCACCTCGCGCGGATATTCGTGCATCGAAAGCCGCATCTTCACCCATTCCCTGATGTCGGCGGCCAGCGCCTCGCTCGGCGAATGGCCCGGTGCCAGCACGATATAGGCCTTGACGATCTCCGTCCGCACGGCATCGGGCTTGCCGACGGCAGCGGCAAGCTGCACGGCGGGATGGCCGATCAGGCAGTCCTCGATTTCGGCCGGGCCGATGCGATATCCCGAAGAGGTGATGACGTCGTCGTCGCGGCCTTCGAAGGTGACGTAGCCCTCTTCATTCTGGCGGCCGATATCGCCGGTAAGCAGCCAGCCCTTGACGAATTTTTTCTCGGTCGCCGCCTCATCGTTCCAATAGCCAAGGAACATGACGGGATCGGGACTGGCGATGGCGATCTGGCCCGGCTCGCCGGCCGCCAGCTCATCCCCCGCTTCACCGACGATCGCGACACGGTGTCCCGGTACCGCCCTGCCGATGGCACCGGCCCTGGTCACGCCATAGGCAGCACTCGATGAGAGCACGAAATTGCATTCCGTCTGGCCGTAGAATTCATTGACGGTGATGCCGAGCGTGCGCCGCGCCCATTCATAGGTCTCGCGGCCGAGCGCCTCCCCGGCAGAGCCGATCGTGCGCAGCACGAGATCATATTTCGAACGCGGATCGGAAACCGAGCGCATCAGCCTCAACGCCGTCGGTGGAATGAAGGCATTGCGCACCTTCATCTCCGCCATGATCCGGTAGGCCATGTCAGCATCGAATTTCTGCGCCGGCGAGGAGACGACGGGAACGCCGAGCAGAAGGCTCGGCAGCAGCGCGTTGAGCAGGCCGCCGGCCCAGGCCCAGTCGGACGGCGTCCAGACCTTATCGCCGGCACGCGGAAAGCCCTCATGGGCGAACTGCATGCCGGGAATATGCCCGGGCAGAACACGGTGGCCATGCAGCGCGCCCTTCGGCGGCCCTGTCGTGCCCGAGGTAAAGATCATCAGCGCCGGATCGTTCGGACCGGTCTCGGCGACATCGAAGACCGAAGGGTGAGCATCCACCAGCTCGGCAAATCCCAGCGCCTCGTCATTTGCCCCGTCGATGCTGACCACATGTTTCAGCACCGGCAGGCGGTCACGGATCTGCCGGATGCGATCAAGACCGAAACCATTGGTGAGGACGGCCGCGGCCCCTGCCGCCTTCAGCCGGTATTCCAGCGCCTCGACGCCGAAGAGCAGCGCCAGCGGCAGCGCAACCGCGCCGGCCTTGTAGATCGCCACATGCGCGATTACCGTCTCGAAGCACTGCGGCAAGAGCAGCGCGACACGATCGCCGCGTCCGATCCCGAGCGAAACCAGCGCATTGGCGAAGGCCGAGGAACGGTCGGCGAGCGTGCGGTAGGTCATCGAGCGATGACGGCCGTCGGGGCTGAAATGCTCGAGGCAGACGCGCTCCGGCGCCCGGGCTGCCCAATCGTCGCTGACGGCGCGGCCGATATTGAAATCCTCCGGAATCCGCCAGGAGAAATCACGATAGAGATCGTCATAGCGATCGTGAGAGGGCAATTGCATCGTCGGATTCCGGTAAAAAATGCTGCAGCAGCTAACACCTTGCGGCACCGATGTGCAAGCAGGAGCGCGAAATGGCGCGGAACGCGGCTTCAAGGTGGTCACCGATGATTGTGCATATGCAGCACAAATTCTTCGTCGCGCTCCCTGCGCCTTCGCCTGCTCCGCACTAGATGATGGAAAGCCGCTGGGGAGCACCGTCAGATTCATCACGGAGTCGTTTCATGGAATACGCAAAATTCGGAAAGACCGGTCTCGAAGTGTCGAAAATCTGCCTGGGCTGCATGACCTTCGGCGATCCTGGCCGCGGCAACCATGCCTGGAGCCTGCGGGAAGAGGAAAGCCGGGCAATGATCAAGCAGGCGATCGACTTCGGCATCAATTTCCTCGACACGGCCAACACCTATTCCAACGGTTCTTCGGAGGAGATCGTCGGCCGCGCCATCCGGGATTTCGCCAAGCGCGAGGACATCGTGCTGGCGACCAAGGTGTTCAACCGCATGCGGCCGGGCCCGAACGGCGCCGGCCTGTCGCGCAAGGCGATCTTCGATGAGATCGACAACAGCCTGCGCCGCCTGGGCACGGATTACGTCGATCTCTACCAGATCCATCGCTTCGACTATACGACGCCGATCGAGGAAACGCTGGAAGCGCTGCACGACGTCGTCAAATCAGGCAAGGCGCGTTATATCGGCGCCTCATCCATGTATGCTTGGCAGTTCGCCAAGGCGCTCTACGTCTCCCGTCTGAACGGCTGGACGGAATTCGTCAGCATGCAGAATCACTTGAATCTGCTCTACCGCGAGGAAGAGCGCGAGATGCTGCCGCTCTGCGAAGACCAGAAGATCGCCGTCATCCCCTGGAGTCCGCTGGCCCGCGGCCGCCTCACCCGCGACTGGGACGAGACGACGCCGCGCAGCGAGACCGACGAATTCGGCAAGACGCTCTACACCCAATCGATCGATGCCGACCGCAGAATAGTCGAGGCCGTAGCCGACATCGCCAGAGCCCGCGGCATTTCCCGCGCCCAGGTCGCCACCGCCTGGATTCTGCAGAAGAGCGTCGTGACCGCACCGATCATCGGCGCGTCCAAACCGAACCACCTGGCGGACGCTGTCGCTTCGCTCACGGTCAGGCTCACTGCCGAGGAAATCGCCTTACTGGAAGCACCCTATATCCCGCATGCCGTCGCCGGCTTCAAATAACCACCAGCCCGCTTTCGGCCTTCAATCGCCAGAACAGATCCCTCCCGTTCGCGCGGCGAGGGAGCAAAATTGTCGCAGCACCGTTGCATCGGCAGGCCGTCCGGCATCACAAGACAGTCCTAGTTCGGCCCTAGCGATTGCCGGAACATTGAGGAATAGTTTGCCATGACCACCGTTCCTTTCGAGCCCCGCCGCTTCCGCAGCACCGCCGCGTATTACAGCCGTTTCCGCGTTCCCTATCCCGACGCACTGATCGAACGGGTGGCCGGCCGAATCGGCCTTCGCCCCGGCGACCGTCTGCTCGACCTCGGCTGCGGGCCGGGCCAGATCGGCATCGCCTTCGCCCACCTTGCCGGCGCCGATGTCACCGGCCTCGACCCGGAGCCGGAAATGCTGGATGCGGCCCGCGAGGGAGCGGCGGCGGCCGGTATCCGCGCCGAATTCATTCTCGGCTCTTCGTATGATCTCGGCCCCGCCTTCGGGCCGCTCAAGATGACGCAATGGGCCGCTCGTTCCACTGGATGGATCGCGCCGCGACACTGGCGATGCTGGACAAGCTGACTGAGCCGGAAGGAACTGTCGTTCTTTTCGGCGACCGGCACATCTCCGCCTCGCCGGCCTGGCGCGAGGCCGTGGACAGCGTATCCGAACACCTGTCGCCGGAAGAGATGCGTAGCGAGCGGCAGTTCCGCCGCGGGCCTGACTTTGGAAAGCACGAGGAATTTCTGCTGCGCTCGGCATTCCGCAACCTGGAACGCATCGGCATTGTCGTCGAGCGGACCATCGATGCCGATGAGATCGTCGGCCGCGCCTTCTCCATGTCCGTCACGTCGCCGCAGGCGCTCGGCGGCAGGACGATGCAATTCGAGCAGACGCTGCGAAACGAATTGGCCGCTCTTTCACCGGATGGAAAATTCACCGAGATCGTCGAGAGTAACGCCCTCATCGCCTTCCGCGACTGAGCCTATTTCTGATTGCCGGGTTTGGGATCGAGTTGTCGGCGCATCGTCACCAAAAACTGCTCGGCGACGGCCCTGTCCTCGACGGCGCGGGCGAGAATGACGGCGCCCATCATCGATGAAAGCGTCGTCGCGGCATTGGCGCGGCGTTCCTCTTCGCTGTCGCCGGGAACAATCTCGGCTAGCGTGTCAACCAGCACGGACAACCCATCGCTGAAGACGGCGCGAACCGCGCCGCGGCTGCGGCTCACCTCCTGGATCAGCGTCGCGAAGACGCAGCTACCGCCAGGATCATCAACCGTGCGCCAGTGGATATAATGGTCGAGAAGCGTTTCGAGCGGCCGGTCCGGCGAGCTGGCAATATGCTCCTTCCAGCGCTCTTCCACCCGATCGATCAGCCTGCGGCTGACCTCAAGCGCCAGTTCGTCCTTGGAGCCGAAGTGTCCGTAAAAGCCGCCATGCGTCAGCCCTGCCGCCTTCATGATGTCGGCAACGCCAACGCCGTCAAAACCGTTTTCCCGGAAAAGCACGCCGGCTACACTCAGAATCTTCTCACGGTTTTCGGCAAATTTCTCGCGGCTGACCCGCATCATCGTCTCCGGAAATAGTGGCTTGACAAATTATATGATGTCCATCATCAATACGCAAGAAATATGATGACCATCATGTAAATCGGTCCAGTATTTTCCCCGAAAATCCGAAACGGAATCTCGCTCATGGTTTCCACCGCCCTTGCCTCAACCCTTGCCCGGCGCAACATTCATTACGGTTGGGTCGTCGTTGCCGCCACCTTCCTCACCATGCTGGTGACGGCGGGCGCCATGGGCGCCCCCGGCGTGCTGATTAAGCCGCTGCAGGACGAATTCGGTTGGGAAACGTCGCAGATTTCCTCCGCACTCGCGATCCGCCTGATCCTGTTCGGCTTCATGGGGCCGTTTGCCGCCGCCTTCATGAATTATTTCGGCGTGCGCAAGGTCATCGTCTTTGCATTGACGCTGATCGGCATAGGCTTCGTCGGCTCGCTGTTCATGACGACGTTGTGGCAGCTCCTGCTGCTCTGGGGCATCGTCGTCGGCTTCGGCACCGGATTGACGGCCATGGTGCTCGCCGCGACGGTGTCGACGCGCTGGTTCACCAGGCATCGCGGTCTCGTCGTCGGCATGCTTTCGGCAAGCTCGGCCACCGGCCAGCTTGTCTTTCTGCCGCTGATGGCGGAGCTGACAGAGCGTTACGGCTGGCGCTCGACGGTGTTTTTCGTCTGCGCCATGATCATGGTCGCCGCCCTTGCCGTTCTCGCCTTCATGCGCGACCGGCCGGCTGACGTCAACTTGCCCTCTTTGGGTGAGGCACATGTGACGCCGGCACCGGCCAGGCCGACGCTCGGCGCTGCCCTGATGACGCCGATCACCACGCTGCGCGAGATTTCGGCGACCTCGACCTTCTGGATCCTGTTTGCCACCTTCTTCATCTGCGGCCTCAGCACCAACGGCCTGATCCAGACCCATTTCGTCACCCTTTGCGGCGATTTCGGCATCGTGCCGGTGGCCGCCGCCAGCGTGCTTGCCGTCATGGGCATCTTCGATTTCTTCGGCACCATCGGCTCCGGCTGGCTGTCCGACCGGTTCGACAATCGCTGGCTGCTGTTCTGGTACTACGGCCTGCGCGGCCTCTCGCTGCTCTATCTGCCCTTCAGCGACTTCAGCTTCTACGGGCTTTCGATCTTTGCCATTTTCTATGGCCTCGACTGGATCGCCACCGTGCCGCCGACCGTCAAGATCGCCGCCGACCGCTTCGGCCGAGAAAAGGCCGGCCTCGTCTTCGGCTGGGTCTTTGCCGGCCATCAGCTGGGCGCCGCCACCGCCGCCTATGGCGCCGGCCTCTCGCGCACGGAACTGTCGAGCTATCTGCCCGCCTTCTTCGTCGCCGGCGCCTTCTGCCTGCTGGCCTCGATCCTGGCGATCACGCTGAAGAAATCAGGCCTGCCGAGTGCCGCCCCTGCCGCGGCCCATTGATCGCAAAGAGGATCTGGCCTCGAAACAGGCCGGATCTCTCCACCGGATTGCCGCGATAACTTCGCTCATCCGTCTTGCATGCGCGGGCGCACACATGTTAGACACCCGCCTCGTCGGTATCCGTTGCCCCATTGGCGGAATTGGTAGACGCGCTCGACTCAAAATCGAGTTTCGAAAGAAGTGCTGGTTCGACCCCGGCATGGGGCACCAGCCTCCGCTCTTTGAGCTTCGGCTCGGCGAGCCGTAGTTCCGGCAGGAACGAAGGCGGACTGGTTTCAACTCGCCGCGCCTCGATCCCCGATACGGAACAATCCGCATCCAACTGAAACTATTTATTCTTCAACAGCCACATCTTGCCTGCCATGGTGATGCCGTAGACATCCTTTGATGCGTCGTCGTCCAGATGGCGTCGCTCGAGGAAGCCCGGCTCTTTCAACTCACCCAGCGTCTTCGCCGTGACCGATTTCACCTTCTGAGGCCGCTCTTTCCACCGATCGTTTTTTGCGTAGGTTACGGTCGCGTTTTGATGCGTCCATTTATTGGCCGGCTGAGGATAGAGATCTCCGTCCCTGGCGAGTTTGAGTCCGGCGATCTGGGACGGGGTAAGCTCAATCATACTAAAAATCCTGTGCGGGTCCTTGCGCTGGGAATGCGCTTCGACCGAAGGCGTGCTGATAACATCGCCGGAGGTTTTCCACCACCACATTGCGACATCAGCGCCACGAAAAGGTGAAAACCCGGCTCACGCAGGAACCGGGCCTCGCTTTTCTCCGATATTTTCATCAGTAACAGCGCCGCACAGTCCTGGTAACCTCGCCGTCCTCCGTCTGGCGGGTGACGCTCCTGGTTTCGCAGCCATCGTGGCGATAGCGACGGTGCTCGCGTTCGCGGACACCAAAGGTCACGCCGCGCTCGCTGATGGTGATGCCGGGCCTGACGCGCTCCTGGCGATAGCCGTCATCATCATAGGTGCGCTCTCTGACATAGACGCTGTCTGCGAGAACAGGGGCTGCAAATGAGCAGGCGGCAAGCGCCGCCACAGTACAGTTCAGGATGATTTTCCGCATATCGTTTCTCCTTCTCGTGATGAAGGGGCAACGACGTAAGCTAAAACTGGTTCCAACATCGGTGGCGCGCCGACCGTGGCGATCCTTTGCCGACATTATCTGTTGCCGATCGGACAGGAGCGCCGACCAGGCGCTCAAAACGCAAATCAACTGTTTAATTTTGTTTACGCTTCGTCCAATGTGGCGACCGTTACCATCAGGCGAGGCCAGACGTGCATCAGGAAGTAGGACTCATCGCGACGGTCGCCGTCAGTTTTGTTTTCGCGGCGGTCCTCGGCTATAGCGCGGACCGGCTCCGGCTGCCGCCGCTCGTCGGCTATCTGGTGGCCGGCATCATGATGGGGCCTTTCACTCCGGGCTTCGTCGCCGACACCGCGCTTGCCGGCCAGCTTGCGGAGATGGGCGTCATCCTGCTGATGTTCGGCGTCGGCCTGCATTTTTCCGCCTCCGATCTGCTCGCCGTGCGCGGCATCGCCGTACCGGGTGCGATCGGACGGATTTGCCTCGCCACACTGCTGGGCATCGGCCTTTGCAAGCTCTGGGGCTGGAGCCTTGGCGCCGGTATCGTCTTCGGCCTCAGCCTGTCGGTGGCCAGCACCGTCGTGCTCCTGAAGGCGCTGGAGGAGCGCAATCTCGTCAATGCGGCAAGCGGACGCGTCGCCGTCGGCTGGCTGATCGTCGAAGATTTGGCAATGGTGCTGGCGCTGGTGCTGCTGCCGGCGCTGGCAGAACTGCTCGGCGGCCATGCTGTCGATACGACCAATCACGGTCTCGGCGAACTGCCGCTGGCTCTGGCGGTCGGGCTGACCTTGTTGAAGGTGGCGGCTTTCGCCGCCATGGCGATCTTCCTCGGTCCACGGATCGTGCCCTGGCTGCTGACGATGATCGCCCGCACCGGCTCGCGCGAGCTCTTCACGCTCACCGTGCTGGCGATCGCGCTGGGGATCGCCTTCGGCTCAGCGGCGATCTTCGGCGTCTCCTTTGCATTAGGCGCCTTCTTCGCCGGCGTCGTCATGAGTGAATCCCAGCTCAGCCACAGAGCAGCCGCCGATTCGCTGCCGTTGCAGAACGCCTTCTCCGTGCTGTTCTTCGTCTCCGTCGGCATGCTTTTCGACCCCTCGATCCTGGTGCGCCAGCCGCTGGCCGTGATCGGAGCCCTGGCACTCATCATCCTCGGCAAGGCCATCATCACCTTTGCGATCGTCATGCTGCTGCGCTATCCGATCAGCATGGGCCTGACCTTGGCCGGCGGCCTTGCTCAGATCGGCGAGTTTTCCTTCATCCTCGCCGGCCTCGGCGTCTCGCTCGGACTTCTGCCGCATGAGGGCCAGGATCTGATCCTTGCCGCCGCGATCCTGTCGATCACGCTCAACCCGATCGTGATCTTCGCGAGCGACGGCCTGAAGAAATACATGCATTCGAAATGGCCCCTCCTCTTCGAAAACTACGGCAGAAAGAAGCAGAAGACGCTCGGCAGGGAACTGGAAAAGATCAGGGCGCTCGGCGAGGAGCGCGAACGCCAGCACCAGCTGAAGATGCAGCAGCTGATCGAAACTTTCCCTCTGTTCTCCCAGGTCGGCGAGGACGCGCAGGAAGAGCTTCTGCTGCTCTTCAAGGCAAAGTCCGCCCCTCCGGGCGAACGCGTCATCCGCCGCGGTGATCGCGGCGACAGCATGTATTTTATATCCTCGGGCGCCGTCGAAGTGCGGCTCGCCAGCGGCGCGATCCGCCTCGAGCCGGGCGCCTTCTTCGGCGAGATGGCGCTGCTGAGCGGCGGACGGCGCACCGCCGATGTCATCGCCGTCGACTTCTGCCAGTTCGAGGTGCTCGAGCGGCGCGATTTCAACATGTTCATGTCGCACCATCCCAATCTGCGCGCGATCGTCAGCGAAATGGCCCAGAAGCGCACGGAGATGAACGTGCTGCGTCAGCAATGGGAAAAGTCGATGGATTTGTCCTGACGCGCAGACATTCCTAGGTCAGGCGCATGGCAAATCGACCTGCAAGTCCGTTGCGCAAGGCTCTTCAGCCTGCCGGCCAATAGCCGTCCGAACGGAAATCCTCCGGGATCGGATCGAGCCGCGACAACGTCTCGGCTGCGAAGTCGATCTGAAGCGACAGGTATTTCAAAGATGCCAGCATCGGCACACCGGTCGCGAATTCCCGAACGCGAGACAGATGATAACCGCTTTCGCTCAGCCGCCGGGCCGCTTCCCGACGCACATCGTCCCTGTTCGGTCCCCGTCCCGCTCCGACCCCGTCATCCATCTGAACGGCACGACCGCGGCCGCCTTCGATCACTTTGAACATTCTCATGCCACCCTGCACGTCGCCCTCAAACCAGCTTGCCGCAGAATGGCCGATTCGCCATCCCATGAAATCTTGGGAGAGACATCGATGCCCGCATCACGAAATTTTTAAGCGCCGGGTGGCACGAAGGACACGGACGAGCATTTACAGCGCCGCGCACGGCCCCTAAAGCTCTTTTGCATTGCAATAGGAAAGGAACGGAATGCTCCGCAGACTTTACGACTGGACCATGTCTCTGGCCGCGCGCAAATCGGCCGAAGTCTGGCTTGCCGTCATCGCCTTCGTCGAAAGCTCCGTCTTTCTCGTCCCCGCCGACGTGCTGTTCCTGCCGATGGCGCTCGCCAAACCGGAGCGCTCCTATCGCTATGCGCTGATTGCGACCGTCGCCTCAGTGCTCGGCGGCATCGCCGGCTGGGCGCTCGGCTTTTACGCCTATGAGACGGTGGCGCGGCCAGTTCTCGAATTCTACGGCAAACTCGATGCCTTCGAGCAGATGAAGGCCTATGTCACTTACGAGTGGATCCTGCTGCTGCTCGTCACATCAGGTCTTGCGCATCTGCCGCCGATCAAGATCGTCACCATCCTGTCCGGCGTCATTCACGTCAATCTGGGCCTTTTCATTATCTCGGCGATTATTGCACGCGGCGCGCGTTTCCTCTTCCTCGCCTGGCTGCTGCGCCGCTATGGCGAGCCGATCCGTGACTTCATCGAGAAGCGCCTCGGCCAGCTCGTCGGCATCGGTGCCACCGCGGCAATCGTGCTATATGTCGGCTACCGCTCGTTCGCTCACTAGAGCATTTCGTTTTTCTTCGAATAACGAAGATGCTCTATCTCTTTAATTTTACGCAATTCCGGACGCAAAACCGCTTCACACTTTTGCTGGAATTGCTCCAAGCCAAACTCTCGCGGAGCTCCGCCATGACTGCCACCGCCTCGCCGCTCGCCCGTCCCGGCTTCGTCTATTCCATATTGCTCGCTATCGGCATGGCGGCGGTGGTCGGCGGCGCCCTCGGTTTCCAGTATATCGGCGGCTATATTCCCTGCGCCCTCTGCCTGCTGCAGCGCCAGCCCTATTATTATGCGATTCCGATCGCCATTCTGGCAGGGATCTGCGATCTCGTCGGCCTGCCGAACTGGATTTCCCGCGCGATGCTTCTCGCAGCCGGCGTCCTGATGCTGGTCACCGCCGGCATGGGCATCTATCACGCCGGCGTCGAATGGCACTTCTGGCCGGGCCCGGCCACCTGCTCGACCACCGCAAGCAGCATGACGACCAATGCCGGCGATCTGCTCGGCGAACTCAATACGATCAAGGGCCCATCCTGCACCGATGCGGCGCTCCGGGTGCTCGGCCTGTCTTTTGCCGGCTGGAACGTGATTGCGGGGATCCTGCTTGCAGCCTTCGCCTTCCTCGGCGTGCGCAAAGCCGCCTGACGCAAGTCATCGCGGGCGTCCGCAACGGGCCATCGATAACGACACGGAAGCAAAGAGCCAAAGCGCGGTTTTGGCCACGGTCGAGGCGACGCGCTGCAGACGGGTCCGATCAGGGCTGCAATTCGGTATCCCAGTAGAGATAGTCGAGCCAGCTGTCATGCAGATAGTTCGGCGGAAACAGCCGGCCGTTATTGTGCAGATCCTGCACCGTCGGCTGGTAGGGCTTCTGCGCCGGGAACATGCCTGCCTGCTTCGGAAGCTTGCTGCCCTTGCGCAGATTGCAGGGCGAGCACGCCGCCACGACATTCTCCCAGGTCGTCTCGCCGCCATGGGCGCGCGGGATGACATGGTCGAAAGTCAGGTCGTCATGGGCGCCGCAATACTGGCACTCGAACCGATCGCGCAGGAATACGTTGAACCGGGTGAAGGCAGGATTGCGGGACGGCTGCACATAGGTCTTCAGGCATACGACACTCGGAAGCCGCATCGAAAAGCTCGGCGAGGAAACCGAATGTTCATATTCTGCGATGATGTTCACACGGTCGAGAAATACCGCCTTGATCGCGTCCTGCCAGGACCACAGCGACAAGGGGTAATAACTCAGCGGCCGGTAGTCAGCGTTCAGGACGAGCGCTGGCAGGGCCTGCGGGGAGACTGCAATCGTCAAGGGACTCTCCTGATCGATTCGGCATCTGCACCTGTATATTAGGCCGGTTGTTACAGGATTGTGAAGTCCAATAAATTCAGAGGATAAAGGCAATTTGAAGAGTGTGGCCGATCAGCCGGTCGGCACCATGTCGCGGCGCATTTTCCTGGCGTAATAGGCCCAGAAAAGCCGGGCTGCCACTGAGCGCCACGGCGACCAGACTTCCGAGAGCTTGGCAAGCGCCTTCGCTTGCGGCCGCGCCGCAAGTCCGAGCGCGGCGCCGACGGCATTCTGCAGCGCGACATCGCCGGCCGGAAAGACGTCGGCATGGCCGCCGCAGAACATCAGATAGACTTCCGCCGTCCACGGGCCGACGCCCTTCAGCCCCGTCAGTTCGCCAAGCGCGTCGCCCGGCGGCTTCAGGCAGAGACCGGAAAGATCGAGGCGACCGGAGGCAACCGCGTCAGCGATCCGCGTCAGCGTATCGGCCTTGGCGCGCGACAGGCCGAATTCCCGCCACGCCTCGGGGTGAAGCAGCAGGTAAGCTTCCGCCGTCAGCGGGCCATCCGCCGGCAGCATGCGCCGCCAGATTGCCTCGGCGCTGGCGCGCGAGACCATTTGCGACACGATGATATGGGCAAGTCCGGCAAAACCGGGTTCGCGCAGCCGCAGTGGCAGCGGACCCGCATCCGCGGCGATCGGTGCAAGCCGCGGATCCAGGCGAAGCAACGCTTCGAGCCCCAGCCTGACGTCCTCGTCGTTGCGGATGATCTGCACGCGTCCTCCCAGTGGTTCAAAACCAAAATCCGTGGCAGAAGAAAGCATGACCACGAGCGAGCGTCAAAAACCTGTCTTTCGTTTTGCGCCGAGCCCCAACGGACCGCTGCACCTCGGCCATGCCCTTTCGGCCCTTTTGAACCGCGATATGGCCGACGCTTTGCATGGCCGGCTGCTGCTGCGCATCGAGGATATCGACCAGGCCCGCTGCACCCCCGAATTCGAGGCCGGCATCCTCAGGGACATCGACTGGCTTGGCATCGACTGGGAAAGTCCGGTGCGGCGCCAGTCGGAACATTTTCCGGAGTACCAGGCGGCGCTGCATGCGCTGATCGAACGCGGCCTGGTCTACCCGGCTTTCCTGACACGCGGCGAGGTGAAGGCGCGTGTCGCCGCCTATGAGGCAGCGGGCGAATCCTGGCCACGTGATCCCGATGGCACGCCGCATTATCCGCCGATTGATCGCGAGCGGCCCGAAGCCGAATGGCGGGACATCCTGTCCTCCGGGAAAAAACATGCCTGGCGGCTCGACATGCGCAAGGCGCTCGACCTGATCGGTGAACTGCTGTTCTGGACGGAAACCGGCGACAGCAGGACAGGCGAGATCGCCGCCGAGCCTGGCGTCTGGGGGGATGTCATCCTCTCGCGCTCCGACGCACCCTCGAGCTACCATCTTTCGGTGGTCGTCGATGATGCGCTGCAGGGCGTCACCCATGTCGTGCGCGGGCTCGACCTTTTCTACGCCACATCGGTGCACCGGCTGCTGCAGGTGCTGCTCGGCCTGCCGCAGCCCCTCTATCACCATCATCGGCTCATTCTCGACGCCGATGGCCGCAAGCTTTCGAAGAGCGAAGGTGACAGCGGGCTCGCCGAATTGCGTGCCCAGGGCATGTCAGGGGCCGACATTCGCCGCCTTGTCGGGCTCTGAGCGCCGTTCGACACGCTCTCTGCCGACGATCGAAAGCGTGTGCGAGAACATCCGGAAGACGCGGAACTTGATCAGCGCCGCATTGATCTCCGCGCCGATGATGAAGATGACGCCGACCATATAGAGGAAGATCAGCACGATCATCACCGAGGCGAGACCTGCATAGGTGGCGGTGTAATTGGCGAAGGTGGCCAGATAATAGGCAAAGATCAACGCGCCGGCGAGCCAGAGAAGCAGCGTCAGCAAGACCCCCGGAATGACGTCGAAAACCCGCCGCTTGCCGGCCGGCAGCCAGAGATGCATGACCAGCAGGCCGACGGTCAGCACGACCAGCGTGCCGTAGATGCGCCAGCTGAAGACGATGTCGAGCGTATCGGCAAACAGCGGAAACCAATTCCGGGCATAATCGAGCGCCAACGGCACCGCCACCAGCAGGATGCTGATCGCCGCGAAGATGATGACCGCGATCAGCACGTAGCCAAGGCTGGCCATGCGGGTGAAATACCACGGCCGGGTTTCCTGCACCCGATAGGCACGGTTCAGCGAAATCCGCAGCGCCTCGACGCCGTTCGAGGCGAAATAGGCGGCCGCCAGCACCGAGATCGTGAGCAGCCCGCCGCGCGGAATGGTCAGAACCTGCAGCACCTGGTCGGCAAGCGGCTTGGCGATCGCCTCGGGCCAGGTGTCGAAGATCAGATGGATGGCGGTGGAGGAAAACTGATCGGCGCCGAGAAAGCTTGCAAGCGCGGTACCGAAGATCAGGAACGGGAAAACGGCAAGCAGGCTTGACAGCGCGACGTGGCTTGCCATCGCAAATCCGTCGTCCTCGACCATGTGACAGATCGCGTCATAGACCACGTCGTAGATCGTGCGCAGCACCTTCCGCATTCCGTCTCCGGCTTCCAGATTGTATCCTCTGGCCGAATATGGGAAACGAGTCCCATTTTGTACAGGAATCATTCCATGGTGGAGCAGCGCACAATCGTCGTCACCGGCTGTTCCTCCGGCATCGGCGCTCATTGCGCCCGGGCGCTGAAAGCCGATGGCTGGCGCGTCTTTGCGACGGTGCGCAAAACGGATGATCTGCCGGCCCTCGAAGCCGACGGCATTGAAACCTTCTTGATGGACTATACCAGAACCGAGACGATCACCGAGCTGGTCGGCGCGGTTCTCGAACGCAGCCGCGGTCGCATCGACGCGCTCTTCAACAACGGCGCCTATGGCCAGCCGGGTGCCGTCGAGGATCTTTCGACGGCATCGCTGCGCGCCCAGTTCGAGGCGAATTTCTTCGGCTGGCACGAATTGACGCGGCAAGTGATTCCGTCGATGCGCAGACAGGGCCAGGGCCGGATCGTGCAATGCTCGTCCATACTCGGCGTGGTCCCCTACCGCTATCGCGGCGCCTACACCGCCTCCAAATTCGCGATCGAGGGCCTCAGCATCACCCTGCGCATGGAGCTGCACGGCAGCGGCATCCATGTAAGCCTGATCGAGCCGGGACCGATCGCCACACGTTTCACCGCCAATGCGCTGGCAAAGATCAAGGAGAATATCGACGTCGAGAACTCGCCGTACGCGGCCGATTATCTCAGGCAGTTGGCGAGGCTTGAGGGTTCGGGGCCGGTCAACCGCCATAAACTTGGCCCCGAGGCGGTCTATGCGGTGTTGAAACACGCATTGAACGTGAAAAATCCAAGGCCACATTATCCTGTAACGACTCCGGCTAAACAGGGCATGTTCCTGAAGCGGCTGCTTCCGGCGGACCTCTTCTACAATCTGATGCGCTGGACGGACTGAGAAAGCTGAATGCCATGTCTACGGTCACCTATATCCTTGCGATCATCGTCATGGGCGTCGTCGCCCTTGTGCTGATTCGCGGCCTCTTCAAAATGATGAAGGGCGGCGACGCCAACCTTTCCAACAAACTGATGCAGCTTCGCGTCCTGCTGCAGGCAGTCGCCGTCATCCTGATCATGCTGACGCTCTGGATCACCGGCGGTGGCCGCCCGAGCTGAGGAAACCACGGAGCAGGGATTTTGATGATGCACGCGGACAGCAATGACGGAGGAGAGGTGAGCGCCGGCTTGAAGAAGCACCCCGACACGGTGTGCGTGAGTATGCCGGGGCGAATTTGGCGAGGCCAACCCCACCCTCCGTCATCCCAGGGTTTGACCCGAGGATCGATCCCCATAGCCGCTGACGGATGCGGTGTGGATGTTCGGGTCAAGCCCGAGCATGACGGAACTTGGGGGCGCGCTACCGCCCTCCCCTCGATCGGCGGTGCCGCATGGTGAAACTCAACAAGATTTACACGAAGACCGGCGACGACGGCACGACGGGGCTGGCTTCCGGCCGGCGCCGCAGGAAGGACGATCTGCGCGTCGAGGCCTATGGCACGATCGACGAGGCCAATTCCGCGATCGGCCTGGCGCGGCTTTACACGACAGACTTGGCCGACCTCGACGCCATGCTGATGTCGATCCAGAACGATCTCTTCGACCTCGGCGCCGATCTCGCCACGCCCGACACCGGCGAGCCGCCGGCCTACGAGCCGCTGCGGATCGTCGAGACGCAAGTCGAGCGCATCGAGCGCGATATCGATCGGCTGAATGCCGACCTCAACCCGCTGACATCCTTCATCCTGCCGGGCGGCAGCCCGGCCGCTGCGCATCTGCATCTGGCTCGCACGATCGCCCGCCGAGGCGAGCGGCTGATGGTCACGCTGGCGCGCATGGAGGGCGAAATCGTCGGCGGGGCCGCGATGAAATATATCAACCGGCTTTCGGATTTCCTCTTCGTCGCCGCCCGCCATGCAAATGACCGAGGTCGTGCGGATGTGCTTTGGGTTCCGGGAAAAAACAGATAGGTTTGCCGCGATCACGATTGCCGGGGGGCCTTTATGTTCATACCATTTCACGACGCCAATACGCTGAAACACATCAAGGTTCAGTGGGTGACTCTCGCCTTGATCGCGCTCAATGTTGCAGTCTGGCTCTTCACCAGCCTGGAGAGCGAACAGGCTGCCCAGGCAACGACCGTCGGCCTCGGCTACATCCCGGCAATCGCCTTCGGACAGGCTCGGTTGGCTGAGGGATTGGACATCGTGCCGGAGCCGATGACCTATCTCACCTATGCCTTCGTCCATTCGGGCTTCTGGCATCTGGCTTCAAACATGGTCTTCCTCTGGGTCTTCGGCGACAACGTCGAGGATGCGATGGGGCATATGCGCTTCCTGCTTTTCTACCTCCTCTGCGCGGCCGCCGGCGCGCTTTGCCACGGCTTGCTGACGACGAGCCCGGAAGCGCCGCTGGTCGGCGCCTCGGGGGCGATCTCCGGAGTCGTTGCCGCCTATGTCATGCTGCATCCGCGCGTCAGGGTCTGGGTGCTGGTGTTCTTCCGCGTCCCCTTGCCCCTGCCGGCCTTCGTGCCGCTGCTTTTGTGGATCGGCCAGCAGTTCTTCATGCTGGCGATTGCACCCGATGGCGACGTCTCCTGGGGCGCCCATGTCGGCGGCATTCTTGCCGGCGCGGTTTTGATCCTGGTGCTGCGTCGTCGCGGCGTACCACTCTTCGATCGGGAAATCGTGACGCCCCGCGCCGTGAGGAACGAAGCCGGCGCCGGTACGGCTGTTGCGGCCGGCGCGGATGGACGGGTCGAGCGTCTTCCCTGGGGTCGCGGCCGCGGCTAACAGATATATTGACGTGCACGTAAACGTCCATATACTGCCGACGCAATCCCCTGCCTGCGTCATGCAAGCGTTGTATTTGGGGGAAAAACGCGTATCCATGTCGCCATTCGACAATCGAAGCGGCGCTCGAGCGCGCATTTTCCTTAAAAGCCTCGCTGAAGCCAGTTTTTCTTGAAGGAGACCCCATGAAGATTCTCGTCCCCGTCAAACGGGTTGTCGACTACAACGTGAAGATCCGGGTGAAGCCGGATGGCACGGGTGTCGAGCTTGCCAATGTGAAGATGTCGATGAACCCGTTCGACGAGATCTCGGTGGAAGAGGCGCTGCGGCTGAAGGAAGCCGGCAAGGCCGAGGAAGTGGTGGTGGTGTCGATCGGTCCGGCCAAGGCCGAGGAGACGCTGCGCACGGCGCTCGCCATGGGGGCCGACCGGGCGATCCTGGTCGAGACCGACGATCAAGTCGAGCCGCTCGCTGTCGCCAAGATCCTCAAGGCGGTCGCCGATGCCGAACAGCCGGGGCTGATCATCGTCGGCAAGCAGGCGATCGACGACGATTCCAACCAGACTGGCCAGATGCTGGCGGCGCTGCTCGGTTCGGCCCAGGCGACCTTCGCCTCGAAGATCGAGATCGGTGAGGGAAGCGCGACCGTCACCCGCGAGGTCGACGGCGGTCTGCAGACGATCGAGATCAAGCTGCCGGCGGTCGTCACCACCGATCTTCGTCTGAACGAGCCGCGTTATGCCTCGCTGCCGAACATCATGAAGGCGAAGAAGAAGCCGCTCGACAAGAAGAGCCCGGCTGATTTCGGCGTCTCGACGACGCCGCGGCTGACGGTGTTGAAGACCGAGGAGCCGTCCGGCCGCAAGGCCGGCGTCAAGGTCAAGTCGGTCGCCGAACTGGTCGACAAGCTGAAGAACGAAGCCGGCGTGCTGTAATCGGGTTGGAACAGGAGCAATTCTCATGACCATTCTTCTTCTGGCCGACCATGACGGCCATCACCTCTCCGACCAGACCGCCAAGGCGCTGACGGCAGCAAGCCAGATCGGCGCCGACGTGCACATCCTCGTCGCCGGCAAGGCCGCCAAGGCGGCGGCCGATCAGGCCGCCAAGCTTTCCGGTGTGGCCAAGGTGCTGCTCGCCGAAAGCGATGCACTTGCCAACAATCTCGCCGAACCGCTGGCCGATCTGATCGTCTCGCTCGCCGGCAGCTACGACACGATCCTCTCGGCCGCCACTTCCGTCGGCAAGACCGTGCTGCCGCGGGTCGCCGCCCTGCTCGATGTCGCCCAGGTCTCGGAGATCATCGAGGTCGTCAGCCCCGATACCTTCAAGCGGCCGATCTATGCCGGCAACGCCATCCAGACGGTGCAGGCAAGCGACGCGAAGAAGGTCATCACCGTGCGCACCGCCTCGTTCGCTTCGGCACCGACAGGCGGCTCGGCCTCGGTCGAGGCGATCGCAGCGGCCTCCGATCCGGGTCTGTCGCGTTTCGTCGCCGATGCGCTGTCGGCCTCCGACCGTCCGGAACTGACCTCGGCCAAGATCATCATCTCCGGCGGCCGGGCGCTTGGTTCGGCGGAAAAGTTCAAGGAGGTCATCCTGCCGGTTGCCGACAAGCTCGGGGCTGCCGTCGGCGCCAGCCGGGCGGCCGTCGATGCCGGTTATGCCCCGAACGACTGGCAGGTCGGTCAGACCGGCAAGGTGGTGGCGCCCGATCTCTATATCGCCGCCGGCATCTCCGGCGCCATCCAGCACCTGGCCGGCATGAAGGATTCGAAGGTGATCGTCGCCATCAACAAGGACGAGGAGGCGCCGATCTTCCAGGTCGCCGACTACGGCCTCGTCGCCGATCTGTTCGACGCCCTGCCGGAATTGCAGAAGGCGCTGTAAAGCATGCCGCGCAAAACTGCACGGCGGCTTTGCGAGGACATATGCATAAAAGCAAAGACCTGAAGCGCGACAAGCGAATCGGAAAGATCGCAACGCGCTTCAAAGCCCTCGATGCTTTTCTTTCGCACTTGCGAATGACTGGAAAATTGTCTTTTATCTGCTGCCGGGCGATCTTTCGTCCGGCAGTAATGCTAAAATAATGCGGCAACGCGGGGGCGACTGCCGAGCGGGGGTTTGGAGATGAGTGCGGTGTTGAAGAATATTGGGATCATCGGTGCCGGCCAGATGGGCTGCGGCATCGCGCATGTTTCGGCCGCCGCAGGGTACAGGGTCCACATCTACGATCTCTCGCAGGACCGCATCGAATCCGGCCTCGCCACCATCAATGGCAATCTTGCCCGGCTGGTGACGAACGGCAAGATGACGGATGAGGAACGTAAATCGACCTTGTCGCGCATATCAGGCTCGGCCGATGTCAACGACCTCGCTCCGTCCGATCTCGTCATCGAGGCCGCCACCGAGGATGAAAGCGTCAAGCGCAAGATTTATAGTCAGGTTTGTCCGGTGATGAAGCCGGAAGCGCTGCTTGCCACCAACACCTCCTCTCTTTCGATTACCCGGCTTGCTGCCGCCACCGACCGCCCCGAACGCTTCATGGGCATTCATTTCATGAACCCGGTGCCGGTCATGAAGCTGGTCGAACTGGTGCGCGGCATCGCCACCGATGAGAAGACCTTCTCCGCCGCCAAGGAATTCGTCGGCACGCTGGAAAAGACCATTACCGTCGCCGAGGACTTCCCGGCCTTCATCGTCAACCGCATCCTCCTGCCGATGATCAACGAGGCGATCTACACGCTCTATGAAGGCGTCGGCACGGTCGACGCCATCGATACGGCGATGAAGCTCGGCGCCAACCATCCGATGGGACCGCTGCAGCTTGCCGATTTCATCGGCCTCGACACCTGCCTGTCGATCATGCAGGTGCTGCATGACGGTCTGGCGGACTCGAAATATCGCCCCTGCCCGCTGCTGGTGAAATATGTCGAAGCCGGCTGGCTCGGACGCAAATCCGGCCGCGGCTTCTACGACTATCGTGGCGAAGTGCCCGTCCCGACGCGGTAAGTAAGCAAGCATCACCAGAACGGGCGAATGGACCGAACGCCCGCGACATGCTTTCCTTGCCGTGAACGGGGGAAACGCCATGTCGACCGAAACACCGATGTTCCTGCTGCAGTGCTGCGTACTTATTGGAATTGCCGGCGTTTTCCTGATCAGAGGAAATGGCGACTCCTGACCGGTATCCTTACGATCCGATCGCACCCTTGATCAAAGTCTTGGCGTCCTCGCTGTCCCAGGCGGCAGGTCCGTTCATGGCGGAGATCAGGCAGCCCTTGTCGTCGAGCAGCAGCGTCACCGGCAAGCCGAAGGCGAGACCTTCCTTCTTCAGGCTATTGAAGACACCGATCGTATTGTCGCGGTAAAGCTGCAGCGCGTCGACGCCGGTCTCGGCGAGGAAAGCCTTCGGCTTCTCGTCGTCCCCCGTATCGATGTTGACCGGCACGACCTGGAACTTGTCGCTGCCCATCTGCTTTTCCAGTGCGTTCAATGCCGGCATCTCCTCGCGGCAGGGCACGCACCACGTGGCCCAGAGATTGAGCAGCACGGTCTTGCCGGCGAAATGGTCGAGCGTCAGCGGCTTGCCGTCAGGGCCATTGAAGGACACCCCGGCCAGCTTGCGCGGCTCGTTGGCGGCGACCATCGCGGCAACCTGCCCCTTCATCAGCGGCGCCAGATTGGCGGCGCGTTCCCTGGCCAGCGGGCATTCTGCCGAAGCCGTATTGCCGATGCCATTGCCAATCCCCGTCTCCTTCACGTATACCGCTGCCGCACCGGCAATAACGCCTGCAACGGCGGCGATTGCGATCAGTTTTACGGACGGCAGGCCGAAGGGTTTTTTTGTCGCCATTTCATTCTCCAGGACGGGCATCTTTCATGGCCGAGAGCAACACGGACACCAAATCCTCCAACCAGATGTGGGGCGGGCGTTTCGCCTCCGGCCCGGACGCGATCATGGAGGAGATAAATGCCTCGATCGGTTTCGACAAGAAACTATTCGCGCAGGATACCCGCGGTTCCATCGCCCATGCGACGATGCTCGCCCATCAGGGGATCATTTCGTCGGACGATAAGGACAAGATCGTTCACGGGCTAAACACGATCCTGTCAGAAATCGAAAGCGGCAATTTCGAATTCTCGCGCCGGCTCGAAGACATCCATATGAACATCGAAGCGCGCCTGGCGACGCTGATCGGACCGGCCGCCGGCCGGCTGCACACCGCCCGCTCGCGCAACGACCAGGTGGCGCTCGACTTCCGCCTCTGGGTGAAGGAAGAGCTTGAGAAGACCGAGAAGATGCTGACCGGCCTTATTGCCGCCTTCCTCGACCGCGCCGAGGAACATGCCGAAAGCGTCATGCCGGGCTTCACCCATCTGCAGACCGCCCAGCCCGTCACCTTCGGCCATCACTGCATGGCCTATGTCGAAATGTTCGGCCGTGACCGCTCGCGTGTGCGCCACGCCATCGAGCATCTGGACGAAAGCCCGATCGGCGCGGCCGCCCTTGCCGGCACCGGCTATCCGATCGATCGCCATATGACGGCCAAGGCGCTGGGTTTCCGCGAGCCGACCCGCAACTCCATCGACACCGTCTCCGACCGCGATTTCGCCATCGAATTTCTGGCGATCGCCGCGATATCAGGCATGCATCTGTCGCGCCTGGCCGAAGAGATCGTCATCTGGTCGACCCCGCAATTCGGTTTCGTGCGCCTGTCCGACGCCTTTTCGACCGGTTCCTCGATCATGCCGCAGAAGAAGAATCCGGATGCGGCCGAACTGGTGCGCGCCAAGACCGGGCGCATCAACGGCTCGCTGATCGCCTTGCTGACGATCATGAAGGGCCTGCCGCTCGCCTATTCCAAGGACATGCAGGAAGACAAGGAACAGGTCTTCGACGCGGCCGAGAGCCTGGAACTGGCGATCGCCGCCATGACCGGCATGGTGCGCGACATGACCGTCAACACCGCGCGCATGAAGGCGGCGGCCGGTTCTGGTTTCTCGACGGCGACCGATCTTGCCGACTGGCTGGTGCGCGAAGCCGGCCTGCCCTTCCGCGATGCCCATCACGTGACCGGCCGCGCCGTGGCGCTGGCCGAAAGCAAGGGCTGCGACCTTGCCGAACTGCCGCTCGCCGACCTGCAGGCGATCCATCCGGATATCACCGACAAGGTCTATGACGTGCTGACGGTGGAAGCCTCGGTCGCCAGCCGCAAGAGCTTCGGCGGTACCGCACCCTCCGAGGTGCGCAAGCAGATCGCCTTCTGGCGCGCCCGCAACTGAAAGAAAGGCGAGGCGAAAAGCCGCTTCGCCCTTCCCTCGCACGGGGAAAGACCGTCCAACAATCAGGGTGCACAAGGCGGAGAAACTTCGCTATGAAGAGGTCCATCGTTCGGAACGAATGATGTCCGCCATATCTCGCACAAGAGGATATCCATGCAGAAGAGCTTGCCGCACCTCATTCGCTTGACGGCGGTCATCGCCGTCATCGGCCTTGCCGTTGCCGGATGCGGGCGCAAAGGCGATCTCGATCCGCCGAGTGCTGCGGCAACGAAAGAAGGCGACGTTTCCAAGCCGACGAAACAGCCGGGAACCGTTGACAAGCCCTTCCTTCTCGATCCTCTTCTTTAAGGCATAAGCCCGTGAACCATTTCGAGTACCGCGACGGCATCCTTCACGCCGAGAACGTTCCCGTTCCCGAGATCGCCAAGGCGGTCGGTACGCCGTTCTACGTCTATTCCACCGCGACCCTGGAACGCCATTACCGGGTCTTCTCCGAAGCCTTCGTCGATATGGACTCGATGGTGTGCTACGCGATGAAGGCGAATTCGAACCAGGCGGTACTGAAGACGCTGGGTCGCCTCGGCGCCGGCATCGACGTCGTCTCGGAAGGGGAACTGCGCCGCGCGCTCGCAGCCGACATTTCGGCAAGCCGCATCATGTTTTCAGGCGTCGGCAAGACCCCATCCGAGATGGATTTCGCTCTCGAGGCCGGCATCTACTGCTTCAACGTCGAATCCGAACCCGAGCTTGAAATCCTCAACCAGCGCGCCGTCAGCGCCGGAAAGAAGGCTCCCGTCTCCTTCCGTATCAACCCGGATGTCGACGCCAAGACGCATTCGAAGATCTCAACCGGCAAGAAGGAAAACAAGTTCGGCATCTCCTGGGAGCGCGCCCGCGCGATCTATGCCCATGCCGCCAAGCTGCCAGGCATCGACGTCACCGGCATCGACATGCATATCGGCAGCCAGATCACCGAGCTGCAGCCTTTCGATGACGCCTTCAAGCTGCTGCGCGACCTCGTCGCGACGCTCCGCGCCGATGGCCACACGATCGATCACGTCGACATCGGCGGCGGCCTCGGGGTCCCCTATAAGGACGACAACAATCCGCCGCCGCTGCCGGATGCCTATGCGGCGATCGTCAAGAACCAGCTGCGCGATCTGAACTGCAAGGTCATCACCGAGCCCGGCCGCCTGATCGTCGGCAATGCCGGTATCCTCGTGACCGAGGTGCTCTATGTGAAGGACGGCGGCGAAAAGACCTTCGTCATCGTCGACGGCGCGATGAACGATCTCATTCGCCCGACCCTCTACGAGGCCTATCACGAAATCCGCCCTGTGACGATTTCGGCGGCGAACGCGCCGCGCATCCGCGCCGACGTCGTCGGCCCCGTCTGCGAGACCGGCGACTATCTGGCGCTCGACCGCGAAATGGCGATGCCGAAGCCCGGTGATCTGCTGGCCGTCAGCACGGCCGGCGCCTATGGCGCCGTCCAGGCCGGCACCTATAACAGCCGCCTGCTGGTCCCCGAAGTCCTGGTCAAGGGCGGCGACTTCCATGCGATACGACCGCGTCGAACCTATGCCGAGCTGATCAGCCTCGACTCTGTTCCCGCCTGGCTCGACTGAAGCTTGTTGCGCAAGACATGCATAAAACAAAGATCTGAAGCGCGGGAAGCAACCTGAAAAAATCGCGACGCGCTTCAAGGTAGAGCATCACTTTTTGGCGAATAAACGTGAAAAGCCGGTATTGCCGGCCGCCCGCCCTCGCCTTCGCCACAAAGAGTGTTATCCTTGTCAGCATGAGCATATTGCCTCGCAATCGCCGGAAGCGCCCTCTGTTCCACTTGAGATCGCGGAGACCGGACCGATGACAAGCCCCTTCAGGCAGAAGAAGGGTGCATTTGCGCTCCGCCCTGCCCTTGCCCGGCTGGTGACGACAAAACGTCTGCTGGCGCGCGTCGTGCTTTTTTGCGAGCAGCTGCTGCCGCCTCTGGTGACGGTCCTGTCGGTCGTCGCGCTTTATCTCTCCGCCTCCTGGTTCGGTGTGTTCCGCAGCGCGCCCGACTGGTTGCGCATCCTTCTGTTGATCGCCTTCGCTTTCGCTTTGCTCGTCGCGCTTCTTCCTTTCCGCAATCTGCGCTGGCCGAGGATCGCCGAAGCCGACCGCATGCTGGAAGAGCGCAACGGCCTGCCGCACCAGCCGGTCACCGTCCAGGAAGACGAACCGGCCTTCAATGCGCCCTTCGCCCGGGCGCTTTGGCGCGAGCACCAGTTGCGCATGGCCGAAAAGATCGCAGCGCTCGATGCGGGCATGCCGAGGCCCGACATTGCCGGGCATGACCGTTTCGCCCTTCGCGCCATTCCGGCTCTGGTGCTGGTCACCGCCTACGCTTATTCGCTGTCGATCAATGGCGGTTCGATCAGTGACGCCTTGCAGGCAGCACCCGAACAGGTGACGGTCGATCCTGCGGTGCGCATCGACGCCTGGGTGACGCCACCCTCCTATACCGGCCGCGCGCCGGTTTACCTGACCGCCGACGGCAGTGAACAGGCGCCGATCGGCATTCCGCAGTTTTCCGCCCTCACCGTACGCGTCAGCGGCGGAAAGACCGCCGAAAAGGTCGTGTTCCGCAAGGCAAATGGTCAGGCGCAGGATATCGCCGTGCAGGCGGACGCAAGCCCGCGCCAGACAACTGCGACAGCCGGCAACCCGGCGGATGCCGCAACGGCCGGCCAGCCCGCCGTCGCGCAGACGCATGCGATGAAGCTCGAGGAGAACGGCGCGCTCGAAGTCAACGGCCGCCGCTGGAGCTTCGACATCCTTCCCGACAAGGCGCCGGAAATTGCCTTTGACGGCTTGCCGAAGCCCAGCGTCAACGGCGCGCTTGAAATTGGTTTCACCGTCAAGGACGACTACGGCGTCCAAGAGGCTCATGCCGAGATCGTGCCGGTCGAAACTGATCCGAATGCAACGCCTCTCTACCCATTGCCGGAGTACAGGCTTGATATTCCCCGCCGCAACGCCCGCGACGCCAAGGGTGTGACCAGCAGGAACCTGACCGAACATCCGCTCGCCGGCAAACGCGTGCGCGTGACGCTCGTTGCCAAGGACGGAGCCGGCCAGACCGGCCGCAGTCCGCCGCACGAGATGACGCTGCCGTCGCGGCCCTTCAACGAGCCGCTTGCCGCGGCCGTCGCCGAGGAACGGCAGGTTTTCGCCCTCGACACCCGCAGGATGCCGCAGGCGATCGCGCTGAACGAGGCGCTGACCATCCGCCCCGAGGAGACCATCCCCAAGCTCACCAACTACCTGCTGCTGGAATCCGCCCTGGCGCGGATGAAACTCGCAAGGGGCGAGGAGGGGCTCAAGGATACGGCCCAATATCTCTGGGAAATCGCTCTCGGCATGGAGGACGGCGATCTATCCCTTGCCGAGCGCAAGCTGCGCCAGGCCCAGCAGAATCTTGCCGACGCATTGAACCGCAACGCGCCGGACGAAGAGATCAAGAAGCTGATGGACGAGTTGCGCAAGGCAATGCAGGACTATCTGAGCGAGCTTGCCCAGCGCATGCAGAATGCGCCGACGCAGCAAAACCAGAACGCCCAGAACATCCTGCGCCAGCAGGATCTGGAGCGGATGATGGACCAGATCGAAAATCTCGCCCGCTCCGGCAACCGTGACGCGGCCCAGCAGATGCTGTCGGAATTGCAGCGCATGATGAACAATCTGCAGGCTGGCCGGCCGCAGCGCGGTCAGCAGAGCCAGGAGAATAGTGAGGCACGCAAGCAGATCGACAAGCTCGGCCAAATTCTGCGCGACCAGCAGAAGCTGATGGAACAGACCTTCCGCCTCGATCAGCAGCTCAAGGACCGCATGCAGCGCGGCGAACCCGATATGGGCGAAAACGATCCGCTGCTCGACGAGATGGCCCCCGGCGAAAACGGCGAGCCGCAGGAGCAGCAACAGGGTCAGCAAGGCCAGGAAGGCCAGCAGCCGTCCGACCAAATGACGGCCGAACAGCTGCGCGAGGCGTTGAAACAGCTGCGCGCTGAGCAGGACGGGCTTGGCAAGCAGCTGGGTGAGTTGCAGAAAAAATTGGGCGAAATGGGCATGAAGCCCGGCCCCGGTTTCGGTCAGGCGCAGCGCGAGATGGAAGGCGCCGGCCGCGAACTCGGCCAGGGCCACGGCCAACCGGCGATCGAAAACCAGGGCCGCGCCCTGGAAGCGCTTCGCCAAGGCGCCCGTGACATGATGAACCAGATGATGCAGGCGCAGCAGGGCCAGCAAGGCCAGGGCCCGAACGGCCAGGTCGGCCAGGGCGAGCAGAACGGCCGCGACCCGCTCGGCCGGCCGCGCCGTATCCAGGGGCCGGAATTCGACGACAGCGTCAAGGTGCCCGATGAGATCGACGTTCAGCGGGCACGGGAAATTCTCGACGCGATTCGCGAAAAGCTCAGCAATAATCCGCCGCAGGAAATGGAACGGCGATATCTCGAACGGCTGCTGGATATCCAATAGGCTCTCGAGCGCGTAACCCCGAAAATCGCAATCGATTTCCGGGGTTACGCGTGAAATTCCGAAGAGTGAACGCGCTTTAAGCGACGAGCGCCCGGGCAACCGCCTTGCGGATATCGGGAAGCGCGAATGGCTTGGCGACGACGTCGATGATCTTCTCGGCAAGATCGTCGGCCCGTTCGCGCTGTTCGGCATAGCCGGTCATCAGCAGGATTTTCAGGCCGGGAAAGGCGTCTTTTGCCTGATGGGCAAGTTCGATGCCGTCCATGACAGGCATGCGGATATCGGACAGCAGCAGATCGTAGACGCCGTCCTTGAGCTTCTCCAGTCCCTCGGCGCCGTCGGCCGCCTCATCGGTCTCATGACCGTCGAGCCTGAGCGCCCGGGCTACGAAAGACCGCAGGGAGTCCTCGTCTTCCGTAATCAGAATTCTTGCCATATGTGCATTGCTCCGTCTTCAGCCCCGCGACGGAAATCACCAGACTTTCCTTTTCGATCGGTAAAGATGGCGAAGCGATGGACGGAATGGTTAACAACCCGTCTCGAGCGACAGCACCGCCCCGCGCGTCTTTTTCAGACGTGCGACGGCGCTGCGGTCCTCCCGATCTTTCAGGCGTCGCCGGTCACCACGCCGACGAAGGGCAGTTCACGGAAGGCGTAGGCGACATCCATGCCGTAGCCGACGACGAAATAGTCGGGGCATTCGAAGCCGACATAATCGGCCTCCAGCTTTTCCTTGCGCTTGACGCGCTTGTCGAGCAGCACGGCGATCGTGACGTTGCGTGCGCCACGCTCGAACAGCAGCTCCTTGGCAAAAAGCAGCGTCCGGCCGGATTCGAGAATATCGTCGATCAACAGGACGTCGCGGCCATGCACATCGCTGTCGATATCCTTGACGATGCGCACACCCTGCGAGACCGTGCCGCTGCCATAGCTCGACAGCGTGATGAACTCGACCTCCGGGGCAAGCCCGGTGTCATGCAGGGCGCGGATCAGGTCGGCGGCGAAAATGAAGGAGCCCTTGAGCACGGCGATGACGAGCAGGTCCTTGGTCGGACCGTTGGCGATCTCCCGCGCCATCGCATGATTGCGTTCGGCGATCTGATCGGCGGTGAACAGCGGCTCGATGTTTTTTCCGCGCACGACAGGCATAGGCTTGCTCCCTGAAAAGAAGGGTAAGCCGTTAGCACATATGCGCGCTTGAAACAGCCTCGCCAGCCAGGAAATTAACCGGATTGCCACGACCTGTGGCAGGAAAGTCGGCTAAGGCAGGAACGAAAGCCGGACTTCCGGCAATGGTCCGCCGGCATGCTGGACGCGCGCCGAAAAGCCCCGGCTCTGGCCGCCATAGATGACGTCGACAGGCGGGTTGATGACGATGCTCGCGGTCAACCGATCGTCGGTCACGAGATCGGCGCGGATCGGCTGCAGCGTCTGCGTCGTGCCGCTATCGTTTTCGATGATGCCGTTGATGACGAGCACGCGCATGCCGTTCGCATCACGCGGCGTCGCCGTCACATGGGTGAAATGCAGCGGCGCTCCGGAATAGACTCGGCTGCCCGACAGACCGGAGAAGCCACCCGCAAGCCCGAAGACGAGCACGACAAGCGCCAGCACCAGTATGGCGAAGCTGCGCATCGACGCGCGCTGCAGCCAGGTCTCCGTTTCCCGCAGAAGAGAAGCGGCGATCGCCAGCCGAAGCGGTGGCTGTGTGCCTGCCCGCTTGCGGTTGTCGTTATGGGTCCTTGCAGTGAACTCCCGCGGCCGCACCTTGCCGAGCGTGACGAATTCGGCGTCGGCAATATCGGCCGGGCGCGGATTGCGGTACTGGCGGCTTACGGGTTCGGGCGGCAGGAAATCATAGGCCTGGCCCGGTGTCCGGCGGCTGAAGAAGGATGCTTCCATGGTGACTGCCTCGCAGATGTCCACATGGTTTCGCTGCCAGCGCTAATCTTGGCATTGAAACGAATCCTGCTCAGTCGTAAATTTTAATGGTTAATGCTTCGCAAAGATCGCCATCAAACGGGCGTCTTTCCGGCAAAATTTACCGGCTGTTAACGGTGTTGGTTAACAAGTCACGCGGTGAAACCAAGAACAGACTGAGCTGCCCGTTGATCCACTTCGAGAATGTCGGTTTGCGCTACGGCATGGGCCCGGAAATCCTCCGGGACCTGACCTTCGACATTCCGAAGAAATCCTTCCAGTTCCTGACCGGCCCGTCGGGCGCCGGCAAGACATCGCTGCTGCGGCTGCTCTTCATGTCGCTGCAGCCGACGCGGGGCCTGATCCGCATGTTCGGGCGCGACATTTCCGAAATTCCCCGTCCCGAGCTGCCGCTGCTGCGCCGGCGCGTCGGCATCGTCTTCCAGGATTTCCGCCTGCTCGATCATCTCACCACCTATGAGAATGTCGCGTTGCCCTTACGGGTGCGCGGCAAGGAGGAAAGCTCCTACAAGACCGACGTGCTGGAATTGTTGAAATGGGTTGGCCTTGGCGAACGCATCAACGTGCTGCCGCCGGTGCTTTCCGGCGGCGAGAAGCAGCGCGCCGCCATTGCCCGGGCTCTGATGGACCGGCCGGAAGTCCTGCTGGCCGACGAGCCCACCGGCAATGTCGACCCGCCGATGGCCCGGCGCCTGCTCAATCTGTTCCTCGAGCTCAACCGGCTCGGCACGGCGGTCGTGATCGCGACCCACGATCTGGCGCTGATGGAGCAGGTGGAGGCCCGCCGCATGATCCTTTCGGAAGGGCATCTCGATATCTATGACTGAGCCCCCATCCAGCAACCGGGAGAAGACGCCGGCCCAGCAGAAGCGGCCGGAAATGCGCGTGCGCCCGACCGCGCCGATCCTGCCGCCGTCCAATATCCAGGGCAGCGCCCTGATGGTGGTAATATCGATCATGGCCTTTCTCGCCTGCCTGACGCTCGGCGGCGTCAGCATGGTGCGTTCGACGGCGGCGAGCTGGGAGAGTCAGATCTCCCGCGAGATCACCATCCAGATCAAGCCTGACGACAATCTCGACATGGAAAAGGCGCTGACTCAGGCGCGCGACCTGGCGCTGACATTCGTCGGCACCAAGAGCGGCCAGATCGTCGACGAGGCAGCCACCGCCCGTCTGCTCGAACCGTGGCTCGGCCCCGGTCTCGACCTCAAGGATCTGCCCGTCCCCCGGCTCGTCGTCATCACCATCGACGAGAGCAACCCGCCGGATTTCGATGCAATGCGCGGCCTGCTGAAAGACAGCATTCCGCAGGCGAGCCTCGACGATCACCGCACCTGGGTCGACCGGCTCGTGTCCATGGCGCACACGACGGTGCTGATCGGCACCGGCGTCCTGCTCCTGGTCTTTTCGGCAATGGTGCTCACTGTCGTCTTCGCCACACGCGGCGCGCTGTCGGGTAACCGGCACATCGTCGAAGTGCTGCATTTCGTCGGCGCCGAAAGTTCCTTCGTCGCCACCGAATTCCAGAAGCATTTCCTGAAGATCAGCCTCAAGGGCTCGGCGATCGGCAGCGCGCTTGCCGCTCTTTTCTTCGCCACCGCCGGCTTCTGGCAAAGCCGCACCCTGGCGACGCCGGAAACGGATCAGGCAACCGCGCTGTTCGGCACCTTTTCCGTCGGCGTCCTCGGTTATGCCGGCATCTTCGCGACCATGATCGTCATCGCACTGCTGACGACTGTCACCGCCCGGTTGACCGTCATGCGGACGATCTATGAAATCGATACATTGCGCTCGGACCCGACGCGCACCGATGGCATCGCAAGTTGATCGTGGCCATGTGGTTTTGTCATTAAAGCGTCTGTTCCACGCCGCAATCAGCGTATAATCACGATTCATGACCATGGGCCATACGACACGCAACCCGATTCGGCGGAATCCGGAGCTTGATCGCCCGGCAGGCCTGCCGCCGCGGCGAGGGCTGATCCGGCGCCTGCTGCGCTGGGGCGGCTTTGGATGTGTTCTGGCGATCGCCCTGCTGTTCGGCGGCTTCCTGCGCTTTGCCGATTCCGTGACGACGCTGAAGCCCCCGGTCGAGCCGAAGGCGGACGCGATCGTCGTGCTGACAGGCGGCTACCAGCGCATCGACCAGGCCGTGGAACTGTTGCAGAAGGGTGCCGGCAAGCGGCTCCTGATCTCCGGCGTCCACCCGACGACGACGCCGGCCCAGATCCGCAAGATGACACAGGGCTCGGCCAATCTCTTCTCCTGCTGCGTCGATATCGGGCATGACGCGTTAGACACGATCGGCAATGCCGAGGAGACCTCCAACTGGATCCATGCCAAGGGATACAGAAGCGTGCTCGTCGTCACCAACAATTATCATATGCCGCGCAGCCTCGCCGAACTCTCCTATGTCGACCCCGACATCGAGTTCATCCCGTATCCCGTCGTCAACTCGGATCTGAAAACCCGCAACTGGTTCACCGATCCGAATGCGATGCGCGTCATGCTGGCCGAATATGCGAAGGTGCTCTTGGCCGGTGCCCGCAACATCACCGGCTTCGGCCGTCATACAGGATTGCGCTCGGCCAGCGCGTCCGCCTCGGACTAGGTTTTGCCAGAGCATGATGCCGAAAAGTGTGAGCGGTTTTCGGACGACATCATGCTCCAACTCTTTTAATTTAGAACAGGATTCAGATTTCAGGCTGGGCATGAAATCTGAATCCTGTTCTGGGGCGGCATCAAACGCTTTTTATGACGACCAATATCGTGTAGGCCGGTCGCGTGAGCCTGCCTCGGGAAAATTTCATGATCGCCCTGCGTTCCGTCCTCTTCAACACGATCTTCTACGCCAACCTCATCATCCGGATGATCGTTCTCTCTCCCTATTATTTCGCGGTGCCGCGGCTTACCGCCTATGCGATCCCGAAGAACTGGGCGTGCTCCAACCACTGGCTGATGCGCATGATCATCGGCACGACCTTTGAGATCGAGGGGCTGGAGAACCTGCCTGACGGCAGCTATATCCTGGCGCCGAAGCACCAGTCCTTCTGGGATACCTACGCGCTTCTGCCGAGGCTCAAGGATCCGGTCTACATCCTGAAGCGCGAACTGATGTGGATTCCGCTCTTCGGCTGGTATGCGAAAAAGCAGCGCATGATCCCGGTCGATCGCGGCGCCCGCGGCAAGGTGATGGTGGAAGTGTTGAAACGCACGAAGGAAGAGCTTTCGACCGGCCGCCAGCTCATCATCTATCCGGAGGGCACCCGCCGCCCGCCGGGCGCCGAACCGGTCTACAAATACGGTATCGCCCGAATGTACCGCGACCTCGGCATTCCCGTCGTGCCCGTCGCCATGCATCCCGGCCTCTTCTGGCCGCGGCGGAGTTTTCGCCGCTATCCCGGCCATTTCAAGGTGAGGATCCTGCCGCCGATCATGCCGGGAATGGATCCGGACGCCTTCTTCGCCCATCTGATCGAGGTGACGGAACGGGCAAGCGACGAGCTCCTCATCGACACCGTCGAACGCAATCCGCATCTGCCGCTGCCGCCGACTGCGCTTGAAAGACTGACGGAGCTGCGCAAACTGAAGGCGGCTACGGCCTGATCAGGCGGCGCGCAACCGTTCCACCTCGTTGACGACCTGCTCCAGCCAATGGTCTCGGATGCCCATCTGCTTCAGATGCGCGAGCGTGTTGAAGACATAAGCGTCGTTCGGACCGGACTGCCCCTCGGCCTCGTTGACCACCCGCGCCGCCGCAAGCGCATCGAGCGTACCGGCATATTGCTCATGATCGCGATCGGCAACGTAGGTTACCGCCTCCGCCCTGCGGCCGCCAGCAAATTGCAACCGGACGCGGCGCTCCAGATAGACGTTGGTGACGAGTTCGCGGGCACGGAGATAATCGATCACCTCGTCCCAATTTTTCGGCGAAATCCGGAACGCCATGCCGCGGCAGGCGCCGCCCCTGTCGAGGCCGAGAACGAGGCCGGGATTGTCGCGCGTGCCGCGATGGACGAAGGAACGAACGCAGAGCGAACGCCTGTAGCCACGCACCAGAGCTTCCGCGCGTTCCAAAAACTCGAAGCCCGGATTCCACATCAGTGAGCCGTAGCCAAATACCCAAAATTCGTCCATATCGCACGCCAGACCGGAATCACATTTGCGACTCACCATTGGAGAACATCATGGCAGCGTCAAGCCGATCCGGCAGCGGTCAATCCAGCAGTGGCAAGAAATTCTGGTTGCTGGGCGGAGGCATCCTCCTGGTGATCGCGCTTTACACCGGCGGCTGGTTTTATGCGGCGTCGGCGCTGAAGACGACAGTCTTGAAAGCGATCGCGCCGCGTGATCAGGCGGGCGTCAGCGGCGAATGCTCCGATATCGAGTTCCGCGGCTATCCCTTCCGCATCGGCCTGTTCTGCTCCAAGGTCGATGTCGACGACAGCGTCAACGGCGTCTCCGCCACCTTCGGCGCGCTGCGCTCGGCAGCCCAGGTTTATGCGCCCGGCAATATCGTCTGGGAACTCGATTCGCCGGCCGAGATCCGCACCACCAACGGCCTGACGATCTCGGCGCAATGGACGAACCTTGAGGCGAGCCTCGCAACCAGGCTGAAAGGCATCGACCGCAGCTCGACGGTCATCGAGGGCCTGAAGGCGACGGCGGTTTCTTCGTTCACCGGCCAGACGGTGAACTTCGATGCCGCCCGCACGGAAATTCATCTGCGCCAGAACGGCGCCGACCTCGACGGTGCGATCTCCGTGCAGGATGCGAATACGGCCATCACCGACTGGCCCCAGGTCTTCCCGAAACTCTCCGCCAGCATCGATCTGACCGTTGCCGGCAAGGCCGGCCTGATCGACGGCAGCGACCCGAATGGCCTCAACGGTTCTGCCGGCGAGCTGCGTCGCATCGTCGCCGACATCGGCGACGGCAAGGTGATGACCCTGACCGGCCCCTTCTCCTTCGACGAACACGGTTTCCTCTCGGGACAATTCAAGTTGGAGATCGAACGGCTCGGACCCTGGGGCGACAGCCTGAAACAGACCTTCCCGGACATCGCCTCGACCGTCAACACGGCGACCAAGCTCTTGAAATCGCTTGCCGGCGGCAAGGACAAGGTGTCGGTCGATCTCGTTGTCGATCATGGCAACGCCACCGTCAGCGGTTTCATCCCGCTCGGCCGGATCCCGCCGATCTGAGCAGCCTGTTTCTCAGGCCATGTGCTTGATGAAGAAAACCTCGGGCACCGATTGCAGACCCGGGAGCTCGATGGCGCCGGTTTCCGTAAATCCGTTGCGGCGATGCCAGTCCTGCGGCCGGCTCTCATCGCATTCGCTCGAGGTCATCAGCATGCGGGCGCCTTCGGCGTGCATCGCCGCTTCCCAGGCAAGAAATAGCGCCGTGCCGACGCCCGACCGGCGATAGGCGGGCTGGATCCGGATCATCTCCATATAGGGAACCCTGCCCCAGAAACGGGAGAAGCGCAGGAAGCCGACGATCTCGCCGGCCTCCCTGGCCACAAGATATTCGCCGAGCGCCACGCATCGCGATATCCATGCCTTGCCGGCATTGGTATCTTCGCGCACCAGCCAATCGATGTCCCCCTGGCTCGCGCTCGTCACCTCCACCACCGCGCGGCTACTTCTTGTCCAGCAGGTGGGGGCGGCCGAAATCGGGGGCATCGACGTCCTGACCAGCCTGGACGATCGAACGGCGAATGGCGCGCGTGCGGGTGAAAAGTTCGAAAATCTTGTCGCCTTCGCCCCAGCGGATCGCCCGCTGCAGATAGGCGAGATCCTCCGAGAAGCGCGCCAGCATTTCGAGGATCGCATCGCGATTGTGCAGGCAGACGTCGCGCCACATCGTCGGATCGGAGGCGGCGAGACGGGTGAAGTCGCGGAAGCCGGAAGCCGAATATTTGATGACTTCCGATTCCGTCACCGTCTCCAGATCGTCGGCCGTGCCGACGATGTTGTAGGCGATGATATGCGGCAGGTGCGAGACGATCGCGAGCACCTTGTCATGATGTTCCGCATCCATCTCGTCGACCTTCGAGCCGAGCGCCTCCCAAAAGGCGCGCAGCCGCTTCAAGGCCGTCTCGTCAGTGCCAGCAACCGGCGTGAAGATGCACCAGCGGCCTTCGAAGAGGCCGGGGAAGCCGGCATCGGGGCCGGATTTTTCCGTCCCGGCCAGCGGATGGCCGGGAATGAAATGCACGTTCTCAGGCATATGCGGCTGCATCTGCGCGATGACGGAAGCCTTGGTGGAGCCGACATCGGTGACGATTGCGCCGGGCTGCAGATTGCCGGCGATTTCCTTCGCGACACTTTCCGAAGCCCCGACCGGCACCGAAACGATGATGAGGTCGGCATGCTTGGCGGCCTCGGCCGAGGAGGTCGTATAGCGATCGCCGAGGCCAAGCTCTTCGGCACGCTTCAGCGTATCGGCGCTGCGCGTGGCGACGACGATCTCTTTCGTAAGCCCGAGCCGGCGAATGTCGTGGGCGAGCGAAGATCCGATCAGGCCGATGCCGATCAGCGCGATTCGGTCAAACAGCACGCTCATGCCTCACGTCCCATGAATTCGCGGAGTGCTGCAATGACGCCGCGATTGGCCTCTTCGGGACCGATGCTCATGCGCAGCGCATTGGAAAAGCCGTAGCTGCGCACGGCGCGCAGGATGTAACCGCGGCTCGTCAGCAGCTCGTCGGCATCGGCGGCGCGCTTGCCGTCGATGTCAGGGAAATGGATGAGGACGAAATTGGCGACCGACGGCGTCACCTTCAGCCCGATCGCTTCCAGGGCCTCCGTGAGCGTTTCCACCCACATCTGATTGAAAGAAACGGCCTGCTGGACGAAAGCCTGGTCGCGGATGGCCGCGGCACCGGCAGCGATCGCCGCCGCATTCAGGTTGAACGGCGCACGGACGCGGTTCACCGCGTCGACGATCTCAGCCGGCGCATACATCCAGCCGACGCGCAACGCCGCCAGACCGTAGGCCTTCGAAAAGGTGCGGGTCATCACCACGTTGGAGTTGGAAGACACGACCTCGATCCCAGCTTCGTAATCGTTGCGACGCACATATTCGGCGTAAGCCGCATCGAGCACGAGGACGACGTGTTTCGGCAGGCCGGCCTGCAAGCGGCGGATTTCGCTGACCGGAACATAGGTGCCGGTGGGATTGCCGGGATTGGCGATGAAGACGATCTTCGTCCTCTCCGTCACCGCGGCAAGGATCGCGTCGACATCGACGGTATAGTCTTTTTCCCTCACGACGACGGGCGTCGCACCCGTGCCCATGATCTGGATCTTGTAGACCAGGAACCCGTGCTCGGTGATGATGCCCTCGTCGCCGGCGCCGAGATAGACATGGCAGAGCAGGCCGAGCAGTTCGTCCGAACCGTTGCCGCAGAGAATGTTTGCCGGATTGAGGCCGTGCACGGCGGCGATCGCCTCGCGCAGTTCGATCGCCTGCCCGTCCGGATAACGGCCGAGATTATCGGCAGCGGCCTTGACGGCCTCGATCGCTTTCGGGCTGGCGCCGAGCGGCGTTTCGTTGGAGGAGAGCTTGTAGAAGCGGGCAACCCCCGGCGCATGTTCCTTGCCCGGCACATAGGAGGCAATATCGAGAATACCGGGACGCGGAACGGGCTTGCTGATCTCAACGCTCATGGGTCGACCTTGGATTTTCCGGAAAATGACCAAGTGGCATTAAAGCGGAATGCGGTTCTTGTCGAGAGCCGGGAACGGGCTCAGCGGTTGCGTGTCGTCGGCACGCCATGGGGTGCGAGAACCGGCACGAAGACGCGGCGGGAGGCGCGTGCCGCCACCGGCAGGCCCTGATAGAGCCGCTTCTGCGCCTCGACGATGATGACGCCCGAAAAAGCTGGCCACAGCGTCCGGCCGATCCGCTCGAAGGCGCGGCGAAGCCGCAGGATGCCCCTGAGCTTGGAGGGCGGAAAGAAAAGCGCTTCGGCCGTCGCGCCGGGCGTGAAATTCGTCTCGCGCAGCAGATGCGTCAGCTGACCGCGCGAATAGGGCCGGCCCGAACCGAAGGGCGTATGCTCCATGCGCGCCCAGACGCCGCGCCGGTTCGGCACGACGATGACCAGCCGTCCGCCCGGCGCCAGCACCCGCCAGAGTTCCTTCAGCGTCTCGCGCGGGCTTTCGGCGAATTCGAGCGAATGCACCATCAGCACCCGGTCGATCGAGGAATCCGGCAACGGCAGTTCCTCATCGAAAATCAGCGTCGTCGACGACAGCGAGCCCATCGGCCAGTTCACCGCGCCCTGCCCGGCCGGCATGAAGGCGAAGGTACGCTCGGTATCGGCCTGGAACCGATCGAGGAAGGGCACGGCATAACCGAGGCCGACCAAACGCTCCTGCGGCAGGCGCACCCAGAGCGAGGCCAGCGCCATGGCGATCGACTGCTCGGCAAAACGCCCGAGGTCGGAATGATAGAACTGACGTAGGTCGACGATATCGGCGTGCATTGCGATAAATGTTATCAGCGGGCGGTTGGACTTCAAGGCCGGAACCTCTACATTCCCGCGAGACTCGCAGGACAAAGGATTATTGAACGATGAAACCTTTGGAATTAGACGTTTTTCTCTGCCGCACCGACAATTTCGGCGTTCTCGTGCACGATCCGGAGACCGGTTTTACCGCGGCAATCGACGCTCCGGAGGAAGCCCCGATCCTGGAAGCGGCGACACGGCGCGGCTGGAAGATCACCCATATCTTCACCACCCATCACCACACAGATCACGTCGCCGCCAACCTGGCGCTGAAGGAGCAGTTCGGCTGCGAAATCATCGGCCCGATCAACGAGGCCGTCGCCATTCCCGGCCTCGACCGGACAATGGCGGATGGCGACAGGTTCCTCTTCGGCCAGCACACGGTCCACGTGATCGAGACGCCGGGCCACACCGCCGGCCACATCTGCTATCACTTCGTCGACGACAAACTGCTTTTTGCCGCGGATACGCTGTTTGCGCTCGGCTGCGGACGCCTGTTCGAGCGCCCGGCCGCTGACATGTGGCACTCCCTGCAAAAGCTTGCTGTACTGCCGGATGAGACCGCCGTCTATTTCGGCCACGAATATACGCTCTCCAACGCCCGCTTCGCGCTGACGATCGATCCCGACAACGAACGCCTGAAGAGCCGTGCCGCCGAGATCGAGGCTTTGCGCGCCGAGGGCAAATTCACCATCCCGACGACGCTGGGACTGGAAAAGGAAACCAATCCGTTCCTGCGCGCCGGCGATCCCATCATCCGCCGCAACCTGATCATGGAAGGCAAGACGAACGAGGAAGTCTTCGCCGAAATCCGCAAACGCAAGGACAATTTCTGATGTCGCCCGAGGACATCATCCGCGAACTCGCCATGCAGCCGCATCCCGAGGGCGGCTGGTATGCTGAGACATTCCGCGATACAGCAGGCGGAGAACGCGGCCATTCGACGGCGATCTATTATCTCCTGACCAGCGGACGACGCTCGCACTGGCATCGAGTCCACGATGCCGCCGAGATCTGGCACTACTACGCCGGCGCGCCGCTGGCGCTGCACCGCTCGCCGGACGGAGCGGCAAGCGAGACCCTGACGCTCGGACCGAACCTGATCGCAGGCGCGCGGCCGCAGGCGATCATTCCCGCCAATTGGTGGCAATCGGCCGAAAGCCTTGGCGATTTCACCCTGGTCGGCTGCACCGTTTCGCCTGGCTTCGTATTTTCAAGCTTCGAAATGGCTCCCCCCGGCTGGAAGCCCGGTGCTTAGACCTCAGCCGGCTGCAACTGAGCCTTGCGACGGAACATGTCGCGGGCGGCCAGCACCGCCCCGCCGGTGACGAGCAGGCAGGCGAGCGCAATCCGCCAGCTTGCATCGGCAAATCCGAACAGCGTCAGGATGAGCGTCGAAAGCAGCGGTGCTGCATAACTTGCCGCGCCGAGGATCTGGATATCGCCGTTCTTGACGCCGTAATCCCAGGCATAGAAGGCGGCGCCGACGGGCAAAAGCCCGAGGCCGATGACGGCGATCCACTCGAAGCCCGTTGCCGGCCACACGGTCGCCTCGAGGCCGAGATGGCAGAAGAACGACAGGATTGACGTCGCAAGGCAGAAGCCGGTGACGACGTCGGTGGAGACGGCCTCGAAGCGCCGCGTCAACAGCGAATAGCCTGACCAGGTGAAGGCGCAGAGGAAGGCGGCGCCGTAGCCGACGGCATAGGCGCCGTCGAATTCGATGCCGTTGCGGGCGACGATCAGGAAGGTGCCGCAAAGCCCGGCAAGCGCGCCCGCCACGTGATACCAGCGCAGCCGTTCGCCCGGCAGCAACGCCGAACCGACGACGATCAGCAGCGGCCAGAGATAGGCGATCAGCCCCGCCTCCACCGCCGGCGCATTCCTGAGCGCGGTGAAATAGAGAAAATGATAACCGAAGAGCCCGGCAATGCCGGTCAGCCAGACCTTGGCCGGCTGCTTCAGCAGCGTCAGCCGCGAAGGGTTGAAGAAGAGCACCAGGAGGCCGGGAACGCTGCCGATCGCAAAGCAGATGGCCGAAAGCTGGAACGGCGGCATCTTGCCTGAGGCAGCCGTAAACAGCGCCAGGAACGACCACATCAGGATGGCCGTAAAACCGATCAGCGTCGCGCGAAGTTTCACCTGTCCTCCTTCACGGAGGCGAAATCTCCGTCAGCTGACGCTGCCATATTTGACGGCAGTGATCGTCACCATTCCATATTCGGTTGGAATGCGCACATAAACAGGAGCATATACATTTGCCGCGTCCGACTTGGCAAACCAGATTTCCATGCGGTCGCTCTTGCTCAGATAATCGATATCCTTGCGGCCCTTCTTGTAGCCCGAGCGCGGCACGAAGCGCACGCCGCAGACAATCGCCTTGCCCTTGAAGCCGTCGGTGGAAAAATCCTCGTCGCCCTTCGGCGAGAGCACCAGATCCATGCGCGTTTCACCATCGAAGATCGGCAGCGTCTGCGAGCAAATCTTGGTGTCGCCGGTGAAGACCAGGCCGGAGATCGGATCGAGCACCGAACGCATGTCGCGGGGGGTAACGTCGATCCAGTTCTTCGGCCGTTTCGGCGGCGGGGTCGTCGTCGCCGAAATGATATCGCCGTTGCGGTAATTGACCTCGTAAACACGGGCCTTCTTGCCGCTTTTGTAATAGAGCGAATATTTCAGCGCCTGCAGCCGATCATTGCGGACAACGCCGGTGACGCTGGTCGTTGCCGAGATCGTCTTGACGAGATCGGCAAGGCCGGCCGATTTGATATCGCCGGCGATCTTGTAGGAATGATCATCCTCGATCTGCGTCAGGAATGCGGCGCGCGCGATTGGCAGGCCGGCAAGCGTCACCCGGTATACCGTCCGGTGCTGGATCTCGGCCGCCGATGCCGGTATGGCAAAAAGCGCGGCGATAGCCGAAATCAAAATGCGTCTGCCCGAATGAGCCATGTGTTAAGCCTTGTCTTGCCGCGCGCGGCAGCCCTTGCCGAAATGCTCTATACTCCTGCCATGCCGGTAAGAAAACAGCAGCTTTTTGACAGAATTGCGGGAAAGGCCAAGGTTTGGCTTGACGCGAGCAGGCTCTCTGACTATAGAACCGCAACTTTCCAATCATGCCTGTTGGATTGCGAGCCCGGTTTTGCCGGGGATGGCAATTCGATGGCCCGAGAAAAACAAGAATAGGTGTTCCATGTCCCGCGTGTGCGAATTGACCGGCAAGGCCGTCCTGACTGGTAACAATGTCAGCCATGCCAACAACAAGACCAAGCGCCGGTTCCTGCCGAACCTGTGCCAGGTAACGCTGATTTCCGACGCTCTCAACCAGCGTTATCGTCTTCGCGTTTCGGCTGCTGCTCTGCGTTCCGTCGAGCATCGTGGCGGCCTCGATGCCTTCCTGCTGAAGGCCAGCGAAAACGAACTGTCGATGCGCGCACGTCTGCTGCGCCGCCAGATCGTCAAGAAGACCGCCGAAGCGGCTGTTGCTGCCTAAGCTTCTGCTCTTCTTTCACACGGCTTCGAAAGGCTTGCACGGATGACCTCCGGTCAAGCCTTTTGTTTTGCCGGTCCGTCTCTCCAACTGGTGGCATCTCCCAGGATAAAAAAATGCTGAAGACGCGCTATACGCTTGCCTATGTCGCATTGATGACGCTGATCGTCGTCGCCTCCAACTTTCTCGTCCAGTTTCCGCTGAACGCCGAAGTCGCCGGTATCAACCTCGCCGATATTCTGACCTGGGGCGCCTTTTCCTACCCGGTCGCCTTCCTGATCACCGATCTGACCAATCGCCAGTTCGGCCCGCAGGCAGCCCGCAAGGTGGTCTTTGCCGGCTTCGTCGTCGGCGTGACCTTGTCCTTCTTCACCTCGGCACCGCGCATTGCCATCGCGTCGGGCTCGGCCTATCTCGCCGGCCAGCTGCTGGATATCGCCGTCTTCAATCGGCTTCGCCGCCAGGCCTGGTGGCGCGCGCCGCTCGTCGGCTCGCTGATCGGCTCGGCGCTCGACACGTTGATGTTCTTCTCGCTGTCCTTTGCCGCGTTCTTCGTCTTCCTCGGCCCGAACGAGCCCTTCGCGCTGGAGGCGGCTCCCATCCTTGGCGTTTTCGCTGCGCAGGCGCCGCGCTGGATTTCCTGGGCGATCGGCGATTTCGCCGTCAAGATGCTCGTCGGCCTCGTCATGCTGCTGCCTTACGGCGCGCTGATGAATGTGCTGCGGCCGATGCAGCCCGCCCGCGCCGGCTGATCAGGCCGGAGACGTCACCGCCGTCGCCGGACCGTGCCGGCGGCGATCGCGGGGTGCAGAAGAACCTCTGCGAGCAGATCGTCGATATCGCGCGACGAATCGAGCCGCAGCACCGGCGCAGTCTGCGTTTCCAGCCATTGCTCATGCGCCGCGAGGCTGCGGCGCTCGGGGCCGGCCGTATCGTAGCTTGCCGCCCATGCCAGGAATTCTCCGCTTTTCACTTCCATGTCGCCGCCAGGCCCGATCCTCTGTCCGTATCGGGCCGCCTCGCGCGCGCGGATCCGCGCCATGCGAAGCTCCGGCTCGATCCTGAGGAACACGATCAGATCGTAGAGCGGCTCCAGCAGCCTTCCCCATTTCAGCGCCGATCCGGAAACAATCCAGCCGCCGGGCCGCCGCGTCGCCTCAAGCAGCAGCCTCATGCGTTCGTCTGAGTCCCGCGGTGTCGTGAACGGCGGATCGGTCGGCAGCCAGAAGAAATCGTCGGTGTCGAGATGGGCGATATCCAGCCGGTCCGCAAGCGCCCGGCCGAGCGACGTGGTGCCGGAACCGGACGCACCCATGACATGAATATGCACCATGACTTCCTCCGAAAATCGCCGCTTGCGATACCGCCGGCGGGATAACCGAGGCATGTGACGTCAATCTGACGATCCGAGCAATTGGGGCTCTTCGTAAAGCCGGAATTCCAGCATCAGATTGCGCTGCAGAATGGAATGGTTGTCGTCCGACACCATGATGATATGGGTCGTGCCGTCGGCCGCCTGAAAAGCATCGAGACCTTCCATATTGTCGATCTGCGAATTGAAATTGCCTTCGAGCAGCAATTCGCCCTCGACCACGGCCCCCGGCCTGATATCGGCGCCCTTGATGCGCCGAAGGCGCATGCCGATGCCTTCGGCCATGTTGAAGCGGCGTTCGAGCAGCAGCAGATCGCCGTTCGGCAGGAAGGCGCCGTCGGTGACGTCGAAACTGCCGTCCCGTGCGACCGAGAAACGTCCCTTCAATGGCCCGCTGAGAATCGCCGCCGCCCGGTTGCCGTCGCTGTCGAGGCCGCGTTCGGAGACAATCACAACGCCGCCCTTGAGCGGGCTCGATGCGGGCGCCACCGTGATCGTCTCGATGCCGCGATTGTCCCTCAGAAACTTTGGCGGGATGAGGAGCGGCAGGGTGCCGATCGCCCGCGAGTCGGCAAAGCCGGGATCGGGATAGACATCGACGCGATGAAGCTGCTCGAAGGAGACCAGGATCCGATCGCCGTCGAACGCCAGCCCCTCGGCATCCATATACGCCTTACCCTCGAGGCTGCGCCCGGCGCGGTTCTTCATCGGGGTGATCTCGACATCCGAAAGGCCCGAAAGCTTGTCTTTGGCATCACGCTCGATGCTGCCGGTCAGCCACTGGCCGGTATCGAGCACAGCCACAAAATGCTTCTGGTCTTGCCGGAAACGGATGGAGGAAAGCGAGCCGAACAGGGCCCTGCTGGAAACCATCTCCAGCCCGCCGAGAAATTCCAGCGATCCGAATTTCGTCTCGGAAGAGCCGATCCTGAAATCTGATATCTGCCGGCTAATGACCGGCACTTCACCGCCGGCCGCCCATGAGGGCCAGGCGCCGGTTGCGATGCAAAGAGCGATCAACGCCGCATGGCAAAGGCGCTTGCCTGTCATTCCGGACATTTCCCTGAGACGGCGTCAGCCGGCACGGCGAAGCCGGCCGCCGCGCGGCTGGACGGATTGATCTTCGAAAAGCGAGGCAAGCTGTTCGGTCATCGCGCCGGCAAGCTCGTCGGCATCGACGATCGTCACCGCCCGACGGTAGTAGCGTGTCACGTCGTGACCGATACCGATCGCCAGCAATTCCACCGGCGAACGGGTCTCGATCCGTTCGATGACGGCGCGCAAATGCCGCTCCAGATAATTGCCGGGATTGACCGACAGCGTCGAATCGTCCACCGGCGCCCCGTCCGAGATCATCATCAGGATGCGGCGCTGTTCGCGGCGCGCCAGCAGGCGGTTATGCGCCCAGATCAGCGCCTCGCCGTCGATATTTTCCTTGAGCAGGCCCTCGCGCATCATCAGCCCGAGATTGGCGCGGGCCCGCCGCCACGGCGCATCGGCCGATTTGTAGATGATGTGGCGCAGGTCGTTGAGCCGGCCCGGTGTCTGCGGCTTGCCGCCGGCAAGCCAGCTTTCCCGCGCCTGCCCGCCCTTCCAGGCCTTTGTCGTGAAGCCGAGGATCTCGACCTTGACGCCGCAGCGTTCCAGCGTGCGGGCAAGAATGTCGGCGCAGGTGGCGGCAACCGTGATCGGCCGACCGCGCATCGAGCCGGAATTGTCGATGAGCAGGGTGACGACCGTGTCGCGGAACTGAGTGTCGCGCTCCATCTTGAAGGAGAGCGCCTGCATCGGATCGATGATTATGCGCTGCAGCCGGGCCGGATCGAGATAACCTTCCTCCAGGTCGAAATCCCAGGAGCGGTTTTGCTGCGCCATCAGGCGGCGCTGCAGCCGGTTGGCGAGGCGGCCGACGGCGCCCTGCAGATGCGCCAGCTGCTTGTCGAGAAAGGCGCGCAGGCGCTCCAGCTCAGCGGCGTCGCAGAGCTCTTCGGCGGTGATGATCTCGTCGAACTCTTCGGTATAGACGTGATAATCGACCTTCTCGTTGAAATCGGCAAAGGGCGTGTTTGGACGGCGGGTCTCGCCCGGCGTTTCCGAATCGTCCTCGCCCTCTTCCATCATGTCGTCGTCGGAGATTTCGGCGCCTTCGGTCTCGCCGTCCTCCATCTGTTCGTCGGCGACTTCACTGTCCTCGACCGGGGCGGCGTCGGTGCCGGCATCCTCGTCGACCTCGTCCTGATCCTGCTCGTCGCCGCTCGGCTGGTCTTCCTGCTCCGACTGATCGTCGTTGTCGGCCTGGCTGTCGTCGTCGCCGTATTCCTCGGCCATCTCCATGGCCGACAGCATGTTGCGGATCACCTTGGCGAAGGCATGCTGGTCGTTGATCGCGCCCGACAGGTTGTCGAGCTCGCTGCCCGCCTTGTCCTCGATGAAGCCGCGCCAAAGGTCGAGCACCTTGCCGGCGGTTTCAGGCGGGCGCAGGCCGGTCAGTTTCTCGCGCACCATCATCGCGACGGCTTCGCCGATCGGTGCGTCTTCCTGGCGTTCGATGCCGGTGAAATTCGCCTTGGAATATTTCTCCTCGGTCATGGAGCGCAGGTTCGACGCCATGCCCTCCATGCGCAGCGCGCCAATCGATTCGACGCGCGCCTGCTCGACCGCGTCGAAGATCACCCGGGCGTCCGAGCCCTGCGGCGCCATCGTCGCATGCACTTTCTCGTCATGGCAGGCAAGCCGCAGCGCCATGGAATCGCCGAGCCCGCGGGTGACCGCCAGCTCATGCGCCGTCGGCCGCTTGGAAAGCTCCGGCAGGCGGATGCGCTCGCCGGTCATGCCCGGCCGTTCATTGGCGAAGGTCACCTCGACATCGCCGTCGCCGGCGACCGAGCGCACGCAGCCGGATATCGCCCGGCGCAACGGCTCGACATCGACGGGCGCGCCGGGCTTTGCTTTCGAATTGTCACCGCGAGCTGCCATGATCGGTCGGTCTCAGGCTCCGAGAACGATGTTGGCGGCACTTTCCTTCAGCTCGACGCCGAAGGCGCGCTGATAGTGCTCGGCGACCAGCGGCCGCTCCAGCTCGTCGCACTTGTTGAGGAAGGTGGTGCGGAAGGCGAAGGCGAGATCGCCGAAGATCTCGGCGTTTTCAGCCCAGGTAATGACCGTGCGCGGGCTCATGACGGTGGAGAGATCGCCGTTCATGAAGGCGGCGCGCGTCAGGTCGGCAACCCGCACCATCTTCGACACGGTCTCGCGGCCTTCCCTGTCCTTGCCGAAGCTCTTCACCTTGGCGGCGACGATATTCACTTCGTGATCATGCGGCAGATAGTTCAGCGTCGTGACGATCGACCAGCGGTCCATCTGCGCCTGGTTGATCTGCTGCGTGCCGTGATAGAGGCCGGTGGTGTCACCGAGGCCGATCGTATTGGCGGTCGCAAACAGGCGGAAAGCCGGGTGCGGCCGGATGACGCGGCTCTGGTCGAGCAGCGTCAGGCGGCCGGAGGATTCGAGCACGCGCTGGATGACGAACATGACGTCGGGTCTGCCCGCGTCGTATTCGTCGAAGACGAGCGCGACATTGTGCTGATAGGCCCAGGGCAGGATGCCGTCCTTGAATTCGGTGACCTGCAGCCCGTCCTTGACGACGATCGCGTCCTTGCCGACGAGATCGATACGGCTGACATGGCTGTCGAGGTTGATGCGCACGCAGGGCCAGTTGAGCCGTGCCGCCACCTGTTCGATATGCGAGGACTTGCCGGTGCCGTGATAGCCGGAGATCATCACGCGCCGGTTATGGGCAAAGCCTGCGAGAATGGCGAGCGTCGTGTCGCGGTCGAACAGATAGTCGGGATCGAGGTCCGGCACATAGGCGTCGCCCTTGCTGTAGGCGGGAACGCGGATGTCCGAATCGATGCCGAAGGTCTCGCGAACCGAAACGGTGGTGTCGGGCAGTTCAGATATATCCAGGTCGATCTTGCTCATCATGTCTCCAAGGCGGGTGATGCCACCCGGCCATACTGTCTCAGGCCATGTCGCAACCGTGACGCCGCGATTTATCCGCGCCCGTCAGGTCGGAACGTCGGCGATACTTCTCCGGGACTGAAACGAAACCTCGGCGGGATAATGACCGCTTGCGAGCATTCTTGAAAGAGTCCCGGACAAGAAACGCCGCGTCCGGAAGGTCGGCGGAGGCGATCGGTAAACACGCAGATAGGAGCCGCGTTTGCCTGCGGCCTCAGCCGATTTGGACCATACCCGATTGAAGCCTAAGAGCAAGGACGGGAATTAACAAAAACCGTTCTGCTTCAACAATTGATAGGCCTGGATGACGGCGCGGAAACGCTCCTCCGAGCCGCGGTCGCCGCCATTGGCATCCGGATGGTGCTTCTTGACCAGTTCCTTGTAGCGGCTCTTGATCTCTGCCGAGGTCGCGTTGGCATGCAGCCCCATGGTGTCGAAGGCCTTGCTTTCCAGCGATTTCAGCTTGCGCGCCTGGGGAAAACGCGGTCCGCTGCCCTTGCCGCCCTCCTTGACGAAGCCGAAGGGATCGCGAACGCGCGTATAGGCGCCGGAGCGGACTTCCGAATGCAGCGGACTGTCCTTCGCCGATTTGTTGACGCCGACGGTCCATGTCGGCCGGTGGCCGGTGATCGCCTCTTTCTGGTATCGCGCGATCTCGCCATCCGAAAGACCGGAGAAATAATTGTAGCCCTTGTTGTATTCCTTGACGTGCTCGAAACAGAACAAAAAGAACTGGCCTTCCGCATTGCGTCCGACGGGCGCGCGATGCGAACCTTTCTTGTCGCAGCCGTCCCACTGACAGGTAGGCGGTGCCTGCTCTGCCTCCTGCTCGCGTTTGCGGCGTGTTCGGATGCGATCGAAATATTTGGAATCAAGTCTCATGGCGGCGCTAATTATGGGGCTGTCGGAAGGCGACAACAAGAATTGACAAATGGGAATGTTGCTGGCTTGGTGGGAACCCCTTTCGCGCAACAGCAAGACCGGATGATGACCCTCAGGACCCGTATCGAAGAAAAACTTGTCGAAGCCTTCGCGCCCGAACGCCTGAGCGTCATCGACGAGAGCCACCTGCATGCCGGCCATCAGCCTGATATCACAGGCACCGGCGAAACCCACATGCGGGTGAGGATCGTTTCGGCGAAATTTGCCGGCCTGTCGCGGCTGGCCCGCCACCGCGCCATCACCGACCTGCTGAAACCGGAACTCGATGCCGGCCTGCATGCGCTGGCCGTCGAACCTGCGGCACCCGGCGAGGCGACGCGATGGTAGGACCGCAGCTCATATAGGAACCGATTGCCTTCGCGCCAAGCCGATCAGGTCGGCTTGGCACCGTCTTCCCCGGCCGGACGGATGCGCAGCTTGGTGATGCGGTTCTTCTCCCGCTTCATGACGACGAAACGTTTGCCGTAAAAAGTGAAGGCCTGGCGCTCTTCCGGAATGGTCATCGATTCATGGATGACGAGGCCGGCGATCGTCGTCGCCTCCTCGTCGGGCAGGTTCCAGTCGAGCGCACGGTTCAGGTCGCGGATCGGCACGCCGCCGTCGACGACGACCGAACCATCCGCCTCCTGGCGCACGCCCTGAATCTCGATGTCGTGCTCGTCGGAAATGTCGCCGACGATTTCCTCAAGAATATCCTCGAGCGTGACGATGCCCTGCACCTCGCCATATTCGTCGACGACGACGGCGAAATGCTGCTTGCGGCGCAGGAAGGCATTGAGCTGATCCTCGAGGTTGGTGCTGTCGGGCACGAACCACGGCTTCTGCGCGATCTTGACGATATCGAGGTTCTGCGGCTCCATGTTCGGCTCGGCAAGCGCGCGCAGCAGATCCTTGGCGTGAACGACGCCGATGATGTTGTCGATCGTGCCGCGCCACAGCGGCATGCGCGTATAGGGGCTTTCGAGGATGGCGCGCACCACCGCCTCCGGCGGATCGTCGGCATTGATCGCCCGCATCTTGGTGCGGTGAACCATGATATCGGACAGTTCCAGCTCGCCGAGATCGAGCACGCCGCCGAGGCGGTCGCGGTCGGCCTTCACCACCGATCCCTCGCGATGCAGCAGGTCGACGGCGCCGCGCAGCTCCTCATGCGCCGTCAGCATCGATATTTCCCGCGAAAGATTGATGCCGAACAGTGCCAGGATCCGCCGAACGATCGCATTGACGAAGGATGAGACCGGTCCGACGATGGTGACGAAGAGCTTGGCCGGCAGTGCGACGGCAAGCGCGAAGCGGTCTGGCGTCGAGATCGCCCAGCTCTTCGGCAGCACTTCCGCGAAAATGACCAGGATAACGGTCATCGCCAGCGTCGCCAGCGCCACGCCGGAACTGCCGAACAGCCCGAGGAACAGGCTGGTGGCGATCGACGACGACAGGATATTGGCGAGATTGTTGCCGATCAGCAGCGCGCCGATCAGCCGGTCGCGCCGCTCGATCAGCTGGCGCACGAGCCCGGCGCGCTCGTCGCCGTTGACCTCCAGCGTATGGATGCGACTGCGCGACACCGCGGTCAGCGCGGTTTCCGAGCCGGAAAAAAAGGCGGATGTCAGCACGAGGGCCGTGATCGAAAGGATCTCCGGCCAATATGTCGCGAGAAATGCCAGAGCGCCTTCGACCGTCATCAGGGGTGTTTTTCCCGGAGAAAGCTGATCACCTCGGAGGCCGGAACGTCGTCGGCGACGAAGGATTGGCCGATGCCGCGCGTCAGGATGAAGGTGAGCTTGCCGCCCTTGACCTTCTTGTCCTGCGCGATCGCATCCATCAGCACCTCGGCCGGCGGCAGCTCGCCCGGAATTTCGGCCATCCGGGTCGGCAGGCCGACCGCCTGCAGATGCCGCTCGACGCGTCGCGCATCGTCGGGGCTGGCAAGGTTCATCCGCGCGGAGAATTCATGCGCCAGCACCATGCCGATCGAAACGCCCTCGCCGTGCACAAGGCGGCGGCTGTCATAGGCGGTCGCCGCTTCCAGCGCATGGCCGAAGGTGTGGCCGAGATTGAGCAATGCCCGCTGGCCATTCTCCCGCTCGTCGGCAACGACGACATCGGCTTTTGCCTGGCAGCTTGTGGCGATCGCTTCGATGCGCGCCGCACCACCTGTAAAAACCGCCTTCCAGTTCGCTTCCAGCCAGGCAAAGAAATCCGGCTTGTCGATCAGACCGTATTTCGCCACCTCGGCGTAACCGGCGCGGAATTCCCGTTCGCTCAACGTATTCAGCACATCGGTGTCGGCCAGAACCAGATCCGGCTGGTGAAAAACGCCGATCAGGTTTTTGCCGTGGCGGGAATTGATGCCGGTCTTGCCGCCGACGGAAGAATCGACCTGCGCCAGCAGCGAGGTCGGCACCTGCACGAAGCGCACGCCGCGGCGAATGATGCCGGCCGCAAATCCTGAAAGATCGCCGATGACACCGCCGCCAAGCGCGATGACGCAGTCGTTGCGCTCGACGCGAGCTTCCAGCACCTTGTCGCAGGCCGTCATCAGATGCTCGAAACTCTTCGTCTTCTCGCCGGCCGGCAGCACGACCGCAGCCGAGGCGATGCCTGCCTCATCGAGGCTGGCAACGAGGGCGTCGAGATAGAGCGGCGCGACATTTTCGTCGGTGATCACAGCCGCCTTGCGGCCCTTGAGGCGCGACGCGATCTCGGAGCCGGCCCGCACAATCAGCCCCGGCCCGATCAGGATATCGTAGGCGCGCTCGCCGAGCGGCACATGCACGGTTTGGGCGGCGGGAGCGGAGGTTATCGCATTCATGACGCTGGACTTTCTTTCTGAAATTCGATCACCGCCGTCAGCACCTCGTCGGCCATGATTTCCTTGCGCACATCGCGCGAGAGCACGGTGAGATCAGCCTGGGCGTAGATCGGATACCGTGCATTCATCAGGTTTTCGAGCGTCTGCTTTGGATTTTCGGTCTTCAGCAGCGGCCGCGTGTCGCGTTTGTTGACCCGTTCCCAGAGCACATCGAGATCCGCCTTCAGCCAGACCGAAAGGCCGCCCCGCTTGATATGCCTGCGCGTCCGCTCGTTGACGAAGGCGCCGCCGCCGGTGGAGACGACACGCGGCCCGCTCTTCAACAGACGCTTGATCACCCGCGTTTCCAGCGCCCGGAACTCGTCCTCGCCATAGGCGGCGAAAAGTTCGGCGATCGTCATGCGCGACACCCGCTCGATTTCGTGGTCACTGTCGATGAAGGGAATGCCGAGCTGGCTGGCGACAATGCGCCCGACCGAGGATTTTCCCGCGCCCATCAGGCCGACCAGGATCAGATTGCGTGAACCGAGCGCGGCGCGAGCTCTGTCTTTCAGGCTGTCAGCAAGGGTCAGCAGTGGTTCACTCATCGGCCCATTCACACTTTGTTTGCAAACCGTATCGACAAATGCAGGTGGAGCGTCAAGTCGCGGACAAGGGAATCATCGCCTGAATACCGCTTCTTGCACTTGCAGACACGCTTCTTATAACAGAAGCAGAGCATGAAGGAGTTGCCGGATGCCGACCCTGTTCCGTTTTCTGTTCGTCTGCGCGATCCTCGCCGGGACGGTTTACGGAGCGATGTGGGCGCTTGCGACCTTCGTGGAGCCCGAGCCGCGCGACGTGACGATCCGCATTCCGTCCGAGCGGGTCAATCCGCCGGCGACGGGCACGATCAATACCACCGGGAAGTGAGCGACATGAGGGATCTCGGCCGCGTCCATGTGGAATCCTTCCTGGAGATGATGAGCGCCGAACGCGGTGCCGCCGCCAACACGCTGCAATCCTATGAGCGCGACCTCGATGACATCAGGTCCTTCCTGAACGGCCGCAGCATAAGGTTGACCGAAGCCGCCTCCGCCGACCTTTCCGCCTATCTCGCCTCGCTCGCCAACCAGGGTTTCAAGCCCTCCTCGCAGGCGCGCCGGCTTGCGGCCATGCGGCAGTTCTACAAGTTCCTCTACGCCGAAGGCATTCGCACCGACGACCCGACCGGCGTGCTCGACGCGCCGAAGAAAGGCCGGCCGCTGCCGAAGACGATGGGGGTCGAGGAGGTCGGCAGGCTGCTGTCGCAGGCGCAGACCGAGGCCGACGATCCGGCTCCGGGCCAGTTGCAGCGCCTGCGCATGCTGGCGCTCTTGGAGCTGCTTTATGCCACCGGCATGCGCGTCAGCGAACTCGTCTCGCTTCCCGCCCGCGTCCTCGACCAGGAGGGCCGCTTCCTGATGATCCGCGGCAAGGGCAACAAGGAGCGGCTGGTGCCGTTGTCGCAATCGGCGATCAAGGCCCTGAAATCCTATGGGCGGCTGCTGGCGGCCGAAAATGCCGCGGCGAAGGAGCCGCAGGAAAGCCCCTTTCTGTTTCCGGCCGCCTCCAAGGAGGGCTACCTGCCGCGCCAGGTTTTTGCGCGAGACCTGAAGAACCTCGCGATCCGCGCCGGCCTGACGCCGTCACTGATCTCGCCGCACGTCATGCGCCACGCCTTTGCCAGCCACCTGCTCGCCAACGGCGCCGATCTGCGCGTCGTGCAGGAACTCCTCGGTCATTCGGACATTTCGACCACACAGATCTACACACATGTGCTCGAAGAGAGGCTGCAGCAGCTCGTCCAGACGCATCACCCCCTTGCCAAACAGGCGAAAAAGCACGAATAGGACCGGCGACAAGGGGCGGAGCCAGGAAAACGCCCCGGGCACAAGGAACGGAAACGCACCTCATGCACAATTATCTCGACTTCGAAAAGCCGATCTCCGACCTCGAAGGCAAGATCATCGAGCTGAAGAAGCTCGCTACGGAAGACGAGAGCATCGACACCACCGATGAAATCGGCCGGCTGGAGGTTCGCGTCCGTGAGGCAATCCTCGAAATCTACTCCAAGCTCAACGCCTGGCAGAAGACGCAGGTCGCCCGCCACCCGCAGCGCCCGCATTTCGTCGATTACGCCAAGACGCTGTTCCAGGAATTCACGCCGCTGGCCGGCGACCGCAAGTTTTCCGAGGATGCCGCGATCCAGGCCGGTCTTGCCCGCTTCCGCGGCCAGCCCGTCGCCGTCATCGGCCAGGAAAAGGGCAACGACACCAAGTCCCGCCTGAAACACAATTTCGGCAGCCCCCGCCCGGAAGGCTACCGCAAGGCGATCCGCATCCTTGAAATGGCCGATCGTTTCGGCCTGCCGGTGATTTCGCTGGTGGATACGGCTGGCGCCTATCCCGGCGTCGGCGCCGAAGAGCGCGGCCAGGCCGAGGCGATCGCCCGCTCGACGGAAATGTGCCTCGGCGTCAAGGTTCCCCTCGTTTCCGTCGTCATCGGTGAAGGCGGCTCGGGCGGCGCGATCGCGATCGCCACCGGCAACCGGGTCTACATGCTCGAGCACTCGATCTACAGCGTCATCTCGCCGGAGGGCGCTGCATCCATTCTCTGGCGCGATTCGACCCGCGCCCGCGAAGCGGCGACCAACATGAAGATCACCGCCGAAGACCTGAAAGCGCTCGGCGTCATCGATGGTATCATTTCCGAGCCGCTCGGCGGCGCCCACCGCGATCCCGACAGCGTCATTGCCGCAACCGGCGACGTGATCGCCAATGCGCTGGCCGAAATGTCGTCCCGCTCCGGCGAACAATTGCGCAACGAACGGCGCCAGAAATTCCTCAACATGGGGCGGAATCTGTAAGCTCTACTGCCGTTCCTTGCGGATTGAGGCCAAACCTTGGCCACATTGATGTTATCTCTAACATTTGCGCTTGCGGGGGCGTTCCTCACACGTCATAGGCTGGTAAGGATTTGTGAAGTATAAGCCGCTTATGATTCTGCCTCGTGCCAGGACTCCTTAGGCGACCGGGTCGCACTTCTTTATGGGCTAGTTTGGATGCGCATACGTCATTTTGCCTATGTTTCCCTCATCGCGCTGGCTCTGACCGGCTGCAATGACGCGTTGGAAACCGCGCAGGTCGATCTTTCCAAGGTCAAGAACAAGGTCGAGCAGCCGCTTCCTCCGCATATCCTCGCCGCCATGTCCGCCAAGGGCATGGACCGCAATTCGCCGATCATGATCCGCATCTTCAAGGAAGAAGGTGCCATGGAGATCTGGAAGGCGAAGACCGACAACCGCTTCGACAAGATTGCCGACTACAAGATCTGCGCGTGGTCGGGCCGCCTCGGCCCGAAGGTAAAGACCGGCGACCGGCAGGCGCCGGAAGGTTTCTACGACCTGACGCGCGCCAACCTGAACCCCAACTCGAAATATTATCTGGCGATCAACACCGGCTTCCCGAACCGCTACGACGCGGCGAACGGCCGCACCGGCTCCGATTTGATGATCCATGGCGCCTGCTCGTCCTCCGGCTGCTATTCGATGACCGACCAGCAGGTGCTGGAGATCTATGCCTTCGCCCGCGACGCCTTCAAGGGCGGCCAGGCGACCGTGCAGCTGCAGGCCTTCCCCTTCCGCATGACGGCGGAAAACATGGTCAAGCATCGCCTCGACAGCAATTACGACTTCTGGAAAATGCTGAAGGTCGGCTACGACAATTTCGAAGTGACGAAGCGCCCGCCCGAGGTGGCCGTCTGCGAGAAGAAATATGTCTTCAACCAGCAGGTAACCGATGGCGGCGCTTTCAATGCCGCTGGCAAATGCCCTGCCATGTCGACGCCGCCGGCGCTGGCGGCCGCGCTTGCGTCCTACGGCAAGACCTATGATGCCGACTATGCCAAGGCGATGAGCAAATATGACGGCATGGCCTGGTACGACCCGTCGGAGGCCGAGCGCAAGGCGGTGGTCGCCAAGCTGCGCAAGGGCCGCGAGCTGGCCTTCGCCCCGACCGGCACCTCGCTGGAAGCCGGCCGCATGGTCAAGGTCGCCGAACTCGAAGACCTGATGGCCAAGCGCACCGCCCAGAGCGTGACCACTCAAACCGCCACAGGCGCGATCCCCGCAGCCCCTACCCAGCCGCAGGCAGTGGCCGTCGCTGCCGCCACCCCGGCGGTCGTGCCGGTGCCGACGCAGAACCCGCTGGCCTTTACGGCGCCCGAACCGCAGGAGACGGCGGAAGCCGCGGCAAAGAAGCCGTTCTGGAAATTCTGGGCGCGGAACTGAACGGCTTGAACCCCGTTCTCTACGATCTTCGCGGCCTGAAATGCCCACTCCCGGTGATGAAGACACGCAGGAAGCTCGCCGCCATGGCCAGCGGCGCGCTGATCCTTGTCGATACCAGCGATCCGCTGGCGGTGATCGACATGCCGCATTTCTGCAATGAGGACGGTCACGAACTGGTCGAAACGGAAAAGACCGAAACCGGCCACCGCTTCCTGATCCGCAGGCGCTAAAGCGCGTCGCGATCTTTCAGATTCGCTCCTGGCGCCTTAGGTTTTTGTTCTCACGCATGTCGTTGCGGCAAAAGCGCTTCGCTCTTTGCCTGGGAAAACCGCTGCACACTTGGCGCGACATGCTTCAAATTCTTAAACCCGGAATGGCGAGCGGATTGTCGGACAGCGCGGTGCGATCCGGCGTGTCGATGCGCGGCTTGCCGAGGAAGGCGTCGAACAGATCCTTGACGAAGGCTTCCGGCAAATCCCTGGTGATCAGCACCATGCGCGTGCGCCGGTCGCTGGGATCCGGCCAGGCGGCAAGCCGCAGCGGCGGATGGAAGATGCTCTGGACGCCGTGCAGCACCAACGGCCGTTCCGGCCGGTCGGAGACCGAAACGATCGCCTTCATCCGCAGCAGCTTCTCGCCATGCGCCGAGCGCAGGAGATCGATGAACATCTCGAGCGCCATCGGATCGATCGGCTTTTCCTCGACGATCGAGAAGGACCGGATCGAGGCATCGTGCCGATTGACGTCGTGGGCGTGCTGGTTCGTGTGATGACGATGGTTATGGTCGTGGTGACCGCCATCGTGATGATGATCGTGATCATGATGGTGATCGTCATCATGGGTGTGGTCGTGGCTGTGATGCGCCTCGTGCGCATCCTCATCCCGCAGCCAGCGGCCGACATCGGCAATCTTCGTCGCCGGATCGTAGAGCCCGTTCACCAGCACCGCGGCGCTGCCGGCGTCAGCGCTGTCGGCATCCACCATCGCCGCGCGCGGATTGAGTGCCCGTAGGCGCAATTCCAGCCCGGCCGTTGCGCCGGCCATCGATGTCTTTGAGATGATCAACCGGTCGGCGACGGCCGCCTGTTTGCGCGCTTCCTCGTGATTGTCGAGCGTCTGCAGCCCGTTGACCGCATCGACGACGGTCACGACGCCGTCGAGCTCGAAATTCGCGGCAATGACAGGATTGCCCATGATCGCCTGCATGACCGGCGCCGGATCGGCAAGGCCGGTCGTTTCGATGACGACGCGTTTCACCGGCTTGACGCGGCCGGTCTGCACGGCATCCATCAGATTCGCCAGCGTATCGACAAGCTCGCCGCGCACGGTGCAGCACAGGCAGCCGTCGGAGAGCTCGATGATCGAATCGCCGGAGCTTTCGACCAGCAGATGATCGATGCCGACATCGCCGAACTCGTTGATGATGACGGCCGCATCCTTCATCGCAGGGTCTTTGAGGATGCGGTTGAGCAGCGTCGATTTGCCGGCGCCGAGAAAGCCGGTCAGGATGGTGACCGGAATCCTGTCGTTGAGCGCGCTCATCTCATTTTACCTTGAAAACGATCTAATCTTAGAACGAGGTCGGACGCGGCATGGGCACCGGCACGTTGGCGATGCCTCCCGCCGTGTCGCCGGTCGCGACCTTTTCCGGCTGCTGCGCCGGCTGCGGATCCTGCCCCGGAATGAGGCCGGCAAAGACGAATTGCGGGTCGTGGTCCATTTCCAGAATATAGGGCGAGTGCACCTTCATCCGGCCGACCTCGTCGCGCGTTTCGCTGCGTATCTTGGCGCCCTTGGCGCTGCAGATATCGGCGGTGATATCGGTCACCTGGTCCTGCCCCTGACCGTAAGGCTTCAGCGAACCGAGCGTGTCGTTGCCGGGAAATTGCGTGGTGAAGCCCTTCTGCAGAAGGTTCGCCGTCGCATCGGCACGCGCCGCCAGACTGTCGGTGCCGAGCACGACCGAGACGAGGGTGCGGCCGTTGCGTGTCGCTGAACCGATCTGGTTGAAGCCCGAGGCGCAGATGAAACCGGTCTTCATGCCGTCCGCGCCGGCAAAGCGGCCGATCAGCATGTTGAGGTTCGGCACGTTCTGCTGGCCGTTGGTAAAACCCTCCAGCGAGAAATATCCGGCATATTGCGGAAAGTCGCGGCGAAGCGCCACCGTCAGCACCGCCAGGTCGCGCGCCGTCGTATATTGTCCTTTGCCCGGCAGGCCGTTCGGATTGACGAAATGCGAGTCCGTCATGCCGAGCTTCAGCGCCTCGCCGTTCATTCGCGTCACAAAGCCTTCCTGCGTACCGCCGACGGCTTCGGCGACAGCGACGGCGATGTCGTTGGCCGATTTCACCATCAGAATCTTTAGCGCGCTGTCGAGCGTCAGCTTCTGGCCCGGCTTGAAATACATCTTGGCGGCCGGCTGCGCGGCGGCGCGCTTGCTCATGACAATGGGCGTATCAAGGCTGATCTGGCCGGCGCGGATCGCATCGAACACGGTATAGACCGTCATCAGCTTGGTAAGCGAGGCTGGATACCACTTGCGGAAGGCTTCCTCGTGCTCGAGCACGCGGCCGGTCTGGACATCGACGAGAATATGCGGATTGGCCTGGGCGAGCGAAACGGAGGCGAGAAAAGCGGCAGTCGCGGCGACTGTGAAACGCAACGGCCGCATGGCGGCAAACAAACGGAAGTGGCTCGTCGACACGGCTCATCCTTCAGATATCAGGAAATCTCGAAACCTTCATCTATCTAGCCTATATGGCTATGACATGGCAAAGGTCATTGACGAAGTAATTTGCAAAGCCTCACACCCTTGTGAAGCGAAGAACGACTGCCGGGATTGATAACAGGAACGCCAACATGCCGATTTTGAACAGAGCCGCCGAATTGCAGGACGAAGTCGCCGGATGGCGCCGCCACATTCATGCCCGGCCCGAGTTGCTCTTTGCGGTGGAAAACACGGCCGCCTTCGTCGCCGAAAAACTCAAGGAATTCGGTGTCGACGAGATCGTCACCGGCATCGGCCGCACCGGCGTCGTCGGGCTGATCAAAGGCAAGGGCGAGGGCCGCCGCACCATCGGCCTACGCGCCGACATGGACGCCCTGCCGCTGACGGAGATCACGGGAAAACCCTGGGCCTCGAAGACGCCGGGCAAGATGCATGCCTGCGGCCATGACGGCCATACCGCCATGTTGCTCGGCGCCGCGAAATATCTGGCCGAGACCCGCAATTTCAACGGCAATGTCGCCGTCATCTTCCAGCCCGCCGAAGAAGGCGGCGGCGGCGGCAACCTGATGGTCAAGGACGGCATGATGGAGCGCTTCGAGATCGAAGAGGTCTACGGCATGCACAATCTGCCGGGCCTGCCCGTCGGCCAGTTCGCCACCCGCAAGGGCGCGATCATGGCGGCGACCGACGAATTCACCGTCACCATCAAGGGCCGCGGCGGCCACGCCGCCCAGCCGCACCGGACGATCGATCCGATCGCTATCGGCGCGCAGATCGTCACCAACCTGCAGATGATTGCTTCGCGCACCGCCGATCCGATCAGCTCGGTCGTCGTTTCGGTCACCAAATTCAATGCCGGTTTTGCCCATAACGTCATCCCGAACGATGCGACGTTCGCCGGGACGGTGCGCACCCTCGACCCGGACGTGCGCACGCTCGCCGAGACGCGCTTCCGGCAGATCGTCGAGGGTGTGGTTGCTGCCCACGGTGCCGAAGCCGAGATCAGCTTCAACCGCAACTATCCCGTCACCGTCAATCATCCTGATGAGACCGAGCATGCGGTTGCCACCGCCAGCGCCATTGCCGGCGAGGGCAACGTTAACGCCGAAATCGATCCGATGATGGGCGGCGAGGATTTTTCCTACATGCTGAACGCCCGCCCCGGCGCCTTCATCTTCATCGGCAACGGCGACAGCGCCGGCCTGCACAACCCGGCCTACGACTTCAACGACGAAGCCATCGCCCACGGCATCTCCTATTGGGTCCGCCTCGCCGAACAGCGCCTGGGTCTTTGACAAGAATTAAGGCTTGGCTTCACGCCAAGCCTTTTGTATGCATGGCGTGCAAGTGGTCCCGTAGCTCAGCAGGATAGAGCACCAGATTCCTAATCTGGGGGTCGCGCGTTCGAATCGCGCCGGGATCACCAAAAATCCACCAATGATTACAATCTGTTAGTCTATCGGCCTGCTGCTTAACATTCCGACAACGTTCCTACGCGTCGGCTTCCGGTGCGTTCCCGGCGCTTCGGTGAACGACCCGCATGCGCCACCTTTTGCGCTTTTTCGAGCGTCTGCGGTTATAGCGTTGGTTCGTTGCCGCGTTTTTGTGGTTGGCGTAATACCTCAGATGTTCGAGATCTGCGCTGGCATCTGAGCCTTCGGTGATGCTGCCGGCGCGGCTGTCACCGTTCCAGACCGACTTCGGAACGTCAGCAGCATCGGCGCACTCTCGCCACGCATCGGGAAATTAGCGCTTGCGATATGGAAGGCGCCAGTGGCCTCGGATCGGATCATCGGGCCGAACCGTTTTTCGACGGCGGTCACCGAAGGATAAGGCCCCCCGCCTGACAAAGCTCGCCAAGCTCCATTAGTCAACGACCGTTATGCGGGCTGTGATCTCCCAAACGCCGGCCTCGGACTCGCTCGACTCTCGCAGCCTTACTTTGTCGGATCCGGTGAACTTGGCGCCGGCCGTATAGTAGACAACGGCTCCATCGACCTTGCGGCCATTGCATTTGAAGCGGGGATTGCTTCGCTCAAAGTTCGGAAACACCTTTTCGCGAACGATTTCAACCTTTCCATGTTTGCCGCCGTCGAGAATCTTTAGACGCGGCACGGCAGCCGCGGTGCAATCAGGGCGGACAAACGACGATTGATAAATGACGGTTCGACCGCCTGAGATGACCGTAGCAGAAGTACTCTCCTTTGTGATCTCCTGAGCTTGGGCATGTTCACTAGCGAGAAGAAGGACCGCCGAATAAAGAAGTCGGTATCGCATATTCATAGGGATTCTCATGGTATTGAGTAGGGCTTGGGCAGGCGGCATCGGAAGATCGCGATGCTGGCCGCCATCGCAGCGGACTATTCGACAACGGTAATATTGATGACACCTTCATCGACAACGCCGTTTTTATAAGACGTGCGAACAACAACTCTGTCCTTGCCGACAAAGCCCTTGTCAGGCGTGTAGTACCCTACCGTGGCGGGTACTTTTGTGCTGGTGCACTTCTTATATTCGCCCTTACTATTGGGGAACGTCAGCTCGCGCAGGCTTTCCACCTTGCCATGCTTCGGGGCCTCGCGAATGCGGACCTCTGGTACTGCTTTGGCGCTGCAATCTGGATTGAGGCTGAAGGCGGCACCCAGTCTGGTGCGCTCGCCGCTCGCCACGGTGATGTTTTTTTGATATCGCTTCAAGCCATCGGGACCAGTGGTCGTGCAACCAGCTAAAACTGCACCGACCCACATCGCGGCTACCGGCAGAATAAATGCTTTTTTCATTAGAACCTCTGTTGTCATAGTTGATCTTGTTTTTTGGGCGGCAGGTGTCACTGCGTCAGCGGCTGCAACAGGTCCTAGCGGATTGTGACTCGTTGGACACAGGCCTCATCGTTCCTGCATCGTAGGCTGAACCATGAGATATCACTCAACCGTGATGCCATCGGCATCTCGAGACGCTTAGGCGGGATTTTCAAAGCTTCGATCTGCTTGACTGTGAGCGATTTGGCCATTGGGGTAATGCTAGGTTAATAAAAAACATTGGCAGCTAATATCAATGTCAGTAGCAGCTGAAAGCAGACAATGCTCCATTATGATTGGAAAAACAACTGGTTGGGCTCAGGCACGTCGGGCACTGACATCCCGTGTCTTGCTATAGCAACAGTTTCCTAATCTGGGGGCGCGCGGTCGAATCGCGCCGGGATCACCATTCTTGAAGCGCTGCACCAGATAGCGCATCGCCTCACACCTTGATCGGAATCCCTGCCTCGATCGCGGCCTCGATGAAAGCCTGTCGCGCCTCCTCCCGGCTTCGCTTTCCGGAGATGACATCGGCGCATACGGCACAGGCCCGATCCAAGGCGGGGCCCTCGTCTGTCGGCCAGTCTTCGATCAGCGCCCATGTCGCAGCCTGCGTGGTTTGTATCACCACCCATTGATCCGGACCTTCAAGGGCGATCGTCACCGGCTTCTTCCAGATGGTCTGCATTCTCTTTGGCCTTCCTTGCGTGCTGCGGGGTTAGTTAGACTGATCGATCTCGTCTTGCAAATCAGCGCCGACCGCATTGCTTCCCATATCGATTCATCGCATCTGGGGAGAGGCTCGCCGGCCGCGCACAACCCGCCGCACGCCAAATCCGAGCAGCGCCGCAACGACCCAAGCACTGACAAAACCAATCGCACCCCAGACAAGGCCTGCGAAGCTGACCGGCACGCCGGGTACGAAATCCCGCCAGGTATTTGCGAAAACGACATCATCCGGCTCCCCGATGAGCACGAACGGCTTGGCGACCGGGGCGGCGGTGCCGAGTTTCAGCTGCTGCGACTGCAGCGTCTCGTAGCGTGCGATCGTGCTTTGCATCGAGACGCCGCGGTCGCGCAGGAAATCGTCGGAAGATTGCGCATAGGTATTCAGCGCCTGCTGGCGATCGAGGTGGTGCTCGGCCGCCTGCCTGTTGAAATCCTCGACGATGACCCGCAATTCGTCGATCGCTCCGCCAATCCGCTGGCGGTACTGTTGGGCAAATTCCGGCGCCTGCGAAAACACCGTGCCGCCGGCAAGCCCGGCGACGATGGCGATGATCCTTGCAATCGGTCCCATGATCGAGGCCTCCGGCTGTTCCCTACGCTAACGATCCGCGGCCGCTAAGGTTTCTGCCTTCGACACAATCGGTAACGCTATGTGATTGAACCGACGACACTTCCGGCGAGTTGACCCCATGACAACCGAGTTGCTCGCCGTGAGCAACTGAGAAAGAGAGGCTCGTCATGAAACAGTTCATCCTCGCCTGCACGCTCGCCGCAGCGTCCGTTTTATCCGCCGTGCCGTCCCAGGCGGCAAGTGTGACCATCTCCACGGACGATGCGCGCCCCCATTATTACCGTGATTCGGAACGCCCCTATTACCGCCACCACAGTCCCTATTATCGCTACGATATGCGGCGGCGTTACGTTTCCAGCGACTGCTTCACCAAGACGGAAAGGATCCGCCGCCACGGTCATACGGTCATCAAGGAAACCCGAATCTGCCGATAAGGCAAAGCCCGGCCGATTCTTTCGGCCGGGCTTTTCATCTGGTCTCCCCGGCAAGGAACTTCGCAAATCCCGCCGCGTTTAGGGCGAAATGGGAGTATTCGCCATGCTTATCAAGATGACTGTTCTGGCAATCGCCTATGTGGCGGTCTGCGCTCTGCTTCTCACCATCGCCTATCAATTGCAGGGACCGGTGACCACGGCGAAGACCGATCGGCCGGCCGGCTCGTCTTTTCTCGTCGAGCGTTTCGCCGGTTGATCAGCTGAACGCCGGCCCCAGAAAGGCCGGCAAATAAGTCAGCGCGGCTCGCCATCGAGCCACGGCAGCACAACATATCTGCCTGCGCTCCTGCCGATGCGATGGAGCCCCCTGACCATCAATGCGTGCCGTCCAGGGAGAATCCGCCAAGGAGGATCCGGTTCTGAACGCTCTGCACGCCCTCAACCGCCCTGGCGACCGCGGTCGCCCGTTCGATCTCCCCGACTGTGCCGACCGTGCCGCTGAGCACGATCTCGTCTTTTTCCATCGTCACCTCGACATCGGACGCATCGATGCCGCCGGCAATCGCCAGCGCATTGGCGACGGCCGCCTCGACCGACGCACGATTGGCGATTTCCGCTTCCATTTCAGGCTCGAGCCCGTGAAATGTCTGCTCCTTGAAAACCATGACCTGTTCCTCTGTTAAATCTTGAAAGGAAACGCCTGCCGGTTGGTTTTGGTTTCAACCTGTTACCAGTTGAGGCGATAGCGCAGATTGACGCTGCCGGCCTCGTCCTCCGAAAACGGGTTGGTCATCGACGCATCGAGATTGAGGTTCGGCAGGATCGTTTGACTGACGGCCACCGAACTGGAGAAGTCGCCGCTGACATTGCTGAGGCCGGCGCCGGCCGAGAGCGAGGTTCCCGTCCAGGGATGGATGAGTTTCAGCGCCTGCGACGCCGTGACTGAGGCCTGCCGGGCATCGATCGGATCGTAGCCGACGCTGACGGAGCGGCTCGATTGCATGTCGAGCGAATCCGACAGGATCCAGCTGCGCGAACGGCTGAGCGTCAGCGCGCCGCTGCCGCGCAGCGTATCGACGCTCACCTTCACACCCCGCTGTGACTGGCCGGCCGGAGTGACGTTCGTTCTCACGATTCTGCCCCAGAGCATCGCCTGTTCGGAATCGGGCAGCGGCGCGCCGCTTTTCGTCGCCGCCAGTGCTATGTCGGCGCCGGCGCTCGTTTCCCATTCCGCCGGCAGACGAAAGCCCATCGTCGCCTTGTACGACCGCTCCGAAAGCTTGGCGGGCGACCAGATCAGCAGGTCGTCCGCTTTTGCAGCCGCGGTGAGAGAAGGCAGCACGGTGAAAAGAATGCAGGCTATTCTGACTATCGTCATGTGACCAATTCGTCTTTCAAGGAGGGATGCCGCGGCAAAATGCGCACAGCGAACCCGCAAGGGAGCAGCGCGGCAAAGCCGTCCATCCCAACGTCATCCTCGATCTCAATGTGTGGCCGAAACGGCCGGTGGCAGCCAAGTGCCTGTTCAATGGACGCCGCAGCGCCCTTGGATATCCGGGCGGCCATCAGCGGCTGCCTGGGATTCACGATTCCCGCAGGAATGTCGCCAGACTCACATCTCGCCGCCGCTCTGTAAACCCCTTTAGGGCCGAAATCTGCTGCACCGCACACTTGCCGCACCCTCCAAACCCTAGTAGAGCCTGACCCTACGAGATAAATTTTCGCGAAATTCCACATGACGACCGGCAAAACCGCGCCGCGGCGCCTCAGCATCTTCGGTTCGACCGGCTCGATCGGCCGCAACACGCTCAATGTCGTCGAACACCTGGGCGGACGGGACAACTTCGAAATTTCCGTGCTGACGGGCAACGGCAATGTCGAATTGCTGGCCCGGCAGGCAAAAGCATCGGGCGCGCGACTGGCGGTGACGGCGAGCGACCGGCATTACGATTCGCTGAAGAGCGCGCTTTCCGGCAGCGGCATCGCGGTCGCGTCGGGAAAATCGGGCCTTATGGAAGCCGCCGCTTGCGAAGCCGACTGGGTGATGGCGGCAATCGTCGGCACGGCGGGTCTCGCGCCGACACTGGCCGCCGCACGCCGCGGCGCCGATATCGCCCTTGCCAACAAGGAATGCCTGGTCTCGGCCGGCGATCTCTTCCTCACATCGATCCGTGAAGGCGGCGGCAGGCTGCTTCCCGTCGACAGCGAGCACAATGCGATTTTCCAGGTGCTGGAAGAAAACCAGCGCCACGCGGTCGAACGTGTCGTCCTGACGGCCTCGGGCGGCCCCTTCCGCACCGCCTCGCTCAAGGAAATGGCCGATGTGACGGTGGAAACCGCCCGCGCCCATCCGAACTGGTCGATGGGCCTGAAGATTTCGATCGATAGTGCTTCGATGTTCAACAAGGCGCTTGAGATGATCGAAGCCCGGCACTTGTTCGGCCTGACACCCGATCAGATCGAGGTCATCCTCCACCCGCAATCGATCATTCATTCGATGGTCGGCTATACAGATGGCTCTGTGCTGGCCCAGCTCGGCGCGCCCGATATGCGCACCGCCATCGGTTATGCCCTGTCCTTTCCGCGCCGGCCGAACCTGCCGATCGAGCGCTTGGATTTCGCCAGGCTCGCGAGGCTCGATTTCGAGGCGCCCGATGAGGTGCGGTTCCCGGCGTTGCGGCTGGCGCGTCTTGCGATGACCCGCGGCGGTGTCCAGGGCGCTGTGCTGAACGGCGCCAAGGAAGTGGCGCTGGAAGCCTTCATCGCAGGGCGCCTGTCCTTCCTCGCCATGGCCGACATCACCGAGAGGGTCATGGACGATCTGGCCCACCTGCCGCCGGCTGCCGAGATGGATGATGTTTTCAGCGCCGACAGCCAAGCCCGGCAGCGGGCTTCGCAATTGATGAAACTGGATCTCGTCGGCTGAGACCTACTGCATAATTCCTTGAGCGCTATAGCGGCTGCAATTACCGCAGCCGGTTGCCGCCCTCGTCGAACAGCCGGCAATCGGCCGGCTCAAAAAGCAGGCCGATCTCGTCGCCGGCCGCGATGCTGACCGGCGAACGATGCTCGACGGTCAGCGATTGGCCATCGCCGAGCTGACAGTAGAGATATTGCGTTCCCCCGAGATATTCCGAGAAATCGACGGTGGCGACCAGCCTGCCCGACCGATCGGGCGCCACCTTCAGATGCTCCGGCCGCAGACCGAGCGTCACGGCGCCGCCGGCTGGCCGGCCGGTGCAGGACAAGGCGGTTTCGATGCGGACGCCGGCCACCTCGACCAGACCCTGCTCGGCAGAGCGGGCGTTCAGCAGGTTCATCCTCGGCGAACCGATGAAGCCCGCCACGAAGGTATTGGCAGGATCTTCGTAGATCTGCCGCGGCGTTCCGGCCTGCTCGACCTGGCCGTCGCGCAGCACGACGATCTTGTCGGCAAGCGTCATCGCCTCGGTCTGATCGTGGGTGACATAAATCATCGTGTTGCCGAGTTCGCGGTGCAGGCGAGCGATCTCGATGCGCATGGAAATGCGCAGCTCGGCATCGAGATTGGACAGCGGTTCGTCGAACAGGAAGACATCGGGCTTGCGCACGATCGCCCTGCCGATCGCCACGCGCTGGCGCTGGCCGCCGGAAAGCTGTCCGGGCCGCCGGTCGAGAAGGTGGTCGATCTTCAGGATCGCAGAAGCGGCCTTGACGCGCATCTCGATCTCGGGCGCGCTCGTGCGCGCCATCTTCAAGCCGAAGGCGAGATTGTCCCGCACGCTCATATGCGGGTAGAGCGCGTAGGACTGAAAGACCATCGCAATGCCGCGCTCGGATGGATCGAGATCGGTGACAACACGTCCCTTGATCTCGATCTCGCCGTCGGTGATGTCCTCGAGGCCAGCGATCATACGAAGCAGCGTCGATTTTCCGCAGCCGGACGGGCCGACGAAGACGACGAATTCCCCTTCTTCGATCGTCAGGTCGATGCCGTGGACCACCTGCAGATTACCATAGCTTTTTCGCACGTCCTGGAGCACGACGCTCTTGTTAGCCATACCGTTCGTCATCCCCAAACGACCTACTTGTCCGACTGGACCCAGACGAGCATCTCTCCGGGCGCGCGGTTATCCCAGAGATGATAGGGCACGAAACGCGCCGTGACGACCCGCCTTTCGGCCGGCGCCCTGCGGTAGAGCGGCGCTCCCCAGTTCGACGTTTCCTCGCGCTCGACCTTGAGATCGAGGGCGACGGCATCGTTGAGATCCTTCAGCACGACGGTTTCGGCAGCCGACAGTTCGCGCGGCAGGACGATGGCGTTGAGATCCTGGCCATTGTCCGTCGTCTCGACGCAATAGACCAGCGGGCCCCTCATCAAGGCGACGCGGCCGGCATCCTGGCGCACCTTCGGATTGGCATATTGCGGGCGAAGCGAAAGCGGCAGGAAAAGATCGACACGATCGCCGTCGACCCATTGCCGATCGATCCTGGCATATCCGTCACGGGTAGCGGCGCCGAGATCGAGCTTTTCTCCATTGACGCTGAGGGTGGCGCCATCCGCCCAATCGGGAATGCGCAGCGACAGGGCGAATTTTGCCGGCTTCTCCAGCCTGGTGGTGAAGGCAACCGCACCTTCCCACGGATAGTTGGTCGCCTGCTGGAGTTCGACCGCAGCGCCGTTGGCAAGCTTCAGCCGTGTCGTGCTCTCGCCATAGAGATGCACGGCGATTTCGTCGTCGGCAACGGCATACATATAGGAGCCGATCGAGGTCACCAGCCGGGCGATATTGGGCGGGCAGCAGGGGCAATGATGCCATTTCCAGCGGTGGTGCTTGCCGGCACTTTCGAGCGGATTGTCGTAGAAGAAGGTCTTGCCGTCGGTGGAAAGGCCGGGCAGCGCGCCGTTATAGAGCGCCTGCTCCATGATGTCGGCGTAGCGCCGGTCAGGCCCGCGCCCGAGCATGCGGCTTGCCCAGAAGACCAGGCCGACGGAGGCGCAGGTTTCCGCATAGGCCGTATCATTGGGCAGATCGTAATAGTCGGTGAAACCTTCGTTGGACGCCGCCGGGCCGATGCCGCCGGTGATATACATCTGTTTGGTCGTCAGATCATCCCAGAGTGTTTCCAGCGCCGCCGTCAGGCTGTCGTCCTTATACTCGGTGGCGATATCGGCCATGCCGGAATAGAGGTACATGGCCCGCACCGCGTGGCCGACGACCTTCGTCTGCTCGCGCACCGGCTGGTGCGCCTGGCCATATTCATAGGTCTTCTGATGGAAGTCGGCAGCGCTCCGGCCGTCGCGAGCGGCTTCCGCCGTGAAGAAGTGCGGCTCGGTGCCGCGCTCGTCGATGAAGTATTTCGACAGATCGAGATATTTCTTCTCGCCGGTGACGCGGGCGAGCTTGACCAGCGCCAGCTCGATTTCCTCATGGCCGCAATAGCCGGGTATCTGGCCTTCGCCATGGCCGAAGATCTTGATCATGTAATCGGCAAAGCGGCACATGATATCGAGCAGCTTGCGCTTGCCGGTCGCCTGGTAATAGGCGACCGCAGCCTCCATCAGATGGCCGGCGCAATAGAGTTCATGATGATCGCGCAGGTTGGTCCAGCGGCGGCTTGGCTCGACGCGCTGGAACCAGGCATTGAGATAACCGTCCTTATCCTGCAGCTTCTCGTACATGTCGATGATTTCGTCGGCACGTGCCTCCAGCTTCGGGTTCGGCCGGCGATAGAGCGAATAGGCGATGGTCTCGATCGACTTGCCGAGGTCGGAATCCCAGAACATCTGCGTCGTGCCGCCCCAGGGCTGGATGGGAATGACGACGCCGGGGCTCGGCTGGTCGACATCGATCGCCTTCAGCATGCCGGCCTCGACGCAGCGGTCGAGCAGGGTTTCGGCGGTGGAATTGCAGACGGCGTCCTGCCATTTGCCCCAGAAGCCGCCGAGCTCGACATCGGGAACGGCGACGGGACGAAACTGGCGGTCGTTGCTTGATTTGGTCATGGGCTCTACCTTGAGCATGATGCCGAAAAGTGTGAGCGTTTTTCGGACGACATCATGCTCTAACTCTTTAATTTAGAACAGGATTCAGATTTTAGGCCGACGGCCTAAAATCATCCTGTTCTTGGGATCATTTCACCGCGCCGGCCATCAGCCCGCGCATGTAGTAGCGTTGCAGGAGCAGGAAGACGATCAGGCAGGGGATCGTCATGACGACGACACCGGCCTGCACCGCTCCCCAGTTGATGGCGCCGAGCCGTCCGGCGCGAACCGCCGTCATCAGCACCGGCAAAGTGTATTTCTCGTTGCTGGAGAGCAGCACGAGGGCGGCCAGAAACTCGTTCCAGGCATTGAGGAAGGCAAAGATCGCCACCGTCGCCACGCCCGGAAGCACCAGCGGCAGCAGAACGCGCGCGAGCAGCTTGAGGTCGCGCGCGCCGTCGATGCGCGCGGCTTCCTCGATCTCCTTCGGCACCGCATCGAAGGCGTTGCGCATCATGAAGACCGAGAAGGGCAGTTGCAGCGTCACATAGACGAGCGTCAGCCCGATGAGCGAATTGTTGAGGCCGAGTTTTGCCAGGATGATGAAGAGCGGCGTCAGGATCGACTGGAACGGGATCATCAGCGTGGCGATGATCAGTACGAAGAGCGCATTCTTCATCGGGAAGCGGTAGCGCGAGAAGCCGTAGCCGGCGAGCAGGCTGACGGTAACGGTCAGCACCACGGTAGCGACCGAAACGAACAGCGAATTGATCATGTGCCGCCAGATGCCGGCGCCGAACGTATCGAGCAGCGCATAGGCATCGAAGCTGACGCCAGAGCTCGGCCATGGCGGCAGAGGCGGCAGGCTGGCCTCCGCACCCGGCCGGAAGGAGGCGAGCAGCGTGATCGCGAAGGGCGCGAGAAAGAAGATCGAGATGGCGATGCCGGTGAGATGATAGGCCGACTTCACGCGGAGCGCCTTGCGGGCGCGGCGTTGCCTTGAGGTGCTCATGGGCGCTCCTCCCCGACGCGCAGCAGCCAGAGCTGCACGATGCTGATGGCCATCAGGATGGCGAGAAGCACGATCGACAGTGCCGCGCCATAACCGAGATTGAACGACACGAAGGACTGGTTGAAGATGTAATAGACCACCGAGATCATCTTGTTCTGCGGTCCGCCCGCCGTCATGATATAGAACTGGTCGAAGGCGAGGATCGAGCCGGTGACCGAGACGATGAGCGCCAGCGCAATCGTCTTGCGCATCAGCGGCAGCGTCAGATGCCGGAAACGCTGCCAGCGGCCGGCGCCGTCGATGCGCGCCGCCTCCGTCAGCTCGGATGGAATGGCCTGCAGCCCGGTCAAAAGAATGATCATGGTGAAGCCGGCGATCTTCCAGACGACCATCACCACCACGGTCAGGAAGGCGGTGTCGAAGGTCGCAAGCAGATTGGGGCTCTTTTCGACGACACCGAGCGCCTTCAGGGCCGGGCCGATGAAGCCGCTGTCGACATTGGCAAGCCAGACCCAAAGCAGCGAGGCTGTGGCAAGGCCGACGACGACAGGCAGGAAGATAATCGTGCGGTAGGCGCTGACGAACTGCCGTTCCTTTTCGACGAAGATCGCCAGCGGGAAGGCGACGGCGAAAATCGCGATGGTGACGATCACGGTATAATAGGCCGTGAAACTCAGCGCCGTCATGAAACGGGTGTCGTTGACCATGCGATAATAATTGTTGAAGCCGATCCAGCGCGACGCCCCCATCAGCGGCCAGTTGTGCAGGCTCATCCATCCGGTGAAGACAACCGGCATGACGAAGAAAACGATGACCAGCGCCATCGCCGGCGCGATATAGGCAAGGCCGCGCCAGTTCGATCTGCGCCGTCGCCTGCGCCTAGGCAATAGGGTCTCTGAACCGGAACCGGTCATCAAACGCTCCGCATCTGTCAATTGAAATTGGCCGGGAAGCTGCCACCGCTCCCCGGCCGCGGCCTTGGGAGAGTTATTGGCCGCTATCGATGATCGATTGCATTTCCGACTGGGCGCTGGAGAACGCACCGTCGACATCGTCGCCGAAGATCGCGGCGTTGGTAAACGTTGCCCACGGGCCGTTGGCGCTGTTGATCAGGTCGTTGAACTGCAGCGTATAGGGCGTCTTGGCCACGCTGATCGCCTTGAGACCGACCTGCATGCGCGGATCGAGGCCTTCCAGCACCTTGTCGGCGATATCGCCGCGGGTCGGCAGGCTGCCATATTTCGCCATGATCTTCTGGCCGTCCATCGAATAGATATATTCGAGGAACTCCTTCACCGCGTCGATCTTCTTGGTGCCCTTGGTGATGACGAAATTGTCGCCGCCAGCAAAGGACGACGGCTTGCCGTCGACGCCGGGAATGAGGGTGACGCCGAAGTTGATGTCGGGATGCTGGGTCACCAGCGTGCCGATCGCAAAGGCGCCGAGGCTCTGCTGGCCGATCTTGCCGTTGGTAAACGTCAGGAAGTTGGCGCCGTTGTCGCTGGCCGCACCCGCCGGCACCAGGTCCTTCTTGACCATGTTGCGGTAGATATCGACGGCCTTGCGCATTTGAGGCGTATCGAGCGTCGCTTTCTTGCTGTCGGCCGACAGGATATCGGCGCCGGCACCCCAGACGAGCGGCGTGAAGGTGAAGATCATGCAGCCGCCGCAGCCGCCGCCCGAGAAATAGAAACCGTAGGTGTCGTCACCCAATGCGCGGATCTTCTCCGCATTGGCGGTAATTTCGTCCCAGCTCGCCGGCGCCTTCTCGGGATCGAGACCGGCTTTCTTGTAGAGATCCTTGTTCCAGGCGAAGACCGAGGTTTCGACCGAAAGCGGCAGACCGTAGACCCGGTCCTGATAAGTGCCGAGGCGCACATGCGACGGCGAAAGCGAGTTGAAATAGGGCAGCGACTTCGCCCAGTCCGTCAGGTCCTCCAGCTGGCCGGCCGCGGCAAAGGCGGGGTTGTAGATCAAGTCCATCGACAGGGCGTCCGGCGCCTGCCCGCCGGCAATTGCCGTCGCATATTTCTGCACGAGCTCGGAGAACGGCACCTCGGTCACCACGACCTTGGTGTCGTGGCCGGCATTATAGGCTTCGACCACCTTTTTGAAGGAGTCGCCGATCCCCGTGCGAACCCACATTTCGACATTCTCGGCGGCCGACGCGGCCGAAAATAGGCACAAGGTAGCGATGCTGGTCGCCGCCAATAGACGCTTGATCATGATACTCCTCCCGATATGGCGCATCTCCCTGCGCCTTTGCTCATTTCCTGATTCTCATTCCTTGGGGGCATTACCCCCGCATGATTGCCGGACGATCAGCCGGCACGGCAATTTCCGGACACCCGGCTCGACGGGCCGTCCTTCCGCAAGCGCCAGCACCGTCAATCCGGCCTGCCGCCCGAGCTCCTTCAGTTCCATGTCCACCGTTGTCAGCGGCGGCCGCGTCTGGGCCGCGACAATCTCCCAATTGTCGAAGCCAATGACCGAGACGTCCTGCGGCACCTTGATGCCGCGCTCGCGCAACGCATCGACCGCACCGCGAGCGATCTGGTCGTTGCCGCAGAAAAGCGCATCCGGTTTTTCCCCGGACCGCTTCCAAAGCTGCCCGATCGCCTCATGGCCCCAGCTTTCCGACCAGACCCCGTAAAGCACCGGCTCGCGATGGCCCGCCACCTGGTGATAGGCGCCGGCACGCTCCCGCACCGAAAAAAACTCCTCCGGTCCGGTGATATGCGCGATCCGCCGCCGCCCGGCCTTGAGAAGCCATTCGACCGCCAGTCTCGCACCCTGTTCATCATCCGAACGAAACGTAACGCTGTCCTGCGTTCCCTCCGTGAAGGCGTAGACGACAGGCACATGCAAATTCGACAGATCGACGGGCAGGCGCCGGTCCAGCCGCTTGCCGGTCGCAATGATGCCGTCGACCTGCTTGTCCAGCATCGCATCGACATGGGTCTGGGCGAGTGCCGGATCGTCCTCTATGGCGCATAGAAATACCGAAACGCCATGATCGACCAGCGCGTCCGAAATACCCGCCATGACGGGCAGCGTAAAACGGCCATACGTGTCGTTCGTCAGCAGCCCGACGGTGAAGCTGCGCTTGCTGAGCAGACCTCGCGCCAGCGCATTCGGCCGATATCCTATTTCGCCGGCGATCCGCTTTATCCGCTCGCGCGTTTCCGCTCCCATCCGGCCGGTGTCGTTGAGCGCCTTCGAGGCGGTCGAAATGCTCACCCCGGCCGCCGACGCCACCTCATGGATGGTGATCCTGCCTCTTTTTCCTCCCGTTAGATTCAGAGCTTCCTCCTTTTGAAGTGACTTGAGAAAAGCTTTTACCACCTCCACTGTCAAGTGGGAAAAGGTTTTCTCATACAATTCGCGAGGCAGCGGAGGAGAGGCGGGTTACTGCGGGGAAGGCACAGAAAAAAATCGATGCGCCCGAACCGGGTGCCACGTGGATCGATCGCCCGGACCGGCGCGGCCTCTCAAAGCGACGGTGCCCGATGCTTTTGTCGGACGATAGCGGAATTGTGACGGGAACGTGCGCGCGCAAAACCGCGCAATCAGAACCTCCGGCGGAGATCCTGATTGGCAGTTTGAACCGAAGCGATCATCGAAAAATCAGGCGACGTGCCGGGCCAGCGCGCAGCGCGACCAGAGCGAATGCAGGGCGTCGACAAGATGGGCGATATCGGCGTCGGAATGCAGCGGCGTCGGGGTGATGCGCAGCCGCTCGGTCTTCTTCGGCACGGTGGGATAGTTGATCGGCTGGACGTAGACGCCGCAATTGTCGAGCAGCAGGTCGGAGATCCATTTGCACTTGGCGGCATCGCCGACCATCACCGGCACGATATGGCTGGGATTGTGCATATGCGGAATGCCGCGCTGGTCGAGCATGGCCCGGAGCTTGCGCACCCGGTCCTGATGGCGGGCGCGCTCGAACTGGCTGACCTTCAGATGCTGGATCGAGGCGACCGCACCGGCGGCCAGCGCCGGCGGCAGCGCCGTGGTGAAGATGAAGCCGGAGGCAAACGAGCGGATGAAGTCGCAAAGGGCGGCCGATGCGGTGATATAGCCGCCCATCACCCCGAAGGCCTTGCCGAGTGTGCCCTCGATGACCGTCAGCCGCTCCATCAGCCCCTCGCGCTCGGCAATGCCGCCGCCGCGCGGGCCGTACATGCCGACGCCATGCACTTCGTCGAGATAGGTCATCGCCCCGTATTGGTCGGCGAGGTCGCAGATCTCCTTGATCGGGGCGATATCGCCATCCATCGAATAGACGCTTTCGAAGGCGATCAGCTTCGGCGCCTTCGGATCGGCGGCATTCAGCTTGGCTTCGAGATCGGCGATGTCATTGTGTTTCCAGATCACCTTGTCGCACTTGGCATAACGGATGCCCTCGATCATCGAGGCATGGTTGAGCGCATCGGAGAAGATGATCAGGCCGGGGATCTTGGCGCCGAGCGTGCCGAGCGCTGCCCAGTTGGAGACATAGCCGGAGGTGAAGATCAGTGCCGATTCCTTGCCGTGCAGGTCGGCGAGCTCACGCTCGAGCAGGACGTGGTAGTGGTTGGTGCCAGAAATATTCCGGGTGCCTCCCGCACCCGCGCCACAGTGGTCGATGGCGGCCTTCATCGCCGCGATCACCTTCGGGTTCTGGCCCATGCCGAGATAGTCGTTGGAGCACCAGACCGTGACGTCCTTTTCGCCATCGGCCGTATGGCGCGTGGCGCGCGGAAAGTGGCCGCGCTGACGCTCGAGATCGGCAAAAACGCGGTAACGGCCCTCGGCATGAAGCCCGTCCAGCTCGTTTTTGAAAAACGCTTCGAAATCCATCATATGCTCCAGTATCACGCGGCCGTTCTTGCCGACCGGACGTCCGCGCGTCAATGCTTACCCTTTGCTTTACCATCAACTGCGGCAAAAGGCCCAGTTTTTTGAATGATTCCAGATAAAAAAATACGCAAGCGCGAAGCAATGAATTGATGCCGCACAGACACCATGGAATTCGCGAAAACCGCCGCCGGCGACAACGTCCATATTGCAAAAAAATCGGGACTAGAGTGGACAACCCTTTCTTCCGACATAGTTTTCGGACTAGCGTGGCAAAAAAAGACTAGGGACGGCCTATGCCCATTGGGCGACAACCCAGGAGAAAAGTGATGAAGAAAGCTGTCATACTCGCATTGATCGGCCTGTCGATCGCAAGCTGTACGCCGACCCAGCAGGGTGCCGGCATCGGCGCTGCATCCGGTGCCGTCATTGGCGGTGCGGTCACCGGCAACGTTCGTGGCGCGGCGGTCGGCGCCGCTATCGGCGGCGTGTCCGGCGCCCTCATCGGCAGCGTCGCCGAACAGCCCGGCCAGTGCTACTATCGCGACCGCTACGGCCGCCGCTACATCGACGCCTGCCCGCGCTGAGGGTGCTTGCACACCGGCCAAATCAGGAAATCCCGGACACAGTTCCGGGATTTTTTGTGCTAAATTAGCGCGTTGGCAATTTAAAATGGTACACCCCGCGCGATTTTGCCGCTAAGCTGTTCACGGCTGGGCAACGAAGCTTCATTGAAGACCTAACCAAAAGCAGCGGATGCGAATCAGAGGGACAGGCCCGAAAACAGGTACTGCGTATCGGCGAACAGGCACCATGATGGTGGTCGCAGCGGCAGCTGCTTTCTCACCGGTCCTGATCGGCGACGCTTACGCCTTCAAGCTTTTCGGCATCACCATCTTCGGCAAGGAGGAAGACGAAGGCGAACAGGTGCCCGATCCTGTGCGCTATCAGGTCGAACTGAAGGCCGACACCGCCGATCCGGATCTCAGGGAAGCACTGGAGAACAGCTCCCGCCTCGTCAGCGACCAGAAGCAGCCCGTTTCGGGCGACCTCGGCGTCGTCGTCAAGGCACGTGACGACCGTGAGCGACTGATTGCCGCCTTGTATGAAAAGGCCCGCTACGGCGGCGTGGTGACGATTACCATCGACGGCCAGAACATCGACGATCTGCCGCCCAATCCGACCTTCGACCGCTCCGGGCCGATTCCCGTCACCGTCGATATAACCCCGGGCCCCGTCTTCAGGGTCAGGGAAGTGCAATTCGGCGGCGACGCTGCAGACCGCAATCCCGCCGATTACGACCTCGCCCCGGGGGCTGAGGCCGGTTCGCTCGCCATCATCAAGGCCGGCGACAAGATCGTCGAGCAGTTGAAAAGCGAAGGCCGCCCCTTCGCCAAATTGACCGAACGCAAGGTCGTCGCCGACCACAGAAGCGATACGGTCGACATCGTGCTTTCCGCCGAGGGCGGGCCTGTCGCCCCGATCGGCGATGTCGGCGTCACCGGTGAGAAAACCGTCAAGCCGGATTTCATCCAGCGTTACTCCCGACTGAACAAAGGCGAGGCCTATTCCCCGGAAGCGCTGAAGAAAGCCGGCGAACGCCTGCGCGCCCTCGGGGTTTTTTCAAGCGTCACCATTCACGAAGGCGATGCCCTGGCGCCGGACGGCACCTTGCCGATGACGATCGAGGTTTCCGAAGGCAAGCGGCGCTATTTCGGCGTCGGAGCGCAATATTCTACCACCGACGGCCTCGGCATCCAGGGCTATTGGGGCCACCGCAACCTGTTCGGCGAAGCCGAGACGCTGAGGATCGAGGGATCGGTCTCGCGGCTCGGCGAGACCACCGATGTCGGCGACCTCGACTATTCTGCCGGCATCCTCTTCACCAAGCCAGGTGCCTTCTTCCCGGCCGCCACCCTGAAGGCCGGCATCGTCGCCAAGACCCAGAATCCGGACGCTTACAACGCGACGCTCGTCACCGCCTCGCTCGGCCTTTCCTATGAATTGACCGACAAGGACACGATCTCGGCCAGCGGCGAAGTCAGCTGGGAACGCGACGACGACGCCTTCGGCACGAATGACTATCTGACCTTCACCTTGCCGATCCAATATGATCGCGACGCCCGCGACGACAAGTTCAACCCGACGGAAGGCTATCGCGCGACAGTTTCGGCAAAGCCCGGTTACGAGATCTTCAACGCCACGCCCTATGCGGCATTCGAGGGCTCGATCTCCGGCTATCTGCCGTTCGGCGCCGAGGACCGCCTGGTTATGGCCGGCAAGCTCGCCGCCGGCGTGCTGATCGGCGGCGGCGGGATCGAGGACATTCCCGCCACGCAACGCTTCTTTGCCGGTGGCGGCGGTTCGGTGCGCGGATACAGCTTTCAGGAAATCTCGCCTTACAACGACAATGGCGACCCCACCGGCGGCCGCTCCTATGTCACGGCATCGCTGGAAGCCCGCATCAAAATTACCGATACGATCGGCTTCGTTCCCTTCGTCGATGTCGGCACGGTATCGGACAGCACCTTCCCTGGTTTTTCCGATATCCGCGCCGGCGCCGGCGCCGGGATACGATATGCCACACCTTTCGGCCCGCTGCGGCTTGATTTTGCCGTGCCACTGAACAAGTACGAAGATGGCACAGATTATGGAATTTACGCCGGCATCGGTCAGTCCTTTTAGGACTGCGATTCCGCTGTTATGTCCGGTCCGTGAGCCGTCATGAAAACGGGGGTAGTGTCCGCGCCGATGCAAACGCTGGCAAAAATCGTCAACTGGATCATACGGCTCACCGGCTATGTCGTGGGCGCCAGCTTGATTCTCGCTGTCGCAGCGCTTGCGATCTTCGGCTTCACCTCCTTTGGCGCCCGCATCGTCACCGAAAAAATTGCCTCCACGCTTTCCAATCGCGACATGACGATCGAGGTGCGCGAACCGGAAGGGCTGTTGACCGGCGGGCTTCGCGCCGCCGAAATCTCCCTGTCCGACACGCGGGGCGTTTTTGCTGAGATCCACGGCGTGGCCATCGACTGGAATCCGCTGGCGCTGCTGACCGGAACCTTCCACGCCAAGCGCTTCGAGATCGAAGCGATCGACGTGCTGCGCAAGCCGGTGCGCACTCTGCCCTCCCGGCCCGGCGCCGAAAATTCCGGCGGCTTCTCTCTGCCGATCAAGATCGACGTCGACCAGGTTACGCTGCCCAATATCAAGCTTGCCGAAGCCTTTGCCGGGCGCGCCTTTGCGCTCGCCGCCGAAGGCAGCCTCTCCGCAAATGGCGACGGCGGGGAAGCGATCGTCAATGTCAGCCGCCACGCGGTCCCGGATGCGCGGCTTACCGCCGATATCTCTTATGCGCCGGCCGAAAACCGGCTGCGACTGAAGGCACAGCTTGCCGAGCCGAAGGGCGGGCTGCTGGCAGGCTTCCTCGGTCTGCCGGATAGTCCTGCCGTCAATATCGACCTCGACGGCCAAGGACCGATATCCGACTGGAAAGGCAAATTGCAGGCGGCGCTCGACGGACAACAGCGGGCCTCAATCGAAGGCCGGCATGCGATCACCGCCGACGGGCTGCACCATCTCGACCTCAAGGGCGGCGGTGACCTGAGCTCGCTGCTGCCGTCAGCATTCCGGCCGCTTTTCGCCGGCCAGACCAATATCGATCTTGCTGCAACCTTCAACGATCATGGCAAGATCGATATCCAGACGGGCAATGTCGCCACTGGCAGCGTCGTCATTGCCGCATCGGGCACACTTGATCCGGCCGGCAACAACAGCCTCAATGCCAACCTGCTCGGCCCCTCCGGGCCTGTCGATTTCCGCTGGCCGCTCGCCGAAGGCGAAGCTCGCTTCCAGATATCCGGCCTCAATCTGGCGCTGACCGGCGACGCGCAGGCGGCGCGACTGAGCGTCAGCGGTTCGCTCGACAGCGCGACCCTGCCGCAGGCCAATATCGGCAACGTCAAGCTGACGGCAAAGAGCGACGCCTTCAATCTTGCCGCCCGCTCCGGCAGCATCCAGCTGCGCCTGGTCGCCGGCGACGCGACTTTTGCCGAGCCGAACCTCAACCGTGCGGTCAAAGGTCCTGTTACCATCGCCGCGCCGCTGCAGATGGCGGCCGGCAGCATTGGTTTCAATGGCACCACCGTCGAAAGCGCCAATATCAACGGCAGCCTCAACGGCTCCTACCGGCTGACAGACCGCGCTCTGACCGGCAATGTCAAGCTGACCGTCGAACCGGCGGCCTTGCCGGCTGCGGCAACGAGCAGGTTTGACGGACCAATCTCGCTCGAAAGCCAGGTGGCGGGCACCGTCCCGTCGAAATTGGCGCTGACCAACCTCGTCGTCAAATCCGGAACGCTCGAAGCCGCCGGCAACGTCGCGCTCGACGGCTCGACTTTGAACGCCGATCTCTCGGGCCTGCTGCCCGATGTCGGCAAGCTCATGGCGGGTGCCAGCGGCGGCGCAGCTTACGCGTTGAGAGTCGGGGGCGAACTGCCGGCCCTCTCCGTGTCAGCCAATATCAAGGCTGCCAGCCTGCAAATGGCCGATCGCATGCTCGCCAACCTCAATGTCGATCTCACCGGCGTCGCCGATCCCAAGGCGCCGCAGGGCAGGATTGCCGCGACTGGCACGATCGACGGCCAGCCGATCGGCGTCAACGGCGATATCCGCTCGGAGAACGGCAGGATGATCGTTCCGGCACTGACCGCCGACATCGGCGGCAACCGGCTGACCGGCAATCTCGAATTTTCGCCCGCCCTGACGCCCTCGGGCGCATTCACTTTCGATTTTCCCAATATCGGCCTGTTGGCCGCCCTCGGCGGACAGAAAGCCGAAGGCGATCTCAAGGGATCGCTCGGCATCACAAGCGACGGCGACAGGATTGCCCTGACGCTGCAGGCGACCGGCGCTTCGCTTCGCCGCGACACCTTCGCCATCGTCAAACCCGAGATCGACGTCACGGTCAGCGATCTCGGCGCCCTTGCGGCCAACGGCACAGTCCGGGCCGAGGGGGTGAATGCCGGCGCAAACAGGCTTTCCGGCCTGTTGCTGGCTTTCGCCAAGCAGCAGAATCAGACCGACTTCGATCTCAACGCCGCCTATGATGGCAACCCGGTGCTGGCGGCTGGCAATATCCAGACCGCGGATGGCACAATCGACGTGAACCTCGATCGTTTCTCGGCAAGCCCTCGTAACATCCCGATCGAACTTGACGCAGCGACGCAGGTCAAAATCGCCGGTGGCGCCGCCAGTCTGAACGGACTGACGCTGAAAACCGGCACCGGCTCGGTGAGTGTCACCGGGTCCGCCGGCGAGACGCTGAAGCTCGATGCCGTCATCAAGGAGCTGCCGGCAGCACTCGCCAACCGTTTCGTGCCCAACCTTTCGGCTGGCGGCACGATCTCCGGGACAATCGCCGTGACGGGAACACCGGCCGCGCCCATCGCCGACTTCAAGCTTGACTGGAAGGATGCGACGACGGGCCCAACCAAGGGGGCCGGGCTGGCGCCCTTCGGCATCACCGCCGGCGGCAAATTTGCCGACAAGAAGCTCGATTTCGACATGACGATCGGCAGCGCCGACGGCCTCTCGCTCAAGGCTGCCGGCAATATCGGCCTCGCCGATCCGGCGGCGCCGGTGCTCGATATCGACGCTGATCTCCTCAACCTGCCCGCCCGTGTCGCCAATGGGTTTGTTCCCGATCTCGCCGCCGAAGGCGCGATCTCGGGAAAGCTAAGCGCTGCCGGCTCCCTCAAGACTCCGACCGCCAATTTCGCTCTCGCCTGGAAGAGTGCGGCGACGAGCCACACCAGGCGCGGTGGCCTTGCCGGTCTTGATGTGACCGCGTCCGGCAAATTCGCCGACAACGCGCTCGATTTCGCTGCCGCGGTCAGCGGCGCCGACCGCCTATCCCTTAAGGCGAACGGCAATGTCGGCATGACAGGGGCGACGATCAGTGGCGTCAGGATCGACGCAACACTGGCCAATATCCCTGCAGCTGTTGCAAACGGATTCGTCCCAGATCTCGCAGCGGCAGGCCTTGTCTCCGGAACGGTCTCGGCGAGCGGATCGCTTGCCGCCCCGACCGCCGATTTCGATCTGCATTGGCAAAATGCCGCCACGAGCCACACGAAACGCGCCGGCCTTGCCGGTCTCGGCGTGACGGCATCCGGCAAATTCGCCGACAATAATCTCGATTTCGACGCTGCGGTCAGCGGCGCCGGCGGCCTCTCGCTCAAGGCAAATGGCAATGTCGCCGTCACCGGCAAGACGGTCGGCGCCGCCAAGGTCGATGCGACGCTGGCAAATATCCCGGCCGGCATTGCAAACAGCTTCGTCGCCGATCTCGCTGCCGAAGGCTCCGTCTCGGGAAAGATCTCGGCGGCAGGCTCACTATCGGCGCCAACCGCCAATTTTGACCTCAACTGGAAAGACGCTGCAACGAGCCATACCAAGCGTGCCGGGCTTGCCGCTTTGGGGATTACCACTTCGGGAAAATTTGCCGAGAATAAACTGGATTTCAACGCAGCCGCCCTCGGCGATCAAGGCCTCTCACTGAAGGCCGTGGGCAATGTCGCCCTCGCTGGCACGGCAATCGACAGCGTGAAGGTCGATGCCGAGATCGCCAAGGTCCCCGCTGCTCTCGCCAATGCCTTCGTTCCCGAACTGGCGGCCGGCGGCACGATATCCGGCACCGTGTCCGCGGCCGGCACACCCGCCGCACCGAAGGCCGATTTCAAGCTCGACTGGACGGATGCCGCAACCAGCCACACCAGGACGGCCCATCTTTCCGGTCTCGCGCTTGCGGCATCGGGGCACCTCGCCGACAACAAGCTTGATTTCAACGCCGATCTCGGCGGCAAGGACGGCCTCTCGCTGAAGGCTGCGGGCAGTGTCGCGATATCGGGCGCCTCGGTCCGCAACCTTGACGTCAAGGCCGATCTCGCCAATCTGCCCGCCGGCCTTGCCAACGGCTTCGTTCCCGGCCTTGCGGCGGAGGGCACGGTGTCGGGAACGGCATCCGCCTCGGGCGCACTTCCCAAGCCCGCCGTCGACTTCAGGCTGGACTGGAAGAACGCCGCCACCGCCCAGACCAGAAGCAGCGGTCTTTCCGGTCTCAGCGCCGCGGCATCCGGCAAATTCGCCAATGACAGGGTCGATTTCGATGCCAACCTCGCCGGCAAGGACGGCGTGCTGGCCAAGGCGACCGGCGGCGTCACGATTGCCGGAACGGCCATCCGTGACCTTTCGGTCAATGCCGATATTCCCGCCCTGCCGGCAAATATCGCCAATGCCTTTGTTCCCGGTCTCGGGGCCGAAGGCATGCTTTCCGCAAGCGCCGTGACATCGGGAACGCCGGCCAATCCGGTCGTCGATTTCAAGCTTGACTGGAAGGATGCCGCGACCAGCCATACCAAGGCTGCCGGCCTCTCCCGTCTTGCGCTGGCCGCAACGGGAAAATACGCCGGTGACCGGCTGGACTTCGATGCCAACCTCAGCGGCAGCGGCGGCATTGCGCTGAAAGCCGCCGGCAATCTTTCCATCGCGGGCACATCGATCCGATCGATTGACGTCACGGCAAACGCTGCCAATGTTCCGGCTGCCATCGCCAACGGCTTTGTTCCTGGAATCGGCGCCGACGGCACGATCTCGGCGACCGCCAAGGCGGCCGGTACGCTGTCCTCGCCCGCTGTCGATTTCAAGATCGATTGGAAGAACGCCGCGACGAGCCAGACGAAAGGCGCCGGTCTGTCGCCGCTCAGCATCGGGGCATCCGGAAAGCTGGCCGGCAGCAAGCTGACCGTCGACACCAGTCTTGCCGGCGACGCCGGCATGTCGCTCAAGGGCGGCGGCAGTGTCGTGATATCAGGCAATCGAGCTCTCGACTTGCACTTCAACGGCAATGTTCCTTTCGCGGTGCTCGGCACCCCGCTTGCGCAGCAGGGCCTGGTCGCCGACGGGATCGCAAACGTTAATCTCGCGATCGGCGGAACGGCGGCAGCACCCGTCATCAACGGTACGGTCTCGACCAATGGTGCCAAGCTCGTCGACGTCAGACGCAATCTTGCCGTCAACAATCTCGCAGCCACCGTGACCTTCAACGGCACCCAGGCGGTGATATCGCGCCTCAGCGGCAATCTCGGCGGCGGCGGCACGATTTCGGCGAGCGGCACCATCGGCATTCAACCGGCCGGCGGCTTTCCCGCCGACATTTCGATCAAGCTCGACAAGGCGGTCTATGTCGACGGAACCCTGGTCGTCTCGACCGTCAACGGCACAGTGGGCTTGCGCGGGCCGATCATGAGCGCGACGCTGAGCGGCAAATTGCGGTTGGACAAGACCTCGATCACCGTCCCGGAAAAATTGCCGACCTCGCTCCGCGAAATCGACATACGGCATAAGAACGCGCCTCGCGCGGTGCTCGCGCAGCTCAGGGATGAAGGCGAGCGGAAAACCGGTGAGAAATCCTCCGTCATCACCCTCGATCTCGACATCGACGCGCCCTCGCATATTTTCGTGCGCGGTCGCGGCATCGATGCCGAGCTCGGCGGCCGCGTGACCATCCGCGGCACGGCCGCGGTACCCGTCGTCACCGGCGGCTTCACCATGCGCCGCGGCCGGCTGACCATTCTCAACCGCCGTCTGGATTTCTCCGACAAGAGCAGGATCACCTTTGCCGGCGATCTGACGCCGGCGCTCGATATGGAAGCCACCTCCACCTCCGGCACGACGACCCTGACGGTCGATGTGGCCGGCCTCGCCACCGATCCTTCGATCACCTTTTCCTCCTCGCCGCAGCTGCCGCAGGACGAGGTGCTGGCGCAGCTGATCTTCGGCCAGTCGATGTCGAAGCTGTCGCCGGTGCAGATCGCCCAGCTCGCCGATGCCGTCAGCCAGCTCGCCGGCAACCGCTCCACCTCGCTTTTCGAAGGCCTGCGCAACCAGCTCGGCGTCGACGACTTCGACGTCAGCACCGACGCCAAGGGCCAGACCAGCGTCAGCGTCGGCCGCTACCTCAACGACCGCACCTATTTCGAACTGCAGCAGGGCGGCGCGGCCGGCGCCAAAGCGATCATCAATCTCGATGTCGGCCGCGGCGTCAAACTGCGCGGCGCCGCCGGCGGCAACGGCGCCGGCGAAGCCGGCATCGTTTATGAGCGGGAGTACTGAGCCGGCTTAACCCTTGCTATCCAGGAACGGAAAACCGCTTCGCACTTTTCCTGGGAAGCTCTAGAAGCCGGTCTTGCTCGTCTTGAGAAGAATATTGGTCTCGGTCGAGTTGATACCGTTGATCAGCCGAATGCGGCGCAGCGTCTCGTCGAAGGAGGCAAGGTCGCGATCTTCGAGTTCGGCGACGAAGTCCCATTTGCCATTGGTGCTGTGGAGGGCGCGGACCTGCGGCAGCCCCCGCAATTGATCGGCCACCCTGTCGGCCAGTTTGCCAAGCACCTCGATCATGACGATGGCGCGTACGCCGGCGGAGCGCGTCTCATGGCTGGTGCGAATGGTGAAGCCGACAATGGTGCCGCTGGCGACTAGCCGGTCGATGCGGGCGGCCACCGTTGCCCGCGATGCGCCGGTCATCGCCGCAAGCGAGGAAACGGAAATCCGGGCATTGTGGCGAAGGGCGCTCAGAAGTTCGGTGTCGAGATCGTCCACGCTGATCACTTTGTCAAAATAGCTTTATCAATTTGCGCAATCATAATCCATTTCTGCCACTTTTCCACCTTTTTGCCGGCAGCCCTTTATCCCACTATCGGCCGAAACAGGCCTCAACACGGAGCCCTCGCATGAATATCCAATCGCGATCTGTCACCCTCATCGGCGCACCATTGGAGGAGGGCTCCGGCCGTAGAGGTGCTGCCATGGGCCCCGCGGCGCTGCGCATCGCCGGCGTCGACCAGACGCTGATCGATCTCGGCCACGATGTCGCGGATAACGGCGATCTCAGGATCGTACCGGCGATGGACCTGCCGAATCATCCCAAGGCCCATAATCTGAGAACCGTTGGCGCTTTCACTCGCGCTCTCGAAAGCAGCGTCTATGATGTCGCCGCCTCCGGCCGCTTTCCGCTCATTCTCGGCGGCGACCACAGCCTTTCCATGGGCAGCGTCTCCGGCATGGCCCGTTATGCCGCCGACAAGGGTCGCCCGCTCTTCGTGCTCTGGCTCGATGCCCATGCCGATTTCAATTCTCCGGCCACCTCCCCCTCCGGCAATATTCACGGCATGCCCGTCGCCTTCTTCTGCGGCGAGGCGGAGTTCGCCGAGATCCTGCCGAAGGACCGTCCCTTCGTCGATCCGAAACATGTCTTCCAGGTCGGCATCCGCTCGGTCGATGCGCGCGAGCGCGAAGAAATCCACGAACACGGTGTCAACGTCTTCGATATGCGCGCGATCGACGAACAGGGCATCGCCGCCATCATGCGGTATATTCTCGATGTCGTCGCCAAGGCTAACGGCCTGCTGCATGTCAGCCTCGATCTGGATTTCCTCGATCCCGATATTGCCCCCGGCGTCGGCACGACGGTGCCCGGTGGCGCGACCTTCCGCGAGGCCCATCTGGTCATGGAAATGCTGTCCGACAGCGGTCTCGTGTCCTCGCTCGATCTCGTCGAGCTCAATCCGTTTCTCGACGATCGTGGCAAGAGCGCCCGGATATTGGTGGAACTGACGGCAAGTCTCTTCGGCCGCCGCATTTTCGATCGTCCAACCCGTGCCGCATAGAAGGCACGCGCCGTAAACAAGGCTCAGAGGGAAAAGCGCCATGACCACTTCGGAAAAATTGATCGCCACGGAACAGCGGCTCGGCGCCAACAATTACAAGCCGCTCGACGTTGTGCTGACGCGCGGCGAAGGTGTTTATGTCTGGGATACCGACGGCAACCGCTATCTTGATTGCCTCTCGGCCTATTCCGCGGTCAACCAGGGCCATTGCCATCCGAAGATCCTCGCCGCCATGATCGAGCAGGCGGGCCGGCTCACCCTCACCTCCCGCGCCTTCCGCAACGACCAGCTCGCCTATCTCTACGAAGAGCTCGCCGCTCTCACCGGCTCGCACAAGATCCTGCCGATGAATTCCGGCGCTGAAGCCGTGGAGACCGCCATCAAGGCGGTGCGCAAATGGGGATACGAGGTCAAGGGTGTGCCGGAGGGCCAGGCGGAGATCATCGTCTGCGCCGACAATTTCCATGGGCGGACGCTGAGCATCATCAGCTTCTCCACCGATCCCGACGCCCGCACCGGCTTCGGCCCCTACACGCCGGGCTTCCGCATCATTCCCTTCGGCGATGCCGAGGCTTTCGCCGCCGCCATCAACGTCAATACGGTGGCGGCGCTGATCGAGCCGATCCAGGGGGAAGCAGGCGTCATCATTCCGCCGGCCGGTTATTTCACCCGCATCCGCGAGCTCTGCACGACAAACAACGTCACCCTCATTCTCGACGAAATCCAGACCGGCCTCGGCCGCACCGGCAAGCTGCTGGCCGAGGAACATGAAGGCATCGAGGCCGACGTGACGCTGATCGGCAAGGCGCTCTCCGGCGGCTTCTATCCGGTATCTGCGGTCCTTTCGAATTCCGAGGTGCTGGGGGTGCTGAAACCCGGCCAGCACGGCTCGACCTTCGGCGGCAACCCACTCGCCTGCGCCGTGGCGCGCACCGCGCTGAAGGTGTTGACGGAAGAGGGCATGATCGAAAACGCCGCCGCGATGGGCGACTATTTCCTCGAAGGCCTGAAGTCGATGCGCTCGAACATCGTCCGCGATGTGCGCGGCCGCGGCCTGATGATGGCCGTCGAGCTGGAGCCCGAAGCCGGCGGGGCACGCCAATATTGCCATGCGCTGAAGGAGCGCGGTCTTCTCGCCAAGGACACTCACGACCATACGATCCGCCTCGCCCCGCCATTGATCATCTCAAGAGAACAGGTCGACTGGGCGGTCTCGCAGATCGAAAAGACGATCGGGTGATCGCAAATCGAGACTGAAAACCTGGTCAACCCGGTTTCCGATTTAGATTTGGGCAACACTCTTTCGCTAATGTCGTCGTAACCGTAACGATGCTTCGCCGAACGCAAAGCCATCGCGTGGGGTGAAGGCAAAGCGCGTCAGCGCCAATGGGGGCGCACTCGCTTCTGCTTTGGCTTATGACATTTGGGAAGAATTCTAATGGCCACGATCAATTCCACTAGCTTCAGCGGCGACACGCTCGAGATCATTGCCTTCCGCCTGCATGATCAGGAATTCTGCGTCAAGACCACGACCATCCGCGAAATCCGTGGCTGGGCGCCGTCCACGCCGATCCCGCACGCGCCGGCCGATGTCATCGGCGTCATGAACCTGCGCGGCTCGGTGATCCCGATCATCGACCTTGCTTACAAGCTCGGCATGAAGAGCACCGTCGCCAACGAACGCAGCGCCATCGTCGTCGCCGAAGTTCACAGCATGGTCATTGGCATGCTCGTCGACCGCGTCTCGGATATTCTGACCATTTCGTCCGGCCAGGTCCAGCCGGTGCCTGAAGTGACCGCCTCCTTCGACCGCGCTTATTGCGAAGGCATCATCGCGTCGGAAAACGGCATGATCTGCTTCCTGAACCTCTCCAAGATGTTCAAGGAAAATGAGACGGACGAACTGGCGGCGTAAATCGGCCCAATGCTTCGGATCGTGAAAACCGCCCGCAAGGGCGGTTTTTTTGTCGACGCAACCACGTCTGAGCAACATCAGTCATTATTTTCAACTTCTGAAATATAAGCGATCGCTTTTATATATCGAAAATTAACCACGCTCCATCACTATGGAATGCGAAGCACAAGGATGACATGGTTTCCGATCGGTGGGGGTTAACTCCCCGGCACAGGGCATTCCTCACCCCGATGGCTTCGTTCTAGCAGCCCGAAGCAGCAAAAGCTGCACATCTCAAAGGGACAGGAATGTTTGGTCTAGCCCCCGATTCGAAATACATTCTTGACGCCATTTCCAAATCGCAGGCGATCATCGAGTTCGACCTTAAGGGAAAAATCCTGGCGGCCAACGAGAATTTCTGCAACGCGCTTGGCTACAGCCTGAGCGAAATCCTTGGCAAGCATCACAGCATGTTCTGCGAGCCGGCCTATGCGGCCACTGCGGAATACCGCGAATTCTGGGCGCGACTGGGACGAGGCGAACATGATGCCGGTGCCTACAAGCGCTTTGCCAAGGGCAATAGGGAAATATGGATCCAGGCGTCCTATAATCCTGTTCTCAAGGGCGGAAAACCCTTCAAAGTGGTGAAATTCGCGGCCGACATCACCGCCGCCAAAAAGAAGGCGGTCGAAGATTCTGGCAAGCTTGAGGCGATTTCACGCTCCCAGGCTGTGATTGAATTTACTCCGACGGGCGAAATCCTGACCGCCAACGAGAATTTCTGCAACGCCATGGGATATTCGCTGGCCGAAATCACCGGCAGGCACCACAGCATGTTCTGCGATCCCGCCTATACCAGCACCGGGGATTATGCCGACTTCTGGAGACGGCTGGCGCGCGGCGAATTCATCGCCAACGAATTTGTGCGTTTCGGCAAGGGCGGCCGGCAAATCTGGATCCAGGCAGCCTACAATCCGATCGTCGATGCCGACGGCAACGTTTACAAGGTCGTAAAATTCGCGACCGATGTCACCCAGCGCATGAGCGCCATTTCCATGCTCGGCGGCGCGTTGCATCAGCTCTCCGAAGGCGATCTGACAAGGACGGTGGATACGGCTTTCGTTCCTTCGATGGAGCAGTTGCGCCACGATTTCAACGCCGCGGTCGCGGGCCTTGCCGAAACCATCAAGACGATTGGAGAAAATGCCGCAGCGATCGCCGCGGGCTCGCGCGAGATCGGATCATCGGCGGACTCGTTTTCCAAACGGACCGAGCAACAGGCCGCGTCGATCGAGGAAACCGCAGCCGCCCTGGAGGAAATCACCACGACGGTCAACGATTCGAGCCGCCGCGCCGGGGAGGCGGGACGCCTCATCGCCAAGACAAAACAGGGCGCCGAACAGTCCGGCGCCGTCGTTCGCAATGCCGTCGCGGCCATGGACCAGATCGAGCAGTCTTCGCGCGAAATCAACAACATCATCGGCGTCATCGACGATATCGCCTTCCAGACCAATCTTCTGGCCTTGAATGCCGGCGTTGAGGCGGCGCGCGCCGGTGAAGCCGGCAAGGGTTTCGCGGTCGTCGCCCAGGAGGTTCGTGAACTCGCCCAGCGCTCTGCCAACGCCGCCAAGGAGATCAAGGCGCTCATCAACACGTCAAGCCAACTCGTCAAGAACGGTGTCGGTCTAGTCGGCGAGACCGGCAAGGCGCTCGAGGAGATCGTCGCCCAGGTCGGCGATATCAACGGTAATGTCGAGGCGATCGTCGAGGCGTCGAGAGAACAGGCGACCGGACTGAGCGAAATCAATCAGGCGGTCAACACGCTGGATCAGGCAACCCAGCAGAATGCCGCCATGGTCGAGGAAAGCACGGCCGCCAGCCACAGCCTTGCACGGGAGGCCGAGACGCTGCGTGTGCTGCTGACGAAGTTTCGTCTCCCGGGCCAGTCCCAGCCCTCCGTCAGGCAGGAGGCAAGGCCGACCGGCTCACCGGCGCGGCATCTCGTTTCACGCGTCGCCAGGGCGCACGGCGCTGCCGCTGCAAGCGCCGAGAGCTGGGAAGCGTTCTAATCCTGGAGCCTTTTCGATAAAATCAAGTCCGGCAATGCGCCTTAGGACCACCAGGAAGCGCGCCGCAGCATATCGCCTTGGCGCGCTCCAAGCGGTTATCCGAACAGCGCGAAGGTCGCCCGCAGCGTCACCCACACACCCCATAGCGGCGGAATGCCGACAACCGCCCAGGCAAAGCATCGCCTTGGCGTCGAGCCCACCCGAGCCGATGCCGAAGGAGCCTGTCGGCCCGGCATTGATGGCCGCCGATTTCGCCTGCAGCGCCGCGACCTCGTCTCCGACATGAACACTTGTAGAGAAGCGGCTTGACCAGTGCATTGGCGATCAGCCCGAATGCCGGCGGACATACATGGTGCCGGTATAGAGGGTCGGACCGGGTACGCCGGCGGCGATCTGTGCTTCGCGGATATCGTTCACCACGCCGGGGCCGACGATGCCGGCCGTTGCCCAAGCCGTCAGCAGCCGGCCATGAATGGCGCCGACGAAGTGGGTGCCGAAATATCGGGGGATGGTCGCAAAGCCGCCGCCGCACATCGACAGGATGATGCCGAGGGAGAGAACGAACGGTGGCGCGGGCGCAGGCAGTATGCTGCTGCCTCCCCTCCGGCATACGCCACTTTGGATTACCGGATCTGGTGTGTTTCCGCTTCCGGTTTGCGGATCATGGGAACGGCCTCAAGCACGAGCGGATCCAGGCCGTTTTCCTGCTTCTCGAGAATTTCGAACAATTGCCGCCGCATCCGCGGCTCCCAGAATTTATTGATATGATTGGCGACGCCCTCCACGGCCTCGCTTGCCGGCTGGCTCTTGAAGAATGTGGCGATCTGGTTTGCCATATAGACGAGTTTGGTCTTGGTATCATGCGACATCGGCGATGCTTCCGGACGAGATGCGGTGCGGGTGGGTGAAAATCTCGAAGTCCTCGCCGCGCACCAGCGCGACGAGCGTCATGCCGGCCTCTTCGGCCGTACGGATGGCCAGAGCCGTCGGCGCTGAAATGGCGACAAGCACCGGGCTGCCGAGGATAGCAGCCTTCTGCACCATCTCGACGGAAAGCCGGCTGGTGACGACGACGGCACCGTCATCGCCACTTTCACCGCAGCCGATGACGGCGCCGCAAAGCTTGTCCAGCGCATTGTGCCGGCCGACATCTTCGCGCACGGCAAGCAATCCCTTGCCGGGACGATAGAAGGCGGCGCCATGCACCGCCCGCGTCTCGCGATGCAGCGGCTGCGCCTCGTTCAGAAGCGAAACGGCGCGAACGATATCGGCATGCGACAGCGTCAATGGTGATGCCGAGACATCGGGCACGGGGCGCACCGCCTGTTCGATCGATTCGATGCCGCAGAGGCCGCAGCCGACCGGCCCCGCCATGCTGCGGCGCCGTGCCCGCAGCCGGTCGGCGACGTCGTCGACCAGGCTGACCTGCACATCGATCCCCTGCTCACCGGCAACGACCTCGATGCCCGATATTTCCGCTCGCTCGGCAATGATCCCTTCGGTCAGACTGAAGCCGATGGCAAAGTCCTCGAGGTCGGCTGGTGTCGCCATCATCACCGCATGGGCGCTGCCGCCATAGGAAAAGGCAATCGGCACTTCCTCCGGCACGATACGAAAGCCGGCGTGCATGAGGCCGTTGCGGCGGGCGGTTTCGGAGGCACGGGCGGTGGTGGCGAAATCTACCATGCGGCAACAGGACGAAATACATCCGCCTCCGCCTCACCGTCGACGCCAGTCCACCACCCCATCATCACTCCGCGGCCTCGAGTTTGCCGGCGATGCGGCGGGATTGCCGCGCCTGTTCGTCATATTCCATCTGCCAGTCGCTCGGCCCGTTGGAAGGCGAGACCTGGACTGCCGTCACCTTATATTCCGGGCAGTTCGTCGCCCAGTCGGAGAAATCGGTGGTGATGACGTTCGCCTGCGTATTGGGATGATGGAAGGTCGTATAGACGACGCCCGGCGCAACACGATCGGTGATCAACGCCCGGAGCGTCGTGTCGCCGGAGCGGCTCATGAGCTTCACCCAGTCGCCATCGCGCACGCCGCGCTGTTCGGCATCGTGCGGATGGATTTCCAGCCGGTCTTCCGCGTGCCAGACGACGTTCTCCGTCCGCCGCGTCTGCGCCCCGACATTGTATTGGCTGAGGATGCGGCCGGTGGTGAGCAGCAGCGGGAAACGCGGACCGGTACGTTCGTCGGTCGCCACATATTCGGTGCGGATGAACTTGCCCTTGCCGCGCACGAAGCCGTCGACATGCATGATCGGCGAGCCGAGCGGGTTCTTCTCGTTGCAGGGCCACTGCACCGAGCCGATCTTGTCGAGATAGTCGTAGGAGACCAGGGCGAAACTCGGCGTCGTCGCCGCGATCTCGTCCATGATCTCCGACGGATGATTGTAGCTCCAGTCGAGCCCCATGGTCTGGGCAAGCTTCTGCGTCACCTCCCAGTCGCCATAACCGTTGCGCGGCGTCATCACCTTGCGAACGCGGTTGATGCGGCGCTCGGCATTGGTGAAGGTGCCGTCCTTCTCGAGGAAGGTCGAGCCCGGCAGGAAGACATGGGCGTAGTTGGCGGTCTCGTTGAGGAACAGGTCCTGAACGACGACGCATTCCATCGCCGCAAGGCCGGCCGCGACATGTTTCGTATCGGGATCGGACTGGAGAATATCCTCGCCCTGGACGTAGAGGCCCTTGAAGGAACCGTCGACCGCCGCATCCAGCATATTGGGAATACGCAGGCCCGGCTCGTTGTTGAGCTTCACACCCCAGAGCTTTTCGAAGATATCACGGGTCGCATCGTCGGAAATGTGTCGGTAGCCCGGCAGCTCGTGCGGGAAGGACCCCATGTCGCAGGAGCCTTGCACGTTGTTCTGGCCGCGCAGCGGATTTACGCCGACGCCGGGACGGCCGATATTGCCGGTCGCCATTGCCAGATTGGCGATCGCGATGACCGTGGTCGAACCCTGGCTGTGTTCGGTAACGCCGAGACCGTAATAGATCGCGCCGTTGCCGCCCTTGGCATAGAGCCTCGCCGCGCCGCGCAGATCCGCCGCCGGCACGCCGGTGAAGATCTCGGTCTGTTCGGGGCTGTGCGCCGGTTCGGCGACGAAGGCGGCCCAGTCCTCGAATTCCGACCAGTCGCAACGCTCCCGGATGAAGGTCTCGTCATAGAGCCCTTCGGTGACGATTACATGCGCCAGCGCCGTCATGACGGCGACATTTGTGCCGGGTTTCAGCGGCAGGTGGTAGGAAGCCTCGATATGCGGCGACCGGACGATATCGGTGCGGCGCGGATCGATAACGATCAGCTTGGCCCCCTGGCGCAGCCGCTTCTTCAGCCGTGAGGCGAACACCGGATGGCCGTCGGTCGGGTTGGCGCCGATGATGACCACGACATCGGACTGTTCGACGCTGTCGAAATCCTGCGTGCCGGCCGAGGTGCCGAATGTCTGGCCGAGGCCGTAGCCGGTCGGCGAGTGGCAAACGCGGGCGCAGGTATCGACATTGTTGTTGCCGAAACCGGCGCGGACCAGCTTCTGCACCAGATAGGTTTCCTCGTTGGTGCAGCGCGACGAGGTGATGCCGCCGATCGCCTCGCGGCCATACTGATACTGGATGCGGCGGAACTCCGAGGCCACATGCGCGAAGGCCTCGTCCCAGCTCACCTCCCGCCAGGGATCGCTGACCTTTTCGCGAATCATCGGGTTGAGGATGCGATCCTTATGGTTGGAATAGCCGTAGGCGAAGCGACCCTTGACGCAGGAATGGCCACGATTGGCCTGGCCGTCCTTCCAGGGAACCATGCGCACCAGCTCCTCGCCGCGCATTTCCGCCTTGAAGGAACAGCCGACGCCGCAATAGGCGCAGGTGGTGATGGCCGAATGCTCGGGCTGGCCGATCGCAATCACCGATTTCTCGGTCAGCGTCGCCGTCGGGCAGGCCTGGACGCAGGCGCCGCAAGAGACACATTCGGAATCGATAAAGGCTTCATGTGCACCCGCGGAAACCTTGGAGCCGAAACCGCGCCCCTCGATCGTCAGCGCGAAGGTGCCTTGCACCTCCTCGCAGGCGCGCACGCAGCGCGAACAGACGATGCACTTGGAGGGGTCAAAGGTGAAATAGGGATTGGACTCGTCCTTCGGTGTCCATTTCAGATTGATCTCGCCATTGTTGCGGGCTTTGACATGGTTGTCGCCGTCGTAGCCGTAGCGCACGTCGCGCAGGCCGACGGCGCCTGCCATGTCCTGCAATTCGCAGTCGCCGTTGGCAGCACAGGTGAGACAGTCGAGCGGGTGGTCGGAAATATAGAGTTCCATCACGCCGCGGCGGATGTCCGTCAGCCGTCCCGTCTGCGTGTGCACCACCATATTGGCCGCCACCGGCGTTGTGCAGGAGGCAGGCGTGCCGGCCCGGCCCTCGATCTCGACGAGACAGAGCCGGCAGGAACCGAAGGCATCCATCATGTCGCTGGCGCAGAGCTTCGGCACCGTAATCCCGGCCTCCATCGAGGCCCGCATGATGGACGTGCCCTCCGGCACGCTGATTTGCTGCCCGTCGATGGTCAGCGTCACCATCGTTTCCGATTTCGAAGCGGGAGTGCCGTAGTCGATTTCATGAATGAGAGACATGGTCGGTCTCCTGTATGGAAATGGAATTGAGCAAGTCGGGCGAGAAGCGGGCTGGCATGTGGGATGTCATCACTCGGCAGCCTCCGCGATCGGCGCCCGCGAAAAATCCTCCGGGAAATGCGTCATCGCACTCATGACGGGATAGGGCGTGAAACCGCCGAGCGCGCAAAGCGAGCCGAATTTCATCGTGTTGCAGAGATCGGCCAGCAGCTCGCGGTTCTTCTCCGGCTCGATGCCCTGGGCGATCTTGTCGGCCGTCTCGACGCCGCGCGTCGAGCCGATGCGGCAGGGCGTGCACTTTCCGCAGCTTTCGACGGCGCAAAACTCCATCGCGAAACGTGCCTGCTTCAGCATGTCGGCGGTGTCGTCGAACACGACGATGCCGGCATGGCCGATCAGCCCGTCCCGGGCGGCGAAGGCTTCGTAATCGAACGGCGTATCGAACAGCGTCCGCGGAAAATAGGCGCCGAGCGGCCCACCGACCTGCACGGCCTTGACCGGCCGTCCCGTCGCCGTGCCGCCGCCGATCCTGTCGACGATATCGCCGAGCGAAAGGCCGAAGGCTGTTTCGTAGAGACCGCCATATCTGACATTACCGGCGATCTGCAGCGGGATGGTGCCGCGCGAGCGGCCCATACCGAAATCGCGATAGAAGGCGGCACCCTTCTCCATGATCACGGGCACGGAAGCGAGCGAGATCACGTTGTTGATGACGGTCGGACAGTCGAATAGTCCCTTATGCGCCGGCAGCGGTGGCTTGGCGCGCACGACGCCGCGCTTGCCTTCGAGGCTGTTCAGCAGGGCCGTCTCCTCGCCGCAGACATAGGCGCCGGCGCCGGTGCGCACCTCGATATCGAAAGCGCGGCCCGAGCCGAGCACCGACGGGCCGAGGATCCCGGCCTGCCGCGCGATGCCGACCGCCTCACTCATCGCAGCGATCGCATGCGGATATTCCGAACGCGTGTAGATGAAGCCCTTCGTGGCGCCGGTCGCAAGGCCCGATATCGCCATGCCCTCGATCAGCACGAAGGGATCACCCTCCATGATCATCCGGTCGGCAAAGGTACCGCTGTCGCCCTCATCGGCATTGCAGACGATATATTTGCGTTCGCCGGGCGCATCGAGAACGGTCTTCCACTTGATGCCTGTGGGGAAACCCGCGCCGCCGCGTCCACGCAGGCCGGAGTCGGTCACTTCCTTGACGATTTCGGCGGGTGCCATCGAAACGGCGCGGCGAAGGCCGGCAAGACCGCCATGCGCCTCGTAATCCGAAAGCGAGAGCGGATCGATGACGCCGCAGCGGGCGAAGGTCAGGCGGGTCTGTTGCTTCAGGAACGGGAGGTCTTCAACCTCCCCGAGACAGAGCGGGTGATCGCCGCCATTGACGATGCCGGCATCGAAAAGCACGGACACATCCTTGGCCTTCACCGGTCCGTAGCCGATGCGCTTGCCGGCAAGCTCGACCTCGACCAGCGGCTCCAGCCAGAACATTCCGCGCGAGCCGTTGCGCACGATCTCGGCATCGAGGCCGCGGGCGACGATCTCCTGGGCAATCGTCTTTGCCACCTTTTCGGCCCCGAGCGCCAGCGCAGCGGCATCGCGCGGAACATATATCTTGACTGTCATCGGCGCGCCTCCGCAACGAGCTCCGTCGCCAGCTGATCGTCGACCCGGCCATAAACCTCGCCGTCGAGCATCGCCGACGGGGCGCAGGCGCAGAGCCCGAGGCAATAGACCGCCTCCAGCGTCACGCTGCCGTCGAGCGTCGTCTGGTGAAAATCGATGCCGAGCAGCGCCTTAACACGTTCAGCCAGCGCGTCGCCGCCCATCGACTGACAGGCCTCGGCGCGACAGAGCTTCAGCACATGCCGCCCGGCGGGGTGATCGCGATAATCGTGATAAAAGGTCATCACCCCATGCACTTCGGCGCGCGAGAGGTTCAGTTCCTCCGCGATCACGGGCAGGGCTTCCTGCGGCACATATCCGAATTCCTGCTGAACCTCATGCAAAATGGGAAGCAGCGGTCCTTCAAGGAAGCGAAGGTCGGCGACAATGGTACGCGTGCGCGCTGCGATATCGCCTCCGGCGATATGAATGGTCATAAGGCAGCCCTCCCAGCCGCTTGCTCGTTGCGGAACGGCGCTCTCCCCAGCATGAGGCCATCCCCTCATGCAGCATCTCAGGGAAGCCGGCGACGATCAATAAAGCTATCTCGTGGATTGATAGGTTTTTTCTATCAGAGCTCTTCATCCCGCACGAGCACGCGCGCTTCATGCAGCAAGGCCGAAACGAGCGGCGTGAAGGGCTCGCGATAGGGCGCGACGAGGCCGACCAGATGGTGGGCCTCCGGTTCAACGATCGGAATCATGCGGATTTCTATTGGGAATCCAAATGATTTCGCAACGTTGCGCGGCATGATGCTTGCCCAGCGCCCAGTTCTGACATGCGAGAACAGCACGATCATCGAGTTGGATTCGAGCGTTGGATGCACGGTGGCACCTGCTTCCGTCAGGTGTCGGTTGATGATGCGCCGGTTCTGCATGTCGGCAGTCAATAGACAAAGCCGAAGATCGCCGACCTCTTTCCAGGTCACGCTGTCGCGATCTGACAGCGGGCTGCCCGCAGCCGTGATCAGATGATAGCGCTCGGCATAGAGCGGAACACTGGTCACACGCCCGAGCGGCTCATTTTCAAGATAGGTGATGCCGGCGTCGATCTCGAGATTTTCGAGCATGCTCAGCACCTGCAGCGAATTGCGCGAGACGATCGAGAAGGTGACGCCGGGATGTCGTTCCTGAAAGGGCGTGGTGATGCGCGAAAGCATGGCGAGGGCCGTCGGAATGGCGGCGAGACGAATGTGGCCGGAAAGACCGCGCCGCGCCGCGCGCATTTCCTCTCGCATGGTGCGGGCATCGCCGACGATGCGCCGCGCCCACTCGAGCACGCGCTGCCCCTCCGGCGTCAGCCCCTGAAACCGCGACCCGCGCTGCACGAGCATGACACCGAGCTGATCCTCCAGCTGGCGGATGGCGGCCGAGAGCGTCGGCTGCGAAATCCCGCATTCCTCCGCAGCGCGGCCGAAATGCTTTTCATTGGCAAGGGCGATGAAGAATTCCAGCTTGTCGATCATCCGGTCTCCCGACCCGGTATGATTTCATCCGGATCCAGCCCATCTTCTGCGCAGCCACCGCGCGACCCGACATGCTTAACCGTTTTCGACAGCCGGAAAAAGATCGAACAGCGATTCGAGGAAGGCAGGCACGCTGAGATTGCCGATGCTGTAATAAACCAGCCTGCCCTGACGGCGCGTGTTGACCAGCCCTTCGAGCCTCAGACGCGCGAGCTGCTGCGAGACCATTGCCTGTTGTATGCCGAGAATATTCTCGATTTCACCCACCGTCCGCTCCTCATTCGCGAGGATGCAGAGGATCAGAAGTCGGGTCTGATGCGCCAGCGCCTTCAGTAGACCGCTCGCTTCATGGGCTTTTGAAGCGAGTTTGTGCAAGTCCTGGCCGGTCATTCCCGGCTCCGGTTTAGGCAACGGCATTTCGGCATCTCGGAAGGGAAGCAAAAGGTAGATCAGCACAATAGCATATTCGCACAAGCGAATTCGTCAATTGTGGCGAAATGCCAAAAAAGGTCCAAGTAAATCAGCAGATAAGCTGACCGCCGTTGATCTCGAGGACTTGGCCCGTAATGTATCCGGAGAGGGAAGGAGCCGCCAGGAAGAGATAGGCGGGAGCACAATCCTCGGCCGTGCCGAGACGCTGCAGGGGAATGGATTTTCTCGTCTGCTCCAGCTTTTCGCGGGAGGAATAGCGCTCATGGAAATCCGTTTCGATCGTTCCCGGCGAGACGCAATTGACCCGGATGCCATCCGGCGCCAGCTCACGGGCAAGCGCCTTGGAATAGGTGGAAACGAATGCTTTCGAGGCCGAATAGACCGAAGAGCCGGGACTGCCGCCGGTCAGCGCTGAAATCGAAACCGTGTTGACGATGGCCGCGCCTTCGGCTGCCTTCAATGCCGGCAGCAGCGCCCGGGTCAGCGCCACCACCGACGTCTGGTTCAACCGCACGATCGCTTCATAATCCGCGTCGGTCAGTGTCGCGGCCGGAAAACGGCCGAGCATGGTGCCGGCATTGTTGACGAGCACATGCACCTTGTCGAAGAAGGCGAGGGCGTCCTCTGCAAATTGCGCAGCGCCGCCGGCGGCGGTGAAATCGGCATGCAGCAACAGCGCCCGTCTTTCCGATTCGGCCGTCAGCAGGAAATCCGGCAGATCCCGTCCCGGTTTGCGCCCGGTATGGACGATCACCTTCGCGCCACAGTCCAGGAACTGCCGGGCCACCTCGAGGCCGATGCCCCGCCCGCCGCCGGTAACGACGACATTGCGATTTTCGAATAGTCTCGGATGGAACACGAAGCCGTCCTCCTCGCGGACAATGCCGCCGGTTGCGCCCTTCGCCCTTAACATATGAGCGCGCCGGCCGAAAGAAAGGCACGCATTGATCTTTCCGCCGGAGACCAGGGCTGCGGGAAGCTCAGCTTTCGTTCTCGATCTCCAGAAGCCGCGCCCCCGGCCCTTCCTCGCCGAGCCGATCGCAGGGATTGCGCAACGGACAGCTTTCGATCGACAGACAGCCGCAGCCGATGCAGCCGGTCAGACGGTCGCGCAGCAGGCTGAGCCGTCTGATTCGATCGTCGAGTTCGTTCTTCCAGCGCGCCGACAGCGTCTGCCAGTCAGCAACCGTCGGGGTGCGCCCCTGCGGCAGGGAGGCGAACGCCGTCTGGATTTCTGAGAGCGGAATGCCGACACGTTGCGCCACCTTGATGATGCCGAGCCGGCGAAGCACATCACGTCCGTAGCGCCGCTGATTGCCGCGGGTGCGGATGCTGGAAATCAGCCCCTTGGCCTCATAGAAATGCAGCGCCGAGACGGCAAGACCACTGCGTTCCGCCACTTCGCCAACCGTCAGAAGCCTGCCGAACGGCGTTGCAGAAATCGCATCCATCGTCTCTTGACCTCAATATTGGTTGAGGTTTTATAACGCCTGCTCCGACGATCGTAAAGCCCAAGGACATAAGATACGACGGCCAGATCCCCCCGGCCGATAACCGGCTGAAATCGCGGCGCCGGCATTTGCCGTCCTCGCACCGGCCGCGTCCTGCGATAGGTCGCCTGGAGACGAGCTCGGGGTCCGTTCCCGGCAGGTACGGAACCTCTGAAAACACCCGGACGCGACTCCGTCCGGGTGTTTTTTCGTGTCCGCGGTTCCGTTCCGACCGGACGGACGGATGCGTGATTTTGCGGTTGCGGTAAGAGAATCCCGATGATATTTTCGCTGAAATAACAGGGGAGCTCCGTGTTGCCGGGGCTGAGATGAGAAGCGCAAGCCTCCGGACCCTTCAAAGCTGATCTGGGTAATGCCAGCGGAGCGAGGTTCAGATGTTTTCCGGCGCACAAGTGTCACCCTTTCCGATGTCCGGCCGTTTCGTCGGCGCCATGCTCGATGCCTTCAACAGCTTTGTGCCTCTGTGGCGCCGCGCGACTTTGCAAGCGCGCAATGAGGGCTGCGGCATTTTGGATTGCTGCATGATTTTATCCTTGGACCGCTTCCGATTTGAAGCATGCAGCCGGACGAAAGCCTGAAATCGACGCTGATGACATCGCCACCACCATCGGATTCGCGCCTTGCCGCGCTCAGTGGCGCCCTGTACCGGGCGAGCCCCGCCCTGCTCGCCGGGTTTGCCTTTCTGGCCGCATGGGAACTCTATGTCGATCTTTCCGGCATCAAACCGTCCATCCTGCCGGCACCTTGGCGCATCCTTACCCAGGGCTGGCTGAACCGCGAAGCGCTGATATCCAACACCTGGCCGACGCTCGGCGCCACGCTCGGCGGCTTCGCCCTGTCGCTCGCCTTCGCTTTCGTGTCGTCGATCCTGATGGATTTCATGCCCTTCATGCGCCGGGCATTGCTGCCGATCTTCATTGGCAGCCAGACCCTGCCGCTGGTGGCGATCGCGCCCCTTGTCGTTCTCTGGTTCGGTTTCGGCCTGTTGCCCAAGATATTGCTGGTAGCGCTCGTCACCTTCTTCCCGCTGCTCGTCGCCCTGTTGCAGGGTTATGAGGCGACCGACCGCGACATCGCTGAACTCTTGAACTCGATGAAGGCAAGCCGCTGGCGCATTTTCCGCCTGGCCCGGCTTCCCTCGTCGCTGCCCTATTTCTTCGCCGGCCTCAGAATCTCGATCACCTATGCCGTCGTCGGCGCGATCTTTGCCGAATATGCGGGAGCCGCGCGCGGCCTCGGCATCTATATCCTCAACGCCAAGAACAATTTCCGGCCGGATCTTGTCCTCGCCGCCGTTGTCGTCAGCGCCGTGCTGACACTCTGCCTCTTCGGAGTGACGCTGATGATCGAGCGCCTCGTCATGCCTTGGCAACCGTCCGGGGAGCGCCGCCGATGACTGATGAACTGGTCGAGCTGCGCAGGATTTCGAAATCCTTCGACGGCATGCAGGTGCTCGGCGATATTTCGCTCGCTGTCGCAACCGGCGAGTTCGTCTCGATCGTCGGTCCCTCCGGCTCCGGAAAATCGACGGTGCTGCGATTGCTGACGCAAGCGCTGCGCCCCGATTCCGGCGCCTTGCTCTTTAAAGGCGCCCCGCTGGAACAGGCGCCGCATTCCTTCGCCTTCATGCCGCAACGCGATGCGCTGATGCCCTGGCGCCGGATTATCGACAATGCCGCACTCGGCCTGGAGGTGCGCGGCATGAGCCGTCGCGCGGCCCGCGCCACTGTGGCGCCGCTGTTCGAGCACTTCGGCCTTGCCGGCTTCGAACAGCATTATCCCGCCCAACTTTCCGGCGGCATGCGCCAGCGCGCCGCGCTATTGCGCACCGTCGTCCAGAGCCAGGACATGCTGCTGCTCGACGAGCCTTTCGGCGCACTGGACGCGCTGACACGCACGCAGATCCAGGAATGGCTGCAGGGCATGTGGACGCAACATCGTTGGACGGCCTTGTTGATCACCCACGACGTGCGCGAGGCGGTGTTCCTCTCCGACCGGATCTATGTGCTATCAGCCCGCCCGGCGCGTATCATCCGCCAATTCCGCGTTCCCTTGCCCCGCCCGAGAAGCATCGCCGATCTCGGCTCGCCGGCGGCCCAGGCGATCGAGACCGAAATTCTGCAAACCCTGCTTCATCCGCAAGAACAGGATGATTTTGGGCCGCCGGCCTAAAATCTGAATCCTGTTCTCATTTAAAGAGTTAGAGCATGATGCCGTCCGAAACTGCTTACACTTTTCGGCATCATGCTTCAGAGACCTGAGGAGGTCACCATGCTGCTTCTCACCCGTCGACAGACGATTCTCGCCGCCCTCGCGACAAGTCTCGCCGGCAGCAACACCTTCGCCCAGTCGGCACCGGCAAAGGTTCGCATTGCGCTCGACTGGACGCCCAACACCAACCATATCGGCATCTATGTCGCCAAGGCGAAGGGCTTCTATGCCGCCGCCGGCCTCGATGTCGAAATTCTACCCTTTACCGATACCAGTGCCGGCACGCTGGTGTCGAACGGGGTTGCCGATTTCGGCATCAGCAGCGAGATCGAGGCTCTGACCCAGCGCGCCGGCGGTGGTGACGTGAAGATGGTCTACGGCGTCGTCCAGACCGAAACCGCGCGCCTGATCTACAAGGGCGGACGCGACGACATCAAGAGCCCCAGGGATCTCGACGGCAAGACCTATGGCGGCTTTGGCGGCACCTGGGAGAGCGCGCTGGTCTCGGCGATGATCCGCAACGACGGCGGCACGGGTGACGTCAAGACCGTAACCCTCGGCACCTCCGCCTACGAGGCGCTGGACAATGGCTCGGTCGATTTCACGCTGGAGATCTACACCTGGGAAGGCATCGCCGCCGAGCTGGAAAACCGCAAGATCAGCCGCTTCCACTATTCCGATTACGGCATTCCCGACGAGCAGACGACCGTCATCGTTTCCAGCGACGCCTATCTCGCAGCGAGTCGAGAACAGGCGCGCGCCTTCATCCAGGCCACGCGCCAGGGGTATGCCTATTCCGTCGACCATCCTGACGAGGCCTGCGACCTGCTGATTTCCAACAGCAATGGCGCACTAATGAATACGGAACTGGTAAAAGCGTCCCAGAAGGCTTTGATCGAGGGGCACTTCCTCAAATCCGAGGCCGGCGTCATCGGCACCATCGACCCGGCGAAGGCCGATGCCATCGGCGGCTTCCTGCTCGAGAACGGCATCCTGGTCGATGCGAACGGCGCAGCGCTCAAGGAGAAACCCGACTTTTCCACCTATTATACCAACGAACTCCTCGGCTGAATCCGCCCCCGCCCTTGCCCGAGGCGGCCTTCCACGGCAAGCTTTTGGTTGGTGTGATTTGAGCCGGATCGGGCAGGGTGAGAAACGACATGCGACCACAGGAGAGACTGGCCGGAGCGGACTTTCTGCGCGCGATGGCCTGCCTGCTGGTGCTTGCTCACCATCTCACGCTCCGGCTGGATATGCGCCGAATTCCGGATGAATTGGCGCCGACGGCGCATATCCTCCGCTTCGGCAACTTCGGCGTTGCCATTTTCTTCGTGCTCAGCGGCTTTCTTCTGGCCCGCCCCTTCTGGCGCGCGCTCGATGCCGGCAGCGGCATGCCGAGCGTTGCGAACTACGCCATCCGCAGGGCGGCGCGTATTGCCCCCGGCTTCTGGGTCGCTGCCACCGTCAGCTTCGTTGTCAGCCTGACGCTGCTTGCCCTGCCGCTGACGCCGGAGCTTGCACTTCGCTACGTTTCCGGACTGCTGTTCATGAGCCAATGGCATTGGCGCACGTTTTTCCCCGTCGAGTCCGACGGGCCGCTCTGGTCCATCCCCTTTGAGGTCACCAGCTATGTGCTCCTGCCGGCCTGCTTTTTCCTGCTGTTTCGCCTGCCCGGGCTGCGGCAGCGCCTGTTCCTGGCCCGTTTCGCCTGGCTCTGCGTCCTTGCCGGCGTCCTCATTGCCCACCTGGCGATCCTGAGGCTCTTTGCGCTCGACGACATCGGGCGCGGCTGGGCCTATGGCCTGCAGGGCGGGGCGAAGGAATGGATGCCCAACTACAATCCAATCGGCTTCTTCGCCGTCTTCGCCCTCGGCGCGCTTGCCGCCGGCATAGAAGTCATGCTGGCTGCACGGCGTTCCCTCTGGTTCGATGCGACAGCACTTCTCGCTTTTTCCATCGCCGGCTACCGCCTCGCCATATCGCCCGGCGGTTCGGCCGAGGCTTACGGCTGGCTCGACATTCCCTACGGATTTCCGGTCTTTCCGCTGGCAATCGCAACCGCGCTCGTATCGCTCTGCCATTCGCATCGCCTAGGCAGGCTGCTCGACAACGCTCCCGTCCGCTACCTCGCCAAGATCTCGTTCGGCATCTATATCTGGCAGGAGATCATCCTGACATTGATCCAGAGACTCGACCCCGGTTCGTTCGGCGCTTCCTCGGACAATGTCGTCACCGGCTGGCTGCAATCTTGCGGACTGACGGCGGCTCTCGTCCTTCTTGTGGCCAGTCTCAGCTATCACCTACTGGAGCGACCGGCGATCGACTTTGGAAACCGTCTGACATCGCGTCCACCCGAACGGGCTACTCCTTTTAAAGTATAATTTCGTTTTCACCTCAACTACAGGCATTAAGATGAAAAGGGAATACTCCCATTTTTGGTGTCTTTAGGGGTAGCGATTCTCAATTATATCGATGACAAACCTTACGTGAGCATGTATTTGTCTCCGCACAGTTCAGAATTGCATCTAAACTTGTGGGCCTTGCGTAATGAATGCTTTTACTTCGAAGACGAGTTCACGCTTCGATCCGTCTCAGCGTCAGACCAAAACCAGGACCCTGCTCGTAGCGAATTCCAACATTCGCCAGCCGGAGAGCTTTGCCAATGGCGAAGCAAAGCCGGCACTGCGATTGGCCGTGAAGCGGCTGATCGACATCGTCATCTCCGCCAACGCCCTCCTCGTACTGGCGCCGCTTTTTCTGGCGATCGCTCTTCTCATCAAGCTCGACGATGGCGGTCCGGTGTTCTTCCGCCAGATCCGCTGGGGGTTGAACGGCCGTAAGATCAATGTCTTCAAATTCCGTTCAATGCGGGCGGAGGCATGCGATCCCAGCGGCATCCAGCAGACCGTCAAGGGCGACTCCAGGATGACCGCCATCGGCGCAATGCTCCGCAGGACCAATATCGACGAACTGCCGCAGCTCCTGAACGTCCTGAAAGGCGAGATGTCTCTGGTCGGCCCGCGCTGCCATGCCATCAACATGCGCGCAGCCGGCAGGCTCTACGAGGAAGTGGTGCCGAACTACCACCATCGACACGTCATGCGCCCCGGTATCACCGGCCTGGCGCAGACACGCGGCTGGCGCGGCCCGACGACTAAGCCATTGGCAGCCCGGGCCCGCATCGCCTGTGATATCTATTATGTCAGGAATTTCAGCCTGCTGCTCGACCTGAAGATCCTGTACAAGACACTGCTCATCGAGCTGCGCGGCGGCACCGGCTTCTGAGGCACCGCGACAACCCGGCGGCGGCTTCCGCTTTTCCGGCCGGCTGAACTCTTCTGCCTGCTCAACCAGACGAACAAGTCTGCCAACACGCATGTTGCGGCAAGGCACTCGCCTATTCGCTTTCAAGCGAAATGCCGTGTTCCACCGAGCCGCGAAAACAGGCAGAAATAAAAAAAGGGGCCTGGAAGGCCGCCTTTCATTGATGCCGTCGTGGCCATCAGTCCTGCTGGACGACACCACGCAGATGGGTCAATTCCAGGATGAAGTGCTCAAGCTTGGACTTGTGCTCGTGATGCACGGCATCCTCGAGTTCCTTCTTCGCAGCTTCGATGCGGCGGGTCAGCTCGTCCTTGTTGAGCTCTTCAACCGGAACGGCGGACTCGGCAAGCAATGTGCAACCCGTCGGCAGAATATCGGCAAAACCGCCGAACACGACATAGTCTTGCTTCTTGCCGGAGCCGGAGCGGACGCTCACGATACCCGGCTTGATCGTCGTCATCGTCGGCGCATGATGCGCCATAACCGTCATCTCGCCTTCGGTTGCGGGAATGACGACCTCGGTCACCATCTCCGACAGCAGCAGACGCTCCGGCGAAACGAGCTCAAAGTTGAAATTGTCAGCCATCAGTGACTTACCTTCTCGGCTATGGCTTTTGCATCTTGCAATTTAGTCCCGCAGAACGGGCAGTGCAGTATCGCCTGGTCAAGATATCCGAGACCTTCCTCGGTCTGAACCAGCCCCACGACCATCATGATCACGCCGTTATCGGCACGGTAGACGGTCGGCGCTGCCGGCTCTGGAAGTTCCGCCACGACTCCCTTGAGGGAGTCGCAGCAGAATATCTCGTCCTGAGCGTCGCTCATTAAGCAGCGGCGAGCTTCTTGGCCTTCTCGATGGCTTCATCGATCGAGCCGACCATGTAGAAGGCGGCTTCCGGCAGGTTGTCGTATTCGCCGTTCACGAGGCCTTTGAAGCCCTTGATGGTGTCTTCGAGAGCGACCAGCTTGCCCGGCGAGCCGGTGAAGACTTCGGCGACGAAGAACGGCTGCGACAGGAAGCGCTCGATCTTGCGGGCGCGGGCGACGGCCAGCTTGTCCTCTTCCGACAGTTCGTCCATGCCCAGGATGGCGATGATGTCCTGCAGGGCCTTGTAACGCTGCAGCGTCGACTGAACCTTACGGGCAACTTCGTAATGCTCTTCGCCGACAACCATGGGGTCGAGCATGCGCGAGGTGGAGTCGAGCGGGTCGACGGCCGGGTAGATGCCCTTTTCAGCGATCGAACGCGACAGAACGGTCGTTGCGTCAAGGTGGGCGAACGAGGTCGCCGGCGCCGGGTCGGTCAAGTCGTCGGCCGGAACGTAAATAGCCTGGACCGAAGTGATCGAACCCGTGGTCGTCGTGGTGATGCGTTCCTGCATCTGACCCATGTCGGTTGCGAGCGTCGGCTGATAGCCCACGGCCGAAGGAATACGGCCGAGCAGAGCCGACACTTCGGAACCTGCCTGCGTGAAGCGGAAGATGTTGTCGACGAAGAACAGAACGTCCTGGCCCTGGTCGCGGAAATGTTCTGCGACGGTCAGACCGGTCAGAGCGACGCGAGCACGTGCGCCCGGCGGTTCGTTCATCTGGCCGTAAACGAGAGCAGCCTTCGAGCCTTCGCCGCCGCCATGCTTGTTGACGCCCGATTCGATCATTTCGTGGTAAAGGTCGTTGCCTTCGCGGGTACGTTCACCCACGCCAGCGAAGACCGAGTAACCACCATGCGCCTTGGCGACGTTGTTGATCAGTTCCATGATCAGAACGGTCTTGCCGACGCCGGCGCCGCCGAACAGGCCGATCTTGCCGCCGCGTGCATAGGGAGCCAGAAGGTCGACGACCTTGATGCCGGTGACGAGGATCTGCGCTTCCGTCGACTGCTCGACATAAGCCGGAGCATCCTGGTGGATGGCGCGCTTGTGGGCGGTGTTGAGCGGGCCTGCTTCGTCGACCGGCTCGCCGATGACGTTCATGATGCGGCCGAGCGTTTCGTCGCCGACCGGAACCGAGATCGGAGCGCCGGTATCGATGACCTGCTGGCCGCGAACGAGACCTTCGCTCGAGTCCATGGCGATGGTGCGGACTTCGTTTTCGCCCAGATGCTGAGCGACTTCGAGAACAAGGCGGTTGCCGTTGTTATCGGTTTCGAGCGCGTTCAGGATCGCCGGCAGTTCGCCTTCGAAAGCGACGTCCACGACGGCGCCGATAACCTGGGTGACTTTGCCGACAGAGCGGGTAGCTGCCTCAGCCATTTTCTTACCCTCTTTTCCTAACTCAGAGCGCTTCCGCGCCCGAAATGATTTCAATCAGTTCCTTGGTGATCTGCGCCTGACGCTGGCGGTTGTAGCTCAGTGTCAGCTTATTGATCATCTCACCAGCATTGCGCGTCGCATTGTCCATCGCGCTCATCTTGGCGCCCATTTCACCCGCGACATTCTCGAGGAGAGCGCGGAAAATCTGGACCGAGATGTTGCGCGGGATCAGATCGTCAAGGATCGACGCCGGATCCGGCTCGTATTCGTAAACCGCGCCGGCATGGTCTGCATCCTCGGCGACGGCCTCAGGAGCCTTGGCGGGAATGAGCTGCTGGGCGGTCGGAACCTGGCTGATCACCGACTTGAACTCGGAATAGAACAGCGTGCAGACGTCGAATTCACCGGCTTCGAACATCTCGATGATGCGCTTGCCGATCTGGTCGGCATTCTCGAAACCGATCTTCTTGACCTCGCGCAACTCCTTGCGCTCGACGATCAGCGACGCGAATTCGCGGCGCAGAATGTCATAACCCTTCTTGCCGACGGTGAAGATCTTCACCGTCTTGCCTTCGGCGACCAATTTGCGGACATGGTCGCGGGCGAAGCGGGCGATCTGCGAGTTGAAGCCGCCGCACAGGCCGCGTTCGGCCGTGCAGACGACGAGCAGGTGTACCTGGTCCTTGCCGGTGCCGGTCATCAAGACCGGCGCCCCGTCCGCATCGGTAACGGCCTTGGCGATGTTCGCCAGGACCGCATTCATACGCTGCGAGTAAGGCCGGGCGGCCTCGGCCGCCTCCTGCGCACGCCGAAGCTTCGCCGCGGCGACCATCTTCATCGCCTTGGTGATCTTCTGCGTCGCCTTGACGGAGGCGATCCGGTTTTTCAGATCCTTAAGTGAAGGCATCCGTTATCCGTCCTAACCTGGCCCGATTACTGGAAAGACTTGGCGAAGCTGTCGAGAGCAGCGGTGAGCTTGCCCTTGGTGCCGTCGCTGATAGCCTTTTCCGTGCGGATCGCGTCGAGGATGGCAGAGCCTTCCGAACGCAGATAGGACAACAGGCCCTGTTCGAACTTGCCGACCGATGCGACCGGCAGCTTGTCGAGGTAACCGTTGACGCCTGCGAAGATCACGGCGACCTGCTCTTCCGTCTTCAGCGGCGAGAACTGCGGCTGCTTCAGGAGTTCGGTCAGGCGGGCGCCGCGGTTCAGCAGGCGCTGCGTCGCAGCGTCGAGGTCCGAACCGAACTGGGCGAAGGCGGCCATTTCGCGATACTGGGCGAGTTCGCCCTTGATCGAGCCGGCAACCTGCTTCATCGCCTTGATCTGCGCCGAAGAACCGACGCGGGAAACCGACAGACCGACGTTAACGGCCGGGCGGATACCCTGATAGAACAGGTCCGTTTCGAGGAAGATCTGACCGTCGGTGATCGAGATCACGTTGGTCGGAATGAAGGCCGAAACGTCGTTGCCCTGCGTTTCGATGACCGGCAGAGCGGTGAGCGAACCGGCGCCCTTGTCGTCGTTCATCTTCGCGGCGCGCTCGAGCAGGCGCGAGTGCAGATAGAAAACGTCGCCCGGATAGGCTTCGCGGCCCGGCGGGCGGCGCAGCAGCAGCGACATCTGGCGGTAGGACACGGCCTGCTTGGACAGGTCGTCGTAACCGATAAGCGCGTGCATGCCGTTGTCGCGGAAATATTCGCCCATGGCGCAGCCGGCAAACGGAGCGAGGAACTGCATCGGCGCCGGATCGGAAGCCGTGGCGGCGACGATGATCGAGTACTTCAGGGCGCCGCGTTCTTCGAGAATCTTGACGAACTGGGCAACGGTCGAGCGCTTCTGGCCGACGGCGACGTAGACGCAGTAAAGCTTCTCGCCTTCCGGACCGCTCTCGTGAATGGCCTTCTGGTTGAGGAAGGCATCGAGCAGGATGGCGGTCTTGCCGGTCTGGCGGTCGCCGATGACGAGCTCGCGCTGGCCGCGGCCGACCGGGATCAGCGCATCGATGGCCTTGAGGCCGGTCGACATCGGCTCATGAACCGACTTGCGCGGAATGATGCCGGGCGCCTTGACGTCGACGCGCGAACGGCGGGTCGCATTGATCGGGCCCTTGCCGTCGATCGGATTGCCGAGCGCGTCGACGACGCGGCCGAGCAACTCCGGACCAACCGGGACGTCGACGATGGCGCCGGTCCGCTTGACGGTGTCGCCTTCCTTGATATCGCGGTCGGAGCCGAAAATAACGACACCGACGTTGTCGGATTCAAGGTTCAGGGCCATGCCGCGGATGCCGCCGGGGAACTCGACCATTTCACCAGCCTGGACATTGTCCAGGCCGTAAACGCGAGCGATACCGTCACCGACGGAGAGAACCTGGCCGACTTCCGAGACTTCTGCCTCTTTGCCGAAATTTTTGATCTGGTCTTTGAGAATTGCGGAAATTTCCGCGGCGCGGATATCCATCAGCCAACCTCTTTCAATGCGAGCTTAAGGGTAGAGAGTTTGGTACGAAGAGACGTATCAATCTGACGGGACCCGACCTTCACGATCAGACCACCAAGAATTGACGGATCAACCGTGACTGAGATCGTCACGTCTTTGCCGGTGACGCTCTTGAGTGCCGCCTTCAATTCGGTTTCCTGCGCCTGGGAGAGCGCATGCGCCGAGGTGACCTCGGCGGAGATTTCACCGCGATGATTCGCGGCGATGAGACGGAAGGCCCTGATCATGCCCGGCAGGGCAAACAGGCGGCGGTTGCGCGCCACGACCTTCAGAAAATTGGCGAAGAAGCCGCTGATGCCGGCTCTCTCGCTGATGGCGACAATCGCCTTCAGCTGATCTTCAGCGGAGAAAACCGGGCTTGCGACAAAGCGCTTCAGTTCGGCGCTCTCATCCAGCATCGCCTGGAAACGGTCAAGATCGGCGGTTACGCTGTCGACGGCGCCGTGTTCGAGCGCCAACTCGAAAAGCGACGAGGCATAGCGCTCGGCAACACCAGAAGTAAGCTGGGACGTGTCTGCCACTGGCACAAATTTCCCTGATTTCAATCCAAAATCCGGCTCTCGGCGGACGCCGAACCTATGATCTTGAATTCGTTTTGATTTCCCCCAGAAATCACAAGAGAAGCCTCTTGCTTCTTCCGAAATTCGGGGTCCGTCTAACATAGGATGTTCGGACTCGCAACACGCGTAATGCCCGAATACGCCTTTCGCATGAATTTCTGTTCGCAAAATTGCGCAATGGCCTGAAAGTGGGCCGCGCAAGCCGCCGCCGCGGCGAAAATTATGTCTGGAGGAAGCCGAAAACATACAGCAGCGGCAGTGCCGCGATACTCACCTGTACAACCAGAAGTAAATAGTTGAGATACGTACTCCCCTTATCTGACAGGATGGAGACGATGCGGGCGAACGCGGCCATGGCGAACGCCGCGCCGAAGGCCGTATAAATCAGCGGCTGAGCCAGCACGACGGCAGCGAGGCCAAGACCGAGATAGAAGCCGCCCATCGACCGGAGCTCGCTGAAACCTTCAGGCCGCTCGCCGCACGGCGCCAGGCCGAAGACCCGCATCGCAAGACCGGGCGCAAACATGATGACGAAGCCGGCAAAGGCCGTGAAGGCGGCTGCGCCGAAGGCAAGCTGCTCACCAAATTCCGTCGGAAATTCAAATTCCATGCCTCGACCCCAAATGATCCGCTGATTCTGCGTTTATGCCATGATCGGCCGCATCCGGAAACGCAGCGCGCGGAACGATCTACAGAAAGCTCTGCGGATCGATATCGAGCTGCACCTGCACCGATCCGCGCTCCTTCGGCGATTGCGACAGCATCGCCCGCAGGAAGCCCTGCATGTCGGAATTGCGCCGTCCGTGCACCAGAAGCCGGAAGCGGTGGCGGCCACGCACCAGCGCCAGCGGCGCCTCCGCCGGGCCGAGCACCGAGATGCCGGACACCTGGGGTGCGGCGTTGCGCATGCCGCGCGCATGGTTTTCGGCGTCGTGACGGGTTTCGGCCGAGACGATGATCGAGGCCAGCCGGCCGAAGGGCGGCAGCGCCGCGCGTTCGCGCTCGGTGATCTCACGCTCGTAAAAGGCATCGGAATCGCCTGATACAATCGCCTGCATCACGGGATGCTGCGGCTGGTAGGTCTGCAGCAGCCCATGGCTCTTGAGCCCGGTGCGCCCGGCCCGGCCGGTCACCTGCGACAGAAGCTGGAAGGTGCGTTCGGCGGCACGCGGGTCGCCATTGGCGAGGCCGAGATCGGCGTCGATGATGCCGACCAGCGTCATCAGCGGAAAATTATGGCCCTTGGCGACGAGCTGGGTGCCGATGACGATATCGGCCTCGCCCTTGGCGATGGCGTCGAGTTCCAGCCGCAGCCGCTTCACCCCACCCATGATATCCGAGGAAAGGACGATCGTCCGCGCCTCCGGGAAATGTCGCTCCACCTCTTCGGCGATCCGTTCGACGCCAGGCCCGCAGGCAACGAGATGGTCGAGCGTGCCGCATTCCGGGCATGCTTCTGGCGTGCGCTCGGCATGACCGCATTGATGACACTGCAGCTGCTTGCGGAAGCGATGCTCGACCAGCCAGCTCGAACATTGCGGGCATTGGAAGCGGTGGCCGCAGACACGGCAGAGCGTCAGCGGCGCATAACCACGCCGGTTGAGAAACAGCAGCGCCTGTTCGCGCCCCTCCACCGTCTTGCCGATCGCCCGGATCAGCACCGGCGACAGGAAGCCGCCGCGCTCCGGCGCGTGCCTGCGCATGTCGATGAGATGCAGGTCCGGCAGCGCCGCATCGCCGAAACGCGTCGGCAGGTGGACGGTGCTGTAGCGCCCGCTTTGCCCGTTGACCTGGCTCTCGACCGATGGTGTCGCCGACACCAGGACAACGGGAAAATCACCGATGCGGCCGCGCACCACGGCCATGTCACGGGCATTGTAGAAGACGCGATCTTCCTGCTTGTAGGCAGGGTCATGCTCCTCGTCGACGATGATGAGGCCGAGATCCTCGAAAGGCAGGAAGAGCGCCGAGCGGGCGCCGGCCACGACGCGCACTTCACCGGTCACCGCCTGGCGCCAGACTTTTTCACGCATGCGCGGCGCCAGATCGGAATGCCATTCGGCCGGTTTTGCCCCGAAGCGGTCCTGAAAACGCTCCATGAAACTGGCCGTCAGCGCGATCTCCGGCAGCAGGATCAGCACCTGCCTGCCACGTTTCAGCGTCTCGGCGATCGCCTCGAAATAGACCTCGGTCTTGCCGGAGCCGGTGACGCCGTCGATCAGCGATACGGCAAATTCGCCCTTACGAACGTCGGCGACGAGCTCCGCGGCCGCCTCTTTCTGCGGCCCTTCGAGATGTGCGGCGGCAAAATCGGGATCGGGCACCGCCACCACCGGCGGCGGCGGCAGGAATATCGTCTCGAAGATGCCCAGCGTGACCAGCCCGTCGACGACGCTGGTCGAAACACCCGCCGCATGCGCCAGGCCGCTGCGCGTCCAGGACAAGCCGTCGGAAGCGGTCTCGAGCACGCGCGCCCGCGCCGGTGTCAGTCGCTCCGGTACGCCGCCGACGAACTTCAGCCCCTCGACCATCGGCTCGGGCTCGAAGGCGTTCGGTGCCCTCAGCGCCATGCGTGCGACGAGGCCGGGTGGGGAGAGCGTATAGGCCGCCACCCAGTCGATGAAATCCCGCATCTCCCTGGAAAGCGGCGGGCAGTCGAAGACATGGCTGATCGGACGGAGCTTCTTCGGATCGACGCCATCCTCGCCGCCATCCCAGACAACGCCGATCACCTGTCGCGGTCCAAGCGGCACCTGCACGACCGAGCCGGGCTCGACCGCCATGCCCTCCGGCACCGAGTAGGAATAGGGTTTCGGCGCCGGCATCGGCACCAGCACCGGAACCGTTCGGTTCAGGGGCGGTGCTTCCAACAGCGCGCCAAAGAGATCGGACGAATCTGTGCTCATCGGGCGAGACCATGCCCGCAAATCGACGGAATTGAAACCGCAAAGACGAGGGCGCCGCATCGGGCAGAAATGCGGATGACGAGGCTTTGCCGAGATTGGCAACACCCTCACGAAATGGTTGCTCGGCAAGCGATTGGCCGCATAGATTGCCTGAAGATGTATTCGACCGCTGAATCGGAGCGCAGGAATGGCCAGACTGACCGCGGATGCCAAGGGCGTCTATGTGATGCGCCGTAACTCCCTTTGCCGATAACGGCGCGCTCGATCTCGAAAGTATCGACAGGATGGTCGATTTCTACGAGGGCGCCGGCGTCACCGGCCTGACGGTGCTTGGCCAACTCGGCGAGGCCCCGAAGCTGACCGCCGAAGAATCGCGCGCCGTGGTCGAACGCGTGTTGCAGCGGCTTGACGGGCGTCTGCCGGTGGTGGTCGGTGTATCGGCGCCCGGACTTGCCCCGATGCGTGAGCTTGCCGAAACCGTCATCGGCGAAGGTGCTGCCGGCGTCATGGTCGCGCCGCCCTGGACCGTCAAGACCGACGACCAGGTGTTCGCCTTCTACCAGTTGGTCGGTGAAGCCCTGGGCGATACGCCTTTCGTGCTGCAGGACTATCCCCTTACCACCAATGTGACGATCGCGCCCGCCGTCATCGAGCGCATCGTCAGGGAGGTGGCGAGCTGCGTCATGCTCAAGCATGAGGATTGGCCGGGCCTGTCGAAAATCACGGCGCTGCGCGCCGCCAGCGACACAGGCGGCATGCGGCGTATCTCCATCCTCTGCGGCAATGGCGGACTTTTCCTGCCCGAAGAAATGGGCCGCGGCGCCGATGGCGCCATGACCGGCTTTTGTTATCCGGAAATGATGGTCGGCGTCGTCGCGGCTTATGCGGCCGGAAATCCCGATCGCGCCCATGAGATCTTCGATGCCTACCTGCCGCTCGCCCGCTATGAACAGCAGCAGGGCATCGGGCTCGCCTGCCGCAAATATGTCCTCGCCAAGCGCGGCGTCATCAAGTCGGCCGCCTTGCGCAAACCGGGCGCCAGGCTTTCGGCGCTCGACATCGCCGATATCGAGCGGCTTTTGGCTCGCCAGGCCATCCGCCTCAAGGAGATCGAGGCATGACGCCGGACAGGAATTTCGATTTCATCATAGCAGGCGGCGGATCGGCGGCCTGTGTTGCCGCCATGCGGCTGGTGCGTGACTTTGGTTTTTCGGTGCTCGTCATCGAGCGCGGACCGCGCGACACGGCAAGGCTGATGGCCTTCCCCGCCGGCTATATGAAATATCTCGCCCGCGACGATTTTCTCGAGATGCACCATACGGTGCCGCAATCACAGCTCGGTGGGCGCGGACCGATCGTGCCCGTTGCAAAGGCTCTCGGCGGCGGCAGCGCCGTCAACGCCATGGTCTATATGCGTGGCCAGAAGGAGGATTATGACGGCTGGGCCGCCTATCTCGGCAATGAGGGTGAATGGTCTTACGAAGACATGCTGCCGCATTTCAAGGGTCTCGAGGCCAATAGCCGCTTCAACGACCGGTACCACGGCATATCAGGCAGTCTGCGTGTTTCCGAACCGCGCCACATCTCCGATACGACGGAGGATTTCATTTTGGCGGCACAGGGGCTTGGTCATCCCTATAATCCCGATTTCAACGGCGCGCGGCAGAACGGCGTCGGCATAATGCAGCATACTTTCGCGCCATGGGGCCGGCGCATAGAGCGATCGGATGCCAAAAAGGCGTTTCTCGATCCGCTTGCAGGCGACACCAGGCTGGAGATCGTCACGCAGGCTCGCGTCGATCGCATTCTGATCGAGAACGGGCGGGCCGTCGGCGTCATTTATACCAGCAACGGCGAAAGCCGCAGAGCCCTGGCCGGACGCGAGGTGCTCATCGCGGCCGGTACCTACAACAGCGCCAAGCTGATGATGCTTTCCGGCATCGGCCCGGCCGACCACCTTCGCGAACACGGCATCGCCGTTGCCGCCGATCTTTCCGGTGTCGGTGCCAATCTCCAGGATCACCACGAAGTTCCGGTCATCGCCTCGACGAAATCGAAATCCGGCTATTTCGGCCAGGATCGCGGCTGGCCGATGATCCGCAACGGCCTGCAATATCTGCTGTTCAATTCCGGCCCCGTCACCACGACGGGCATCGAATCCTGCCTCTTCTATGATCCCGATGGCGGCGACCGTCCGACGATCCAGCTGTATTGCGCGCCGATCGTTTATCTCGACCGCGACGTCTCGTCGGCAAAGCCGACCTATGGGGTCACCTTCACCTCCTGCCTGCTGCGGCCGAAGGCGCGCGGCAGCGTCAGGCTGCGCTCGGCAAACCCTGCTGAACAGCCGCTGGTCGATTGCAATTTCTTCGGCGATCCCGACGACCTCCGCCTGACGCTCGCCTCGCTGAAGACGGCGCGCCGGCTCCTTGAGACGGAACCTTTCAAGAGCAAGATCGCCGAGGAGATCCTGCCGGGACGATTGCTTCAGGATGAGGCCTCACTGGTCAAATTCGCCGGCCAGACGGTCAAGACCAACTACCATCCGTCCGGCAGCCTGAGGATGGGGCCGGCAGCCGATCCCATGTCGGTGGTCGACGGCAGGCTGAGGGTGCGCGGCGTCGACGGGCTGAGGGTGATCGATTGCTCGATCATTCCCTTTATACCGTCAGGCAACACCAATGCACCGGCGATGGCGATCGGATCGAAGGCGGCAAGCATGATTGCCGAGGATCACCAATGATGCGGCGGCGACTTCGCCCCGCTACCTGACCGTGTCATCCGACCCCAGGCCATTTCGGCAAGCTCCAGGAAGCTCGAGAATGTGGCTGTAGCAATCCTGCCCGACGGGCTGAAATCCGAGCGACTCCCAGAATTTCGCCGCCCCGTCGTTTCCCGCATGGACGGTCACGAAACTGCGGAAGCGCCGAGCGTGCTCCAGCAAAGCCAGCGCCAGCATATGGCCGACGCCGCGACCGCGCATGTCAGGACGAACGTAAAAGCGCCGCATCCGCAAGGCTGCCGGGATGGCCGGTTCGAGGGTCATACCCCCGATACCCACGAGTGCCTCGTCCACAAAAGCACCAAGCAGCCTTTCGCCGTCACGCGCAAACCTGTTGTCGCCAGCCGACCATTCATCGACGAGACGGGCAACATGGAAATGGCCTTCCTGCCGGGCTTCGCGCGCAAGCCACGTGATCTGACCGGGCAATTCATCGCGGAGAATGCGGATATCGGTTGTCATGGCGATGCCAACGCATCTAGACCGCAGGTACTGGAATCTCGCGCGGCAACGCCGCGGCCGGCATGCCGACCGGCACGAAGGTGACATCGCCGTCGCTGGCCAGATCATACAACGTATGTTTCTCCAGCGCCTTCGTCACCTCGTTGAGATCTCCGTCGAGATGCTCGGCGGGGATGAGGTTGCCGATGACGAAATCGAAACGGTCGCCGCATTTGTTCAACAGTTCATGAAAGACAGTCATGTCGCGCAGTTCCGTGGACCACTTCGCCAGCCAGTAGAACAGGCCGGAATTGCGCGCCGTCATGTGGACGGGAAGGATCGGCAGATTGTATTTGCGCGCCAGTCCGACAGCCGACGTCTTCCATGGGCGTTCGTTCAGCCGGCCGTTCGCCCAATAGGCGATACGGCCTGATGGAAAGAGCACCGTGGCCTTGCCTTCCCTCACCGCGTGGTTGGTCAATTGCAGCGTCTCACGCGCCTTGAGTTTGCTCTTGTGCTCCTCCCGCCACTCGACCGGGATAACCATCTCGGCGAAACGCGGATTGACGCGGATCGCATCGCGATTGGCAAAAAACATCATATCGGGCCGGCGCGTCTTCAGCAGGTCGAATACGGCGACACCGTCGGCAATGCCGGTCGGATGGTTGCTGACGAGGATGAAGCCGCCAGTCTCCGGGATGCGCTCGCCATTGGCGATGCCGATATCGAGCTTCAGCACGCTGCTCAGATATTCGAACGACTGGAAGCCCGGCATCTTGGCGACCGCATTGGCGAATTCGATCGCCTTGTTATAGCGCAGAAGGGTGTAGAGGAACGGCCGCATGACCGGCCAGAGCGGATGTTTCACGATCCTCTGGCCGCGTTCGGCAATCAGCGTGTCGACGATATGACCCGGCTTTCCCTGTGAAACGAGAGCGATCGCTTCCGCGAGTTGTCCGAAAGCCGTCATGGAGTCACGCCGTGCCATGAAAGATCCTGTCTCTGGGCTATAAGCTATCGCAGTGGAATATGATCTAAGGATGACAAAGGCTTGGCCGGCATTAGCAATTCCATAACCGTTCCTGTTTCAAATTGGCGGACTTGAAGGCAAATTCAAGGCCAGCGACGTGAACGAACTGCTTGTTATCGCCGATCCGCGCCTGATGGCGGAAAGGGCCGCCTGGCTCGAAAATCTCGCCCGGGAACGTCGTCTTTCCGAGCATACGCTGGACGCTTATGAGCGCGACACCCGCCAGTTCCTGACCTTCCTGACCGGCCACCTCGCCGGCCCGGTGACCCTCAGTGATATAAGGGAATTGCGCCCCGCCGACTTCCGCGCCTTCCTTGCCGCACGGCGCAAGCAAGGCTCCGGCGCCCGTTCGCTCGGGCGCAACCTGGCCGGCCTTCGCTCGCTGTTGCGCCATCTCGAAAAGAAGGGCCTGGTCAATGCCGCGGGTGCTGCCGCGATCCGCTCGCCGAAACAGCCGAAATCGCTTCCCAAGCCGCTGTCGGACACGCAGGCGATCACCGTCGTCAGCAACGAGGCCCAGCTCCACGACGAGCCTTGGATCGCCGCGCGCGATGCGGCGGTCATGACGCTGCTCTACGGCTGCGGCCTGCGCATCTCCGAGGCGCTGGATCTCGTTCCTGCAGACCTGCCGAAGGGCGCTGCGACGCTGCGCATCACCGGTAAGGGCAACAAGACGCGGCTGGTGCCGCTGCTGCCCGTGGTTTTCGAGGCGGTCGAGAAATATCGCGCGCTCTGCCCCTATCATCTTGAAAACGACGCGCCGCTGTTTCGCGGCGCCCGCGGCGGCAAGCTGCAGGCGGCGATCATCCAGCGCTCCATGCAGAAGCTGCGCAGCGCCTTCGGCCTGCCGGAGACGGCAACACCCCACGCGCTTCGCCACTCCTTCGCCACCCACCTGCTTGCCGGCGGCGGCGATCTGCGCACCATCCAGGAGCTGCTCGGCCATGCCAGCCTTTCGACGACGCAGGTCTATACCGGCGTCGATGCGTCGCGCCTGCTCGAGGTGTATGATCGGGCCCATCCGCGCGCCTGAGGCATGCCTGTGGCGGCGGCACGCAGCTCATCGGCAAGCTCAGCCCATGAATTCGACGGAATGCGATGCGCTAAGTTTTCGTTAACGCATTCTCTTAAAGGATTGTGCGCAAGCCGAGCGTAGAGCATGAAGCATAAGGCATATGACCGGAACATCATCATGACGACATCAATCGGCCGCCGGACCTCTTTCCTCGCAGCATCCGGCAACCTGCTGCTCTGGTTGATTGCAGCCTTCCACATGCTGCTTCTTGCGGCGCTGTTTATCGCGCTTCTGGCGGCGCGGCCGGCGTCGGCCGAAGACGGGGCCTGCACCGGCCGCAATCTGATGATCGACCTGCAGCAGAGCGACCCCACGCGGTACGCCGAGGCGGTCAAGGAAGCCGAGGCGGTGCCGAACGGCAAGGGCATCTTCTGGAAGATCGAAAAAGCAGGACTTGCGCCGTCATGGCTGCTCGGCAGCATGCATGTCACCGATCCGCGGGTGCTGGCCCTGCCGCCGCGCGCCCAGGCAGCCCACGACGCCGCCGATACGATCATCATCGAATCCGACGAGATCCTCGACGAACGCAAGGCGACCGCCGCCCTGCTGGCGCGGCCGGAGCTGACGATGTTCACCGACGGCACGACGATCGACAAGCTCCTGTCTGCCGAAGATTACAAGCGGCTGGAAGCCGGCCTCAAGCAACGCGGCATCCCGCTCAGCGCCGTCTCCCGTATGCGGCCATGGATGATCTCGAGCGCCGTCGCGCTCCCGGCCTGCGAACTCGCCCGCAAGGCCAAGGGCGTGCAGTTTCTCGACCAGAAGATCGCCACCGACGCCGTTGCTCAGGGCAAGCAGGTCAAGGGGCTGGAGACCCTTGCCGAACAGATCCAGGCCATGGCCGACCTGCCGGTCGAATTCCATATGAAGTCGCTGATCGAGACGCTGGAACTCGGCGACAAGATGAGCGACGTCGTCGAAACGATGACCGATCTCTACCTCTCCGGCGATATCGGCATGACAATGCCGATGCTGAAGACCGTGACGCCGACGAATGAAGACGAGGCCGGCGACTACGCCGCCTTCGAACAGCGCGTCATCCTCGATCGCAACAAGGTGATGGCCGAGCGCGCCGCTCCCATTCTCGACGGCGGCAACGTGTTCATGGCCGTTGGCGCCCTGCACCTGCCCGGCCAGGGCGGCGTCATCGAACTGCTGCGCAAGCAGGGTTTTACGGTGACTGTCGTAAACTGAAGCACGTCGCCCCAATAGTCAGCCGCAATGGCAACTGGCGAGATTGATAACCTCAGTTTGCATACGTTAGATGGCGCTCAGCCGAGCGTCATCCGGCGCAGCACATTGCTTTTCCAATAGAACTGATGGGCAAGCGCGCCCGCGACATGCGCCGCGATCAGCGCCCAGAGAATGATCTTCAGGATATCCGCGTGCAGCGAACCCGCGGGATTGACCCCAAAATAATAGGCGGCGATGCCCGTCAGCGGCATGGCGAAGATCAGGATATAGAGACCGGCATGCGCAAGCTTCGCCGCAAGACGGAAGATCGCCGGCTCCTCCGCGACTTCGACCGGCACGCCGTTGACGAAACGCAGCCCGAGTCTCACGACGGCGAGCAGCAGGATAGCGATACCGACATAGGCATGGATGTTGGCCGATGCAATCTGCTCCGGCGTCGGCACCTCGCCTCTGCGCATGAGCCGATGCCATATGTTCATGCCGTCAGGAAACAGCAGATTGAAGAAGATCAAAAGCGCCACCGTCCAATGAAGCGCGCGCTGGCTGAGGCTGTAACCCTTGGTGGACGGCTTTTGCATTTTCTAACCTTCGTCACGTGCCGATGTCTGCGATGTGCCAAAATTAAAACAGCCGCCTGCCTCACGGCAAGCGGCTGAACGCTTCATTACGAACATGTAAGATTACATGTGGATCGGCTTGAAGAAGGTCGCGAGCGCAGCTTCCTTGACCGCTTCCGACATCGTCGGATGCGCGTGGCAGCTGCGGCCGAGATCTTCCGACGAACCGCCGAACTCCATCAGCACGGCAATCTCGTGGATCATCTCGCCGGCGCCGAAACCGACGATATGGCCGCCGAGCACGCGGTCGGTGTCCTTGGCGGCGAGGATCTTGACGAAACCGTCGGTCGCCAGCATCGCGCGGGCGCGCCCGTTCGCCGTGAACGGGAACTTGCCGACCTTATAGGCGATACCCGCCGCCTTCAGCTCTTCCTCGGTCTTGCCGACCGAAGCGATCTCCGGCTGCGTGTAGACGACGCTCGGAATGACCTCGTAATTGACGTGACCATGCTGGCCGGCGAGGATTTCGGCCAGCGCCACGCCCTCGTCTTCCGCCTTGTGCGCCAGCATCGGACCCTTGACCACATCACCGATCGCATAGATGCCGGCGACATTGGTCTTGAAGTGACCGTCGATCTCGACGCGGCCGCGATTGTCGAGTGCAACACCCGCTTCTTCGAGGCCGAGCCCCGCCGTATAGGGCTTGCGGCCGGTGGCGATCAGCACGACTTCGGCATCGAGCACCACCTTGTCGCCGCCCTTGACCGGCTCGAAGGTGACCTTGGCGCCCTTGTCGCCCTTTTCGACGCCGGTGACCTTGGCGCCGAGATGGAAATCGATGCCCTGCTTGGCGAGCATGCGCTGAAACTGTTTGGAGACTTCGCCGTCCATGCCGCCGAGGATGGTGTCGAGATATTCGACGACGGTGACCTTAGCGCCGAGCCGCGACCAGACCGAGCCGAGTTCGAGCCCGATGACGCCGCCGCCGACGACGATCAGCGTTTCCGGCACCTTGTCAACCGCGATGCCGCCGGTGGACGAGATGATGGTCTTTTCATCGATCTCGACCTGCACGCCGGGAATGCCGGCGACATCCGAACCGGTGGCGATGACGATGTTCTTGCCTTCGATCTCCTGCACCTGGCCGTCCGCGGCGGTAACGGCAACCTTGCCGGCCGAGACGATCTTGCCGGTGCCCTGGAAGGCATCGATCTTGTTCTTCTTGAACAGGAAGGCGACGCCGTCGACATTCGCCTTCACCGTCGCATCCTTGTGCGCCATCATATTGCTAAGGTTGAGCGTCGGCGCCGGAATGTCGATGCCGAGCGCGCTCATGCCGTGACCGGCCTGATGGAACATTTCGGAGGCATGCAGCAGCGCCTTCGACGGAATGCAGCCGACGTTCAGGCAGGTGCCGCCATAGGTGGCGCGCTTTTCGACAACGGCGACCTTGAGGCCGAGTTGGGCTGCCTTGACGGCGCAGACATAGCCGCCCGGGCCGGTTCCGATAACGATCACATCATAAGACATTGCTTCTTTCCCTTTGGATTTTTCAATTAGTCGGCGGCGCGCGACAGCGCGAGGCGGGAGACGGCCATCAGGCCGAGGAATTCGAAGATGTAGCTCATATTGGTTTAGCCTTGTCTTTCTAACGGCCGCCGCTCACATTGAGGATCGATCCGCTGACATAGGACGCTGAAGATGACAGGAGATAGAGGATTGCATCCGCCACCTCCTCCGGCATGCCGGCCCGCTGCATCGGGACCGATGGCGCCATTTCGCGCGCCCGGTCCGGCAAGCCGCCCGATGCATGGAGATCGGTTTCGATGATGCCGGGCCGGACGGCATTGACGCGAATCCCTTCCGCGGCGACTTCGCGCGCAAGGCCGATGGTGAAGGTGTCAATCGCCGCTTTCGAGGCCGCATAATCGACATACTGCGTTGCCGAACCGAGGACCGCCGCCATTGAGGAGACGTTGACGATCGCCCCGCCCTGCCCACCATATCGGCGCGACATGCGGCGCACGGCCTCGGCGGCGCAGAGGATCGAGCCGGTCACATTGACGCGCAGCATGCGCTCGATCCGCTCGACCGACATTTCGTCGATCCGCTGCGGATAGTCGACGATACCGGCATTGTTGACCAGTCCGTCGAGCCGCCCGAACTGACGATCAACCGCCGAAAACATCGCGGCGATATCCGCGGCCTTGCCGACATCGCCCTCAATTGCCAAAGCCTCGCCACCGCCTTCGGTGATCGCGGCAACGACGGCGTCCGCCGCTTCGCGGCTGGTGGCATAATTCACCGCGACGCGCCAACCCCCGCGCGCAGCAAGCCGGCAGACCGCCGCGCCGATGCCCCGGCTTCCGCCGGTGACGAGAACAACAGGTGTATCGCTCATGTCGCACACTCCTTGAATGTCAGCACGTCCCAAGGCGCCACCGAGGCCTTGCCCTCGCCCCAGGCGCTGGATTCGCGAATGGCGGGACCAAGCCCGGGAAGCACCAGCTTTTCGGCGGCCGCAGTCCCCTCCGGCTGCAGATTAGCGATCTCGCCCTTGGCATCCATCCCATAGACGGCGCCCTGCCAGACCGTGCAGGCATCGAGATCGGCGCCGGTCACATCGCCTTCCGGACAGTTGAACATCAGGATACCGATGGCGCGCACCGGATCCTGCGATGGCATGACATAGCCTTCCATCACCACCGCCGTCTTCAGCGCGCTCATCTTGAACTGGTTGTTGGCGGCGGCCGACGCCGAATTCAACGGCGCGAAACGCAATTCATAGGCACCGTCGCGATCGACATAGACGGCTTGTTCCTGCTTGCAGTCGGTGCCCAAGACGGTCGCGGGAATGCTGAAAACCGCAGCGGCTGCGATTGCCGCCACGCCTTTCCGCCCCGCGGTGATACCGACCCGACCGCTCATTGCAGCTTCGGCTCCCTTCGCCCGTCGGCATTCTCGATCACAGCGAAATCCGTCAGCAGCACCAGCGCGTGACCGTCCCTGTCGAGTCCCCAGAAAACTGGATAGATGCCGTCACCCCAGCCGCTCCAGAACACCGCGACATTGCCCTTCTTGCCGGCGACCGGCCGGTGCAGCGCATAATGGCCCTTGGTGGCATCCAGATCCGCGGCCAGCACGTCGTCGTAATAATTGATGTCGGCGTCCGGTTTTTGCGCCTGCACCTGCGCTTGACGCTCGTCGATCCGATCAAGCGTCTGCGCATCCATGTAGCAGCCGACGCCGGCGTCGACGGGGTAGCCGAAGATTTCGTCGTCCTTCAGCGTTGCTGGATCTTGTCCGGGCAGGACGGCGAGCTCCCAATGATCCGGCTTGCCCTCGGCAAACCGCATGCTGGCGGCGGCGATGCGACCGAACGCCTGGTAGAGCGTCACCGGATAGTCGCCCGGCGCAACCGTCCTGGCGAGCGCCGGCCGATCGGGCTGGGCGAGCGGGTCGGCAGCGACGATGCGCCCCGAGGTCAGCTCGACATTGCCCATATGGATCGCGTTGATCGACCGTCCGGAGAGTTCGGTGTCACCGAGCGTCACCAGCTCGAAATTGCTGCTTGCCTTGCTGACGTCCCAGCCGGCCGCCGATGCGGAAACCGGGACATGCGCGGCGGCAGCGCAAAGAACAAGGCGCGCCGCTCGCATCATCCGGTTCCGCATCGAAAAGCTCCTCAGAGATCGAGGACCAGGCGTTCCGGATCTTCCAGGCTTTCCTTGACGCGCACGAGGAAGGTCACTGCTTCCTTGCCGTCGACGATGCGGTGATCGTAGGAAAGCGCCAGATACATCATCGGACGGATGACCACCTGGCCGCCGATGGCAACCGGCCGTTCCTGGATCTTGTGCATGCCGAGAATGCCGGACTGCGGCGCGTTGAGGATCGGCGAGGACATCAGCGAGCCGTAAACCCCGCCATTGGTGATGGTGAAGGTGCCGCCCTGCATGTCGGCCATGGAGAGCGAGCCGTCACGGGCTGCCTTGGCAAGACGGCCGAGGTCCTTCTCGATTTCGGCGATCGACATCTGGTCGGCATCGCGGATGACAGGAACGACCAGGCCCTTGTCGGTGCCGACGGCCATGCCGACATGGCAGTAGTTCTTGTAGATGACGTCGGTGCCGTCGATCTCGGCATTGACCGCCGGCAATTCCTTCAGCGCGTGCGTTACTGCCTTGGTGAAGAAGCCCATGAAGCCGAGCTTGACGCCGTGCTTCTTCTCGAAAATGTCCTTGTACTTGTTGCGCAGGTCCATGACTGCCTTCATGTCCACCTCGTTATAGGTGGTGAGCATGGCGGCGGTGTTCTGCGCGTCCTTGAGGCGCTTGGCGATCGTCTGGCGCAGGCGCGTCATCTTCACGCGCTCTTCGCGCGAGGCATCCTCGACCGTCGACGGGCCGCGCGCAGCGGCGGGCGCTGCCGCCGGGGCGGCTGCCGGAGCTGAAATACCCCTGGCGACGGCAGCAATGACATCGCCCTTCAGCACCTGGCCGCGTTTGCCGCTGCCGTCGACCTGATCGGCGGAAAGGTTGCTTTCGGCCAGCATCTTTGCAGCCGCCGGTGCCGGCGGCATCGTGGAAACGGAAGCGCTCGACGAGGATGCAGCCGCAGCGGCAACCGGCGTCGGCTGAGCGGGAGCAGCCGGAGCTGCCTGGGCAGGAGCGGCGGCCGGCGCGGCGGCAGCGACGGCACCTTCGGCGATCTGGCCGAGCAGCGCGCCGAGACCGACGGTTTCGCCGGCGGCAGCGACGATTTCCGAAAGCGTGCCGGAGACGGGTGCCGGAACTTCGATGGTCACCTTGTCGGTTTCAAGCTCGAGAATCGGCTCGTCGGCCTTGATGGCGTCGCCGACCTTCTTGAACCAGGTGCCGACGGTTGCCTCGCTGACGGATTCACCGAGAGTTGGAACGCGGATTTCTGTGGCCATTGTTCAGATCCTGATTTCGTGTGTGTTCGTTTTAAGCGTTTCAGACGGCGGGCGGCCGCAAGATGATCGAGGGCATCGGCAGGATATCGAAACGGAAACCGAAGCCGGAGGCGATGATCGGATCGCCGTCGGCAAGAGCCCGCGCCGCCGCCTGATCTTCGACTTCGACGACCGCCATGCCGAAGGCGCCTGCACCCTCGAACACCGGACCGACGACGATTGCCGATCCCGCAAGGGCTTGCCGATGCCAGTATTCGACGTGGCGTTTCATCGCCGCCATTTCCTCTCCGGTCCCGTCATGCGGGAAGGTGGGGCGCGGCGGCAGCAGTCTCAGAAAGAAATAAGCCATTGCGCCCCCCTTGATTTCAACCGCCCAAGGCATCCTCGAGGAATGCGGCGAGCTGTGACAGGTGCTTCGACATCAGGCCCGTCGCCGGAGAGGCGGCGGCCGGACGGCCGGTATAGCGGACGCGCTGGTACTTCGCATCGATATGGGCAAGCACCCATTCGAGGAAGGGGTCGATGAACGACCATGCGCCCATGTTCTTCGGCTCTTCCTGGCACCAGACCATTTCGGCATTGCGGAAGCGCGACAGCTCGTTGATGAGCGCCTTGGCCGGGAAAGGATAAAGCTGTTCGACGCGCAGCAGGTAGATGTCGTCGATACCGCGCTTTTCGCGCTCTTCGAGAAGATCGTAATAGACCTTGCCAGAGCACATGACGACGCGGCGGATCTTGCTGTCCTTCTGCAGCTTGATCGGGCCGTCCTTGATCACCTCGGCATCATCCCAGAGCAAGCGGTGGAAGGCGGATTCGCCGGCCAGCTCGGCCAGCGTCGAGACCGCCCGCTTGTGGCGCAGCAGCGACTTCGGCGTCATCAGGATCAGCGGCTTGCGGAAGTCGCGCTTCAGCTGCCGGCGCAGGATGTGGAAGTAGTTCGCCGGCGTCGTGACGTTGGCGACCTGCATGTTGTCTTCCGCGCAAAGCTGCAGGAAGCGTTCCAGGCGAGCCGAGGAGTGCTCCGGACCCTGGCCCTCATAGCCGTGCGGCAGCAGGCAGACGAGGCCCGACATGCGCAGCCACTTGCGTTCGCCCGACGAGATGAACTGGTCGAAGACCACCTGCGCGCCGTTAGCGAAATCGCCGAACTGGGCTTCCCAAAGCGTCAGCGCATTCGGGCGGGCGAGCGAGTAGCCATATTCGAAACCGAGGACGGCCTCTTCCGAAAGCATCGAATTGATGACTTCGTAACGGGCCTGCGTCGGCGCCAGGTTCGCGAGCGGAATGTAGCGTTCTTCGGTCTCCTGATCGTAGAGAACCGAGTGGCGCTGCGAGAAAGTGCCGCGTTCGCAATCCTGTCCGGACAGACGGATCTTGTGGCCTTCGACGACGAGCGATCCGAACGCAAGCGCTTCCGCCATCGCCCAGTCGAGGCCTTCGCCGCTCTGGATCATGTTGGAGCGGTTTTCCATGAAGCGCTGGATCGTGCGATGGGCGTTGAAGCCTGCCGGGATCTCGGAGAGCTTGCGGCCGATCTCCTTCAGCGTCTTCATCGGCACGGCGGTCTTGCCGCGGCGCTGTTCGTCCTGATTGTCGGCCGTGCGCAGGCCGGACCACTCGCCGTCCAGCCAGTCGGCCTTGTTCGGCTTGTAGTGCTGGCCGGCGTCGAATTCCTGTTCGAGATGGGCGCGCCAGTCGGCCTTCATCTTCTCGACTTCGCCGTCGGTGACGAGGCCTTCGCGCACGAGACGCTCCGCATAGAGCTGCAGCACCGTCTTGTGACCGCGGATGACCTTGTACATTTTCGGCTGCGTGAAGGACGGCTCGTCGCCTTCGTTGTGGCCGTAGCGGCGGTAGCAGAACATGTCGAGCACCACAGGCTTGTGGAACTTCATGCGGAATTCGGTCGCGACCTTGGCGGCGTAGACGACGGCTTCCGGGTCGTCGCCGTTGACGTGCAGGATCGGCGCCTCGATCATCTTGGCGACGTCGGATGGATAGGGCGACGAACGCGAGAAGGCCGGGTTCGTGGTGAAACCGATCTGGTTGTTGATGATGACGTGCATCGTGCCGGCGACACGGTGGCCACGCAGACCGGACAGACCGAGAATTTCCGCAATGACGCCTTGGCCAGCGAAGGCCGCGTCGCCGTGGATCAAAAGCGGCAGAACCTTGGAGCGTTCGGACAGCGGAATGATGTCGCCTTCCCATACCGTCGCGCTCATATCCTGCTTGGCGCGAGCCTTGCCCATGACGACAGGGTCGACGATTTCGAGATGCGACGGATTTGCCGTCAGCGAAACGTGCACCTTGTTGCCGTCGAATTCGCGGTCGGAGGAAGCGCCAAGATGGTACTTGACGTCGCCAGAACCCTCGACTTCGTCGGGCGCATAGGAGCCGCCCTTGAATTCGTGGAAGATGGCGCGGTGCGGCTTGCCCATCACCTGGGAGAGCACGTTCAGACGGCCGCGATGGGCCATGCCGAACACCGCTTCCTTCAGGCCGAGATGGCCGCCGCGCTTCAGGATCTGTTCGAGCGCGGGGATCAGCGATTCACCGCCGTCGAGACCGAAGCGCTTGGTGCCCTTGAACTTGACGTCGAGGAACTGCTCGTAACCCTCGGCTTCGACGAGCTTGGCAAGGATCGCCTTCTTGCCTTCGGCCGAGAAAGCCACGCCTTTGTCGGGACCTTCGATGCGCTCCTGGATCCAGGCCTTCTCCTCCGGATTGGAGATGTGCATGAATTCGACGCCGAGCGTCGAGCAGTAGGTCCGCTCAAGGATCTCGATCATCTCGCGGATGGTCGCGTATTCAAGGCCGAGCACGTTGTCGATAAAGATCTTGCGGTCATAGTCGGCAGCGGTGAAGCCGTAATTTTCCGGCGACAGCTCATGATAGTCGTCGACGGCCGCGGCGATGCCGAGCGGATCGAGCTTGGCATGCAGATGGCCGCGCATGCGATAGGCGCGGATCATCATGATGGCGCGGACCGAATCGCGTGTCGCCTGCAGCACGTCAGTGCTGTCGGCGGGCTTGCCCGCGGCTTCGGCCTTCGCCTTCACCTTGGTTTCGATCGCCTTTTCGACGATGCCCCAATTGCCATCGAGAGCCGACACCAGATCGCCGCTGGCCGGCAGCGGCCAGTTCTTCTTGCGCCAGGAAGCTCCCTTGGCTGCCTTCTTCACATCGGCAGGATCCTCCTCCAGCGCCTTGAAGAAGGCGCGCCATTGATCGTCGACCGATGCAGGATCCTCTTCGTAGCGCGCATAGAGCTGCTCGATATAGGCCGCGTTCGCGCCATCCAGAAACGAGGTGATCTGAAACTGCTCGTTGGCTTCTTGCCGTGCCATGGTGATATGCGGACGCTTCCGTCCGCCTCCTGACTTTGATGATTTTGCCGGTTTGATCGCCGGCTGCCGCATTCCGATCGCCGCCTGTCCGCGGCGCATCTGCTCGTCTGATGTTGTCAAGCCGGGCGGAAGGCGCAGATGCCATCCTCCGCCCGGTCGATACGTGGCTTAGCCCTTGAGAACTTCGACCAGCGTCTTGCCGAGGCGGGCCGGAGAGGGCGACACCTTGATACCTGCCGACTCCATTGCCGCGATCTTCGATTCCGCGTCGCCCTTGCCGCCGGAGACAACAGCGCCGGCATGGCCCATGGTGCGGCCCTTCGGCGCCGTGCGCCCGGCGATGAAGCCGGCCATCGGCTTCTTGCGACCCTTCTTGGCTTCATCCTTCAGGAACTGCGCAGCGTCTTCCTCGGCCGAGCCGCCGATTTCGCCGATCATGATGATCGAGGTCGTGGCGTCGTCGGCGAGGAACATCTCGAGCACATCGATGAACTCGGTGCCCTTGACCGGGTCGCCGCCGATGCCGACGGCCGTCGTCTGGCCGAGACCTTCGTTGGAGGTCTGGAAGACGGCTTCATAGGTCAGCGTGCCCGAGCGCGACACAATGCCGACCGAACCCTTGCGGAAGATCGAGCCCGGCATGATGCCGATCTTGCATTCTTCCGGCGTCAGGATACCAGGGCAGTTGGGCCCAAGCAGTCGCGACTTGGAGCGGTCGAGGCGGGCCTTGACGCGCACCATGTCCATGACAGGGATGCCTTCGGTGATGCAGGTGATGAACGGGATCTCGGCGTCGATCGCCTCGATGATCGCGTCGGCGGCGCCGGCCGGCGGAACATAGATGACGGTCGCGTCGGCGCCGGTCTTTTCCTTGCCTTCGGCGACAGTGGCGAAGATCGGCAGGCTTTCGCCCTTTGCGCCGGTCCAGGTTTCGCCACCCTTCTTCGGGTGGATACCCCCGACCATCTGCGTGCCGTAATAGGCAAGCGCCTGTTCGGTGTGGAAGGTTCCGGTCTTGCCGGTCAGGCCCTGAACGAGAACCTTGGTGTCTTTGTTGACGAGAATGGACATGCGAGGCCTTTGTTTAGGAGAGGTTGGAAGACGTGAGGGCGGCGCGACGATAGATACCGCTGACCACCTCCTGCCAAGTATCGCTGCCTGCAGGCGAAAAGCTGACGCCCATCCGGTAGCAGTCTTCATTTTCAAATGTGAATGCAGTGCGCTGTCTGCCGCGCGGCGAAGTCTTCGTCAGCACGAGTTCATTGCCATTCCATTCGCCCGAAGCCGGCGAAGGCGGTGCAAAACCGACGCTATCGAACTGGTAAAGCTTGTAAGCCTGACCCGATCCATCGAAGCCGAAGACATTGCGGGCTTCGAAAGAGACCGCGCCGTCGCGCATCTGGCGATAGCGCTGCTCCAGGAAGAACCCGCCGAACAGCGCCTCGCCGGAAAGCGCGGCGCTGGCCTTGCCTTCACTCGTCCACGCCGACGCCGCCACATGCTCCTCTCCTTCCCAGACACCGGCAAAGGCGCTGAGACGGAAATGAGCGGCGGATGGTGTGGACTGGAAGGCCATGATTGTTCTCAGCCGTTGATCGCCGCGACGATCTTTTTGGCCGCATCGTCCAGATCGTCGGCCGCAGTGATCGCAAGACCCGACTCGTTCAGGATCTTCTTGCCGAGCTCGACATTCGTACCTTCGAGGCGCACGACGAGCGGAACCTTGAGGCCGACTTCCTTGACCGCGGCAATGACGCCCTCGGCGATGACATCACACTTCATGATGCCGCCGAAGATGTTGACGAGAATGCCTTCGACCTTGGGATCGGCGGTGATGATCTTGAAGGCGGCCGCCACCTTCTCCTTGCCGGCGCCACCACCGACGTCGCAGAAGTTGGCCGGCTCCTTGCCATAGAGCTTGATGATGTCCATCGTCGCCATGGCAAGGCCTGCGCCGTTGACCATGCAGCCGATATTGCCGTCGAGCGCGACATAGGCGAGGTCCCACTTGGAAGCCTCGATTTCCTTGGCGTCTTCTTCGGTCTCATCGCGCAGCGCCCGGACGTCGTCGTGACGGAAGAGCGCATTGCCGTCGAACGACATCTTCGCGTCGAGAACGCGAAGGTGGCCATTCTTCATGACGATCAGCGGATTGATTTCGAGAAGCGACATGTCCTTCTCGTTGAAGGCCTTGTAGAGCAGCGGGAAGAGCGACTTGGCGTCTTCTGCGGCAGCGCCGTCGAGCTTGAGGGCGGAGGAGATCTTGGCGACGTCTGCAGCCGTCACGCCGGTTTCCGGATCGATGGCGATCGTCTGGATCTTCTCGGGCGTATCGTGGGCGACGGCCTCGATGTCCATGCCGCCTTCTGTGGAGACGACGAAGGCCACCTTGCCGACCGAGCGGTCGACCAGCAGCGAGCAATAGAGTTCGCGGTCGATGTCGGCGCCGTCCTCGATATAGAGGCGGTTGACCTGCTTGCCGGCTTCGCCGGTCTGCGCGGTCACCAACGTGTTGCCGAGCATGTCCTTGACGTTGGCAACGACGTCCTCGACCGACTTGGCGAGGCGCACGCCGCCCTTGGCTTCCGGCGACAGCTCCTTGAACTTGCCCTTGCCGCGGCCACCGGCATGGATCTGGCTCTTGACCACGTAGAGCGGACCGGGAAGCGACTTGGCGGCCGCTTCGGCTTCCTCAGCCTTGAGGATCGCGACGCCTTCGGCAACCGGCGCGCCATAGCCCTTCAGCAGAGCCTTGGCCTGATATTCATGAATGTTCATGGGTTTATCCCTGTTTCGATTGCTTCAGCGCCCAATTACTTGAGGGCAGGCGCGATATTGATGCAGGCTTCGCAAAGACCGGCGACGGCAGCCACCGACTTATCGAAGGCCTCCTTTTCGGTCTTGTTGAGGTCGATCTCGATGACGCGCTCAACGCCGCCGGCGCCGATGACGGTGGGAACGCCGACATACATGTCCTTGACGCCGTACTGACCGGTGAGATGGGCAGCGCAGGGCAGAACGCGCTTCTTGTCCTTCAGGTAGGATTCGGCCATCTCGATGGCCGAAGCGGCCGGCGCGTAATACGCCGAGCCGGTCTTCAGCAGGCCGACGATTTCGGCGCCGCCGTCACGGGTGCGCTGAATGATCTCTTCCAGGCGCTCCTTGGTGACCCAGCCCATGGTGACGAGATCGGTGAGCGGGATGCCGCCGACCGTCGAATAGCGGGCGAGCGGCACCATCGTGTCGCCGTGACCGCCGAGAACGAAGGCCGTCACGTCCTGGACGGAGACGTTGAACTCCTTGGCAAGGAAGAGACGGAAGCGCGAGGAGTCGAGAACGCCGGCCATGCCGACGACCTTGTTGGCCGGCAGGCCGGAAAACTTCTGCAAGGCCCAGACCATGGCGTCGAGCGGATTGGTGATGCAGATGACGAAAGCATTCGGCGCATACTTCTTGATGCCGGCCCCCACCTGTTCCATGACCTTCAGGTTGATGCCGAGAAGATCGTCGCGGCTCATGCCGGGCTTGCGCGGAACGCCGGCGGTGACGATGCAGACATCGGCGCCTTCGATCGCCGAATAGTCGCTGGCGCCGGTCAGGTTGGCATCGAATCCTTCGACCGGGGAGGACTGTGCGATATCGAGGCCCTTGCCCTGGGGAATGCCGTCGGCAATGTCGAAGAGAACGATGTCGCCCAACTCCTTCAGGCCGGCGAGATGCGCCAGCGTGCCACCAATCATGCCAGAACCAATGAGTGCGATCTTGTTACGCGCCATTTCGCTGTTTCCTTTGCGATCAAATTCGTCGAACGACGCTAAGGCACCGCTCAATGACGCAATCGCATAGACCCAAAGCCTAAAAATGGCAATCCATTAATTTTGATGCAGCATTTTCAATCGTTTAGATACTAAAATTCTTACGTAAACGTAAGATAAACTGTCACCGGATTGTTACTCGGCGGCCCGTTTCTCATGGTGCAGCGCAAGATATTCCGTGCTGCGCATTTCGAACAGGCGCGATGCCGTGCGGTCAAATTCGAAGCCTTCCGTGCCCCGGCGGTGGACGAGCAGTTCCTCCGGCATCGCAGCCGCCGAGATATAAAGTCGCACGGCGTGATCGTAGAGCGTATCGACCAGAATGATGAAACGCTTGATCTGGTTCCGCTTCTCCGGCCCGAGCAAGGGAACGTGATCGAGAAAGATCGTATCGAAGCGTTCGGCGATGGCGAGGAAATCGGCCGCTCCAAGCGGCTTCTCGCAAAGATCGGCGAAGGAGAACCGGGCCATGCGGTCGGCGGCAAGCGGCACATGGATGGATCGCCCCTTCATCGGAATGTCGAGCGGCTGCGCCTTGCGCCCATGCAGCGCCTGCGTCCAGGACGCCTCCATCGCCATGTCGTTATGATCGTTGATCGGAACGAGATAGACGGGCTGGCTGTTCAGCTTCTCCATCCGGTAGTCGGTCGGCGAATCCAGTGTGACGACATCGACATGCTGTTTCAGCAGTGCGACGAAGGGCAGAAACAGACCGCGATTGAGACCGTCCCTGTAGAGATTATCGGGCTCGACATTCGACGTTGCGACAAGCACGCATCCTCGCGCGAAGAGCTCGGAAAACAGCCGCGACAGGATCATTGCATCGGCAATGTCGGTGACGGTGAACTCATCGAAGCAGAGCAATTCCGCTTCCTCGTAAAGCGCTGCGGCCACCGGCGGCATCGGATCGGCCTGCTTCGTCTCACCGTTCTTGAGCTTCAGCCGGTGGGCGGCGATGCGGTTGTGCACATCCGCCATGAATTCGTGGAAATGCGCCCGGCGCTTCTTCTTGCACGGCGCCATCGAGAAGAACATGTCCATCAGCATGGTCTTGCCGCGTCCGACACTGCCGTGGATATAGAGCCCCTTGATGCTGCCTGCGGCTTTCTTCTTTGAGGCAAACAGCCAACCGAGCGCGCTCGATTTCGCCGCCGGTCGTTGCTGTTTCAACCCAGCGAGCACCCGATCCAGGCTTTTGGCCACATCCATCTGGGCGGAATCGACTTGCAACGCACCGGAAAGCGTCAGCGTTTTAAGCTGTTCGCAGACGCTGAGCGCATAATCTGGCATTGGCTGCATGAGGGGCATGTCCGCCTGTCAGTCACCGGCGGGGCGCCGCCGGATCGTTTACCGCTCCGGTTCCTTTACCGGCTGAGGCTGATCGGCTGACCTGTATTCGTCTGGCCCTGGAAGCGATTGTCGGCCGTCTTGTAGACGCTGCCGATCGCGTTGCCCGAGCGATCCTTGAGCAGAACCTGCTTACCGGCAACCTCCCACGAACCCATCGCCGTCAGCTCGCCGACGCAGCCGCGTGTGCCGCCGCGCGAACCGCTGCCGAGATTGGTGAGCGTCAGGAACATGTCGCAGCTGCCGTTGACGCGCCAGCTTCCGACCATCGATTCCTTCGTGACGTCGAGCGCATTCGCCGCGACAGCCGGCTGCGCACCCGGCATCGACGAAGCCGACGCCGGCGCGGCCGGGAACTGCGAGCTGCCGGTCGGGGGCGGAAGTTGCCCACCTTGCACGGAAGGAACTGGCTGCGCCGTCAGTGGCGCCGGCGCGGCACTGGGAGAGTTGGAGCTGTAATCATATGCCGTACGCTGACAACCGGCTAGCGCGAGAGTCACTACCAAACCTGTCATCGCATATCGCAACTGCATCATCATACTCCTGAATTCGGCTGTCGCCGCAGAGAAAAGGGCGTGAGACAATTTCGATTACCGTAATTCGCTTTGGTTAATCAAGTCGGACTGCATAAATTGCCCGTAACAACACCTAATCGAAAAACGATACAGTTCAACTGCTCCGGTACAAAACTTCCTGCACGTAGAATTTGTCAGCAAGGTGTTGCGCGCGCCGATCTCCGTCGGGGTCCCGGCTGAACTCCCGCGATATCTCCGAATAACGCTGGAACGCGTTGCTGAGAAAAGATTGCACCAGCATCGGCGGCAACCCCTCTCCCATTTCCCGCGTCTGCTTTTTGACCTGTACGAGATCGAGTATCGCCGTGCGAAGGTCTGAGGCGATCGAGATCGCCTCGAGGCATTCCAGCATATTCATCGGCGGCAGGGCCTGAAACGAACGCTGCCGCATCCATTCGAAGGCGATGGCCGGGCGCACGGCATAAAGGAGCTTCTTCAGCTTGATCGCTCCCTCTCCCTGACTCTGAAAATGCTGCCGCAGGAGCCCGACATAATGGGCGGCGACCTTTTCCGGCACCATGATGAGATCAAGCAGCCCGCCGAGACGCGAACGAAAGCCGACTTCCTCTTCATAAGCGATCGGCGATTTCAGCCATTCGACCACGACCGCGTTTCCCTTGAGCGCAAGCCGCAACGCCTTTCGCAAATCCCAACCGCCCGTATCGATATCGCCAACAATTGGAAACTCTATGACATCGCGCGCCGCAGAAAGGGCGAGATGATGCTCGACGGGACGGATGTAGACGAAGCGGCAATCATAATCGCTGTCGGGAGAGGGAAATCCCCAGGCGCGGCTGCCGCTTTCAATCGCAAAACCGATTCGAATGCCCGGCTCGCGCACCGCAGTGAGCTGCGACCTGATTTCTCTGACGGCTTCCGGATCGAAACCGTCTATTGCGCCATCGGCATGCACCGCGATCAGACCCGGCGCTCAACCATCATCTTCTTGATTTCGGCGATTGCTTTGGCCGGGTTGAGGCCCTTGGGGCAGGTCTGCGCACAGTTCATGATCGTGTGGCAGCGATAGAGGCGGAACGGATCCTCGAGGTTGTCGAGACGCTCGCCGGTCGCCTCGTCTCTGGAATCGATCAGCCAGCGATAGGCCTGCAGCAGCACGGCCGGGCCGAGATAACGGTCGCCGTTCCACCAGTAGCTCGGACAGGATGTCGAGCAGCAGGCACACAGGATGCATTCATAGAGGCCGTCAAGCTTCTGCCTGTCCTCATGGCTCTGCTTCCATTCCTTGGCCGGCGTCGGCGACACCGTCTTCAGCCAGGGCTCGATCGAACGATGCTGGGCGTAGAAGTTGCTGAGATCGGGCACAAGATCCTTGACGACGGGCATATGCGGCAGCGGATAGACCTTCACCGCGCCCTTGATATCGTCGAGACCCTTGGTGCAGGCGAGCGTGTTGGTGCCGTCGATATTCATCGCGCATGAGCCGCAGATGCCTTCGCGACAGGACCGGCGCAGCGTCAGCGTCGGGTCGATCTTGTTCTTGATGTAGAGCAGGCCATCGAGCACCATCGGGCCACAGTCGTCGACATCGATGTAAAAGGTATCGATCGACGGGTTCTGGCCGTCATCCGGGCTCCAGCGGTAGACGCGGAACTCGCGGGTGTTCGTCGCACCCGCCGGCTTCGGCCAGACCTTGCCTTCGCGCATCTGCGAGTTTTTGGGGAGAGCGAGTTCAACCATAGTAAGATCCTAGTTTGCCGACAGGAATTCTGTCTTCACATAACCCTTGCAACCGCCGAACACAGCGTTGCTGGCACGAACGAAGGCCACTGCACCAGAACGTTCTAAAACCTCTGCTTTAGTCCCGGGTTTGACTATGCAAGCGAGGTCCTTGGACATGAACTGGTTGCCGACAACCAGGGAAGTATGGGCAGCTTTGGCCGCGTTGGCCGAATTCCACACTCCGACTTCGTTACTGACGGCGGCACCGACACCGCCCGGAGCCCGCAGCTTGTAGCGATCAGCCGCCGAGACAGAGGACGACACCGTCAATGTAACCGCGACAATTGAAAGAAGGATAGCGTTTCTCATCTTAATAGACGCGCGCCTTCGGCTCGATCTTGTACGGATCGATGCCCTCGGCGATCAGCTCGGTGTGCACCGGCCGGTAATCGAGCTTGACGTCGCCTGCGTCGTTGACCCAGGCAAGCGTATGCTTGCGCCAGTTGACGTCGTCGCGGCCGGCGAATGCGCCCTCGGTATAATCCTCGCGGGCATGCGAACCGCGGCTCTCCTTGCGGGCCTCGGCGCCGTAGATCGTCGTGATGGCGTTGGCCATCAGGTTCTGCAGCTCCAGCGTTTCCACCAGATCCGAGTTCCAGACCATCGACCGGTCTGTGACCTTGATGTCGCGCATTTCCTGCCAGATCGCCGAAATGCGCCGGCAACCGGATTCCAGCGATTCCTGCGTGCGGAAGACGGCGGCGTCTTCCTGCATGGCGCGCTGCATCTTCTCGCGCAGTTCAGCCGTCGGCGTGCCGCCGCTGGCGTGGCGCAGACCATCGAAGCGGTCCATGATCTTGTCGCAGGCCGCAACGTTGAGATGCGGGACCGGCGCTGCGCGGTCGATCACCTCGCCGGCGCGGATCGCGGCAGCACGGCCGAAGACCACGAGGTCGATCAGCGAGTTGGAGCCGAGGCGGTTGGCGCCGTGCACCGAGGCGCAGCCTGCTTCGCCCACAGCCATCAGGCCGGGGATGATCCGCTCGGGATTGGCGCCGTCGGCGTTCAGCACTTCACCCCAATAATTGGTGGGAATCCCGCCCATATTGTAATGGACGGTCGGCAGAACCGGGATCGGCTCGCGCGTGACGTCGACGCCGGCAAAGATCTTGGCGCTCTCGGAAATCCCCGGCAGCCGTTCGTGCAGAACCGCCGGATCGAGATGGTCGAGATGCAGGAAGATGTGATCCTTGTTCTTGCCGACGCCGCGGCCTTCGCGGATCTCCAGCGTCATGCAGCGCGATACCACGTCGCGCGAGGCAAGATCCTTGGCCGAAGGCGCATAACGCTCCATGAAGCGCTCGCCCTCGGAATTGACGAGGTAGCCGCCTTCGCCGCGCGCGCCTTCGGTGATCAGACAGCCCGAACCGTAGATGCCGGTCGGGTGGAACTGCACGAATTCCATGTCCTGCAGCGGCAGGCCGGCGCGCGCCACCATGCCGCCGCCGTCGCCGGTGCAGGTATGGGCCGAGGTCGCCGAGAAATAGGCGCGGCCGTAGCCGCCGGTCGCGAGCACCACCATCTTGGCGGCAAAGCGATGGATCGTGCCGTCATCGAGGCACCAGGCGACGACGCCGGTGCAACGGCTGCCGTCTTCCGACATGATCAGGTCGAGCGCAAAATATTCGATGAAGAATTCGGCGTTGTGGCGCAGCGACTGGCCGTAGAGCGTGTGCAGGATGGCGTGGCCGGTCCGGTCGGCGACGGCGCAGGTGCGCTGCACCGGCGGGCCTTCGCCGTAATTCTGCATGTGGCCGCCGAACGGACGCTGGTAGATCTTGCCTTCCTCGTTGCGCGAGAACGGCACGCCGTAATGTTCGAGCTCATAGACCGCCTTCGGCGCTTCCATGGTCAGATACTGCATGGCGTCGACATCGCCGAGCCAGTCGGAACCCTTGACCGTGTCGTAAAGGTGCCACTGCCAGCTGTCCGGCGTCATGTTGCGCAGCGAGGCGGCGATGCCGCCTTGCGCCGCGACCGTGTGCGAACGGGTCGGGAAAACCTTGGTGATGCAGGCGGTGCGGAAACCCTGTTCGGCCATGCCGAGTGTCGCGCGCAGCCCGGCGCCGCCGGCGCCGACGACGATCACGTCGTACGAGTGATCGACATAGTTGTAGGCCTTGCCATTCTGGGCGGGTGAAGTCGGTGCCATAGCGAGCTTATCCTACGAATGCGATTTTCAGAATGGCGAAGAGACAGAGGCCGGCGATGACGATCGCGAAGAAGGTGTTCAGCATCAGCAGCGCGATCTTGCCGAACTCGCCATGCACGTAGTCCTCGATGATGACCTGCATGCCGAGCTTCATATGGATGACGCCCGAGATCACCATCAGACCCATGACCACGGCGACGAACGGGTTCGACAGCGCGCGGACCACATCCGCATAGGGCGCGCCGGCATAGGCGATCATGAAGATGACGAAGAACAGGATCAACGGAATGTTGGAGACGGCGGTCAGCCGCTGACGCCAGAAATGGCTGGTGCCTTCCTTGGCGGAGCCGAGCCCGCGAACCTTGCCGAGGGGGGTGCGCATATCCATGAGAGGACCTTCAGAAGCGAATGAGGAAGCCGACCACCCAGACCAGTACGGTCAGACAGAGCGACCCGATGATGTTGGCGATGGCGAGCTTGGTCGAGACTTCCTTCTCGAAGCCGTAGCCGAGATCCCACATGAGATGGCGGAAACCGCCGAGCATGTGGTGCAGCAATGCCCAGGTATAACCGAGCAGCACGAGCTTGCCGAGAAGGCTGCCGAGTACCCAATTCGCCCAATCATACGACGCTTGGCCGCTTGCCGCCGCGATCAGCCACCAGGCGACGAGCAACGTGCCGACATAGAGCGCACCGCCGGTAATGCGGTGGACGATGGACATGACCATGGTGGGAATGAGTTTGTAGACTTGCAAATGCGGCGACAGGGGCCGGTTATTTGTCACGTTCGCCATCAGAACCTCGCGGCGGCTTCTCTGCGCTCCCGGTTTTCGGAGCATGCTCAGTCAACCACACGAATGACAAAATTCTCTGTGTGCGTTGCATCAATTGCGACGTTTACTCACCGCAAAGCCCGACGACAAGCACAATCGCTGTGAGCCTTTAATTTAATCGATTCGGGTTACCGCGAAGTTTCCGGACGGGAGAAGCTCCGGAGAAGCTGCGAAGCGCCTTTCCGCCCGGAATTGCGTAAGAACAGAAGGTTAGAGCGGTTCTGCGCTTCGGCGAAAAGCGGAACCGCGCCACCGAAACTGGTCTTTTCGGCTCAATATTCATGCCGTTCTTTCCAGGCGCATGGACAAGCCACGGCTTTTGGCGCAATCTGGCGTTAACGATTTGTTAACGATCAGGAATCCCGGAGGCCGGCATCCATGTTTCGCAGTCTGTCTGCAGTCGCCCTGCTTGCGCTCGCCGCGCTTGTCGCCTTGCCTGCCGCCGCCGGCGAGCGCCGTTTTGATCATCGCTTCGGCGATCACCGTTTCCTTGGCCACCGCCACGCCTTGCACAACGGCTTGCTTCTCGGACAACGCCTTGGCTGGCGCGATCGCGGCATCCGTTTCGACAATGCCTATATTCGCCGACACGACAGGGGGCGGATGCCGTTCCTGAAACAGTTTTCGTCCCCCGCGACAAATCGTGTCGCCCGCAGCAGCCTGGTCATCTTCGCGCCCCAGCCGCCGGGTGGCGACAGCGGCGACACCTATGCCGGCTCCTATGCCTATCACATCGATGGCGGGACTTATGTCGGCGGCAATGGCTACGGGTATTATCCGGCCGCACGGCTCGCGCCCCAGGCGCCGAAAGCGAAGGTCATCGACGTCGCCGTCCAGGACGATCCCTGCAGCTACGAGGCCAATGTCTGCGTGATCCGGCCTTAAGACCTTAAGCCGAAGCGCCAGACCGTCGTCTTCTTGATTTCGCTGTCCTCCAGCGCCCGCGTCACCGGTACCTGATAGGCCGCACAGAATTCCAGCTGCTCGCGTGGCAGATAGCTTCTCCCGGGATCGCCGACCAGAACCAGTATGTCTTGCCCCGTCAGCCTCGTCAGCCAGGGAACGAGCGCTTCGGCGAAGGCACGGTCATAGAAGACGTCGCCGGCAAGCACGATATCGGCGTCGACATCCTGTCCGATTAGGTCGGCGCCGGTAAATCCGAGAAAAACGCCGTTCGCTTTGGCGTTCAGCCGGATCGCCGTCTCCGCCCAGGGATCGATATCGGCGGCCGTCACCTCACGCGCACCGGCCATCATCGCGGCAATGCCGACGAGGCCGGAGCCGCTGGCAAAATCCAGCACGCGCTTGCCGCGCACCATCTCCGGGTGATCGAGGATGTAGCGTGCCAATCCCTGTCCGCCCGCCCAGGCGAAAGCCCAGAAGGGCGGCGGCAGGCCGATCGCTTCCAGCTCCTCCTCGGTCTTCAGCCAGAGCTCATGCGCCTCGCTGGCGAGATGAAGCGAAATCTCCGGCACATGCGGCGGCGCCATCAAACTGGTGTTGGCGCGGATGAAGGTTTCAGGATCGGTTTTCAACGCGGGGGATTGTCGAGCCCGCCCATGCGGCAGACTTCGGCCCATTCGTCATCGGTCACCGGCTGCACGGAAAGGCGCATGGAGGTAACGAGCGACATCTTGGACAGCGTCTCGTTTGCCTTGATGTCCTTCAGGGTCACCGGCTTCGGCATGTCCATGACGGCGCGGATATCGACGCAATCCCACTTCGGATCACCCTTGGCGGTGGAATCGGGATGCGACAAGGCGCAGACTTCGACAATGCCGACGATCTCCAGCCCGTCATTCGAGTGGTAGAAGAAGCCTTTGTCGCCCACCTGCATCGCCCGCATATTGTTACGCGCCAGATAGTTGCGCACACCGGTCCATTCCGTGCCCTTGTCGCCGGCGGCCTTCTGCTGCTCCCAGGACCAGGAGGCGGGTTCTGATTTATAGAGCCAATGCGCCATGATTACGCTTCCGGTTTATTGAAGACCCAGTTGTAGGCCTTGACCTCGACGCTTTCGAACAGCCCGGCCTTGGCGTAAGGGTCGGCATCGGCGAGCGCACGTGCCGCCTCTTTCGATTCCGCTTCCACGATGATCAGGCTGCCGCAGGCCTTACCCTCGTCATCGAGAAACGGACCGGCGATCTTCAGCGTGCCCTTGGCATTCAGCCTGTTTAGATATTCGAGATGCGTCGGCCGCGTATCCATGCGCACGTCCAAATGTCCCGGCTTGTCCTTGCAGAGCAGGGCGAAAAGCATGTCTGTTCTCCTATTCGGTGGTGATGGGACGCGTCATCAACTGCTCGATGGCATCCGATATTTCGAGCCTGCCATCGATGATGGCGGAAACGGCGTCGGTGATTGGCATGCTGATCGAAAGCGCCGCGGCAAGCCGCGAGGCGACCGAGGCAGCAAGCGCGCCTTCCACCAGCGCGCCGTGCAGCGGATCAGCCTTCTCGCCGCGCCCGAGCGCAATGCCGAAGCGCAGATTTCGTGATTGATGGCTTGTTCCCGTCAGCACCAGATCGCCGAGACCGGAAAGCCCCCGCACGGTATCCGCCTGGCCGCCTTTGGCGACGACGAAACGCGACATTTCCGCAAGCCCGCGGGCAATCAGCGCCGCGCGGGCGGATTCGCCGATGCCGCGGCCCTCGACGATGCCGCAGGCGATTGCCAGCACATTCTTCAGCGCACCGCCGAGCTGGACGCCGATACGGTCATCGGAGGCGTAAAGCCGGAAGGTCTGGCCTGATATCGCTTGGGCGAGCCGCTCGGCAGTCTCCATATCGGCCGCCGCGATCGCCATCGCCGTTGGCAAGCCTTTGGCGATATCGGCCGCAAAGCCCGGACCGGAGAGCACCGCCACCGGATGGTCCGGCAGTTCCCGCTCCAGCATGTCGGTCAACAGATTGCCCGTTGTCCGCTCGATGCCCTTGGCACAGGTGACGACAACGGCATCCCGAGATAGATAAGGGCCATATTGCCGCGCCGCATCGGCCTGGGCCTGCGATGGCATCGCAAAAAGCACGATGGAGGCGCCGGCAATCGCCTCCGCCTCGGCGGAAAATTCGAGCAATTCCGGCAGGGCAATGCCGGGCAGCACGGCATCATGCAGACGCTCGGCCTTCAGATCGGCCATCAGCGAGGGATTGCGTCCGACGAGTATCACCGGGTTGCGGCCGGCAAGGGCGATGACGGCGGCAAGCGCCGTTCCGAAAGCGCCCGATCCGATGACGGCGATCCTTTCGCTCATGCCTTGGCTCCTCTCTTTCCAAAGCCGATCAGCCTTTCCGCATTGGCATCGAGCGGCCAACGCGAGCGCGGCTGCACGTCGAGCGCATCCGGCGCAACACCTATGGCCATCCGCTCCAGCCCCGCCCAGGCTATCATCACCGCATTGTCGGTGCAGAGGCTGAGCGGCGGCGCAATGAAGCGGAAGCCGTTCTTGTCGCAAAGCCCCTGCAGCGTCGCCCGCAGTTCGAGATTGGCGGCGACGCCGCCGGCAACAACAAGCGCCGGCGTCTCTGCGATCGAAGGGAACTCCCTCTTGAACCGCTGCAGACCGCGGCCGATGCGGTCCTTCAGCGTGCGCGAAATCGCCCGCTGGAACGAGGCGCAGATATCCGCCACGTCCTGGTCGCTGAGCGGCGCGATCTCCTGCGCCGCCTGCCGCACCGCCGTCTTCAAGCCGGAGAAGGAGAAATCCAGCCTTGCCTCGCCGACCAGCGGCCGCGGGAAATCGAAGCGACCGGCATTGCCATCCCGCGCCATCCGTTCCACCGCCGGGCCGCCGGGATAGGGCAGGCCGAGCAGTTTCGCCGTCTTGTCGAAGGCTTCGCCGAGCGCATCGTCGATCGTCGTGCCCCAGCGCTCGTAATCGCCGACGCCGCGCACCAGGATGAGCTGCGTATGACCGCCGGAGACGAGCAGCATCAGATAGGGAAAGGAGAGCCCGTCGGTCAGCCGCGCCGTCAGCGCATGACCCTCGAGATGGTTGACCGCATAAAGCGGCTTGCCGGCGGCCTTGGCGATCGCCTTGCCGGTCATCAATCCCACCAGCAGCCCACCGATCAACCCCGGGCCCGACGTCGCGGCGATAGCGTCGACATCGGCTAGCGACACATTGGCGCGCATCAGCGCTTCCTCGATCAGCTCGTCCAGCGCCTCGACATGAGCGCGCGCGGCGATCTCCGGCACCACCCCGCCATAGGCGCTGTGCTCGTCGAGCTGGGAAAGCACGACGTCGGAGAGTATCCTGGCATGGCCCTCCGCATCGCGCTCGACGACAGCCGCGGCGGTCTCGTCGCAGCTCGTCTCGATGCCAAGGATGCGCAGAAAGGGAACCATAAGGCCTGTTCGTTCATTGCGATGGGGCCGAAACCCGTTTACGAGAACTCCGGTAACAACGGAACAGAGCGGATGCAAACAAAACCTTTCCGGATCGGCACGCGGGGCAGCCCGCTGGCGCTCGCCCAGGCGCATGAGGCCCGCGACAGGCTGATGGCGGCGCATCACCTGCCTGAAGAGATGTTCGAGATCGTCGTGCTGTCGACCAAGGGCGATCGCATCACCGATCGGTCGCTGGCCGAGATCGGCGGCAAAGGCCTCTTCACCGAGGAGCTCGAACAGAAACTTGTCTCGGGCGAGCTGGATTTCGCCGTGCACTCCGCCAAGGACATGCCGACGCACCTGCCGGACGGCCTGCATCTCTCTGCTTATTTGCCGCGCGAGGATATCCGCGACGCCGTCATCGGCCGCACCGCGCCCAAACTGATCGACCTGCCGCATGGCGCCACCGTCGGCTCCTCGTCGCTGCGCCGCCAGGCGTTGATCCGCCGTATGCGACCCGACATCAACGTCATAATCTTCCGCGGTTCGGTCGAAACCCGGCTGCGCAAGCTCGAAGAAGGCCAGGTGGATGCGACGCTGCTGGCGCTCGCCGGCCTCAAGCGCCTCGGCAAGGTCGAAGTGCTGACCGATATCCTCGATCCCGACACCTTCCCGCCGGCGCCGGCGCAAGGAGCGATCTGCATCGAAAGCCGGATCGGCGATACGAGGATCGACGATCTGCTGGCGGCGGTCAACGATGCCGCGACCTCCGACACCGTCTCCTGCGAACGCGCTTTCCTCGCCGCCCTCGATGGTTCCTGCCGCACGCCGATCGGCGGCTATGCCGTCTGTGAGGGCGACCTCATCCGCTTCTCCGGCCTGATCATCACGCCCGATGGCCGCAGCCAGCATGCGGTGACGACCGACGGACACCGCCGCGATGCGGCCGCCCTCGGCACCCGCGCCGGCCAGGACGTGCGCGCAAGGGCCGGCAGCGCCTTCTTCGACGACTGGCACTGAAACGACCATGCGCGTGCTCGTCACCCGCCCCGCGCATTCGGCCGAGAAAACCGCACAACGTCTGCGCGAGATGGGCCACGAGCCGCTGCTGCTGCCGCTGCGTCGGCCAGAACATGACAGTGCCGCAGCCGCCGGTGCGCTTGCAGCCACCCGCGCCGCGATCGCGGTCACCAGCGGCGAAGCCGTCAGGGTGCTGTCGGCTCTCGGCGAGACACTTCGTCCACACCTTGACCGTCCGATTTTTGCGGTCGGCGAGATGACGGCGCAGGCGGCGCGGCGTCTTGGCTTCCGCTCCGTCACCGCATCCTCGGGCAATGGCCGCGATCTCGCCGATCTCGTCAGCGCGCAAAGCGTGGAGGACTTGCTATACCTCGCCGGCAGGCCGCGCGCCGAAACCTTCGAAGGCAAATTGCGCGAACTCGGGATCCGCTTTTCCGTCGCCGAATGTTATCGCATGCTGCCCGTTGCTCCCGGCGCGGCCGACATCGCGGCGATTTTTTCCGGCAGTCACCCGGATGCCGTTCTTTTCTATTCCCGGCAGACGGCCGAGGACTTCTTTCAGGTGGCGGAGCTGCGATCGGCCCTGTCGGAACAGGGGAGAATCCGCCTTCTCTGCCTCAGCGAGGCGGTAGCGCAGGCCATTCCGACCCTCCTGAAAGAGACCGTGACGATTTCGTCGATGCCGGATGAGATAAGCCTTTTGTCGCTGCTTTGAGTGCTCCTGCCGCCCAAATTTGATCTAACCTCTTCCCTTAACTGGCATCACTGTCTAGTTTCGTTGCAATGCAGGATAAAGAGGACCTCATGGTATCGGGAACCCCGCCACGCCATTCCAAGAGCGCCGACGAGCCAGTCACGATCGACCTCGATTCTCAGGATTTCGCCTCCGTAGCCGATACCGAAAAGCCGGTGGACACTGATGCCGGTGAGACCGACAGCACGACCACCGCCGATGTGGATCTGCCGCCCGAAACCGAAGCGGCGTCGCAGCCCGAGCAGGAAAGCGAGCCCGAAGCGGCGGCAGCCGAGGAGACGCCGGCAGCCGCCGAGCCTTCTTTCACCCCTCGTACCGACCAGCCCGCGTCAAAGGGCGCCGGCACCTCCGGTCTGATCGCCGCCGGCATCTTCGGCGGTCTCGTGGCGCTGCTTGGCGCAGGCGCCATCCAATACGCCGGATACCTCCCGGGCGCCTCGGCACCGCAGACGGCCTCGCCTGAGATCGCCGATCTCTCCGGCGAGATCGACGGTTTGAAACAGACCGTCGCCAACCTCGCCGCCAATCCCGCAAGCACCGGCGACAGCGCGCTTGAGACGCGCGTTGCGGCGCTGGAAACGGCTGCGAAGAACCCTGCAGCGGCACCAACGGGCGAGCCGGCAAATGTCGAAGCGCTCAACCAGAAGATTGCCGAGCTGAGCGGCCAGGTCGAGCAGCTGCGTTCGACGCTTGCCCAGTCTTCCGAGCAGCAGACGAGTAACGGAGCCGATATCGCCAAGCGCCTCGACGAGGCCGAAAAGAAGCTGAACGAACCGCGCCAGGATGTCGCCGTCGCACGGGCGATCGCGGCAGCCGCCCTCAAGGCGGCGATCGATCGCGGCGGCCCGTTCGTCGCGGAACTCGACACTTTCGCCGGTGTCGCACCCGACGATCCAGCCGTCGCCGACCTGCGCAGCTTTGCCGAGACCGGCATTCCCTCGCGCGCCGAGCTCGTGCGTCAGGTTCCGGAGGTTGCGACCGCGGTCGTCGAGGCTGTCAATCAGCCGGATCCGAACCAGAACTGGTCGGATCGGCTGATGGCGAGCGCCAAATCGCTGGTGACTGTCCGTCCCGTCGGCAATATCGAGGGCGAAAGCGTCGAGGCGATCGCCGCCCGCATGGAGGATAAGGTGAAGAACGGCGACCTGCTCGGTGCTTCCGCCGAATGGAATGCCCTGCCGGCTCTCGGAAAACAGGCGTCCGCTGCCTTCAAGCAGTCGCTGGAGGCGCGCATCCGCGTCGAGGAGCTGGTCGGCGGGGCGCTGTCGAAAGCGGTCAGCGGCGCCGGCAAGGAAGGGTAAGACCATGATCAGACTCGTCGTCTTCGCCCTGCTCGTATTGCTTCTCGCCTATGGCTTCTCCTGGTTCGCCGATCGTCCCGGCGACCTCTCGCTGATCTGGGAGGGTCAGATTTACCAGACGAAGCTGATCGTCGCGGTGAGCGCGATCATCGCTCTGATCGCCGCCGTGATGATCGTCTGGTGGTTCGTTCGCCTGATCTGGACCTCGCCGCATTCGGTGACGCGTTATTTCCGCGCCCGCAAGCGCGACCGCGGCTATCAGGCGCTGTCGACCGGCCTGATCGCCGCCGGCGCCGGCAATGCGCTCCTTGCCCGCAAGATGGCGGCGCGCTCGCGTGGCCTCATCCGCGCCGATCAGGAGCCGCTGATCAACCTGCTCGAGGCTCAGGCCGCCCTGATCGAAGGCCGCCATGATGAGGCCCGCGCCAAATTCGAGGCCATGGCCAACGATCCGGAAACCCGCGAGCTTGGCCTGCGTGGCCTCTATCTCGAAGCCCGCCGTCTCGGCGCCAACGAGGCCGCCCGCCAATATGCCGAAAAGGCCGCCGACAACGCGCCTTACCTGCCCTGGGCCGCCCAGGCGACGCTCGAATATCGCAGCCAGGCAGGCCACTGGGACGATGCGATCCGGCTGCTCGAACAGCAGAAGGCCGCCCGCGTCGTCGAGAAGGCCGAAGCCAACCGCCTGCACGCCGTGCTGCTGACGGCACGCGCCGCCGAGAAGCTGGAAGGCGATCCGGCCGGCGCCCGGGACGACGCGCTGCAGGCGCTGAAGCTCGCCGCCGATCTTGTTCCCGCCGCCCTCATTGCCGCCAAGGCCTTGTTCCGCGAAGGCGGCCTACGCAAGGCCGCTTCGATCCTCGAACAGGCATGGAAATCGAAGCCGCATCCCGAGATCGGCCAGACCTATGTCAAAGCCCGCAGCGGCGATTCCACACTCGACCGGCTGAAGCGCGCCGAGCGGCTGGAGGCGCTGCGCCCGAACAATGTCGAATCCCTTCTTGTCGTTGCCCAGGCCGCACTCGACGCGCAGGAATTCGCCAAGGCTCGGGCCAAGGCGGAAGCGGCGGCGCGTATCGAGCCGCGTGAAGCCGCCTTCCTGCTGCTCGCCGACATTGAGGAGGCCGAGACCGGCGATCAGGGCCGCGTGCGCCACTGGCTGGCCCAGGCGCTGAAGGCTCCGCGCGATCCCGCCTGGGTGGCGGACGGCTTCGTCTCCGACAAATGGCTACCGGTGTCCCCGGTGACGGGTCGCATTGACGCCTTCGAATGGAAGGCACCCTTCGGCCAGATCGAAGGTCCGCTCGAAGACGGCTCGGCGCCCGCCGCGATCGAAACTGCCCTGAAGACCCTGCCGCCGCTGCGTGACGTCAGGCCGGAAAGCCCGGTCAATGATCATCGCATCATCGAGCTGGAGCGCGCCGCGACGATCGCCGAGGCTGTGCGCCCCGCGCCGGCGCCGGCAAAGCCGAAACCCGTCGAACCGGCCGCCGGCGACAAAGCGCCGGTCCCGAACGAAGCAAAGCCTTTCTTTGGCGGACTGCCGGACGATCCCGGCGTTCGCGATTCCAGGGCGGAACCGGAACCCAAGACCCGGCTTCGCCTTTTCTGAAATGGAACGAAAACCGCATGTTCGAACGCTTTCAGGCATTCTTTCAGAAGCTCACCGCCGATCACCCCAGGAAGGGTTTCGCCCCGGATGATCCTCGCATCGCGGTGGCGGCGCTGTGCATGCAGGTCATGGAGGCCGACGGGCAGATCAAGGCCAGCGAGAAGAAGCGGCTGCGCAAGCTGTTGAAGGAACAGTATGCGCTCGACGGCAAACAGCTCGACGCCCTGATGGCCGCCGGCCTCGAAGCCGAGAGCTCCGCGGTCGACTATTATCGCTTCACATCCGACCTGAAGCGCCACCTGAACACCGAGCAACGTCTGGAGCTGATCGGCATCCTCTGGGATATCGTCTATGCCGATGGCGAACGCAGCGAGATGGAGGATCATGTGATCTGGCGTATCGCCGATCTGCTCGGCGTTTCAGCGCGCGAGCGCATCCAGAAACGGCAGGAGGCCGCCGCCAGGGTGACGGATGTCCAGGTTTTGCAAGATGATTCCGACTGAGCGAATTCAGCACCGCGACGAGCGGCCGATCCTCATCGTCCTGCATCAGGAGCGATCGAGCCCCGGTCGCGTCGGTCAGTTGCTCGTCGAAAAGGGCTATCGCCTCGACATCCGCCGACCGGTGCTCGGCGAACCGCTTCCGGCAACGCTCGAAGATCATGCCGGCGCCGTCGTCTTCGGCGGGCCGATGAGCGCCAATGATCCGGATGACTTCATCAAGAAGGAGATCGACTGGATCGAGGTTCCGTTGCGGGAGAAACGCCCCTATCTCGGCATCTGCCTCGGTGCCCAGATGTTGGTGCATCACCTTGGCGGCAAGGTGCAGGCGAATACCGACGGCTCGACCGAGATCGGCTGGTATCCACTGCACCCGACCGAGAAGGGCCGGCTGCTGATGCACTGGCCGAAGATGGTCTATCACTTCCACCGCGAGGGTTTCGAGCTGCCGCGCGGCGCCGACCTTCTGGCCGAAGGCGATGCCTATCCGAACCAGGCCTTCCGCTACGACGGCAACGCCTGGGGCCTGCAATTCCACGCCGAGCTCACCCGGGTGATGATGCATCGCTGGGTCGTGCATGGCGCGCATCGCTTCATCCTGCCGAACGCCCAGCAGGGCCGCGAACATCTCGAAGGCCGCATGCTGTTCGACGCGCCGCTGCGAGTCTGGCTCACAGAATTCCTCGATCTCGTCTTCGAGGGAAAGGCCGCAAAAGCGGCGCACCCGATCACGCTTCCTGCATAGGAGCGCGCCTCCCGGCAGGAAGCGACCTTGTCACGGTAAAGCGCGTCGCATCAAATTTGATTCATGCGACGCGCTTCAGCCCTTTGTTTTGATGCATGTCGTTGTCCCGGAACCGCTGCACACTTCCGGGCGACATGCATTAAGCCGGCGCGTCGAGCGTATCGATCCTGCGCAATTTCGGGAAGCTCGAAGCCCAGATCGCGGCGACAATAAGGGTTCCGATGCCGCCGATGACGACCGCCGGCACCGCGCCGAAGATCGAAGCCATCGTGCCGGCCCTGAATTCCCCGAGCTCGTTCGAAGCGCCGACGAAGACCATGTTGACCGCATTGACGCGGCCGCGCAGCTGATCCGGCGTCCACAGCGCGATCAGGCTTTCGCGCACATAGACCGACACCATGTCCGCCGCCCCCATCAGCGCCAGTGCTGCGATCGAGACTTCGGTGTTGGTCGACACCCCGAAGATGATGGTTCCCAGACCGAACAGGGCGACGCCGATGAACATGTAGATGCCGGCACGGTGCTTCAGCGGATAGGCGGCCAGAAAAATCGCCATGACGATGGCGCCGAGCCCCGGTGCCGCACGCAACAGTCCGAGGCCCCAGGGGCCAAGGGTCAGAATATCCCGGGCGAAGATCGGCATCAGCGCCGTGGCGCCGCCGAGCAGCACGGCAAAGAGATCGAGCGAAATCGCGCCGAGCACCACCTTTTCGGCGCGGATGAAGCTGAAGCCGCCGAGGATCATCGCCCAGCTCTTGGCCTCACCCACCGTCTTCTGCTCCGGCTTCGGGATCATGAAGAGAAGGCCCGCGCCGAGGATGGAAAAGATCACCGCCACCGTATAGGCGGTCGTCGCGCTGACACCATAAAGCAGGCCGCCGATCACCGGCCCGGTGATCGCCGCGAGCTGCCAGGACGATGAATTCCAGGCGATCGCATTCGAAAGCGCATGCTCGGGAACGAGATTGGGCGCGAGAGACTGTACCGCCGGCGACATGAAGGCGCGTTCGATACCGAAGATCAGAAGCACCGCAAACACTGGCCAGGGCGCGAAAGTATCCGTCGCCGTCATGATGAGCAGCGCCAGCGTGCAGAGCGCGCTCACCAGCGAGCACAGCGCTGCGATGACCCGGCGATTGTGCCGGTCGGCCACCGAGCCGGTGACGAGGATGAGCAGCAGCGACGGCAGGAACTGCACGAGGCCGATCAGGCCGAGATAGATCGCCCTGCCCGTCTGGTCGTACATCTGCCAACCGACGGCGACGCTGACGATCTGCTGCGAGAAGGAGAGCAGAAAGCGGGCAAAGAAGAAGCGGGTGTAAGACGAATGCCGGAACGCGGCAAAACGGTCTCCGGTGGGCGAAAACGACATGAGCCTTGTCCGAGGAAGCGGGCGCCGGACTGGTTGCGAGGCCGCCCGTTAAACATGATTTGCCCTGCGTTCCCACACGGCACTTGCTCGTTTAGTTGCCAATGTCTACATGTCTGTCAACAACCAATTGGAGACGACGATGTTTGCCTTGTTTCAAACCATTGATTTGGTTTTGAATATTTATACGTGGATTCTGATTGCCAGTGCCGTTTTCTCCTGGCTCTATGCGTTCAACGTCATCAATTCCAGCAACCAGTTGGTCAATTCGGTCGGCACGTTCCTCTATAATGTCACCGAGCCGGTGCTGAAGCCGATCCGTCGTCGGCTGCCGAACCTCGGCGGCATCGACATTTCGCCGATCATCCTGCTGGTGATCATCTTCTTCCTGCGCACCTTCCTCTGGACCACCCTTTACCCGCTGGTCGCTTGAGCCCTCCCTGGAAGCTCTTCGCTGATCATCTGCGCCTGACTGTTCGGCTGACGCCGAATGGCGGGCGAGACGCGTTCGACGGCATTGAGACGGACAGCGAAGGCGAGACCTATCTGAAGGCTCGCGTCACCGCCGTTCCGGAAAAGGGAAAGGCCAATAAGGCCCTGATCGCGCTCGTTTCCAAATCCGTCGGCGTTGCCAAATCCAGCATCACTCTCGTTTCCGGCGAAACCGCGCGCAAAAAAATCCTCCGGATCGAGGGCGACCCGGAGGATTTGGCAAAAAAGCTCGAAACGCTTTCAGGCTGAACGATCAGCCTTTCGCCTTCTTGGCACGCTCGATGGCCTCGAGGATAAGCGCGCCGGCTTCGCCGGAATCGCCCCAGCCGAAGATCTTCACCCACTTGCCGGGCTCCAGATCCTTGTAGTGCTCGAAGAAGTGCTCGATCTGCTTCAGCGTGATCTCCGGAAGGTCCGTATAGTCCTTCACCTTCTCATAGCGCAGCGTCAGCTTCGGCGACGGCACGGCGATGATCTTCTCGTCCTTGCCCGAATTGTCTTCCATCTTCAGGACGCCGATCGGGCGCACGTTGATGACGCAGCCCGGAACCAGCGGGCGGGTGCTGGCGATCAGGACGTCGATCGGGTCGCCGTCTTCGGACAGCGTGTGCGGCACGAAGCCGTAATTGCCCGGATAGGTCATCGGCGTATAGAGGAAACGATCGACGACCAGGGTGCCGGCGTCCTTGTCCATTTCATACTTGATGGGATGACCGCCGACCGGAACCTCGACAATAACGTTGACGTCTTCAGGGGGATTCTTACCGATTGAAACGGCGTCGATGCGCATACGAAACTCCTGCGAGGTTGAATTGCTCGCAGCCAGATAATCAGTTTCATGCGGCAACGCAACATTTGACATCACCAATGCGTGATGGCGACAGCAAGCGACCACATCAAAATTCTAGCAGGAGATGAGCACACGGCGGCCGGATCGCTCAGTTCCAGATGAAACCGATTTTCTTCAACTGCTTGTGGTCGAAATTTTCCATGCCTTCGCAGAAATCGATCCCGCCGTGATGGCGGTAGAAGCGGCTGGCGGTCTCGTTTTCCTCGAGGCACCAGACGACCAGCCCGTTGCAGCCGAGCGACTTCAACAGCCGGCGCGCCTCACCGAACAGCATCCTGCCGAGACCGATGCCCTGATATTCGGGACGAAGATAGAGCTCGTAGATTTCGCCTTCCTGCGGCAGGGCGCGGGCGCGATTGAGGCCGAGCGTCGCATAGCCGGCGACCGTGCCAGCCACGTCGAGGACCAGCAATGTCGCAGGTCCGCGCGTTGCCTTGCGCCACCAGTTTTCACCGCGCCGCTCGATCATCTGCGTCAGGGCGCGATGCGGAATAATCCCCGCATAGGTGTGCTGCCAGGCGAGCCTGTGCGTTTCCGAAATGGCTCGGGCATCGTGCGGTTCGGCCCGCCGGACATCGATCGACAACGTCTTCATAACGTTTACTCTGGTCCTGCCGGGGGCAATTAACCATACGCGATGACGCATTCGGCTCGATTGCCCACAGACTTAACATGTGGACGACAGTCAAAATTTAACGCTTTTTTAACGATTGTCACAAGTCGGAATCGGCGCAGCGCACAATAAAAAACCCCGGCGCGAAGGCCGGGGTTTTGAGGAGTAACGCCAGACGCTCAGAGAGCCGCCTTGGTCTTTTCGAACCGCTTGCGGTCGTTGGCGTCGAGGTACATCTTGCGCAGGCGAATGGACTTCGGCGTCACCTCGACCAGTTCGTCTTCCTGGATCCAGGAGAGCGCGCGCTCGAGCGTCATGCGGATCGGCGGGGTGAGCTTGACAGCTTCGTCCTTGCCGGCGGCACGGATGTTGGTCAGCTTCTTGCCCTTCAGCACATTGACCTCAAGGTCGTTGTCGCGCGTATGGATGCCGATGATCATGCCCATATAGACCTTTTCGCCGGCGTCGATGATCATCGGGCCGCGGTCTTCCAGGTTGAACAGAGCGTAGGCCACGGCTTCACCGGGTTCGTTGGCGAGCAGCACGCCGTTGACGCGGCCGCCGATCTCACCCTTGTAGGGCTGGTAGCTGTGGAACAGGCGGTTCATGATCGCCGTGCCGCGCGTATCCGTCAGCAGTTCCGACTGGTAGCCGATCAGGCCGCGGGTCGGCGCGTAGAACACCAGACGGACGCGATTGCCTCCCGACGGACGAAGCTCGACCATTTCGGCCTTGCGCTCCGACATCTTCTGCACGACGACGCCGGAATGCTCTTCGTCGACGTCGATGAGGACTTCTTCGATCGGCTCCAGGAGCTGGCCGCTCTCATCCTTGTGCATGACCACGCGGGGACGCGATACGGCAAGCTCGAAGCCTTCGCGGCGCATGTTTTCGATCAGAACGGCAAGCTGAAGTTCGCCGCGGCCGGAGACGAAGAAACTATCCTTGTCGGCGCTTTCTTCAATCTTCAGCGCAACGTTCCCTTCAGCCTCCTTGAACAGACGGTCGCGGATGACGCGGCTGGTGACCTTGTCGCCTTCGGTGCCCGCCAGCGGCGAGTCGTTGACGATGAAGGACATGGTGACGGTCGGCGGGTCGATCGGCTGCGCCTTCAGCGCTTCCGTCACCGCCGGATCACAGAAGGTATCGGCGACGGTGCCCTTGGAGAGGCCGGCGATCGCGACGATGTCGCCCGCATGCGCCTCTTCGATCGGCTGGCGCTCGATGCCGCGGAAGGCGAGGATCTTGGAAATGCGGCCCTGTTCGATCAGCTTGCCGTCCTGGCCGAGAACCTTGACGGCCTGGTTCGGCTTGATCGAACCGGAAGCGATACGGCCGGTGATGATGCGGCCGAGGAAATTGTTGGCCTCGAGGATCGTGCCGATCATGCGGAACGGACCTTCCTCGACCTTCGGCTCGGGCACGTGCTTGACGACGAGGTCGAGCAGCGGCGCCAGGCCTTCGTCGGTCGGGCCTGCCGGATCGTAGTTCATCCAGCCGGCGCGGCCGGAACCGTAGAGGATGGGGAAGTCGAGCTGCTCGTCGGTCGCATCGAGCGCGGCGAAAAGGTCGAACACTTCGTTGACCACTTCGTCGGCGCGGGCGTCGGGACGGTCGATCTTGTTGATGGCGACGATCGGGCGCAGGCCGACCTTGAGGGCCTTGCCGACGACGAACTTGGTCTGCGGCATCGGGCCTTCGGCGGCGTCCACGAGAACGATCGCGCCGTCCACCATCGACAGGATACGCTCGACTTCACCGCCGAAGTCGGCGTGGCCGGGCGTGTCGACGATGTTGATGCGGGTATCCTTCCACTCGATCGAGGTCGCCTTGGCGAGAATGGTGATGCCGCGCTCTTTTTCGATGTCGTTTGAGTCCATCACGCGTTCCATGACGCGCTGGTTCTCGCGGAACGAGCCGGACTGTTTCAGAAGCTCGTCAACGAGAGTGGTCTTGCCATGGTCAACGTGCGCGATGATCGCGATGTTGCGAAGTGCCATATGTCATAATCTCTGAGGCTAGGGCGCTACGCCAAGTGGACGCGCCATTTACGTTTGGCGCGCTCTTACCGTTTTTTTCGCGATTGCGAAAGGGGGTCGCGCGCGAAAGCTGCGGCATGGCTTTCACCATGCCGCTTTGCTTGATGTCATCAAACTGTCTTAAGCGTCGCTGCCTGTCAATTCCTCGAAGGTCGCAAGTCCCTTCTTGACGAGCATCGCATCCGGCCTCGGCAGCTTGCCGCGGAAGCCCTTATAAGCATCCTCCGGATCGACCGAGCCGCCGGTGGAATAGATATTTTCCTTGAGCTTTTTCGCCATCTCGGCATTGAAGGCGTCGCCCGTCTCCTCGAAGGCGGCAAAGGCGTCGGCGTCAAGCACCTCGGACCACATGTAGGAATAATAGCCGGCCGAATAGCCGCCGGAGAAGACGTGCTGGAAGTGCGGCGTGGCGTGGCGCATGACGATCGATTTCGGCATGCCGATCTCGGCCAGCACCTCGGCCTGCACCGCCATCGGGTCCTCGACGGCCTCCCGCGTATGGAACGCCATGTCGACCAGCGCCGACGAGGTGAATTCGACGGTGTTGAAGCCGGCGTTGAAGGTGCGGGCGGCGAGCACCTTGTCGAGCAGCGCCTGCGGCATCGGCTCACCCGTTTCGAAATGCACGGCATAGTGCTTCAGGATGGCGGGTACCGTCAGCCAGTGCTCGTAGAGCTGCGACGGCAATTCGACGAAATCGCGCGAGACGCCGGTGCCGGAAACAGAGGGATAGGTGACGTTCGAAAGCATGCCGTGCAGCGCGTGGCCGAACTCGTGGAACAGCGTGCGCGCATCGTCGAGCGACAGCAGCGCCGGCTTGCCCTCGGCCGGTTTGGCGAAGTTGCAGACGTTGTAGATGATCGGCAATTCGCCGTGACGGCCGTTCTTCAGTTTGAGCTTATGCTGCGACTGCAGCGAGCTCATCCAGGCGCCGGATCGTTTCGAACCGCGGGCGAAATAATCGCCGAGGAAAAGGGCGACCAGCCTGTTGTCGCGGTCCCTGATTTCGAAAACCCTGACATCGGGGTGATAGGCCGGCACGCCTTTCTTTTCGACCGCGCGGATGCCGAACAGCCTTTCCGCCACGTCGAAGCAGGCGTCGATGATCTTCTCCAGCTGCAGATAGGGCTTCAGTTCAGCCTCGGAGAAATCGAACTTCCGCGCCCGAATCTTTTCGGCGTAATGGCGCCAGTCCCAGGGCATGACCTCGTGGTTCCGACCCTCCTCGGCGATCAGCGCCGCGATGTCGATCTCCTCCTCGCCGGCACGCTTCACCGCCCGCGCCCAGACCGCTTTCAGCAGGCCGTTCACCGCTTCCGCCGTCTTCGCCATGGTGTTGTCGAGCTTCAGCTCGGCAAAATTGCCGTAGCCCAGCAAGCTCGCCACCTGATGGCGCAGCGCCAGCGTTTCCCGGATGACGGCGCGATTGTCCGTCTCTCCGCCGTTTTCGCCGCGCGCCACCCACGCCTTGAAGGCCTGCTCGCGCAAATCCCGGCGCTCTGAGAAGGTGAGGAACGGCTCGATGATCGAACGTGACAGCGTCACCGCAAATTTGCCCTCCTCGCCACGCTCGCGTGCTGCCGCAGCCATTGCGTCGCGCAGGAATTCCGGCAACCCATCGAGCTCGGATCCCTCGGAAAGCACCAAGGCCCAGGCCTTTTCATCGGCGAGCACGTTCTGGCCGAATTGCGTCCCGAGGCCGGCAAGCCTTTCATTGATTTCGGCGAGCTTCTCCTGCTCGGCCTTGTCAAGCTTGGCGCCCGATTTGACGAAGCCCTTCCAATGGCGTTCCAGCACCCGCGTCTGTTCCAGCGTCAGACCAAGGCTCTCGCGCTTCTCCCAGAGCGTGTCGATGCGGGCAAAAAGCGCGGCATTCATGCCGATCTTCGAATAGTGGCGCGACATCTTCGGTGAGATCTCCCGCTCCAGCAGCTGGATCACGTCATTGGTATGCGCACCCGCCTTGTTCCAGAACAGCGCCGAAACGCGCGACAGCGCATCGCCGGCGATCTCCAGCGCCGTGACGGTATTGTCGAAGGTCGGCGCATCGCTGTTTCCGGCAATCTCGTCGATCTCCTGTTCATGCGCGGCCAGCGCCGCCTCGAAGGCGGCAGCAAAATCGCCGTCATCGATGGCGTCGAAACGCGGCAGGCCGTGGGGGCCGTCCCAGTTGGTGAGCGCCGGATTGAAATCATGGGGAGAAGGCATCGGAGAATTCCTTTTTGGCATGCGAATGGATCGTCAATATAGGAGAGCGGCCGGAGAATTGGTATGTCGCAGGCGGGGCCTTTTGCCTCGCCCGCCAAATCCGGTGGACATCCGTAAAATCTGGTGGACAAAATCTGACGCGTGAAAATTAACCATTTGTTAACGGTTGACGCGAATCAGGCACGAGCGCTAGCTTCCAGGTGATCTTCCTGCCAGGGGACATGCGCCATGGAAATTTTTTCCCTGCGGTCTTCTCAGAGTTTGCTATTTAAAAACAATCCTAATAACGCAAAAAATTCGAAGACTGCCGATATTCACATCGAGACCAAAGCTCCGGCCCCCGTCTCGTTCCAGATCGAAGACAGCCTCGATGAGGGGCCTGATTTTACCGCGGTCAGCCCCGGAGAGTTGCGCTCTTATGCGCGCCAAAGCTTTGACAGCGGCGTGATCGATCAGAACACCTACGCCGCGATCTCCGAGCCGTTGCCGATGCATGCAATCGATCCGCTCGGCAACGTTATCGACCTCTCCAACGTGACCGACGGCACGAGCTTCAATTTCCTCGATTATTACAAGAACCAGCTGCAGGTCGCCATGTCGATCGGCAATCCTAGTGACGTTCAGACGCTGAAATCGGTGGTCAACTTCCTGGACGGCTGAATCACGCCTTGCGCCAGCCGATGAGGCCGGGGGTTGCGTGCCACAGCGCCTCGGCGGCAAACCCCATGAACAGAACGCCGGAGCAGCGCACGATCAGCCGTTCATGGGCGCGATAGAAGCGCCGCACCGCGCCGGCGCCGATAATGCCGATCAGGATGATGTCGGCAGTCACGAAACCGACGAAGGACACGCCGAGAAGCACCGGCAGCGCCTCGAAATCGAGCGCGCCGGCGGAGCCCGCAACCAGGGCGGTGAAGGTGGCGAGCGCCACCGGATAACCCTTCGGATTGGTGACGCCGAAGATCAGGCCGCGCCGAAACGGCCGCTCGACCATGACAAGCGCCTGCCCATCCGCTTTCGGCTTGGCATTGACGGCGCCCCAGCCGATCCAGGCAAGATAGAAACCGCAGGCGAGGCCGAGCAGGTCGAAGACGAAAGTCCCGATCGTCTTCGCGCCGACGATCGCGATCAGCGCCAGCGACGACCAGATCAGATCCCCGACCAGATGCCCCATCATGAAGAAGGCCCCGGCCTTGCGCCCCTGCCCCGCGCCGATACCGAGCAGCTGCAGGAAAGCGGGTCCGGGGATGAGCACGTAGAAAAGCGCCGCCAGGAAGGCGCCGAACAGCAGAGACTGCGTCATAGGAATGCTCCGGAGGATATTGATCGCAGAGTAAGCCATCCGCGACGCCGGTCAAGGGACTGCAGCGTCCCCGCCAGGAGCCGATATTTTTCACCATTATCGTTCCCACGATCCAATGGGTGGCGGCCGATCCGTTCAAATTCTTCGGTCGAATACGGCAATCGGCGTTTTCAGCCGGTAGAGCGTCGTTGGCCGCCGGGCCCGCTCGGTCTGTCGCTTTTCGCCCTCGACCACTTCGAGCAGATCCAGATCGTTGATCTTGCGGCGAAAGGCACTTGGGTCCAGCCGTTCGCCCATCACCGTTTCATAAACCGCCTGCAGTTCTGACATCGTAAAGACGGCAGGAAGCAGCCTCGCCGGAATGGTCGAATAGGCGCCTTTGCCGCGCAGCCGCTCCAATGCGGCGTCCACAATTTCATTGTGGTCGAAGGGCAACTTACCGGCGGCCTCGACTGGCCGCAGCTCCAGCAGACTGGCGCTGCCTTCTAAAGCGCCCCGCGGGACCAGCGCAAAATAGGCGATCGATACCGACCAATCGCGAGGATCTCGTCGCGCCGACGCGAAGGTTCGGAGCTGCTCGAAGAATATGCCCTCGAGCCCCGCCTTGGAACGAAGGATGCGCCGGGCCGCCGCCTCGGCGTCTGGATCCTCGTCCCTGTGCACATAGCCGCCGATCAACGCCGGAACGCCGGCAAACGGCTCGGCAGGACGCTGAAGCAACGCCACGCATAGCTTTCCTTCGTGCAGGGTCAACAAGACGATGTCGACCGTCACGATCGGTCGTGCGAATTCAGCCTCTGCCATGACAATCCCTGCCGTCCTTTCAGCCCTCATAGCCGCCAACCGAAAAAAAGACAATTCGCAATTAGCAACTTGCAAAATGCAAATTGCAAGTCTATATATTTGGTAATGGCGGCGGGCGGAGCGCCCGAGCCGAATTGCCAAGCAGCAAAGGAGTGATGCCATGGGTATGGGACGTTTCAGCACCGCCGACTGGGCGGCCTACAATGCACGCCATGTGGACGGCCGCAGCCGGTCGGAAATATTCGGCGCTACCGGCATCGATCCGCGGTTCGACCCGGCGCGCTTTTCCACTCGAGAGAGCCGCGACAGCGCTCACAACCCGCAATCGACCCCGATTATTCTGGCCGCGGATGTCACCGGATCGATGGGCATGATCGCCCACGAGCTTATGCGCGGCGGGCTCATCACCCTGACATCGGAGATCTACGATCGTCGGCCGGTGTCCGATCCGCACATCATGGTAGCGGCGGTCGGAGATGCATTCACCGATGCCGCCCCCCTGCAGGCCACCCAATTCGAGGCCGACATCTCGCTTGCCGGCCAGATCCGCGCCTTGTGGCTGGAAGGGAATGGCGGTGGCAATAACGGCGAGAGCTACAGCGCCGCCCACCTTCTGGCAGCCCTCAAAACCTCGACCGACGCCTTCGAAAGACGTGGCCGCAAGGGCTATCTCTTCACCATCGGTGACGAGCCGGTTCACAACGGCCTGTCCGCCGACCAGATCGCCCGCATCTTCGGCGTCGAACCACCGCGCGGTTTGAGCGCCCGGGAATGCCTCGCGATGGCCCAGAGATCTTACGAGGTCTTCCACATCGTTATCCGCGAGGGCTATGCAGCCACGGGACTTGACCGGGTGCTGCGGAGCTGGCAGCCGCTGCTGCCCGGCCGCACCTTCGTGCTCGATGACCACAGGCGCATCGCCGAGTTGGTGGTTTCGATCATCGAAATCACCGAGGGCCGGGATGCCAGCGAGGTGGCCGCCAGTTGGCCGGATTCGGCGGCGGCAGTGGTGGCCAAGGCCATTGGCGAACGCCAAAATCGGCGCCTTCTGCCCCTCTTCTAAGCCAGATATTTGAAAGCCCCGGCGCGATCGTCCGGGCGCCGTCGAGGAGCAGAATGATGAGTATTCAAGCACAGACCGTAATCGGCGCGCTTTACGGCGACGAAGGCAAGGGACTGATGGTCGATCGCCTTGCCGCAGCCACGCCGGGAGCCGTGGTGGTTCGCAGCAATGGCGGTGCTCAAGCCGGCCATACCGTGGTCGATCCCGCCGGCATTCGCCACGTTTTCCACCATATCGGCTCCGGCAGCTTTGCCGGAGCTGCCACCCACTTCAGTCGCTTCTTCGTCGCTCACCCGATGCTGTTTCTCGGCGAGTTGTCTGCTCTCAATGAGCGGGGTGCGAAGCCTGAGATCAGCAGCGACCCGCGCGCCCTGATCACCACGCCTTTCGACGTTCTGATCAACCAGGCCATAGAACTGAGGCGGGGCGCTGGCCGCCACGGAAGCTGCGGCCTCGGCTTCGGCGAGACCATCGAGCGTAACCTGCACCCGGAATTCGTCCTTTCGACGATGGACCTGTTCCGCTCCGATCTGCACGCTCGCCTTGTTGCGATCCGCGACAGCTGGGTGCCTGGACGGCTCGCCGCGCTCGGGATCAGCGCTTTACCCGAAGAACTGGCTGCCGTACTGGCCGACGACATCACCATCGCCGGATTCGAAGCAGATTGTGCCGCTTACCTCGACCACGTCACGCTCTGGCCCGACCGACGACTGTGCGAACGCGGCGCTGTCATCTTCGAGGCGGCACAAGGCCTCTGCCTCGATCAGCACCGTGGCGTATTTCCGCACGTCACCCGTTCGAATACCGGGCTTGCAAATATACGCGCGATCGCCGCCGAGGCCGGTGTCACAGAGCTGGACGCGCTCTATGTGACGCGCTGCTACACCACCCGCCACGGCGCAGGACCCCTCAAGGGGGAGGTTCCCACGCTCTCCGGCGTCAATGTCGTCGACCCGACCAATGCGCCGAACGAATGGCAGGGTAGCCTCAGGCTCGCCCCACTCGATCTCTTTATGCTCCGCAAGGCCATCGCAGATGATCTGACGTCGGATCACAGCGGTATTGCCGTCAAAGCCGGGCTGGCGGTAACCTGTCTCGATCAGACGGAAGACGGCTTCGCCGTCACCGATCAGGAGCAAGTATTGCGGCTTGATCCTGCCAAGGCCGCGCCTGAGATTGCCGATTTCGTCGGTCTGCCGCTCTGGGCCGAGAGCTGGGGACCGCGTCGCCGTGACGTCAGGCTCCATGTCGAAGCAGCCGCAGCGTAATTCGCGCACCAATAGAAGCCCCTTCGGCGTTTGCCGGTGGGCTCGATATTGTCACTCAGTCTTGGCGCGACTGCTTGATCTCGACAGGCGTCCTCATGATGATTTCCCGATGCGGGAACGGGATCGACACGCCGGCTTCCTTGAACGCATCCCAAAGCGCCATCAGCACCTGGCCCCTGACATTCGTCAGACCATTTGCCGGATCGGAGATCCAGAAGCGGAGCCGGAAATCAAGCGACGAAGCGCCAAAGCAGGTAAGCCAGCATACCGGCGCCCTGTAGTTATTTGCAACGCGATCCACCATTGAGGCAGTCGCGATTGCGATTCTGGCGACTTCATGTGGATCGCTGTCATAAGCCGTGCCGAAGTCGACATCGATCCTGACGTAATCACTGGAGAACGACCAGTTGACGACCTGTTGGGAGATGAAGTCCTCGTTGGGGATCAGGTATTCTTTGCCGTCACGCGTGATGACCGAGACGAACCGCGAGCGCAAATCGCGGATCGAACCGAAGGTATCTCCGAGCGTGATCGTGTCGCCCGGCTTGATGGATTTATCGAGCAGGATGATGATGCCCGAGATGAAGTTCGATACGACTTTCTGAAGGCCGAAACCTATGCCCACGCCGACTGCGCCGGAAAAAATGGTCAATGCGGTAAGGTCGATGCCGGTCGCCGACAAGGCAATCGCGCCGGCGATCATGATCAATCCAATTTTGATGAACTTGCTGATCAGGACCTTGATCGACGGCGAAAGATCGCCCGACCTCTGCACCCAACGGGACAGGACATTGCCGACGAGAACCGCCACCCAGATGAGCGCGACAGCCAAGACGGCCGCTTTCAGCACAAGAAAGAGTGACAGGCGCACGGCCCCCAGATTGACAGCCAGGCCATCGAGCGCGGAGAGCACCGGACCGTCAAGCCGGAGCGCGTACAGCGCGACATAGCTCCAGCTGGCGATTGCGACCGTGCGCGACAAAGTGGGATTATGAATAATCTTGGTCAGCACGGAGATGATGAACCACGCCGCCGTCAGCGTCAGGGCAGTCGAGACGAGCCACCGTTGCGACGGCCAGGTGTTTTGCGTGAGAGCGACATTTGCAAGCCACAGCCAGACCGCAAGAAAGAGCCACTTCAAGCGCCGCATGAAGGCGATTATGACGCGCAGGAGGTCCGGATTCCCTTTGATGCGCCTGGCTCTCGCTTCCAACGCAGGTTCCGTGCGTGATGCCAGGAACGACGCTGCGACGTAACCGACGGCGATAATCCCGAATTGGTAGAGCGTCCATTCACTGAAGACAAACGTTCGGAACCACAGTTCGAACGCGTCGATTGTCTGCCTGACGTCCATGGTCCCGGCCTTTGTAGCCCTTCAAGGCAGATAAAGGCGTCGACACGATTTTTGTTCAATTATCCGACGATAGCCAGTGATGAAGTTCCGCCGTAGGGGGAGCCAAGGGCGATAGCTGCCATTTACTATTTTTGAGATCGTTGTCGCGGATTTCGAGGACGAGAGCGGGACGACGATAAGATGTGCAGCACCGACCTTTCCTCAGTATTCAGCGGGGCGTGTGGCGTGATGGGGAGCCCGCCATTCCGGCGGCTACAGTTTACTGAGGCTTGCTACGCTCCCACGAAAACGCCCGCGCGGCAAAGCCGGCGGGCGCATATCCAGTTCGAAAAACGAAGCGTGATTACTTCGCGAGGTTCCGCTTGCCGAGCGTGCGCAGGCGCAGCGCGTTGAGCTTGATGAAGCCGGCTGCGTCCTTCTGATCGTAGGCGCCCTGGTCATCCTCGAAAGTGACGAGCTTGTCGGAGTAGAGCGACTTTTCGCTTTCGCGGCCGATGACCATGACGTTGCCCTTGTAGAGCTTCAGCGTCACTTCGCCTTCGACATGCTCCTGGCTCTTGTCGATCAGCGCCTGCAGCATCTCGCGCTCCGGCGAGAACCAGAAACCGTAATAGATCAGCTCGGCGTAACGCGGCATGATCTCATCCTTGAGATGGGCGGCACCGCGGTCGAGGGTGATCGATTCGATGGCGCGATGCGCCGAGAGCAGGATCGTGCCGCCGGGCGTTTCGTAGACGCCGCGCGACTTCATGCCGACAAAGCGGTTCTCGACGAGGTCGAGACGGCCGATGCCGTTGTCGCGGCCATAGGTGTTGAGGGTGGCCAGCAGCGTCGCCGGCGACATCTCGACGCCGTTGATCGAGACGGCGTCGCCCTTGCGGAACCCGACCTTGATCACCGTCGCCTTGTCGGGCGCGGCCTCAGGCGAGATGGTGCGCATGTGCACATATTCCGGCGCCTCCTGGGCGGGGTCCTCGAGAACCTTGCCCTCGGAGGAGGAATGCAGCAGGTTGGCGTCGACGGAGAACGGTGCCTCGCCCTTCTTATCCTTGGCAACGGGGATCTGATGCTGCTCGGCGAAGGCGAGCAGGTCGGTGCGGCTCTTGAACGCCCAGTCGCGCCACGGCGCGATGATCTTGATGTCGGGGTTCAAAGCATAGGCGGACAGCTCGAAACGAACCTGGTCGTTGCCCTTGCCGGTCGCGCCATGGGCGATCGCATCCGCACCCGTCTTGCGCGCGATATCGATCAGGTGCTTGGAAATCAGCGGCCGGGCGATCGAGGTGCCGAGCAGGTAGACGCCTTCGTAAACGGCATTGGCACGAAACATCGGGAAGACGAAATCGCGCACGAATTCCTCGCGCACGTCCTCGATGTAGATCTCCTTGATGCCGAGCATCTCGGCCTTCTTGCGCGCCGGCTCCAGCTCTTCGCCCTGGCCGAGATCGGCGGTGAAGGTGACGACTTCGGCGCCGAGCTCGGTCTGCAGCCACTTCAGGATGATCGAGGTGTCGAGACCGCCGGAATAGGCGAGAACGACTTTCTTCACGTCTTTGTATGATGCCATGATGATGAGGTCCGTTGCATAAAAGGCCGGCGAAAACCCGGTATCGCGGCACTTTTAGCGAGATTGGCGCGTGACGCAAGGGCAAGTGCTAAGCCGCCGGCGCGATAGCGTTGACAGCGCCAAAGCGGAGCCCATATTCGCCAACGTCCTAGCAATGATCGAGGAGAGGCTCCCCGTGACCAATATTCAAGACATTTTCAAAAAATCCAATGTTGCCGTCGTCACCGGCGGCGCGTCCGGCATCGGCCTGGCGGCAGCGAAATATTTCGCCGGACGCGGCATGAGTGTCGTCATCGGCGATCTCGGCGGCGATCGGCTGGCCGCTGCCGCCGACGAACTCAAGGCCATTGCCGGCGAAGAAGATGTGATGGCGGTCGAGACCGATGTCGCCACTAGAGACTCTCTTGAGGCGCTCGAACGCGCCGTGCTCCAGCGTTTCGGCCGGGTGCACGTGCTGATGAACAATGCCGGTATCGGCCCCGAGACCTCGATCTTCAGCTCGCAGGCAAACTGGGATCATATCTTCGCCGTCAACCTGATGGGGGTCATCAACGGCACGCGCACCTTCGGCCCGAAGATGCTGTCGCACGGCGAGCCTGGCCTGATCATCAACACCGGCTCGAAGCAGGGCATCACCACGCCGCCCGGCAATCCCGCCTACAATATCTCGAAATCAGGGGTGAAAGTCTTCACCGAAGCACTCGAGCACGAACTGCGCAATATCGAAGGTGGAAAAATCTCCGCCCATCTGCTCATCCCGGGCTTCGTCTTCACCGGCCTGACCAAGGGCGACCGCGCGGAAAAACCGGCCGCCGCCTGGACACCGGAGCAGACCGTCGACTTCATGGTCGAAAGCCTCGAGCGCGGCGATTTCTATATCCTCTGCCCCGACAATGATGTTGCCCGGCCGGTCGATGAGCGCCGCATGGCCTGGGCCGCCGGCGATATCATCGAAAACCGCCCGCCGCTGTCGCGCTGGCACAAGGACTATGCCGACAAGTTCAAAACCTTCCTCGAACAGAAGTGATTGGCAGTACTGCATATCATCAGGCCATATGCATAAAACCAACAGCGAATGCGCGTCGCATCAATCAAGTTTAATGCGACGAGCATGAGAAGGTTTGATTGGTAATTTTTGGAAAGCCGGGTAGGAAATTATCCTTTCCGTCCGGCTTTCCGAGCGTGCCATGGATTTCCTGCCGAGCCTGTCGACCCTTCTCGCCTTTGCCGCCGCAACGCTGCTGCTCGCGGCGACGCCGGGTCCCGACATGACGCTGTCGATCAGCCGTTCGTTGGCGCAGGGCAAGAAGGCGGCTCTCTTCGTTGTCGTCGGCACCAGCCTCGGCATCGTCGTCCACACCATGCTGGTCGCTTTCGGCATCTCGGCGCTGATCACCGCCTCGCCGACCGCCTTCCTGATCCTGAAGACCGGTGGCGCCGGCTATCTGCTCTGGCTCGCGGTGCAGGCGATCCGCTTTGGTTCGAAGCTGACCGTTGCCAAGGTCGAGGAGCAAAAGGGCACCGCCCTTTCGAACATCTCATCGGGCTTCTGGGTCAACCTTCTGAACCCGAAGGTCATCATCTTCTTCATGACCTTCCTGCCGCAATTCGTCAGCGCAGGCGATCCCGCCGTCACCCAGAAGCTGCTGTTCCTCGGGCTTTGCTTCATCCTGATCGGCATGCCGGTCAATGTCGCGGTGGTCCTTGCCGCCGACTGGCTGGCCTCCTGGCTGCAGAACAACAGGAAGGTGCTGCGCGGCATGGACTATACGTTCGCCGGCGTCTTCTCGATCTTCGCCGCCAAGATCCTGCTCACGCAGGCTCGATAGGCCGAATTCAGCCGATCAGCCCGCTGTTGGTTTAGCCAATCAGCAAAGCATCGTCGTCGAGCGTCTGGCCGCGCATCTTGCGGAACATGGCGATCAGATCCTCGACCTGCAGGTTCTTTCGGTTGTCGCCCGCCACGTCGAGAACGATCTCGCCGCCGTGCAGCATGATCGTGCGGTGGCCGTAATCTAGCGCCTGGCGCATGGAATGCGTCACCATCATCGTCGTCAGCTTGCGCTCGGCAACGATCTTCTGCGTGAGATTCATCACGAATTCGGCCATCCCGGGATCGAGCGCTGCGGTATGTTCGTCGAGCAGCAGCACCTCGGAACCGGCAAGTGTGGCCATGACGAGCGAAACGGCCTGCCGCTGCCCGCCGGAGAGCAGATCCATGCGGTCCTTCAGCCGGTTTTCCAGCCCGAGATTGAGTTCGGCGATCCGCTCCTTGAAATAATCGCGCCTCTTGCCGGCGAGCGCCGGCGCAAGCCCGCGCCTTTCGCCGCGGCGGGCGGCGAGAGCGAGATTTTCCTCGATCGACAATGAGCCGCAGCTTCCCGTCAGCGGATCCTGGAAGACGCGCGCCACCAGGCCGGCACGCGCCGCCGTCGACTTGCGCGTCACTTCAGTCTTGCCGATCAGCACCTGTCCCTCGCTCGGAATGACATCTCCCGCGAGCACGCCGAGCAACGTCGATTTGCCGGCGCCGTTGGAGCCGATGACGGTAACGAAGGAGCCCTGCTCGATGGTCAGGCTGACGCCGTTCAGCGCCTGCTTCTGCAGCGGCGTGCCGCGCCCGAAAACGACCTTGATGTCCTTGACGCTGATCATGACGCGGCACCTCTGCGAAGGCGGGGAAGAATGAGCGCGAAGGTCACCAGAACCGCCGTCACGAAATTGAGGTCGGAGGCCTGCAGGCCGATGACGTCGCTCGACAGCGCCAACTGGATGGCGATGCGATAGAGGATCGAGCCGAGCACGCAGCCGATGAGCGCAATCAGCAGGCCGCGGCGCCCGAGCAATGTCTCGCCGATGATGACGGCAGCAAGCCCGACGACGATCGTGCCGACGCCCGAGGTGACGTCGGCAAAGCCGTTGGTCTGGGCAAACAGGGCGCCGCCGAAAGCGACCAGCGCATTCGAGATCGCCATGCCGAGATAGATCTGCCGGCTGGTGTCGACGCCCTGGGCGCGAGCCATGCGTGCATTCGCGCCGGTTGCGCGCATGGCAAGTCCGGCGTCGCTTTCGAGGAACCGCCAGACCAGGACGAGCGCGACGATGACGAGAACGCCGACGAAGAGCGGCCGCACGTAGAAATCGCGCAGGCCATGGCCGAAGAACGGGCTGATCATCGTATCGGCATTGATGAGCGCGACATTGGGTTTGCCCATCACTCTGAGGTTGACGGAAAACAGCGCGATCATCGTCAGGATCGAGGCAAGCAGGTTGAGGATCTTGAAGCGCACATTGAGCAGCGCCGTCACCATGCCGGCGGCGGCACCGGCCGCCATGGCAATCAGCGCCGCAAGCCAGGCATTGACGCCGGCGATGATCAGCACAGCGGTCACCGCTGCTCCGAGCGGAAAGGAACCGTCGACCGTCAGGTCGGGAAAATCGAGGACGCGGAAGGCGAGATAGACGCCGAGGGCGACGAAGGAATAGACCAGGCCGAGCTCGACGGCCCCCCAGAATGCGATTTGGCTCAAGGCTTTCAGCCCCTTTTTGTTTCCGTTCCGCCCGTCGCGAAACCGGAGCCTTGTAATACTACAGCCGCCCCCGCGCAAACGGGAGCGGCTGAATGTGAACGGTCGATGGACCTGCGGCCGATTATTCGATGACTTTGTTGGCGCGCGAAAGCACGCTCTCAGGCAGAGTGACGCCCATCTTGGCAGCCGCCGCCTTGTTGACGACGAGGTCGCTGCCGGCGGCGGTCTTGACCGCAATATCGCCCGGGTTTTCGCCCTTCAGAACGCGCACGACAATTTCGCCCGTCTGCTTGCCGACATCGTAATAGTTGAAGCCGAGCGCGGCGATCGAGCCGCGCGACACTGAATCCGTATCGGCGGTGAAAAGCGGCAGCTTGCTTTCCTCGGCAACCGCAACGGCGCCTTCGAGCGCCGAGATAATCGTGTTGTCGGTCGGGACGTAGATCGCATCGGCGCGGCCGACGAGGGCGCGCGCCGCACCCTGAACCTCGGCCGACTTGGTGGCGGCCGATTCGACCACCGTCAGGCCGGCCTTTTCGGCTTCGGCCTTCAGCACGGCGAGCAGCGAAACCGAATTCGCCTCACCGGAGTTGTAGAGATAGCCGATGGTTTTCACCTTCGGCAGAATTTCCTTGATCAGCGCCAGGTGCTCGCCGACGGGCGACATGTCGGAGAGGCCGGTGACGTTGCCGCCGGGCTTGTCCATGTTCTTGACGAGCTGGGCGCCGAGCGGATCGGACACGGCGGTGAAGACGACAGGAATGTCGCGCGTCGCGGAGACGACGGCCTGGGCGGACGGCGTGGAGATCGGCACGATGACATTCGGTTCGTCGCCGGCGAACTGGCGGGCGATCTGGGCTGCCGTCGCCGGATTGCCCTGCGCCGATTCGAACACGAATTTCAGGTTCTCGCCTTCCCTGTAGCCGGCGGCCGTCAGCACATCGAGAACGCCCTTGCGAGCCGCATCCAGCGCCGGATGTTCGACGATCGCCGTTACGGCAACGGTCACGTTATCGGCCCTTGCAGGCAGCGAAAGCGCCAAAGTGGCGGCAAGAGCGAGCAGAATCGGGCGCATTTATTTCCTCCTGATTGATTTTGGCGGCACTATTAGGAAAAGCGCATGCTTAAATCAATGCAGGAGAATTGTAGCGAGGATCAAACTTGCTGATCAGTCGTCGGCGCCGTGATTGGCGATCATCATCGCCTCGAAGGCCAGGCGCTCGGTCTTGCGCATGCGTTCGGATTCCGATTTCAGCTGACCGCAGGCCGCAAGAATGTCGCGGCCGCGCGGCGTACGGATCGGCGAGGCATAACCTGCCGAATTGATGAAATCGGCGAACTTCTCGATCTGCTCCCAGTCCGAACACTGGTAGTTGGTGCCGGGCCAGGGATTGAACGGAATGAGGTTGATCTTCGCCGGCACGCCTTTCAGGAGCTTGATCAGCCCCTTGGCGTCTTCCAGGCTGTCATTGACGTCCTTCAGCATCACATATTCGAAGGTGATGCGCCGCGCATTGGAAAGGCCGGGATAGGCCTTGCAGGCGTCGATCAGTTCCTTGAGCGGATACTTTTTGTTGATCGGCACCAGAATATCGCGCAGGTCGTCGCGCACCGCATGCAGCGAAATCGCCAGCATGACGCCGATCTCCTCGCCGGTGCGGAAGATCTCCGGCACGACGCCCGAGGTCGAAAGCGTCACCCGGCGCCTGGACAGCGACAGGCCGTCGCCATCCGTGGCGATCAGCAGCGCCTGCTTGACGGCATCGAAATTATAGAGCGGCTCGCCCATGCCCATCATCACGATATTGCTGACCTTGCGGCCTTCGGCCGGCATGATCGTGCCTTGCGGCGCTTCGCGATCGGGAAAGTCGCCGAGCCGGTCGCGGGCGAGCAGCAGCTGCGACAGGATTTCCTCCGCCGTCAGGTTGCGCACCAGCCGCTGCGTGCCGGTGTGACAGAAGGAACAGGTCAGCGTGCAGCCGACCTGGCTGGAAATGCACAGCGTGCCGCGGCCCTCTTCCGGAATGTAGACGGCTTCGATCTCGACCGGCCGGCCGGCGCCCCGCGCGGGAAAGCGCAGCAGCCATTTGCGGGTGCCATCGTTGGAGACCTGCTCTTCGACGATCTCAGGACGGGCGATGGTGAAATGCTGCTTCAGCATTTCACGCATGTCCTTGGCGACATTCGTCATGTGATCGAAATCGGAGACGCCGCGCACATAGATCCAGTTCCAGAGCTGCGCGACGCGCATCTTGATCTGCTTCTCGGCCACGCCTTTTTCCCTGAGCGCCGCCGCCATCTCCTCGCGCGACAGCCCGATCAGGGAAGGCTTCTCTGCGCCGGAAGCGGCGCCTGGCGCCTGCGGCTTGGTGATATCTATCGCATCCATGACGGACATAGGCATTCATCCCGAATTCGAACACGTAACCGCCTCGCAAGCCTCGCGGACTTCAGGAGCAAACCGGAAGACGTGAGGCGCATGACGGCACATGGGCAGAAATTGAATGCGGAACGGCGACGGATACCGCGCTCTGTCCGCTGTTGGCGCGGGCTTTAGCATCATTTTGCCCGCGCGTCACTAGAGATAGAAACGGCAAGGGCCGGCGCAAGGCCGGCCCCGTCGAAATTCTGCGGTTGGGAGACCGCTTACTTGCAGCTTTCGATCTGCTTCAGCGCAGCCGAGATGCCCGAGAGCGAATAGCTGTAGGAGGTGCCGGTACCCTTGCGGGAAACGGCATTGACCGTCATCGAATGACCGGTCTTCATCGCTGCGACGAGGGCGGGCTCCTGCGCCGCGTTCTCGACCCAGCCGGCCTTGTCCTTGGTGAACATCACGAAGGTCTTGTTGTCGATGACGACGTTGATCTTCGAATTTTCCTTCACTGTATAGCCCATCATCGCCTGCGGCTCGTAGGAGATGTTCTGGCCGGGACGCTGCGAGACGATGAAGAAATTGTCGCCGTGGTCGACGCTGGCCGGTTGCTTTGCCGTCGGCACGGACAGCACGTAGCAGACGGTGCTGGCGCCCGACTTGTAGGAATAAGCGCCCCATGCCTGAAACTGCTGTATGCGGGTTGGCGCCGCGGCTTGCTGCGCTGTCGCAACTCCGGCCATACCAAGGGTGAGTGCGAGGGCGGATACGATACTTTTCACAAACATGGATTCCTGCCGGTTCTTGCGATTCAAGGCCCGAAGCGATCATAGCGGGCGGCGCATAATCACGATCTGCTTTATTTTGACTTAATTCAGGTTACCAAATGGTCAACAATAGCTGCGATTTGTATGTGCCTGTGTCATTTCAGCTCGACCACGATTTTTGCCCCTTGCTGAAATCGGCTGCGATGCCGGTGCGCCTATGGCACCGGCCGGCCGTTCGGGTGAATCTAAGACACAAAGATTCAGGCAAGAGTTTGACCTTGCAAAAATCCGTTGTACCTCATTAAGACTTTGGAAATCCGGGACGAAATTTTCGCCGCAGGGGGCTCGTGAGACACATGGATGCCGAGGAAAGACGGCGTTTCGCTGCCCTCGCAAAGGCTGTCGCAGACGATCGCGACCAGCAGGCCTTTTCCATCCTGTTCGACTATTTCGCCCCGCGCCTGAAGAGCTGGCTGATGCGCCGGAAGATGACATCGGGCGAGGCCGAAGAGCTGGTTCAGGAGATCATGATCGTGCTCTGGCATAAGGCGGATCTCTACGACGCCACGCGATCCTCGCTCTCGACCTGGCTCTTTCGCATTGCCCGCAACCGCCGTATCGATCTGCAGCGCCGCGCTAACGCCCGCATCTTCGACGAGACGGACCCGGCCCTGCAGCCGCCGGCTGATATTGGCGCCGAAGAAATCATCGTCAATGACGATCGCGACGCCATAATCCGTGCCGCGGTCGGCCAGCTACCGCAGGAACAGCGCGAGTTGCTGCGTGCTGCCTTTTTTCTCGGCCAATCTCATTCCGAGATCGCCGAAGCGACCGGGCTGCCGCTCGGCACGGTGAAATCACGGATCCGACTTGCCTTCGGCAAACTCCGCAAAGTGCTGGAACAGGAACGCGGCTGAACCCCGCGCGGGACCTTCAAATCGTTTTCATCGTATCCGCAGGGGGGTCGGCGAGGACGCGGTCCGCCGCGTCGTAATGGCTTGGCCGGATATGGCCGCGCACCATGGCGAAGGCGGCCGAAAGCACGGCGACGTCGTCAGAAAAGCCGATGACGGCGAAAATATCCGGGATGATGTCGACCGGCATGACGAAATAAGCGAGTGCTGCGAGCAGCACACCGCGCACCTTGGTCGGCGTTTGCGGATCGAGCGCGCAGTAGAAGCCGGCAACGACGTCGCGCGAGAACGGGATCTGCCGCACGGCCCGGCGAAACGTCGGCCAGAACTTCTGCCGCACCGTCTTCTCCCGCCGGCTCTGTGTGTCCTCGTCGCCCGGCAGCAGGATTTCCCCGAACTTGACCTCGTCCATCCCTGACATCCTTTCGTCCCTGCGCACATATGGTGATGGCGCCCAGGCTTTCAATCGACCCCTTTCAATCGGCCCCTTTCAATTGGGTCGCCTTCAGCGACGTCGCGCCGCAGCCTTCTCCATCGCCTTGGCGAGCTTGAAATCCAGCTCCGTCAGTCCGCCGGAGTCATGCGTATTCAACGTCACATCCACCCGGGAATAGACGTTGAACCATTCGGGATGATGGTTGAGCTTCTCGGCCGTGATCGCTGCCTCCGTCATGAAGCCGAAGGCTTCGATGAAATTCGAAAACTTGAATGTCTTCGAGATCGAAGAGGCCGCGTCATTGAGCGCCCAGCCGGCAAGCCCCGCCAGTTCCGCCTCAACCGCTGCCCGTTCCAGTCTTTCCCATTTCATGCCATGCTCCTCTGGCTCTTCCGACAGGTCCACCGATGACGCCTATCAGTATCCTTTTCGTTTGCATGGGCAATATATGCCGTTCTCCGCTTGCCGAGGGAATTTTTCGGCATCTTGTCACCGAGGCTGGCCTCACCGGCCGTTTCACCATCGATTCCGCCGGCACCGGCGGCTGGCATGAGGGCGAGTCGCCCGACCGGCGATCGATCGCCATCGCGCAACCCCATGGCATCGACATATCAGGGCAGCGCGCCCGTCGCATCCGGCCAACTGATTTCAATGGTTTCGATATGATCCTCGCCATGGACCGCGACAATCTGGCGACGCTTGGCAAGATCGCGCCGCCCGAGGCGAATATCCGCCTGTTTGGAGATGCCGCGCTCGGAACGGGAGAGGATATTCCCGATCCCTATTATGGCGGCCCTGATGGTTTCGAGCTGGTCTATACCAGGCTCTTGACCGGCTGCAGCAGCCTGCTCGAAGCGCTGGGCGTCGAACGCGCCTCGTGCAGCGGGAACACTTCCTCTGTCAGATAGGGTCCGCCGCCAACTGATTCGCGCGACGAAAGCAGCACGAAGCGGGGTGCCGTGAAGGTCGCGGTGTGGAAGTTGCCGCGTCCGGCCAGATATTGCACGACATCGTCGAGCCGCGAGGATTTCAGCCGTGCCAGCGTCACATGCGGCATGAATTTGCGCGGGTCCGGCGGCAAGCCGATGCGCTGGCAGATGCGCTCGATCTCACCCTGCAGAGCATACATCTCCGGCGATTGCGAGACGCCGGCCCAGACCGAATGCGGTTTCTTCGAGCCGAAGGAACCAATGCCTTCGAGCCGGAACTGGAATTCCGGCCGGTCGATCCGGTCGAGCCGTTCGACGATTTCATCGGCCGTGCGGCCGTCGACATCACCGATGAAGCGCAGGGTGATGTGGTAATTCTCCACATCGATCCATCGTGCTCCGGGGAGGCCACCGCGCAGCAATGAAAGGCTCATCGCCGCATTGCGCGGAATTTCGAGGGCGGTAAACAGTCTCGGCATAACGAGCACTCCCCGAATCTTTTGCAGGTGCTTACACGGAATCACGCAATCAATGACCGCGCAAGCCCCTATTTCTTCACACTAGAAATCGTCCCGACGAAATTTGTGACATCGGCTTCCATCTTTTCGACCATGACGTCGACACCCCTTGCATTCGGATGCATCCCGTCGTCGAGTTTCAGCCCGGCATCGAGCGCCACCCCGTCTAGGAAGAAATCATACAGCCGAACTCCATGTTTCTCGGAAAGTTTCCGATAAATCGGATTGAAGCGTGCGGCATAGTCCGCCCCCATATTGGGCGGCGCCATCATGCCGACGAGCAGCACGGCGATGCCGCGCTGCTTCAGCCGGCCAATCATCTGGTCGAGGTTCTTCTCGCTCTCTTCCGGCGGGATGCCGCGCAGCGCATCGTTGGCGCCGAGCTCCAGGATGACGCCGTCGGTGCCGTCGGGCACCGACCAGTCGATCCGGGCAAGCCCCCCGGTCGTCGTGTCGCCCGAGACGCCGGCATTGGCAATGGCGACGTCGAGCCCCTTCGCCTTCAAGGCGGCCTGCAGCTTCTCCGGAAAGCCGCTCCCGGGCGGTAGCTGATAGCCTGCCATCAGGCTGTCCCCGAACCCGACGAGATTGATCGTCCGGGCCGCGGCGGCACCGGTAAAAATCAGCGAGACGGCAATGACGGTGAATTGAAGGGCGGCAACTTTAAATCTCATTCTGGCTTCCCTAGATTGGCGAGGTGCCGTCATGCGGCCATTCGGTTAGAGATTTATATAGGGCGATTTCTGTTGGCAAAAACCATCATCGAGTTGAAGGGCGCCGATCTGACCCTTGGCAGTGCAGCCGCTTCCGTCCATGTGCTGAAGGGCATCGACCTCGATATATCAGCCGGCGAATCCGTCGGAATCGTCGGCCCTTCCGGTTCCGGCAAGTCGACTCTGCTGATGGTACTTGCCGGGTTGGAGAAGCTCGACAGCGGCGAAATCAACATCAACGACACGCCGCTCCATGCGCTCAGCGAGGACGAGGTCGCCGACTTCCGCGGCCGTAACATCGGCATCGTCTTCCAGTCCTTCCACCTGATTGCCAATATGACGGCGCTGGAAAACGTCGCCGTGCCACTGGAGCTCGCCAATGTCCGCAACGCCTTCGAAATCGCCCGCCGCGAGCTGAATTCGGTCGGCCTCGGCGAACGGTTGAACCACTATCCCGGCCAGCTTTCCGGCGGCGAACAGCAGCGCGTCGCGATCGCCAGGGCGCTCGCCCCCTCGCCCGCTCTGCTGATCGCCGACGAGCCCACGGGCAATCTCGATACCGAGACCGGCCGCCAGATCGCCGACCTGCTGTTTTCCAAACAGGCCGAACGCGGCATGACCCTGCTGCTCGTCACCCACGACGTCTCCCTTGCGAACCGCTGCTCGCGCCAGATTCGCGTCCGCTCCGGCCGGATCGAAGGCGACAGCGCCGCCCGCCGCAGCGAGGCGGCAATCGCATGAGAATGATCGCGCCGCGCACCGCACTTGCTTTTCGCCTGGCGCTCCGTGAGCTGCGCGGCGGCATTCGCGGCTTCTACATCTTCCTCGCCTGCATCGCCCTCGGTACAGGCGCGATTGCCGCCGTCAATTCGGTTTCGCAGTCGATCACCGACACGATCGCCTCGCAGGGACAGGAGCTCTTGGCCGGCGACGTCCGCTTCGAGCTCAACAACCGCGAGGCCACAGCTGAGGAAATGGCCTTCCTCGAAAGTCTAGGCACCGTCTCGGTGTCGACCGGCCTGCGTTCGATGGCCCGCAAGCCTGATGGTTCCGACCAGGCGCTGGTCGAAGTCAAGGCCGTCGACGACGCCTACCCGCTCTATGGCAGCTTCGCGGCCGAGCCGGATTATCCGCTTGCCGCCCTGCTGTCGGCCCAAAGCGGCACCTATGGCGCGGTCGCAGCGCCCCTGCTGCTCGACCGGCTTGGCCTTGCGGTCGGTGACGAATTGCTGCTCGGCAACGTCAAACTCAGCATTACCGGCACCGTCAAGACCGAGCCGGACGCCCTCTCGGAAGGTTTTGGCTTTGCGCCGCGCCTGCTCGTCAGCCGCCGGGCGCTCGAGGCCTCGGGCCTGATCCAGACCGGAAGCCTGGTCGAACATGCCTACAAGATCCGGCTGGAGAACAAGAGCGCAATGCAGGGCATCCAGGCGCGCGCCGCCAAGGAATTTCCCTCCGCCGGCTGGGCTGTCCGCACCAGCGACCGCGCCGCCCCCTCGCTTACCGAAAACATCACCCGATTCTCGCAGTTCCTGACGCTGGTCGGCCTCACCGCGCTGATCGTCGGCGGCGTCGGCGTCGCCAATGCCGTGCGCGCCTTCCTCGATTCCAAGCGCACCACCATCGCCAGCTTCAAATGCCTCGGCGCACCGGCCCAGGTCGTGGTTCTGATCTATCTCTTCCAGATCGCCATCATCGCCCTTGGCGGCATCATGATCGGCCTCGTCATCGGCGCCCTGTCGCCGATCTTCGCCGCCCAGTTCCTGGCGCAATTCCTGCCGGTATCCACCGCGCCGGCGCTCTATCCCGACGCCCTGCTGCTTGCGGCGCTCTTTGGCATCCTGACGACGCTCGCCTTCGCCATCCTGCCGCTCGGCCATGCCCGCGAAGTGCCGGCGACGGCCCTCTTCCGCGAGCAGGGCTTCGAGGCCCGCCGCCTGCCGTCTTGGCCCTACATCCTGCTGGCCGCCCTCTTCATGGCGGCCCTTGCCGGTCTCGCCGTCCTCACCGCCTATGATCGCTACATCGCCATTGTCTTCGTCGGTGCGATCGTCTTCGCCTTTGTCGTGCTGCGTCTTGTCGCCGCCCTGATTGCCTGGCTCGCGCGCCGCAGCCCGCGCGTCAACTCGCCGGCGCTCAGGCTTGCGATCGGCAACATCCACCGTCCCGGCGCCCTGACGCCCTCGGTAGTGCTGTCGCTCGGCCTCGGCCTGGCATTGCTGGTGACGCTGACCCTGATCGACGGAAACCTGCGCCAGCAGCTGACCGGCCGCATGAACGAGGGCGCGCCGAACTTCTTCTTCGTCGATATCCAGAGCGCCGAGGTCGACGCGTTCCGCAATCTCGTCCAGACGCAGGCGCCGAATGGCAAGCTCATGGAAGTGCCGATGCTGCGCGGCCGCATCGTTGCCTTCAACGGCGAAGACGTCACCAAGATGAATGTGCCGCCCGCCGGCCGCTGGGTGCTGAACGGCGATCGCGGCATCACCTACGACGACACCTTGCCGGAAAATGCGGCGCTGACCGAAGGCAGCTGGTGGGACAAGGATTACAGCGGCGAGCCGCTCGTCTCCTTCTCCTCGGAAGAAGCGCACGAACTCGGCCTGAAGATCGGCGACACCGTCGCCGTCAATGTGCTCGGACGCAACATCACGGCCAAGATCGCCAATCTGCGCCGCGTCCAGTGGGAATCGCTGTCGATCAATTTCGTCATGGTCTTCTCGCCGAACACCTTCCGCGGCGCTCCGCATGCTTGGCTCGCGACCCTGACCGATCCCGCCTCGACGCCGGCCGAAGATGCGGCGATCTTGAGATCTGTCACCAACACCTATCCCACGATCACCAGCGTGCGCGTCAAGGATGCGATCGACATCGTCAACCAGCTCGTTGCGCAGCTTGCGACTGCGATCCGCGCCGCGGCATCGGTGGCTCTGATCGCCTCGATCCTCGTCCTCGCCGGAGCCCTTGCCGCCGGCAACCGGGCGCGCACCCACGATGCAGTAGTGCTGAAGACGCTGGGCGCCACCCGGGCCATGCTGATCCGCGCCTTCAGTTACGAATATCTGATCCTCGGGCTCGCAACCGCGATTTTCGCGCTATTCGCCGGCGCCGTCGCCGCCTGGTTCATCGTCGCCCGCATCATGCGCCTGCCCTCGGCCTTTCTGCCCGATGTGGCGGGGCTGACGCTGGTGACGGCGCTCGTCCTGACCGTCGGTATCGGCCTGATCGGCACCTGGCGCATCCTCGGCCAGAAGGCGGCCCCGGTTCTGCGCGAACTTTGACCGAAGGGGTACGCCAAACCCTTCACCTTACGGCGATTTAACCGGCCGGGCCTTTGCAACCCTCTTGTTTGCAAAGAGCGAAGGCCTCATATTGTCTGCAGGCATGCTGGAGCTCCGCAGCGGCGCCCGGGTCGAAAACCCCGACACCGTATCTCCATCGGAGCTTGTAAGAGGAAACTATGGCTGACCTTCGTAACTATCAAAGCCGCGCTCAGACCGGCGAGATGATTGATCAAGGCCTGCGCGCTTATATGCTCAAGGTCTACAACCTGATGGCGCTGGGTCTGGCAATCACCGGTGTGGCCGCATATCTGTCGTTCCAACTCGCGTTCTCCAATGGCGAGATCACCGCTTTCGGCCAAGCGATCTATCTGAGCCCGCTGAAATGGGTGGTCATTCTGGCGCCGCTGGCTCTGGTGTTCTTCCTGAGCTTCCGGATCCATAGCATGACGGTGAGCGCCGCCCAGACGACCTTCGCGATCTATGCCGCGCTCGTCGGTCTGTCACTCTCGTCGATCTTCCTGATCTATACCGGTCAGAGCGTCGTTCAGACCTTCTTCGTCACCGCCGCCTCCTTCGGCGCGCTGTCGCTGTACGGCTACACGACGAAGCGTGACCTGTCGGCAATCGGCTCGTTCCTGATCATGGGTCTCTTCGGCCTGATCATCGCCTCGCTCGTCAACGTCTTCCTGGCTTCGTCCGCAATGCAGTTCGCCATCTCGGTGATCGGCGTGCTGATCTTCGCAGGCCTCACCGCCTACGACACGCAGCGGATCAAGGAGCTCTACTATGAAGCTGATGACGTCGCTGTTGCCGGCCGCAAGGCGATCATGGGCGCACTGACGCTCTATCTCGACTTCATCAACCTCTTCATGTTCCTGCTGCAGTTCATGGGCAACCGTAAATAAGCAGGTCCATCAAGATCGAAAAGGCGGCTTCGGCCGCCTTTTTTGTTGCGCCGTTTTCGGAGGAATGGTTTTAGAGGAGTTCTGCCCCGCCGCTGGACCAACTGCTCGATGTCCTTCCTTCTGCGTGACGCCTCTGAGGCCGATATCCCCGCCATTACCGGGATCTATCGCGACTCCGTCCTGAACGGCGTTGCAAGCTACGAAATCACACCGCCCCCCGAGGCCGAGATGGCGCAGCGTTTTGCCGCGATCGTCGGCCAGCAATATCCTTATATCGCCGCCATCGATGACGACGGAAACTTCCTCGGCTACGCCTATGCCTCGGCCTTCCGCACCCGCCCGGCCTATCGCTGGATGGTGGAGGATTCGATCTACCTGGCGCCCCAAGCCCGCGGTCAAGGCATCGGCAAAGCGCTGATGAGTGAGTTGATCGACCGCTGCACCGCCCTCGGCTTCCGTCAGATGGTGGCCGTCATCGGCGGTGCGAGCCCTGCCTCGATCGCGCTTCATCTCAAGGCGGGTTTCGTAGAGGTCGGCCTGATGCAGGGCACAGGCTACAAGCATGGTCGCTGGCTCGATACGATGCTCATGCAGCGCAGCCTCGGCGCGGGCACGACGACGGATCCGGATCCATCCACCTATCCCGGGACACTGTTTGCCGGCTGATCAGGCTTACTTGTCGACCAGCTTCAAGGCCTTGTCGAATACCTTGAGCACTTGGTTGAGCTCGTGTCCGCGCTTCAGGATCATACCGTTGACGTTGATGACGGAATAGGCGCCTTGCTTGGCCGCGAGCTTCGGGTTCTTTTCGATTCGGAAGAACGGCATTTCGCCGGAGCGCTTGAAGACGGAAAACACCGCCCTGTCTTTCAGGTGATCGATGGCGTAATCGCGCCATTCGCCCTCGCCGACCATGCGGCCGTAGATCCAGAGGATCGCGTCGAGTTCGCGCCTATGGAAAGTCACCGGAAGCGGATCTTTGCTTTGCTTGTATTCCCTGAGATCGACGACGACTGAGGAAGTGTTGTCGACGGAGCGGCTTTCGCCGTGTCGCAAATCCGGCTGATCTGTCATCAGTCTCCCGAGGCCTCCGCTTGTGACAGGAGAATGACAGTTTGCCCGAGCCGCCACAAATTGCAAGAGTGCGGCCCGTCACATTCGGCCGCAGTGGACTGTGGACAGAGCCGACGCTTTCTCGGCAGCGCCGCATTTCAGTCAAAACAGCGCCTCATTTGCAGGGGAATTATGCATCCCGGTTTGGCGCCAGCGCGCCAAAGGGCCCGGCGGAGCGTATCGACCTTAACCCCAGCCCCGAATACGCTCAGCCGGGCCGCCCGGACCCTACATCCGCAAGCGGATGAATCTCAAATATTTTTGCCTGCCATCACCACGGTCGCGCCAAGGATCGCGGCCGGATCGCCGTCCGCGGTCGCCGACTGCAGCAGGATAGCGCAACCCTCGAGCTGCGGCCGCTGCAGGACGCTTGCCGGCAGCGTCAGATTGGTCGCCTTGCCATCCCACATGCCGACGGTTTCGACATTGGTGACGCTGTGCAGATAGGAGATCTTCTTGCCGCTGTTTTCACCCTTCTCGACGTCGATCGTCTTCTCCTTGTCGAAATAGACCATGACGACATTGGCTTTACCCTGCCCGGCGCCGATCTTGATTTCCAGTTCGTCGCCGCGCATCGATGCGCTGATGGGAACGGTCAGTCCGTTGCCTTCGCTGCTGTAAATGTCGATCTTGCTGTTGATGCCGGTGAGATCGGAGCCGGCCAGATGACTGCGCCCATTGACGATGGCCTGCGGCGTGTAGACGTTGCTGCGGCCCATTGTCCTGGCATAGCCGTACTGCCGCTCGGTGTTTTCCTTCGAGCTCAGCGTATCGGCCCAGCCGAGATAATTCCAGTAATCGACGTGATAGGCGAGCGCGATGACATTGCCCTGGTTCACCAGCTTGCGGAAGGCCGCGTCAGCAGGGGGACAGGAGGAGCAGCCCTGCGCCGTGAACAGCTCGACGACGCCTTTCGGGGTGCCGTCTTCGGCATGCAACGGGCCTGCGAGAACAACACCGGCGAACAGCGGGATCAAGAAACGGGGGGACATTCACCTGCACCTCTTTTTCAGCGCCGACGGCGGACTGGTACCGGAGGCTCTGAGATATGAACGTACGAATAATCCTTCCGGGTCCAAACGAAAAGTCACGAACGGGTGAGACGTAGCTCGACCGGAAGCCGCAGAAAACAAATCATCGTGAGCCCGCTCGAATGCTGCCGCCGCAAAAGAAAAGCCGCCGGAAATTGCTCTCCGGCGGCCACAATCATCTCAGGCTCTTAACGATCAGGCAGCGAGATCGCGCAGCACCGTCTGCAGGATGCCGCCATTGTTGAGGTAGATCACCTCGTCGAGCGTATCGACGCGCGACAGCAGCGGAACGTCCTTAACGGTGCCGTCGCTATAGGTGATCTTGGCAATCTTCCGCTCGCGCGGCTTGATCTTGTCCAGGCCCTCGATGGTGACGAGTTCGTCGCCCTTCAGGCCGAGGCTCTGCCAGGTCGTGCCCTCTTCGAAGACAAAGGGGATGACGCCCATGCCGACCAGGTTCGAGCGATGGATGCGCTCGAAGGACTGGGCGATCACCGCCTTGACGCCGAGCAGGTTGGTACCCTTGGCAGCCCAGTCGCGCGAGGAGCCGTTGCCGTATTCGACACCGGCGAAGATGACGAGCGGCACGCCTTCGGACTTGTACTGCATGGCCGCGTCGTAGATCGAGGTCTCCTCCTTCGACGGGTAGTGGATGGTGTAGCCACCTTCCTTGCCGTTCGGGCCGAGCATGTGGTTGCGGATGCGGATGTTGGCGAAGGTGCCGCGCATCATCACTTCATGATTGCCGCGGCGTGTGCCGTACTGGTTGAAGTCGGCAACTGCAACGTCATGGCCGATGAGGTAGGCGCCTGCCGGCGAAGCCGCCTTGATCGAACCGGCCGGCGAGATGTGGTCGGTGGTGATCTTGTCGCCGAACAGGCCGAGGACGCGCGCGCCCTTGATATCAGCGACGCCGGTGCCCTTCTTGCCCATGCCGACGAAGTAGGGCGGGTTCTGGACATAGGTCGAGTTGTCGTCCCAGGCATAGGTCTGGCCCGGCGGAACCTGAACGGCCTGCCAGTTGACGTCGCCCTTGAAGACGTCGGCGTACTTGGATTCATAGAGCTCGCGGGTGACGTATTTCTGGATGAATTCCTGCACCTCATGCGAGGTCGGCCAGATATCCTTGAGATAAACCGGATTGCCGTTCTGGTCTTCGCCGATCGGCTCCTTGGTGAGATCCTTCTGCACGGTGCCGGCGAGCGCGTAAGCGACGACGAGCGGCGGCGAAGCGAGGTAGTTCGCTTGGACGTCGGGCGAGATACGGCCTTCGAAGTTGCGGTTGCCGGAGAGCACGCCCGATACGATCAGGCCCTTGTCGTTGATCGTCTTCGAGATCGGCGCCGGCAGCGGGCCGGAATTGCCGATGCAGGTCGTGCAGCCGAAGCCGACGAGATTGAAGCCGAGCTTGTCGAGATCGGCCTGCAAGCCGGACTTGGCGAGATATTCGCCGACGACCTGCGATCCTGGCGCCAGCGAGGTCTTGACCCACGGCTTGGTCTTCAGGCCCTTGGCAACGGCGTTGCGGGCCAGAAGGCCGGCAGCGATCAGTACCGACGGGTTGGAGGTGTTGGTGCACGAGGTGATGGCGGCAATCGCCACGTCGCCATGGCCGAGATCGAAATCCGTGCCTTCGACCGCATAGCGGTTGCTGAGCTGACCGGGCTTCTTGTAATCGGCATCCATCGAGCCGGCGAAACCGGAAGCGATGTTTTCGAGCGCGATGCGGCCTTCCGGACGCTTAGGGCCGGCCATCGACGGCACGACGTCGCCGAGGTCGAGTTCCAGGGTGTCGGTGAAGACCAGATCGGAACCGTCGCCTTCACGCCACATGCCCTGGGCCTTCGAATAGGCTTCGACCAGCGCGATCCGGTCATGCGTGCGGCCGGACATGGTGAGATAGTTGATCGTTTCGCCGTCAACCGGGAAGAAGCCGCAGGTAGCGCCGTATTCCGGACCCATGTTGCCGATCGTCGCACGGTCGGCGAGCGGCATGTTGTCCATGCCGGGGCCGAAGAATTCGACGAATTTGGAAACGACGCCCTTCTTGCGCAGCATCTGCACGACGGTCAGAACGAGGTCGGTCGCGGTCACGCCTTCCTTGAGCTTGCCGGTCAGCTTGAAGCCGATGACTTCGGGCAGCAGCATCGAGACCGGCTGGCCGAGCATCGCCGCTTCCGCTTCGATACCGCCCACGCCCCAGCCGAGAACGCCGAGACCGTTGATCATCGTCGTGTGGCTGTCGGTGCCGACGCAGGTATCGGGATAGGCGATCGTCTCGCCGTCTTCTTCCTTCGTCCAGACGGTCTGGCCGAGATATTCGAGATTGACCTGGTGACAGATGCCGGTGCCCGGAGGAACGACGCGGAAATTCTTGAAGGCCTGCTGGCCCCACTTCAGGAAGCGGTAACGCTCACCGTTGCGCTGATATTCCAGCTCGACGTTCTTGGCGAAAGCCTGCGGCGTGCCGAATTCATCGACGATGACGGAGTGGTCGATGACGAGGTCGACGGGAACGAGCGGGTTGATCTTTTCGGGATCGCCGCCGAGCGACACCATCGCGTCGCGCATCGCGGCAAGGTCGACGACGGCGGGAACGCCGGTGAAGTCCTGCATCAGCACGCGCGCCGGGCGATAGGCAATCTCGTTTTCGACCGCGCCCTTGTTGTTCAACCATTCGGCAACGGCCAGGATATGCTCCTTGGTGACCGACTGGCCATCTTCGAAGCGCAGCAGATTTTCCAGCAGCACCTTCATCGAATAGGGCAGCTTGGAAACGCCGGGCAGACCGTTTGCCTCAGCCTTGGGCAGGCTGTAATAGACATAGTCCTTCGCGTTCACGGAAAGCGTGGAACGACAATTGAAACTGTCAAGAGATTTAGACACGAGAGACCCCGTTTCTGATAGCCAACACAGTCGTGCGAACGCCTATGCACTTAATGCACATCAGGATGCGGGTACGGCCATTTCCGCTGTCCGCACGTGGAGCAGACGCTCCAAGTTCGGCGCAAGGATGAAATTCACGCCGACCGCTGGCGTGGTTGCAGGTCTTATAGATAATTTCCTAAAAACTTGCCATACCCGGAAACGAGCAAAATCGGACATTTTTTGACCCATCCGGAAGCCGAAACGAAGAAAGAACCGATGCATGCATCTCACCGCCGAAAATCTGGCCGCAAGGCGCGGTGACGATCTGATTTTCGTTAATCTTTCCTTTCACTTGGCGGCCGGCGAGGCGCTTGTGCTGACTGGGAGAAATGGATCCGGAAAGTCCACTTTGCTGCGTGTTGTTGCCGGCCTCCTGCGGCCGGAAAAAGGCACTGTCGTCTTTCATGGCGACAGCAGCCGGGAAGGCCGGCATCCCGGCGAGGTCAGCCACTACCTCGGCCATCGAAACGCAATGAAGAATGAACTTACGGTTGCAGAGAATCTCGATTTCTGGCGCACCTTTCTCGACGAAACGGAAGCTTCTGCCGGCCTGTCCCTTGAGGAGGCAGCCGAAGCCGTCGGCCTCTCGGGAATAACCCACCTTCCCTTCGGTTATCTCTCCGCCGGCCAGCAGCGCCGATTCGCCTTCGCCAAGCTGCTCGTCGCCCATCGCCCCGTCTGGATCCTCGACGAGCCCACAGCGGCGCTCGATGCCAGCGCCGACCGGCTGTTCGCCGGATTGATCGAAACGCATCTGGCAAAGGGTGGCATTCTTCTGGCGGCGACACATCAGCCGCTGGGCTTGAAGAATATGCAGGAATTGAAGATGACGGGCTTTGCCGGCGTGGATCAGGGAGTGTGGGGATGACTGCCCTCTTCCTCCGCGACCTGAAACTTTCCATCCGCGCCGGCGGCGGTGCGCTGATCGGCGTGCTGTTCTTCCTGACCGTCGTCGCCGTCATCCCCTTCGGCGTCGGGCCGGATCTCAAGCTGCTTTCGCGCATCGGCCCGGCCATCGTCTGGATCGGCGCGCTGCTTGCCGCCCTTCTCGGCCTGGACCGCCTGTTCCAGGCCGAGCGCGACGACGGATCGCTCGACCTGATGCTGATGCAGGAAACACCGCTTGTCCTGACCGTGCTGGTCAAATGCTTCGCCCATTGGGCCGCCACCAGCCTGCCGCTGGTGATCGCCTCACCGCTGCTCGGCCTCTTCATGAATATGGACGAGGCAGCGATCGGCGCGACCATGCTGACGCTTCTTGTCGGCTCGCCGGCCATTACCTTCATCGGCGCCGTCGGCGCTGCCGTTGCCGTCGCCCTGCCCCGCGGCGGCCTGCTGGTTTCGATCCTGGTCCTGCCGCTGACCATCCCGGTGCTGATCTTCGGCGTCAGCGCCACCTATGCCGCGGTCGAGGATCCCGCCCCTTTCCTGCCGCCCTTCCTCATCCTGACTGCGCTGACGCTGTTCTTTGCGGTGATCGGCCCGGCCGCCGCTGCGCTCGCGCTGCGAAACACGTCGGATTGAATGTCACTCGATTGCGGGAACAGCCGGATAGGGATAAGGAAGCGGCCATGAACGACATAAGCCTTGCCATCCGTAAATTCAGCGATCTCGCCAATCCGACGCGATTTCTGGCGCTGGCGGCCCGCGTCATTCCTTGGCTGGCTTGCATCACCGCGCTGTGTTTCGCGGCCGGCCTCTATCTCAGCTTCTCGACCGAAGGCGATTACCAACAGGGCGAGACCGTTCGGATCATGTATATCCACGTGCCTGCCGCCTGGCTTTCGATGATGTGCTACACCATCATGAGCGCCTCGGCGATCGGCACGCTCGTCTGGCGCCACCCGCTGGCCGACGTCTCCGCCAAGGCCGCAGCCCCGCTCGGCGCCGCCTTCACCTTGCTCGCGCTGGTCACCGGCTCGCTCTGGGGAAAGCCGATGTGGGGTACCTGGTGGGTGTGGGACGCGCGCCTGACCTCGGTCTTCGTGCTCTTTCTGATGTATCTCGGCCTGATTGCGCTGAGCCGCGCCATCGACGATCCGTCGAGGGCGGCGCGGGTCTCGGCCGTGCTCATCCTTGTCGGCTTCGTCAACATTCCGATCATCAAGTTCTCCGTCGAATGGTGGAACACGCTGCACCAGTCGGCGAGCGTGCTCAGGATCGGCGGTCCGGCGATCGATCCGGAATTCCTGCGCCCGCTGCTCGTCATGGCGATCGCCTTCACCCTCCTCTTCTTCACCCTGCACATCATGGCGATGAGGAACGAGATCTGGCGCCGCCGGATCGCCGCGCAGCGCCGTCTCGCCGCCCGGATGGCGAGCCGGGAGGAGTAGATCATGACGCATGCCTTCTACGTCTACGCCTCCTACGGCTTTGCGGCGCTCGTGACGATCGCGGTCACGCTCTGGACCTGGGCCGACGGCCGGGCGCGCCGGCGTGAGCTCGCAGCCCTCGAAGCCGCGGGCATTCGCCGCCGCTCGGCGTCCGCGAGGGACGGCGAATGAGCGAAACACCCGAAGCCAAGCCCGGCAAGCCGAGCGGACTCAGCCGCTACGCCCTGGCGCTTCTGCCGCTGTTCGTCTTTGGCGCCATTGCCGCGACGGCCGCAAAGATGCTCTATGACCAGGATTTCCATGGCAAGAACATCGCCGAAATCCCGTCGGCCCTGATCGGCACCAAAGCGCCGGCGCTGAACCTTCCGCCGCTCGACGGCGCAAATCTGCCGGCGCTGACCGATGCGGCGATCACGGGCAAGCTGACCCTGGTCAACGTCTTTGCCTCCTGGTGCATCCCCTGCCGGGACGAACACCCGATCTTGAAGGAACTGGCGAAGGACGGTCGGCTGAACATCGTCGCCATCAATTACAAGGACAAGAACGACAACGCCCTGCGTTTCCTCGGCGAGCTCGGAAATCCCTATCGGGCGATCGGCGTCGACCCGAACGGCAAGGCGGCGATCGACTGGGGCGTCTACGGGATCCCGGAAAGTTATCTGGTCGCCCCCGACGGCACCATCCTCTACAAACGCGTCGGCCCCTTCGACGATATCAGCCTGAAGGAAGGGCTGTTTCCGGCGATGGAAAAGGCGCTGGCGAAGCCGGCTTCGTAAGCATTATTCCGGGTGAGGGGTCTTTGCAACGACGTGGGCCTAAACCCCACCCTGCCAGACCTTGATCGCCTCCACCGGCCAGATCAGCATCAGCACGTTGAGCGTCAGATTATCGCGGATCACGTAGCCGGTGAAAATCTCGAAGAAGATGGCGATCGCCACCGTCAGCGCCACCGGCGCCCGCGATGCAAAGAAGAAGCCGACGCACATGAAAACGGTGTCCATCGCCGAATTCAAAATGCTGTCGCCGTAATAATCGAGCGCGATCGTCGCCGTGCGGTAGCGGTCGATGATGAGGGGCGAATTCTCCAGCAGCTCCCAGCCGGATTCGATCACCAGCGCCAGGAGCAGCCGTGCCGCCAGCGGCTTGCGGCGCAGGACGAGATGGCCGAGGCCGTAAAACAGGAAGCCGTGGATGATATGCGACGGCGTGTACCAGTCGGACAGATGCTGCGAATTGCCGCTGGTATTGACCCCGCCTTCCCACAGCTTGACATATCCGCAGGCGCAGATCGGCACGCGGCCCATCAAATATTCGGTGACGATCTGCGCGACCAGCACCGCAACGCAGGCGACGAACCAGAAACTCTGGTGTCTGACACGATATTCGGCGTCTGCGGCACTCACTTCTCGCCGTCCGTTTCCAGATTGATACTGTGTTTCAGCACCAACGGCATCTGCGCCAGCGTGAAGATGATGGTGATCGGCATCGTGCCCCAGACCTTGAAGGCGACCCAGGTATCGTCGGAAAAATTGCGCCAGACGACTTCGTTCAGCACGGCGAGGAACAGAAAGAAGATGCCCCAGCGGATGGTGAGCTTTCGCCAGCCTTCGGCATCGAGCTGAAAAGCGGCGTTGAAGACGTAGCCGAGCAGCGACCGGCCGAAGGCGAGCCCGCCGAGCAGCGCGACGCCGAAGAGCGTGTTGACGATGGTCGGCTTCATCTTGATGAAGGTCTCGTTCTGCAGCCAGATCGACAGCGAGCCAAAGATAACGACGACGATGCCGGAGACGAAGGGCATGATCGGCAGATGGCCGAGCACGATCTTCGAAACGATCAGCGAAAAAACCGTCGCCGCCATGAAGAGCCCGGTTGCGACGAACAACGGACCGCCAAGCTCCGAAAGAGCAGGAAACCGCTCCACCAGCCACTGGCCGCGCAGATTGGCAAAGAAGAAAATCAACAGCGGCCCGAGCTCCAGCGCCAGCTTCAACAGCGGATGATGCCGGTCGGCCGCGCTCGGGATGATATCGCTTTCGGTGGTCATGCGTTCGTCAAACCTGCTGTTCCTGAAAACCTGTTCCCGTCATGCCCTGCAGGCTTTCGGCGGCATATCTGTGGCATCATTGGGGAAGTCCGGCAATGGCGTGCGCGAAGTCCTCGGCCTCGAACGGCTCCAGATCGTCGACGCCTTCGCCCACGCCGATGAAATAAACCGGCAGCTTGTGCTTGGCGGAGATGGCCACCAGGATGCCGCCACGCGCCGTGCCGTCGAGCTTGGTCATGATCAGGCCGTTGACGCCGGCGACATTGCGGAAGATCTCGACCTGGCTCAGCGCATTCTGTCCCGTCGTCGCGTCGAGCGTCTGCAGCACGGTATGCGGCGCATCGGGATCGAGCTTGCCGAGAACGCGCACGATCTTCTCGAGCTCGGCCATCAGCTCGGCCTTGTTCTGCAGGCGGCCGGCCGTATCGACGATCAGCACGTCGCATTTTTTCGCTTTCGCCTGTTCGAAGGCGTCATAGGCAAGGCCGGCAGCATCGGCGCCAAGCTTGGTGCCGACGAATTCCGAGTTCGTCCGCTCGGCCCAGATCTTCAGCTGCTCGATCGCTGCCGCGCGGAACGTATCGCCGGCAGCCACCATCACCTTCAGCCCGGCGCCGGAAAGCTTCGCCGCCAGCTTGCCGATCGTCGTCGTCTTGCCGGTGCCGTTGACGCCGACGACGAGGATGACATGCGGCTTGTGCGAGAGATCGAGCTGCAGCGGCTTGGCGACCGGTTTCAAAACCTTGGCGATTTCGGACGCCATGATCCTGCTGACATCCTCGCCGGTGACGTCCTTGCCGTAGCGCTCGGAAGCCAGGGTATCGGTGACGCGCAGCGCCGTCTCGACGCCGAGATCGGCCTGGATCAACAGGTCTTCGAGATCCTGCAGCGTCTCGTCGTCAAGCTTGCGCTTGGTAAAGAGCGCGGTGATCTGACCGGTCAGCTGCGAGGAGGTGCGCGCCAGACCGTTTCGCAGCCGCTGGAACCAGCTGAGTTTCGGCTGCGGGGCAATGGGCTGCGGTTCGACGATTGCCGGGCCGGTGGCGAAGCCTTTGGGAAGAACGGGAGATTCCAGCGTCGGCTGTTCCGCCGCAGTTTCGGAGGAGATACCGTCCGCTGTCCTGCCGGGCATCTCCCCCACAGGGGGCGAGATCGGCTGAATGGAGATGTCTTCTTTTACATCGATCTCAGCAGGAATTTCTTCCGAGAGCGCTTCTGTTACCTCAGCGGCCTCTTCGATCGAAACCGGCGCGTCAGCCTCCGAACGATCTACCCCCTGGTGGGGAAGATATCCCGAAGGGACAGAGAGGGTTTCTTCCGCCTCGCTCTCTGAAATTGCCCGCGTCTCTGCTTCAGCTTGCAGCAGTGAAAGCGGCACCAAGCCGAAATCGCTCATCTGATCCGCGGGAGGCAAAGGCAAGGTCTCGTCGACGATGTCCGCTTCCTCGGCCTCACCCTCGCCGACATCGGCCGCTGGTCCGCCGGCCGTATCCATTTCCTCGGGAAGAACGGGATCGTCCGCGATCGGCAGATCTTCGTCACGCGAGCGCGGCTCGAGCTCCCTTTCCACGGCCTCAGGCACGGGCTCTTCAGCCGGCTTGCCGAAGGTGAAGACCTTTTTGATGAAACTGAGCGCCATGAGGATTCCGTGAAAGTCAGGCCGCTGCGGCCGTCAATTGCATGTCGAGATGCTTGCCATTGTGGCCGGTGATGGTGACCGGCACAAGTTCGCCGGGGCGAAGGTCGGCTGCTGCGACCAACGTGAAGTTCTCCGTATGCGCCAGGCCGTTGTTTTCGACAAGCAGCCATTGCCGGGTTCCGACCATGCCATCGAGATGGGACAGATGGAGCCTATGTCCAGTGGCGCGCAGCCGGGCGGCGCGATCCTTGACCAGCGACCGGTCGAGCTGCGGCATGCGAGCGGCGGGCGTGCCGGGACGCGGGCTGTAGGGAAAGACGTGCAGATGCGCGATGCCGGCCTCTTCGGCGAGCCGCACGGCATTGTCGAACATCTCTTCCGTCTCTGTCGGGAAGCCGGCGATCATATCGGCGCCGAAGCTCATTTCTGGGCGCAGGCTGCGCGCATCCGCGATGAAGCGCAGCGCATCGGCGCGTAAATGTCGGCGCTTCATCCGCTTCAGGATCATGTCGTCGCCATGCTGCAGCGACAGATGCAGATGCGGCATGAAGCGCGGTTCTTCGGCGATCAGATCCATCAGATGCGCATCGGCCTCGATGCTGTCGATCGAGGAAAGCCTGAGGCGGCGGATATCCGGAACCTGCTTCAGGAGGGTCTTGGCCAGAAGCCCGAGCGTCGGGGCGCCCGGCAGGTCGCCGCCGTAGCTGGTGGCGTCGACCCCGGTCAGCACGATCTCGCGATAGCCGCTGTCGGCCAGCCTGCGGGCCTGGTCGACGACGGCTCCCATCGGCACGGAGCGGGAATTGCCGCGGCCATAGGGGATGATGCAGAAGGTGCAGCGGTGGTCGCAGCCGTTCTGCACCTGGATGAAGGCGCGCACATGGGCGTCGATGTGCCTCACCATCTGCGGCGCCGTCGCCTTGACGCTCATGATGTCGTTGACGCGCAGCTTCTCCTCGGCCGAAACGCCGAAATCCGGTAGGCTGCGATAGGAGGCGCTCGAAAGCTTCTCCTCATTGCCGAGCACGGCGTCGACCTCCGGCATGGCGGCGAAGGTCTGTTTTTCCGTCTGCGCGGCACACCCGGTGACGATGATGCGGGCATGCGGATTGTCGCGCCGCGCCCGGCGGATCGCTTGGCGGGCCTGACGAACGGCCTCGCCGGTCACCGCACAGGTGTTGACCAGCACGGCATTGTTGAGCCCGGCCTTCTCGGCCTGCGCCTTCATCACTTCGGATTCATATGTGTTGAGGCGGCAGCCGAAGGTAATGACCTCGATGCCGCTCACTGCGCCTCGGCTCCCCGGTCCGCATCGCGCGACCAGAGGCCGGTCGCAGGATTGAGCCTGCCCGACCATTCCCACTCGGCCGGACCGGTCATGATGACGTGATCGTCGCGCTCGCGCCATTCGATCGAAAGTGTCGCCGGCGGCTTGGCGCTTGCCACATTGATCGTCACCGTGCGGCCGGTACGCCCAGTGCGCGCGGCGCTGACGGCGGCGGAACAGGCGGCCGAGCCACAGGCAAGCGTCAGGCCGGCGCCGCGCTCCCAGGTGCGCGTCGTCATCGATGTCGGCGAGGTGACCTGCGCCAAGGTGATATTGGCGCGCTCGGGAAACATCGGATGGTTTTCGAGCAGCGGCCCGAAGCGGGCGAGATCGTAGGACATCACGTCTTTGTCCACCCAGAAGATCGCATGCGGATTGCCCATCGACATGGCAGACGGCGAATGCAGCACGGGATTGTCGATCGGGCCGATCTGCAGTTCGATGCGGCTGGTATCGTGGAATTCTTCCGAGAGCGGGATCCTGTTCCAATCGAACACCGGCTTTCCCATATCGACGGAGATCGTCCCGTCCTCGTGCTCGACGGCGTTGAGAATGCCGGCGACCGTCTGGAAGGTGAAGGCCTTCCGGCCGGTCTCGGCCGCGAGCGCCTGCACGACGCAGCGTGTGCCGTTGCCGCAGGCCTGCGCCTTCGAGCCGTCGGAATTCAGGATATCGATGAAGGCATCGGTGCCGTCGGCCTTGGGATCATGGATCGCCATGATCTGATCGAACTCGGTTTCAGGATCGGCATTGAGCGCGACGGCTGCCGCGGGCGTCACCTTGTCGGGCCGGCCGCGCATGTCGACGACCAGGATCTTGTTGCCAAGCCCGTTCATCCTCGCGAATTCGACCGTTGCGCTCATCGTATCATTCCGTCCGTGTTTCCGCTGTATATGGCGGAAATGCGAAGGAATTACCAGTGGGTGAGTGCCGGGCAGCCACTGCCGCCGGCCGTCCTTGCCAGGCAGTCCGGTTTTACCGCTCAGCACCGTTAGAATGGAAAGACGCCGCATGCGCCTCGACGATGGCGGCGGTGATGACCTTTCTCAGCTCATAGACCAGCGAGCGGGATCGCTTGCGATCCAGATCCTGTGCCGCCTTTGCAAGACTAAGGCCTTCGTTCAGAACAATATGATGAGCCCGCGCCAGTGCCCAGCTCTCAATATCAGGATCTATCATTCGATATCTCCGCCGGATCATCCGGCATCAAGGATATTCACGAATCATTTTACAGGATGCACTTAAGTAGAAAGTAGAATCACAAGTGGAATATTTTGCAACTGGCCGATATCGTGATTTTAGGCCATCAGCCGGAATTTTGACGGCTAACCTATAGGCGAGAGGGCATCCGACCTTCCGCCAGGCGGCCATTCCACGCATTCGCCTTGACTTTCGCGCCGCTTTCCTGTTTATCGCGCCCAATCCGCGACGAGCCGCATGACTCCGAGCCGCCGACCGGGACCTGAGATCCCGGAGGTCAACACCCGACAGCGCGATGCGCCCTCGGGTGCTTTTTGGCTTTGCGTCTTGTTTTCGTCAAGGAAAAGCACGACGTTTCCGGGCAGATCGAACCGCCCGAAACGTATCAAGGAAGAGCCGATGTTTGAAAACCTCCAGGACCGTCTTGGATCCATTCTGAATGGACTGACAGGCCGTGGCGCGCTTTCGGAAGCCGATGTTTCCGCAGCGCTGCGCGAGGTTCGCCGTGCGCTGCTGGAGGCCGACGTCGCCCTCGATGTCGTGCGCTCCTTCACCGACCGCGTGCGTGAAAAGGCTGTCGGCGCCGAGATCCTGAAGTCGATCAAGCCCGGTCAGATGGTCGTCAAGATCGTCCATGACGAACTGATCGAGATGCTCGGTGGCGAAGGCGTTGGCATCGACCTGCACGCGCCCGCTCCCGTCGTCGTCATGATGGTCGGCCTGCAGGGCTCCGGCAAGACGACGACAACTGCCAAGATCGCCCATCGCCTGTCGACGCGCGAGAAGAAGAAAGTGCTGATGGCGTCGCTCGACACGCGCCGTCCGGCAGCCCAGGAGCAGCTTCGCCAGCTCGGCGCCCAAGCCAGCATCGACACGCTGCCTGTTATATCAGGCCAGTCGCCGACGGATATCGCCGCCCGTGCGGTACAGGCGGCGAAGCTCGGCGGCCATGACGTCGTCATCCTCGACACCGCCGGCCGCACCCATATCGACGAGCCCTTGATGGTCGAGATGGCCGACATCAAGAAGCGTTCGAACCCGCATGAAATCCTGCTGGTCGCCGACTCGCTGACCGGTCAGGACGCCGTCAACCTCGCCCGCAATTTCGACGAACGCGTCGGCATCACCGGCCTCGTGCTGACCCGCATGGACGGCGACGGCCGCGGCGGCGCGGCGCTTTCGATGCGCGCCGTCACCGGCAAACCGATCAAGCTGATCGGCGTCGGCGAGAAGATGAGCGAGCTCGAGGAGTTCCATCCCCGCCGCATCGCCGACCGCATCCTCGGCATGGGCGACATCGTCTCGCTGGTCGAGCGTGCCGCCGAGAATATCGACGCTGAGAAGGCGGCCGCCATGGCCGCCAAGATGGCCAAGGGCAAGTTCGATCTCGACGATCTCGCCGATCAGCTGCGCCAGATGCAGAAGATGGGCGGCATGGGCGGCATTATGGGCATGATGCCCGGCATGGCTGGTATGAAGGACAAGATGGCCACCGCCGGCCTCGACGACAAGCTTTTCGGCCGCCAGATCGCCATCATCCAGTCGATGACCAAGGCCGAGCGCGCTAATCCCGACCTGCTCAAGCATTCGCGCAAGAAGCGCATCGCCGCCGGCTCCGGCACCGATGCCGCCGCCATCAACAAGCTTCTGAAGATGCACCGCCAGATGGCCGACATGATGAAGATGATGGGCGGCAAGGGCAAAGGCGGCATGATGAAGCAGATGATGAGCGGCCTTGCCGGCAAGATGGGGCTTGGCGGCGGCATGGGTGGCGGCATGCCCGATCTCTCGAATATCGATCCCCGGCAGCTCGAGGCCCTGCAGAAGCAGGCCGAAGCGGCGGGGCTTGGAAAGCCGGGTGGGGGCATGCCCGGTCTCGGCGGTCTGCCGGGTGGTTTGCCTGGTCTCGGCGGCGCCAAGCTGCCGGGCCTCGGCGGTGGTTTCCCGGGATTGCCCGGCTTGCCGAAGAAGAAGTGAAAGGATCGCTTGCCCCATGATTGATCCAGCCGTCAAAGCCCAGCTCACGAGCTATCGCCAGTCGATCGACAATATCGACGCCGCTCTCGTGCACATGCTGGCCGAACGCTTCCGCTGCACCAAAGAGGTCGGCGTGCTGAAGGCCAAATACAATCTGCCGCCGGCCGATCCGGCGCGCGAGGAATACCAGATCGAACGCCTTCGCCAGTTGGCGAAAGCCGCCAATCTGGACCCGGATTTCGCCGAGAAGTTCCTGAACTTCGTCATCAAGGAAGTCATCCGGCATCATGAGCAGATCGCTGCGGACCACGCTGAACAGAGCGCCGCAGCCCGATAACCCTACCGCCTCACGAAGCGGTCAAGAAAAGCCTAAGGAGTAAAGAACATGGCACTGAAAATTCGTCTCGCCCGCGGTGGCTCCAAGAAGCGCCCGTATTACCACGTCGTTCTCGCCGATGCGCGCAGCCCGCGTGACGGCCGCTTCCTCGAAAACCTCGGTTCCTGGAACCCGATGCTCGCCAAGGACGACGAGAAGCGCGTTCAGCTGAACGCCGAGCGCATCAAGCACTGGCTCGACAACGGCGCCCAGCCGACCGACCGCGTTCTGCGCTTCCTCGATGAAGCCGGCGTTGCCAAGCGCGAAGCCAAGAACAACCCGGTCAAGGCAAAGCCGGGCAAGCGCGCCCAGGAACGCGCCGCCGAAAAGGCTCAGAAGGCCGCTGACGCCGCCGCTGCTGCTGCCGACGCCGCGGAATAATCGGGACCTTCCCCAATCGAACGGGCGGCATGGCGACATGCCGCCCGTTTTCGTTTCCAATTACCCGCACTTCGGCTATGAGAAACCTGTCTTTCCGGCACATGAAGGAACCCATGACAAAGCTCGAAAACCCCGTTCTGATGGCGACGATCGGCGGCGCACAGGGCCTGCGCGGCGAAGTGCGCGCCAAGGCCTACACCGCCGACCCGGTCGCGCTCGGCGACTACGGTCATCTGCACAGCATGGATGGACGCAGCTTCGAAATCCTCGAAATCCGCGAGATGAAGAATGTCGTTGTCGTCCGTTTCCGCGGCATCAACGACCGCAACGCCGCCGAGGCCCTGAACGGGCTGGAACTTTACATCGAGCGCGACAATCTGCCCGACGAGGAGCTGGAGGACGACGAGTTCTACTATGCCGATCTCGAAGGGCTCGAGGCGCGAGACGACCAGGGCGTCAGCTACGGCACGGTTACCGGCGTCTTCGATTTCGGCGCCGGCGATCTCCTGGAGCTCAAGGGTCCGGGCAAGCGCCCGGTGCTGATCCCCTTCTCGGAAGCCTCTGTGCTGGAAATCGATTTGGAAGCCGGCACGCTGCTGATCGATCCGCTGGCGGCGGGGCTGGTCGACGATCCCGAAGAGCTGTCGAAATTCACCCCGGACAAGCCGAAAAAGAAGAAGTGATGGCTTTCCGGGCGAGCGTGCTGACACTCTATCCGGAGATGTTTCCGGGACATCTGGGCTTTTCCCTCGCCGGCAAGGCAATGCAGCGCGGGCAATGGTCGCTGGACGCGGTGCAGATCCGCGATTTCGCCACCGATAAACACCGCACCGTCGACGACACGCCGGCCGGCGGCGGCGCCGGCATGGTGCTGAAACCCGACGTTCTCGCCCGCGCCATCGACAGCACGTGTCAAAACGATACCCGCCCGCGCCTGCTGATGAGCCCGCGCGGCCGGCCGCTGACGCAGCAGCGCGTGCGCGAACTTGCGGCAGGCGAAGGCGTCGTTATCGTCTGCGGCCGCTTCGAGGGCGTCGACCAGCGGGTGATCGAAGCACGCGGACTGGAAGAAGTCTCGGTCGGTGACTACGTGCTGTCCGGCGGCGAGCCGGCGGCGCTGATCGTGCTCGATGCGATCATCCGCATCCTGCCCGGCGTGATGGGCAACGATCTTTCCGGCCTGCATGAAAGCTTTGAAGGCGGACTGCTGGAACATCCGCATTATACGAGGCCGCAGGAGTGGGAAGGCCGGGAAATTCCTTCCATCCTGACATCGGGCAACCACGGCGCCATCGAAAAGTGGCGCCACGAGGAGGCGGTGCAGCTGACGCGGGAGCGGCGGCCGGATCTCTTCGAAAAGGCTGAATCCGAGAAAAACGGCTGATTCCACCCTCCCCTTCACAAAAATGTCGTGCGAGGGATGACAAGCCCCGGCCTTTCGTGTATTGGCGCACGCGGAAATGGGGTTAGCCCCGTCTGCCAGCAAACAAAGAATGGCGAATCCGCTCCCGCCCCAAAGGGGCAAAATCCTGAGGCTGCTCCAAGGGATCCGTGTCGAGCGCTCTGGCTGTTTCAGAAGAACCAAAGGTTAAGACGATGAACATCATTCAGCAGCTCGAGGCCGAACAGGCCGCCAAGATCGAAGCCAAGCGCACCCTCCCCGAATTCTCCCCGGGCGACACCGTCCGCGTCAACGTGAAGGTCACGGAAGGCAACCGTACCCGCGTTCAGGCCTATGAAGGCGTCTGCATCGCCCGCTCAGGCGGCGGCCTGCAGGAAAACTTCACCGTTCGCAAGATCTCCTACGGCGAAGGCGTCGAGCGCGTATTCCCGGTCTACTCGCCGCTGATCGAAAGCGTCGACGTCGTCCGCCGCGGTAAGGTCCGTCGCGCCAAGCTCTATTACCTCCGCGACCGTCGCGGCAAGTCTGCCCGTATCGTTGAAGACACCGGCGTTCGCGCCCGCAAGCTCAACGACGCCGAACGCGCCGCCGTTGCCGAGGAAAAGGCACGCATCGAAGCTGAAAAGGTTGCCGCCGCTCAGGCGCTCGCCGCCGAAAAGGCAGCGGCAGAAGCTGCCGAAGCCAAGGCCGCCGCTGAAGCAGCAGCCGCCGCGGAAACGGCAGCAGAATAAGATCTGCGAAAAATTCTATTTCTGGAAAGGCGGTCTTCGGATCGCCTTTTCTCTTTTTTGCGCACCCGCGCAGCCGGCGGCCTTGCCTCGAACCTATCTTCCGTGACAATTTTCGCTGTCAATTTTGGAGCCACCCCATGCTGTTTCGCCGCACCGTTCTTGCGAGCTTCGCCGCTCTTGCGCTTTCGTCACTGGCCGTATCGGCTGCCGAGCTGCCCGATCTCGGCGGCAAGAGCGTCGTCGTCGTCACCGAGAATGCCTATCCGCCGCTGCAGTTCGTCGATCCGAAATCCGGCAAGGCGATCGGCTGGGAATATGATGCGATGAACGAGATCGCCAAGCGGCTGAACTTCAAGGTCGAATACCAGAACACCAGCTGGGACGCAATGATCCAGGCGGTTTCCGACGGCCAGTACAACATCGGCATGACCGGCATCACCATCAAGGACGACCGCAAACAGAAGGTCGACTTCTCCGATCCCTATATGCGTTCGCAGCAATTCATGCTGGTGCGCGGCGACGAGAAGCGCTTCACCGACGCCAAGAGCTTTGCCGCCTTCAACGACGGCCTGATTGGCGCCCAGCCCGGTACCTCGCCTTTTTATACCGCCGTCTATGAAATCCTCGATGGCAACGAACAGAACCCGCGCATCAAGCTCTTCGAAACCTTCGGCGCAACCGTGCAGGCGCTGAAGACCGGCGACGTCGACCTCGTACTGACCGACAGCGTCGCTGCCAAGGGCTATGTCGATTCCTCGAATGGCGGGCTGAAAGTGGTCGGCGAAGCGCTCGGCACCGAGGATTTCGGCTTTATCTTCCCGAAGGGCTCCGATCTCGTCGCTCCCGTCAATGCCGCCATCGCCGCTCTCAAAGCGGACGGTACCTTTGATGCGCTGAACAAGAAGTGGTTCCTCGACTACAAGATGGGCGAATAGTCCCGAGCGATCGCAGATGGCGCCACAACCATCCCCGCGACACGAGAAGGACGACCGTCCCTGGTGGCTGGCCGTCCTTGTCCTGATCGGCATCATTCTCGCCGTCGTCATTATCACCAACGACATTTACGCGCAGGTCTTCCGGACCGTCGTGAATGGCGCCGGCATCACCATATTCGTGACACTCGTCGCCTTCGTGCTGGCGACAGTGCTCGGTCTCGGCATCGCCCTGCTTGGCCTGGCCGACAGCATCGTGCTGCGCCAGATCGCCCGTTTCTACATCGAGATCATCCGCGGCATTCCGATCCTGGTGCTGCTGTTCTACGTCGCCTTTGTCGGCGCGCCGGGTCTCGTCGCGGCCTATAACTTCATCATCTCGCCTCTGGTGCCGGCCGGCATTGCTGAGCCGATCCTCGTGCGCGACCTGTCGCTGATGTGGCGGGCCATCATCGCGCTGATGATCGGCTATTCCTCCTTCATTGCCGAAATCTTCCGTGCCGGTTTCCAGTCGGTCGATATCGGCCAGATCGAAGCAGCCAAGTCGCTCGGCCTGTCGCGCTATCGCCGCTTCCGGCTCGTCGTCTTCCCGCAGGCGATCCGGGTCATCTTCCCGCCGCTTTCCAACGACTTCGTCTCGATGGTGAAGGACTCATCGCTCGTCTCGGTCCTCGGGGTGGCCGACATCACCCAGATGGGCAAGGTCTATGCCTCCGGCTCGTTTCGCTTCTTCGAGACCTATTCGATCGTCACCTATATCTACCTGATCCTGACGATCGGCCTGTCACTGGCGCTGCGGCGCATTGAAAAGAAGATGAAGCAGAAGCCGCGCTGAGCCACATCATGATTCGAATTGCCGTTTCGATCAAAAATCGCTATATCCACCGCCATGGAATCCAAGTTCAGATGCACTGGTGCGCATATTTTCGTGCTGCAGGACCACTATCGCCTGCCGGCCCGATTTTTTGCATGCGTATCCGGTGCGCTCAACAGCCGACTTCGTTGATCGAATGACGGCCGGCGGAGCCTGATCCGCTTTTTTCCGATTTTCCAAAGCTTCCAAAAACGGACTTAACGCCATGAGCGCACCGCGTACCCTCTACGACAAGATCTGGGACGACCACCTGGTCGACGAACAGGCCGACGGCACCTGTCTTCTCTACATCGACCGCCACCTGGTCCACGAAGTCACCTCGCCGCAGGCCTTCGAAGGCCTGCGCATGAGCGGCCGCAAGGTCCGCGCGCCGGAAAAGACGCTCGCCGTCGTCGACCACAACGTTCCGACGTCGCCGGATCGCCATCTCGGCATCAAGAACGAAGAAAGCCGCATCCAGGTCGAGCAGCTTGCCAAGAATGCCGCCGAGTTCAACGTCGAATATTATTCCGAGAACGACAAGCGCCAGGGCATCGTCCACATCATCGGGCCGGAACAGGGCTTCACCCTGCCGGGCATGACGATCGTCTGCGGCGACAGCCACACCTCCACCCATGGCGCCTTCGGCTCGCTCGCCCATGGTATCGGCACGTCTGAGGTCGAGCACGTGCTCGCCACCCAGACGCTGATCCAGAAGAAGGCCAAGAACATGCTGGTGCAGGTCGATGGCCAGCTGCCGGCAGGCGTCACTGCCAAGGATATCGTTCTCGCCATCATCGGCGAGATCGGCACGGCGGGCGGCACCGGCTACGTCATCGAATACGCCGGCGAAGCGATCCGTTCGCTGTCGATGGAAGGCCGCATGACGATCTGCAACATGTCGATCGAAGGCGGCGCCCGCGCCGGCCTGATCGCGCCTGATGAGATCACCTTCGAATATATCAAGGGCAAGCCGCGCGCGCCGAAGGGCGAAGCGCTCGAACAGGCGATCGCCTACTGGAAGACGCTGAAATCGGATGAAGGCGCGCATTTCGACCGCGTCGTCAAGCTGAACGCCGCCGAACTGCCGCCGATCGTGTCCTGGGGTTCGTCGCCCGAGGACGTCGTCTCGGTCCAGGGCATCGTACCGAATCCTGATGAAATCCAGGACGAAACGAAGCGTGCCTCCAAGTGGCGCGCGCTCGAGTATATGGGCCTGAAGCCGGGCACGCCGATGACCGACATCAGCATCGACCGCGTCTTCATCGGCTCCTGCACCAACGGCCGCATCGAAGACCTGCGCGCCGTCGCCAAGGTGGTCGAGGGCAAGACCGTTGCCTCGACCGTCAACGCCATGATCGTTCCGGGCTCCGGCCTCGTCAAGGAACAGGCAGAAGCCGAAGGCCTCGACAAGATCTTCAAGGCCGCCGGCTTCGACTGGCGCGAGCCGGGCTGCTCCATGTGCCTCGCCATGAACGACGACCGGCTGAAGCCGGGCGAGCGTTGCGCCTCGACCTCGAACCGCAACTTCGAAGGCCGTCAGGGCTTCAAGGGCCGCACGCACCTCGTCTCGCCGGCCATGGCCGCCGCCGCCGCAATCGCCGGCCACTTCGTCGATATCCGCGAGTGGAACTGACGCGTCCGACGGAATGAAAGATAAAGCCGCCCGATGCGTCTCGGCGCATCGGGCGGCTTCTTTTATTGCGGCGTCGACAGCCGATCGGCGGCAATGATCGCAACCGGCGATTAGAAGGCCGCCGTCATCGGGTCCGGTCCCATGCGGGCGCCGGCGCTGTCGAGCTTGGCGATCGCCGCCATGTCATCGGCATCGAGCTTGAAGTCGAACACCTGGAAATTCTCCTCGATGCGCGACGGCGTCACCGACTTCGGGATGACGACGAGGCCGGTGTCGATGTGCCAGCGGATAATGACCTGAGCCGGCGTCTTCCGATGTTTCCTGGCGATCTCGCCGATGACAGGGTTCGAGATGAACTGACCCTGGCCGAGCGGGCTCCAGGATTCGGTGGCGATACCAAGTTTCTTGTGAACCTCTTGCGCCGTCTTCTGCTGGAAATCGGGATGCAGCTCGATCTGGTTGATAACAGGAACGACGCCGGTTTCGCCGATGATCCGCTCCAGATGTTCCGGATAGAAATTCGACACGCCGATCGAGCGGGCGCGCCCCTCTTCCCTTATGCGCACGAATGCCTTCCAGGTTTCGGTGTAGAGGCCGCGATGGGGCGACGGCCAATGAACGAGATAAAGGTCGACATAGTCGGAGCCGAGCTTCTTCAGGCTGCCGTCGAAGGCACGCAGCGTATTGTCGTAACCCTGGTCGGTGTTTCTGAGCTTGGTGGTGACGAAGATGTCCTTGCGGTCAAGGCCGGAGGAGCGGATGCCTTCGCCGACACCCTCCTCATTGTCGTAACCGGACGCCGTATCGATATGGCGATAGCCGGCGGCAATGGCTGTGCGCACCGTCGGGGCGGCAATCTCCTGCGGTGTCTGCCAGACACCGAGCCCGACCTGCGGAATGGAATGTCCGTCATGGAAAGTGATGATGGGTTGAGCGGTCACAATATATCTCCGGGAGTTTGAAGAATTGGACGAGGCATGAATTGCGCCCGCACACACATGGGGCGTCCCGAAGCGCATCTCAGCCTGAGCGTTCGGTCACCGGAAAGATATAGGCAGCCGCATCCGGAAGACAATCAGACCACCCGCACAATCGTCCCCTTGCGAAGATGCGGCAGCAGGCGGCGCATGTCGCCGAGGCTCACCGCCACGCAGCCGGCCGTCGGCTCGTAGCCCGGCCGGATGAGATGGAAGAAAATCGCCGAGCCGCGGTTGCGCGCCCGGCAGGAGATGTTCCAGTCCATCACCAGGCAGATATCGTAGAGCCCGTCGCTGCGCCGCATCTCCTCGTGACTGGCACCGAACGGCGCCTTGACGAGGCGGTTGTAGTTGGCATCGCCGGACTGGTCGCACCAGAGCATGCCGGCGCCGATGCGGCGGATGGGAAGCGCAGTGGCGAGCCGGCCGTTCCGCTCGCCGCGCCGGAAGCCTGACAGCAGCTTCATCGATGTGATCGGCGTGGCGCCGTCACCCTCGCGTTTCATGACGGTGCGGCCGGAGCGGCCGATCGCGGCAGGCACGATGATCGCGCCGAGCCGGACGATCGCGCGGCTCTTTCTCCCCGGTACCGGGCGCACCACGACCGTCGACGACCTAACTCTCGGCTTTCGCCTTGCTTTTTCCATTTTTCTCGCATGTCTTGCATTGCCTGAGGCTTTGATTGAAATCATATGCAAACATGCCCGGCAACAGCCCCGCCGGCCGATCCTTGCCAAACCTGCAATTTGGCGTAGGACTAGGGGACCTAACATGAGGACGCAACGGCATGACCGCACGCACCATTCTTTTGGTGGATGACGACGAGGACCTTCGGCAGACGCTAACGGAGCAGTTGTCGCTTTATGAGGAATTCACGGTGCTGCAGGAAGCCAACGCCGGCAAGGGTGTTGCGACCGCCCGTTCGACCCCGGTCGATCTGTTGATCATGGATGTCGGCCTGCCCGACATGGATGGCCGCGAAGCGGTGAAGCTCCTGCGCAAGGGCGGCTTCAAGGCGCCGATCATCATGCTGACCGGTCATGATACGGATTCCGATACGATCCTCGGCCTCGAAGCCGGCGCCAACGATTATGTCACAAAACCCTTCCGCTTCGCCGTGTTGCTCGCGCGCATTCGCGTGCAGCTGCGCCAGCACGAGCAGAGCGAGGACGCAACCTTTACCGTCGGCCCCTATCTCTTCAAGCCGAGCCAGAAGCTGCTGACCACCGACAACGGCCAGAAGATCCGCCTGACGGAAAAGGAAGCGGCGATCATCCGTTATCTCTACCGCGCCGAACAGAAGGTCGTCACCCGCGACGTGCTTCTCGAAGAGGTCTGGGGCTACAACTCCGGCGTGACCACGCATACGCTGGAAACCCATGTCTACCGGCTGCGCCAGAAGATCGAGCGCGACCCCTCCAACGCCGAAATCCTGGTGACGGAAAACGGCGGCTACAAGATCATCCCCTAGAACAGGATGATTTTAGGCTGGCTCGGCCTGAAATCTGAATCCTGTTCTCAATGAAAGAGTTGGAGCATGATGTCCCCCGAAAACCGCTCACACTTTTCGGCGTCATGCTCTAGAGTATTTTGGTTTTCTCCGAATCACGGAAATGCTCTATCTCTTTGTTTTCATGCAGTTCCGCACGCAAACCGCTCCGCAGTTTTGTTGGAATTGCTCTAAGGCGAAAAGCCCGCATGGCGCTGACGGACGATATTCATCTGCTCTCGCAGCTTCCGCTGTTCAAGGACATGAGCGAGGACCAGCTGCGACTGATCGCCTTCGGCGCCGACCGGCGCATGATCGCGGCCGGCCAGATGCTGTTTCGCCAGGGCGCGCCGGCCGAGAGCGCCTATGTCGTCTTGAGCGGCAGCCTGGCACTCAGCACGACGAGCAGCGACGGCATGCAGCGGGCCGATGCCGTTGCCGGACCCGGCACACTGATTTCCGAGCTGGCGCTGGTGACGCTAGTCGAGCGCAAGTTCACCGCGATCGCGCGCGAGGACACGAGCATCATCCGCATCACCCGCGCCCTCTTCCACCGGCTGCTCGAGGAATATCCGGATGCGGCCCGTCTGATCGAAAATCGCATCCGCGACAATCTCGCCGAACTCGCGGCCAAGGCCGCAAGCCAGTTCCACCGGTTCAGCTGATCCACACCGATCCGCGGCAACAAGGAAGCGTCAGTCGCGTGCGAAGCTGTCGATTGCTGCGGCGAGCTTCATGAGGTCGGCGGCATAGAAGCCGGCAGCGTTTAGACAGTTCGTCTCGAGCAGCTTCAGCCCCTCTTCGGTGCGGCAGAGATCGATGACATAGGCCGGCGAGTACCCAGGATTGATATCGACCATGCGCTGTCCGAACGCCAGCGCATCCTCGTCGATCTCATGACGGTGGACGACACGCGATCCGTCCTTGTAGAGCGAATAGGTGACGATCCGCCCGTTGACGGCCCACAGACGCCATTCGCGCATGATGCGAACGGGCTTGGTGAGCATCAGAAGCGTGTCGTGGCGAAGCGATCCACCCGGGATTTCGTCTTCGTCAAGCGTGAGGACCCTCTCTGCCATGCGGATGATCTCGCCTGCCGATTTGACATTGCCGGGCTCTTCCTTGCTGTCATCGACGGGACGTAGAAACCATTCCCGCCCATCGTCAGTCAGCTGGGTAGGGATGTCTCGGAGAGTGAGGAACAACGCGTCGGCTCCGTTCAGGAGATATGGATGCCACGCCTTTTCCTGGACGAAAGGACGCAGCTTGAACACGCCCGGCTGGTAGCCGTTCGCCTTGGCGTTTCTCCATAGCGTGTAGGAGCCGAACATGATCACCGAGCCCGGATCGGTGACGATCGGCGCCGGGATCAGCTCGCCGACAAACGGGACGACCTTGTGCCATGTGTATGCAATACCGAGCCGGTCGAGTGCCTCGGCCAGCTTGTGCGTGTCCTCGAACTCCTGAAGAATCCACTGCGTCAGAGATCGAAATGCGCCGTCACCGGCACATGGTCGGAAGGCCGATCCCAGCCGCGGGCTTCCTTCAGGATTTCGATCCGCTTGAGATGCGGCCCGAGATCCGATGACGACCAGATATGGTCGAGCCGGCGGCCGCGGTCGGCCGCTTCCCAGTCCTTGGCGCGGTAGCTCCACCAGGTGTAGAGCTTCTCGCTGGCCGGCACGTGCTGGCGCATGAGATCGAGCCAGGCGCCGCGCTTCATCACCTCGAGCAGCCCGTCGGTTTCGACAGGCGTATGGCTGACGATCTTCAAGAGCTGCTTGTGCGACCAGACGTCGTGTTCCAGCGGCGCGATGTTGAGGTCGCCGACCAGGATGGCCGAGGTATTGGCCTCGCCATTGGCCTTCAAGAGCTTCATCTCCTCGATGAAATCGAGTTTATGGCCGAATTTCGGATTGATCGTCCGGTCCGGCTCGTCACCGCCGGCCGGGACGTAAAAATTATGCAGCCGGATGCGGCGGTTGCCGCGTTCGAAGATCGCCGATAAGTGGCGGGCGTCGCCGACGCCGCAGTAATCCTGCCGGTGATCTTCGGTCAGCGGAATGCGCGAGGCGATCGCCACCCCGTGATAACCCTTCTGACCGTGGATGATGATGTGATCATAGCCCATGGCCCGCAAGGGCGCGGCGGGAAAGAGCTCGTTCGGCACCTTGGTTTCCTGCAGGCAGAGAATGTCAGGCCTGTGCTTGAGAACGAGCTGCTCGACGATCGGCATGCGCAGCCGTACTGAATTGATATTCCAGGTGGTAACCGAAAAGCTCATGCGGCAAGCCCTTTCACGCTTTCATGAAAGGGCTTTAGAACAAAGGCGAACCGGAGGGAACCGGGCCGCGTGCAAAAGCGTCAGGAGATCAACCGAAAAGCCTCAGAGCATAATGCCGAAAAGTGTAAGCGGTTTTCGGGCGACATCATGCTCTAACTCTTTAATTTAGAACAGGATTCAGATTTTAGGCCTCAAGCCTAAAATCATCCTGTTCTAGTCGCGCGATTGCGGCGTGCCGGGAATGCTCTCATAGGGAACCCGGAAGACGCGATCATCGAACTGCATACCGGTCTTGACGTTGAAGATCATCACCGAGGTGTCCTTGCCCTGATTGTCGGTGATCGTCCACTGACGCAGGTCATAGGTTTTCGGGTCGAACATCATGGTGATGGTCGAGTTTCCGAACACCGTATTGTTGCCGAGCGCGATCGTCGTCAGGTCCGACTCTTCCTTGACGCCCTTCACCATGCCGGCCGACAGATCGATATGCTGCGCCAGCAGCAGGCTGAGCGGCGTCTTGGAGAGCGGATAGAGATCCCAGGTCTTGAGCTTGGTATTGCCGATGGCGACATTCTTGCCGTCGGCGATCACCCGCATCGGCGACGGGTCGTCGTAGTTGAAACGCAGCTTGCCGGGGCGCTGGATGAAAAACTTGCCGCCGGTCTGCTCGCCGCGTGGCCCGAACTGCACGAATTCGCCCTGCATCGTCGTGACGCCGGAGAAATGGTCGGCAATCGCCTGCGCCGTGCCGGAGGCGGGCGCCGCCGCCTGCGCGAGGGCGCCGAAGGGAATGGCGCTTGCCATCGCAGCAACGGCGAAAGCGCCGAGAAGATCGCGCCGCGTCATCGTCAGGCCGGAGAGGAAGGAATCGGAGTTACGCATCTAAATCTCCTTTATGCGATCTGCATGCTGCCGAAAGGCGGCGTCTTCAAGGCGTTGCGATCGGCCCGCGAGAGGAAACGGCTTTGCTGCGATCTGGTTTCCGCAAAAGCGGCCCTATCTGAAATATATGGCTGTTATCTCAGCGATCGAGGATGTCGTCTTCGGTAGGGACGAGGATTTCGCGTTTGCCGGCATGGTTGGCCGGCCCGATGATGCCCTCCTTCTCCATGCGTTCGATCAGCGAGGCGGCGCGATTATAACCGATGCCGAGCCGGCGCTGCACATAGGAGGTCGAGGCCTTGCCGTCACGGAGCACGACGGCGACAGCCTGATCATAAGGATCTTCCGAATCCGAAAGGTTCGACGTGCCGGCCGGGCCACCGCCAGCGCCGCCATAATCGCCATCCTCATCGTCATCGGCGGTGATCGCATCGAGATATTGCGGCGAGCCCTGCGTCTTCAGATAGGAGACGATCTCTTCGACCTCGACATCCGAAACGAAGGGACCGTGCACGCGCTGGATGCGCCCGCCACCGGCCATGTAGAGCATGTCGCCCATGCCGAGCAGCTGCTCGGCGCCCTGTTCGCCGAGGATGGTGCGGCTGTCGATCTTCGAGGTCACCTGGAAGGAGATGCGGGTCGGGAAGTTTGCCTTGATCGTGCCGGTGATGACATCGACCGACGGGCGCTGCGTCGCCATGATCACATGGATGCCGGCGGCACGCGCCATCTGCGCCAGGCGCTGGACGGCGCCTTCGATATCCTTGCCGGCGACCATCATCAGGTCGGCCATTTCGTCGATGATGACGACGATATAGGGCATCGGCCGGAGGTCGAATTCCTCGGTCTCGTACATCGCTTCGCCGGTATGGCGATCGAAGCCGGTCTGCACCGTGCGTGAGATCACCTCACCCTTCGACAAGGCCTGCTCGACACGGGTGTTGAAGCCGTCGATGTTGCGCACACCGATCTTCGACATCTTCTTGTAGCGCTCTTCCATCTCGCGCACGGTCCATTTCAGCGCGACGACGGCCTTCTTCGGATCGGTGACGACAGGCGAAAGCAGGTGCGGGATGCCGTCATAGACGGAGAGTTCGAGCATTTTCGGGTCGATCATGATCAGCCGGCACTGTTCCGGCGTCATGCGGTAGAGCAGCGACAGGATCATCGTATTGATGGCGACCGATTTGCCCGAACCTGTGGTGCCGGCAACGAGCAGATGCGGCATCTTGGCGAGGTCGGCGATGACGGCTTCGCCGCCGATCGTCTTGCCGAGCGCCATGGCGAGCTTGGCCTTGCTGCCGTCGAAATCTCGGGAGGCGATCAATTCGCGCAGAAAGACGGTCTCGCGTGTCTGATTCGGCAGTTCGATGCCGATTGCGTTGCGGCCGGGAACGACAGCGACGCGGGCGGCGATGGCGCTCATCGAGCGGGCGATATCGTCGGCGAGGCCGATGACGCGCGACGACTTGATGCCGGGCGCCGGCTCCAGTTCGTAAAGCGTAACGACGGGGCCGGGACGGACGTGAATGATCTCACCCTTGACGCCGAAATCTTCGAGCACGCCCTCAAGCATACGGGCATTCTGCTCGAGTGCGTCGGCCGACAGCGTCGAATCGCGCACCACGTTCCTCGGTTCGGCGAGCAGGTGCATCGAAGGCAGCTGAAAGCCTTCTGGACGAATGAATGAACCCTGCGCCTCGCGCTCGACGCGGGCGCCGGGTTTCGGGCGCGAGATCGCAGGCACGACGCGAGGCTCCGGCTTGCCGGCGGCTTTCGCCGGCGCGCGGATCATCCAGTCGTCGTCATCGTCGTCTGGCAGGATATCGGCCGGGCGCGGCGGCATGTCGGTATCGAAGGGCGGATCGTCGTCCTCATCCTCGTCGTCGATGGAAAGCGACGGCGCGGCGACAACGCGCCGCGGCGAAGCCGCCCTTGCCCCCATTGACGGCTCCATCGACGGTTCCATGCGCTCGCCGCGTACAGCCGGCGTCTTGGCACGGACCGGTTCGTTCAACGTGCCGAACTCATCATCGTTGAAATCATAGGGCGATTCGAAATCGCCTTGGCGCCGCTTGCGCGGTCCCATGCCGAAGAGGCGACGCAGCCGCCCCTGGCTCATATACCAGGCATGTGTCATCGCGCCGCTGAAAGCGACCCAGCGCGACTCGTCCTCCTCGTCCTCATCGCCGACGACCCGCGCCTTGCTTGTCGTCTCGACGTAATCGTCCTCGATTTCGTCATCCGCTTCGCTGCGGCCGACGAGGCCCGAGGCAAACAGCATCATCCAGGCGGTCGGCACGGCAAAGATGCAGCCGACCACCATGGCAAAGGTGCCTGTGGGATAGGCGCCGACAAACAGTGCCGGAAAACGCAGGATCATATCGCCGACGACGCCGCCGATGCCGTTCGGGATCGGCCAGGTGAGCGGCGGCGGAAAACAGCCGATGACGGCGGAAGACAAAATCGAACCGGCAAGCCAGGCGCCGATGCGGGCGGGAATGCGGTTGAAGCTGCGGCCCGAGATCATCGTCAGCGCCCAGGCGACGATCGGCAGCATCGAAACGACGCTGGCAAGCCCGAGGAACTGCATGACGATATCGGCAAAGGCAGCGCCGCTGTAGCCGAGGATATTCGTCGGCAGGTTGGCCGTGGCGTAGGAATAGCTCGGATCCGCGACGTTCCAGGTCGCCAGCGCCGCGACGCAGAACGCCAGCAGCAGAAAGATCGCAAAGCCGATGAGCGCCTGGATCTGCCGCAGCATGAATGCCGAGAAGGAGAACCGATCCGGACGGCCATCCATCGCCGGCGACGTGCTTCTTGCCATGTGTCTAACCCGTCCACTGCCTGAGGGCATGCGAATCACCGAAGCTTCGCCATGCCAAAATGCGTCCGCTCTACCTAACCAGAGCCGGGTTAAAGCGATGTTAACCATGCGTGCCGGGACGGGCATCCAGCCCAGAAAAAGAAAAAAGCCCGAACCTTGGAAGGTCCGGGCCAAATGCGGCTTATGGTTAGATAGGCCGCGACGGGCCGTGGAGCGGCGCCCTTGAGCCGGGCGCCGCAAAGCCGATGTTACGAGTGGTAGGCGGCTTCGCCGTGGGTCGAGAGGTCGAGACCTTCGCGCTCGGCCTCGACCGTGACGCGCAGGCCGACGACGACGTCGACGATCTTGTAGAGGATCGCCGAGCCGATGCCCGACCACAGCAGCGTCGTGAGCACGCCCTTGGCCTGAGCGAGCACCTGGGTTGCCGTGCCGGCATAGGAGGCTGCGAAATCGGCCGTCGAATAATCGACGATGCCTGCGCCGCCCAGCGCCGGGTTGACGAGGATGCCGGTGCCGAGAGCGCCGATGATGCCGCCGACGCAATGCACGCCGAAGACGTCGAGGCTGTCGTCGTAGTTGAACTTGTTCTTCACGACGTCGACGAAGAAGTAGCAGACCGGCGAGACGATCAGGCCGAGAACGATCGAGCCCATCGGGCCGGCAAAACCTGCCGCCGGCGTGATGGCGACGAGACCGGCGACCGCGCCCGAAGCACCGCCGAGCATGGAAGCCTTGCCGCGGGCGAGGCTTTCAACGATGCACCAGGACACCGCGGCGGCAGCCGTCGCGACGAAGGTGTTGATAAAGGCAAGTGAAGCATAGCCATTGGCTTCGAGGTTGGAGCCGGCGTTGAAGCCGAACCAGCCGACCCAGAGCAGCGAGGCGCCGACCATGGTCAGCGTCATCGAATGCGGAGCCATGATTTCCTTCTTATAGCCCGTACGCTTGCCGAGCATGATGGCGCCGACGAGGCCGGCAATACCGGCATTGATGTGAACGACCGTGCCGCCGGCGAAGTCGATTGCGCCGTAGGAGAAGATCAGGCCGGCCGGCGAGGTGTAGGAGCTCGGACCGCCCCAGAACCAGACCATGTGCGCCATCGGGAAGTAGATGAAGGTCACCCAGAGCACGACGAAGAGCATGACAGCCGAGAACTTGACGCGCTCGGCGAATGCGCCGACGATCAGGCCGGGTGTGATGCAGGCGAAGGTCATCTGGAAGACGATGAAGGTGTATTCCGGAATGGCGACGCCCTTCGAGAAGGTTTCGGCGAGCGACGAGGTGTTGACGCCGGCCAGGAACGCCTTGGAGAAGCCGCCGACGAAGCTGTTCAGCGAGCCGCCGTCGGTAAAGGCGAGCGAATAGCCGTAGGTCACCCAGAGCAGCGCCACGACGGCGGTGATCATGAACACCTGCATCAGCACGGACAGCATGTTCTTGGCGCGGACGAGACCGCCGTAGAACAGCGCAAGGCCGGGGATGGTCATCAGCAGGACGAGTGCCGAGGAGATGAGCATCCAGGCATTGTCACCCTTGTCCATGGTGAAGGCCGGAGCGGCGGCAGCGGTAGTGGCGGCGGCGGGCGCAGCCTCCTGCGCGAAAGCGACAACCGGCGCCATCAGCGCAGCTGTTGCTGCGCAGATCAGCGCAAAGGGGGAAGAAAACTTCGAAGTCGACATTGAAAAAAGCTCCTTGATCTGCCGCTTACAGCGCTTCTGAATCGGTTTCGCCCGTACGGATGCGCACGGCATGGTCGATCGAATAGACGAAAATCTTGCCGTCGCCGATCTGGCCGGTCTTGGCAGACGCCGCGATGGCTTCGACCGCCCTGTCGACGAGTTCCGATGCAACGGCGATTTCGATCTTGAGCTTCGGCAGGAAGCTGACGGCGTATTCAGTGCCGCGATAGATTTCGGTATGCCCCTTCTGGCGACCGTAGCCCTTCACTTCGGTCACGGTCAGGCCCTGAATGCCGATCGCCGTCAGGGCTTCGCGGACCTCATCGAGCTTGAACGGCTTGATAATAGCCATCACAATTTTCATCTGGTTTCCCATCCTTCGTTATCCTCGGCGCGGAGCCGACTCTCCTTGCCGCTGACGTTCCTGAACAGCGACCGGCGATATACATTCAAAGGACGTGCCAGATTCGAGATGTGGTATAACTTATTGAAATATAAAGAATTTGTGAAACAGCGCCAATAAACAGGCAAATGATTGGCCAATAAGCGCACAAATAATGCGCAAATCTGCAAATATGCACTCTATTTAATCATTTGCCTTTTTCCGAATCAGGCCCTCCTGAGCGACGGAGGCGATCAGCACGCCCGATCGGGTAAAAAGACTTCCGCGGCAGCCCCCGAGCGCCCGAGGCCGACGGGCTATCCTGCGTATAGAGCAGCCAGTCGTCGAGCTTGCAGGGTCTGTGGAACCACATGGAGTGATCAAGGCTCGCCACCTGCAGGCTCTGATCGAAGATGGACGTACCATGCGCATAAAGCGACGTGTCGAGCAGCGTCATGTCGGAGAGATAGGCAAGGACTGCCGCCTGGTAGCGCCGATCGTCGGGAACCGGCCCGGTCGCCCGCACCCAGACGTCCTGCCTGGGATCGAGCTTCCTGTCGGAGAAATAATGGGTCAGCGAGACAGGGCGGATTTCGATCGGCCGCTCGCGCTGCCAATATGCCCGGATCGCCTCCGGCGCATGCGCGAGATACTGGTCCTTGATCTGCTGCTCTCCGAGCAGCGCCTCCGGCATCTGCACCTCGGGCATGCCGATCTGGTGGTCGAAGCCCGGCTCCTCCAGCTGGAAAGAGGCCGACAGCGCGAAGATCGCCCTGCCGTGCTGGATCGCGACGACACGCCTGGTATTGAAGCTCGATCCGTCGCGGATGCGCTCCACCTGATAGATGATCGGCACCGAGGGATCGCCGGGCCGCATGAAATAGGCGTGCAGCGAATGGACGAAACGCTCCGCCTCGATGGTGCGCTGCGCCGCCATCAGCGCCTGGCCGATCACTTGCCCGCCGAAGACCCGCTGCCAGCCCGCCTGAGGGCTGCGGCCGCGGAAGATGTCGACCTCGATCGGCTCCAGGTCGAGTGTCGAAAGCAGCCTCTCCATCGCCGTAGGCCCTGATGTCTCGCGCGTCATTTTGTATGCCTCCCGGCGGTAGGAAGTGAAGTGGCGATGATCTATATAGATCACATCTGAGGCACAAGGTACGGGAGCGGCGTGATGCTTGATATGCTGGTTGTGGGCGGGGGCTATGTCGGCCTTTCCGCTGCCGTTGCGGTCAAGCAGGCAGCCCCGCATCTGAAAGTCTCGGTGGTCGAGGCCGCACCCGAGCATGTGTGGAAAAGCGACGCGCGCGCTTCCGCCGTCATCGCCGCCGCCGTGAAGATGCTCGAAATCTTCGGCATCTGGAGCGAGATCGAGCCGGAAGCTCAGCCGATTACCAAGATGATCGTCACCGATTCGAGAACCTCGGACCCGGTGCGCCCGGTTTTCCTCACCTTCGACGGCGAAGTGGCCGAAGGCCGGCCCTTCGCGCACATGATCCCCAATGTCGCCATGGTCGCGGCCCTGCGCGGCGCCTGCGAACGGCTCGGCATCGACATCCGCCACGGACTTGGCGCGACGGAGCTCAAAACTGAGGACAGCCATGCCACCGTCACGCTTTCGGACGGCAGTATGCTGCAATCGCGGCTGGTGGTGGCCTGCGACGGCGTGCGCTCGAAGCTGCGCGATCTCGCCGGCATCAGAACGGTCACCTGGGACTACGGCCAGTCCGGCATTGTCGCGACCGTCGAGCACGAGCGATCGCATGACGGCTGCGCCGAAGAGCATTTCCTGCCGGCCGGCCCCTTCGCCATCCTGCCGCTCAAAAACAACCGTTCTTCGCTGGTCTGGACCGAGCGCACGCATGATGCAGAGCGTCTGGTCGCCGCCGACGAGCTGGTCTTCGAGGAGGAACTGGAACGCCGCTTCGGCCACAAGCTCGGGGCACTGAAGGTGATCGGCGACAAGCGCGCCTTTCCGCTCGGTCTGACGCTCGCCCGCGCCTTCGTCGCCCCGCGTTTCGCGCTCGCCGGCGACGCCGCCCACGGCATCCATCCGATCTCGGGACAAGGCTTGAACCTCGGCTTCAAGGATGTGGCGGCGCTGGCCGAAACCATCGTGGAAGCCGATCGTCTCGGCCTCGATATCGGCTCGATCAACACTCTCGAGCGCTACCAGACCTGGCGGCGCTTCGACACTTTCCGCATGGGCGTGACGACCGACGTGCTGAACCGGCTCTTCTCCAATGACGCAATGCCGATCCGCGTCGCCCGCGATGTCGGTCTCGGCATTGTCGACCGGTTGCCGCGCCTCAAATCCTTCTTCATCGGCCAGGCGGCCGGAACGACGGCGAAGGACAATCCGCGCCTGCTGGCCGGCGAAGCGATTTAACTTTTGTTTTCACGCAATTCCCTGCAAAAGCGCTCCGCGCTTTGCCTGGGAAAACCGCTTCTCACTTTTCCTGGAATTGCTTTATTCGTCGAGGCGCCGCGCCTCAGACACCAGCATGATCGGAATGCCGTCGCGGATCGGATAGGCAAGGCGCGCCTTTTCCGAAACGAGCTCATTGTGTTCGCGATCATAGGAAAGCCGGCCCTTGGAGAGCGGGCAGACCAGGAGCTCCAGCAGTTTCGGATCGACGCGGCTGAGTTTTTCGTCCATGGCCGAAGTTTACTGCAGAACCGTGTCGGAGTCACCGAAGACCCGCGCCAGCACGATCTCGGTAATGGCGATCAACGTCTCGGCCCGCGTCTTGAGATCGGGCGCCTCGAGGAGAGCCTGTTTTTCGGCCGGTCCGAACGGCGACATCATGGCGAGCGAATTGACCAGCGTCAGATTGCTCGCCCGCTCGACGCTCTCCCAGTCGGCTTCCAGCTTGTTGGCATCGAGATAGGCCTTGAAGGCGGTGAGCAGGGCGGTGCGATCGACCGCCTCCTCCTCGTTCTCGGCCGAGAGGTCGGCGATGAAAGGCGCGATCCGGAAGGTGCGGAAGGGGTCGCTGGTCACCTTCTCCTCCAGTAGCCGGAAGCGGCAGACGCCAGTCAGCGACACGATATAGCGCCCGTCGCCGGTCTCGGCGAAGGAGGTGATTCGCCCGAGGCAGCCGACGGCGGCAAGACTGGGCTCGCCGCCCTTGTCCTCATGTTCGCCGAGCGCCGGCTGCACCATGCCGATCAGCCGGTTTCCGGCAAGCGCTGCATCCAGCATCGCCAAATAGCGCGGCTCGAAGATGTTGAGAGGAAGCTGCCCGGCCGGCAGGAGGAGGGCTCCGGGCAGCGGGAAGACGGCGATCGCATAGGGCAGATCGCCCGGCTTCAGGTATCTGGCATTACCGACTTGCATGAAACCGTCCCGCATTCTTGTAAACGGGCATGCCCGTTCTGACGAGAATGTGGTGCCCCCGCTTAAAAACGCAAGGGCCGACATTCTAATCTTAGGAGAACAGCATCGCCGAAAGCTTGCGGCGGGCGGCAACCGTCGCCGGATCCTTGAAACCCCAGACCTCGAAGAACTGCAGCAGCTGGCGGCGCGCGCCGTCATCGTCGAAGCTTCGGTCCTTGCGCATGATCTGAAGCAGATGTTCGGCCGCCTCGTCGCGCCGGCCTTCGACATTGAGGATCTTGGCGAGCTTCAGCCGCGCTTCGTGATTGTCGGGATCGGCGGCCAGTTCACGCTCGAGGGCAACGGGATCGCCGAGCTTGCGCGCCTCCTCGATCTGGTCGAGCTTCTTCAAGACCGCCTGGATGCCGGCATCTCTAGCGAGCTCCTCGGGCAGATCGGTCAGTGTCTCGCGCGCCCGCTGGTGCTGGTTTGCGGCGATCATGCATTCGGCCATTCCGGCAAGCGCCTTGGCATTCTCGGGATCAGCCTGCATGACGGCGCCGTAAAGCTGCGCGGCTTCGTTGAGGTTGCCGGCGGCAAGCAGTTCCGACGCTTCCGTCAGGGCGGCCTCGATTTCGGCCGCCTCATCGGCGCCGGCCGGTCCGGCGATCCGGTCGATGAACTGAGTAATCTGGCTTTCCGGCACCGCGCCCATGAAACCGTCGGCCGGGCGGCCGTTGACGAAGGCGATGACGGCGGGGATAGACTGGATGCCGAGCTGGCCGGCAATCGAGGGATGGTCGTCGATGTTCATCTTGACCAGTCTGACGCGGCCCTTGGCCTCGTTGACAACCTTCTCCAGGACCGGCGTCAGCTGCTTGCACGGCCCGCACCAGGGCGCCCAGAAATCGACCAGCACCGGCTGTTTGCGCGATTCCTCGATGACGTCCTTGCCGAAATTCGCCGTCGTCGTGTCGGTGATGTAGCTGCCGGCCGCAGCCGCCGGTGCGCCCTGAGCGCCGAAGCTGGCCGTTGCCGACATCTGATTTCCGAAGGAACCGTTATAGGGGTTGTTGCTGCCGCTCATAGGTATCTCCCGCGCGCCGATCCTGCCGGCATCATTGTAGCGCTAAAATCGTATGTCAGGACGTCACTTTCAAGACAAGCGGCTTGTGTCCGGTCGCTTCCATGAAACGGATGAGATCGCCGCTCGCAATCGAGGTCGTCGCATCGTTGGCGAGCGGATGGCAGTTGACGATCTCTTCGCGCATCAGATCGGCATCGAGCACGAAGGTGACGCTCCCTGCCGTATCGTTGATCGCGCCGAAGGCGGTGACCGCGCCGGGAATGACACCGAGATACTCCATGAGCTTCTCAGCCCGGCCGAAGGAAACCCGGCCGGAGCCGCCGATGATGGTGTGAACCTGCTTGAGGTCGACCTCGGCATTCTCTTCGACGGTCAGCAGAAAATACCTGTCCTTCTTGTCCTTAATGAAGAGATTCTTGGTGTGGCCGCCGGGGATCTCGTCGCGCAGCGCAACCGATTCGGCCACGGTGAAAACAGGCGCGTGATCGACCGTCTTATGGGCGATGCCGAGCCCGTCGAGGAAGGCAAACAGATCTTCTTTCGTCTTGGGGGTGTTTTCGGGCATCGGGCAATCCATTGGTGGCGAGGAAAAAGCGAGGCGTCCTGGTTAAGTCCGTCCACATCATTTGGCAATCTTCGCCACCGACGCCCGACCCCCACATTTGCGGCCTTTCCGCATGCCTCATGCGACCGCACGAATTTTTCTTCGCCTCTTCGTCATTTCCCTGTTGCATTTGAAAATCCGTTAGGCCATATAGCGCCCGTCGCCACGAGGCGGCGCCCACGGTCCAACGACTACCCCGGACCGATGCGGATTGAGCGGGTGTAGCTCAGGGGTAGAGCACAACCTTGCCAAGGTTGGGGTCGAGGGTTCGAATCCCTTCGCCCGCTCCAGTTTTCCCAGTATCATACCAAAAACATATCAGTAGCCCGTCCCCGTGACATGGATGATAGACCGCAGTCCGAACGGGTTGTCAGTGACCCAGCACCTTTTTCACCCAAGTCGCAACCTCGTCGCCGCTGCTGACGTCCGCCTGCACCAGCCCGTCGATCATAAAGGTCGGTGAGACGTGGATGCCGTTTTGCCGGGCATAGCGGCAGTGCCATTTGATCTCCCGGTCGAAATCGGCAATTGCGAAAGCGTCCTTCAGCTTCACACCGCTATAGCCTTCCAGGCGCTCGATGATCTGATTCGGTGTGGCGTCCATGTTCGCGCCGCCGGCGTGATGATCGAATTCGAATTCCTCCCGATGCGCGGCGACGGCGGCCAGGACCTTCTTTGCCGTCTCCTTGCCGCCTTCCAGCGTCGAAGCTGCGATGATGCAGCGGACGATCACGCCGGAATACATATGCCAGGGCTGCGATTGCAGACGGATTTTCACCGTGATCTTCTCCTCGCCGGCCTGCTCGAGAAAAGCGTCCAGCTTGTTGAATGCCTTGGCAGAATAAGGATCGGTCGGCTCGAGGAAGACTTCGAAGATGCGCGGGCCATTGCCCCAGCGCAGCGGATCCGCGTGCCACGAAGTTTCGGTCATAACGATCTCCTTTCCGTTTCGTGAAATCGGCTATTCGGTTAACGAATCAAGCTCCAAAAACCATGCTTCTTTCCGTGTTGACGCTTCAACTCGGCGACATAGGCGTCGTGAGGCCGGGCATTGCCGAAATCGTCGATGTGAGGTGCGAGCGATGCGCACTCCGCCAGATGGCGCGCGGCATGCCTGTAACGGCTGGATCGGCCGTAATCGAGAGCGAAGCCGATCATCGACCGCAGCAGCATGGTTGCCGCGAGCGGGTGTTTCTCCTGCAGCATTTCGGCGGCCGGCGTCATCAGCTCGTAGAGGTTGCCATCGAGTTCCGCCTGGCGCTTGGAGACGAGTTTGGCTGCCTCGGCAGCTGCCGGCCAGGCGAGGAAAAAGGCAAGGGCTCGATGAACATCGGGAAAACCGTGTGCGAAGGCGAATGCTTTCTCCTCAGCCTCGATGTCGTCGAAGTCGGCGAGCTTTCGCAGGAAAGCGCGAAGGTGCTCCCCATTCAGCGACTGCTCGAAGCATTGCCATCGATAGGCCTGCGCTTCCTCTCCCCGTCCGAGCGCGTCGAGCGCTTCTGCGCGGGCGCGCTGCCATTCAAAAGGCAGTTCGAACCACCCCCGCTGATCGATGCCATCCAAAATCCTCAACGCCTCCTCGGCGCGTCCCGCCGAAAGCAAGCGGCCGGCGATCTCCGCCGCGACCGTCGGCGCCCTTAAGGTTTCCTCCGGCTGGTGGGCGATGAAGGCATCGACATCATCCTGGGCATCGGCAATGTCCTGCAGGGCGATGCGCGCCGTCAGTCGCCGATGGTTGGCGTAGATCTCGTCCTTGTAGATCGGCCCGTTGCCGCCCCAGCCGAATATCTCCCGCTCGGCCTCGGCAGGCTTCTCCTCCTGTTCGTTCGACCATTGCATCAGTAGGCTCTTCAAACGTTCCAGACCGTCCTTGCCCAGCGCCGGAACCATCTCGGCGATCAGCGGGTCATATTGGCCGTGGTCGTTATCCTGCAACGCGGTGAAGACCTTGTCGGCAAGGACATCGATACCGATCCCCGCGGACCTGGCGATGACGGCGGCATCGGCGCATGCCTGATGGAACGTCTCGATGAAGGCGATGTCGCTGCTGTTGGATCGGTGGAATATCGAATCGGCAACGGCAAGGAATTGCCAGATGAGATCGAACGCCTCCTTCGGATCGTCGGCGGCCACGACGGTAACGATGGCGGATCGCTGCGTTTCGAGGTCGGCGTTGACGGCCTTTACTTTATGCCATTCGATGACGCTCTGCGCTCGTGCGATGCTGCCGAGGCGCTTGCGGATTTCACGCGCGACCTCGGTGCTGCCCTGATTGCCGGCCAGCTCCATGCGAAGTCGCCGTTTATGGGCGGCGCTGCCGGTGCTGATCTCGATTAGCAGTTCGGCGAGGCGCTGCGCACCGAGCGCCTCCAGGTTTTTCGCGTTGAGAGTCGTCTTTGCTGCCATAGGTCACCGCTGTCGTTTCGCGCCGACCCTAACTCGGTATTCAAATCAGTCCAAGCTGCCAAGCGAGGAGAGGCAGCTATATCGTACCGCGAATTCGTATGACTTTATCGGCGGTTAGTCTCGCCGAATCATGGCCGTTAGCTAAAAACTAACGCTGCCTCGTAACGACTCCTAAAGCCGGTTTTGGCACCTTGTTGCCTGTCGAATATTTTTTCCAAATTTCTCGCTGGGGTTGATTATGAGTCACAATAAAGACGCCTGGGTCAGCCAGCGCGCTTATTCGCTGTGGGAATTGGAAGGCAGGCCGGAAGGGCGTGGGGAAAGCCATTGGGCGCAGGCGCTCAAGGAATTCGAGCAGCTGGAACTGACGAAGGCCTCGCCCGACGGAAACGATCTCATCGAGAAGCTGAAGGCAGCCGGGCGGCTGATGCGGGTCTATGATGAGGCGGCCCCCGGCGTCGACAACGACCGGCAGATCAAGGCGGCCCGTTAGACCCCAATTCCGCACAGCCAAGATAGTCAGCGGCAGTCCAGACGGACGATCGGTCTTGTGGGCAGACGTCTTGCCACTTCGGCAAAATCGGCGTCGAGAAATATCGAAAGTGTGCCCGGGTAAAGGTCGCCCGTTCCCGCCGCGCGGCGCTGATCGACGGGATAGGCCTCGAGGCATTCGGCCCCATTCCTCCTTGCAAATTCGACGGCATGTTTCAAAAGCAGGCGAGACAGGCCCTGGCGCCGGAACGGTTTGCGGACGATGAAGCAGTTGATCGACCAGACCGGCCTGTCATCAACCGGAGCGAAGGGTTTTGACCGGCGCAGCCGGTCGAACACCGCGCGCGGCGCCACACCGCACCATCCGGCCGGCTCGTCGTCGTGATAGCCGAGAATGCCCGGCGGACGCGGCTGGGTGACAAGATCCCGAAACCAGCTGCGATTTCCCTCACCCCATCCCGCCTTGTAATCGGCATTTGGAAGATACCAGTAGGCGCAGCGGCAATTCCGCCCGCCCGCACAATCGTCGAAGACCGATTCGATATCGGTCAGGCGATCGGCGGTGGCGAGGACGAAAGAGAAACGATCCGGCATGCCGGCAAGTTATGGCGCGGGCGGGCGACCGGCAAGCGGCCGTCCTTTGAGGCCTCGCCCAAATCTACTGGCGGGCGGCCCAGCCGAGGCCGCGCCGCAGGATCAGCGGCATGTAGGGATGGTCGAATTCGGCCGCGACATGGCCGAGAGCGGAATAGAAGATACGGCCGGCGCCGAAATGGCGCTTGAAGACAACAGGCATCACGACATTGCGGGCCGCCGGATCATATGCTCCGGTGAAGGTGGTGGTCGCCAGGATTTCGACCGTGGGATCGTAATGCAGATAATATTGCTCCGACCGGTAGTCGAAGTCGGGAATGCCCTCCATAACAGGATCGTCCTGGCGGGTGACCGCGACGCGGAAGTCGATAATGTTGCCGGGATGGGCGACCCAGGTGACGCCGGAGACATAGCGGAAAGGCGCGCTTTCCTTGAAGGAGGTGGCAAGCGCCCCGTGATGGCCGGCAAGCCCGAGCCCGCCGCGCACCGCTTCGACCAGGCCAAGGGCATGATCCTTCTCAAGCTTTTCGCCAGTGATGATCGGCACCAGCAGATCGGCTTTCGCGAGCGTCGGAGATCCGAATATGCCGAGATCGCCGGTCACCTCGACCGCAAAGCCGTCTTCGCGCAGGAGATCGGCGACGATATGGGCGCATTGCTCCGGCTCGTGACCCTGCCAGCCGCCCCAGACGACCAATGCCTTCCTCATTCACGCGCTCCCTGGCTGATTGCTGCGGACACATGGTGGTGAAAGCCCCTTAAAACGGGCGGTTACGCAAATCACGCGAATAATTCACGAACCGCCGATCCGGCACAATCGCCCGAGTGCCGGGTGGTTCGACATTGGACCCGTTGCCCATTGACGCCTGTCGCAGTTCCTTCTTTTTATTGCCGTGCTTCTCGTCTAGGTTTCTCCCGTCTTTCAAGAACAACAAGGGTGGTGCATGGCAGGTGAAACGATTCTTGTGGTCGGCGGCGCCGGTTATATCGGCTCGCATACGTGCCTCGACCTGGCGAACAAGGGCTACAAGCCTGTCGTCTTCGATAATTTTTCCAACGGCCATCGCGAGTTCGTCAAATGGGGGCCGGCCGAGGAAGGCGATATTCGCGATCGCGCCCGGCTGGACGAGGTGCTCGCCAAGCATAGGCCGGCGGCGATCCTGCATTTCGCGGCGCTGATCGAGGTCGGCGAATCGGTCAAGGATCCGGTTTCCTTCTATGAGAACAATGTGATCGGCACCCTGACGCTGCTTTCGGCGGCACAGGCCGCCGGCATCAACGCCTTCGTCTTCTCCTCCACCTGCGCCACTTACGGCCTGCCGCAAAGCGTGCCGCTTGACGAGACGCACCGGCAGCTGCCGATCAACCCCTATGGGCGGACGAAACATATCGTCGAACAGGCGCTTGCCGATTACGATCAGTATAAGAGCCTGCGCTCGGTGGTGCTGCGTTATTTCAACGCCGCCGGCGCCGATTTCGAAGGCCGCATCGGCGAATGGCACCAGCCGGAGACGCATGCGATCCCGCTGGCGATCGACGCGGCACTCGGCCGCCGTCAGGGCTTCAAGGTGTTCGGCAGCGATTATGAGACGCGCGACGGCACCTGCGTGCGCGACTATATCCATGTGCTGGATCTTGCCGACGCGCATGTGCGCGCCGTCGAATATCTCTTGAAGGGCGGAGAGTCCGTCGCGCTCAACCTCGGCACCGGCACCGGTACGACGGTCAAGGAATTGCTCGGCGCGATCGAGGAGGTGTCGAACCGGCCGTTCCCGGTCGAATATATCGGCCGTCGCGAGGGCGATTCGCACACCCTGGTCGCCAATAACGACAAGGCGCGCGACGTGCTCGGCTGGGTGCCGCAATATGATCTGTCCGCGATCATCCGCTCCGCCTGGAACTGGCATGCACGATCCAACCAGCATTGAGCCAGCTCGAATCAAGAGCGACCGCCGACCGAACATTCTGCTGATCACCGCGGACCAGTGGCGCGGCGACTGCCTGTCTTCTGCCGGTCATGCTTGCGTGAAAACGCCGAATGTCGATGCCTTGGCACACGAGGGCACGCTGTTCCGGCGGCACTATGCCGGGGCGGCACCCTGCTCGCCGGCGCGGGCGACCCTCTATACCGGCCTTTACCAGATGAACCACCGGGTCTGCCGCAACGGCTCGCCGCTCGACGCCCGCTTCGACAATCTGGCGCTGGCGGCGCGGCGGGCGGGATACGATCCGACGCTGTTCGGCTATACCGACACGGCGCCCGATCCGCGCGGTATGGATGCCGGCGATCCGCATTTGACGACCTATGAAGGCGTATTGCCTGGCTTTACGGTCCGCCAGCTTCTGCCCGAGCATGAAAGACAATGGCTCTCCTGGCTGAGGTCCCGCGGCCATGCCGATGCCGTCAACCGCGACATCCATATTCCGGTCGGTGCGCAAGCCGGTGAAATTTCCAACGCGGCGCCGGCCTATTCCCGCGACGAGACCCAGACCGCGTTCCTGGCCGGCGAATTCATCCGCTGGATGGGCGAGCAGGACGGGCCGTGGTGCGCGCATGTCTCTTTTTTGCGTCCGCATCCGCCGTTTTCCGTGCCGGAGCCGTTCAACCGGATGTTCGGGCCGGGCGACGGACCGGCTTTTGCGCGCGCGGCAAACGCCCAAGCGGAAGAGGAAAGTCATCCCTATCTCGCTTATGCCATGCCGCGCACCGGCAAGGGCAATTTCATTCACGGCGCCACCGGGCCGCTCAGCGGCTGGAATGGCGAGGATTTCGCTGCGATCCGGGCGATCTACTACGGCATGATCTCTGAGGTTGACGCGCAGCTCGGCCGCATCTGGCAGGCGCTGAAAGATGCGGATGCCTGGGAGAATACGCTTATCGTCTTCACGTCCGATCACGCCGAGATGGCGGGCGATCACTGGACGCTCGGCAAGGGCGGCTTCTTCGACGGCAGCTATCATGTTCCGCTTGTCATTCGCGATCCCGCAAGCAGTGCCGTCGGCGGGATCGTCGACGAATTCACCAGCGCTGCGGATATTTTTCCGACATTATGCGAAAAGCTCGGCGTCGAGGCAAAAAACGGCCTCGACGGCCGCTCGCTCATGCCGTTCGTCAACGGCGGAAGTGAGCCGGGATGGCGGGATATGGCATTCTGGGAATTCGATTTCCGCGATATCGCCGCCTGCGAAGCGGAACGGCATTTCGGGCTGAGGTCCAACCAATGCAATCTCGCGGTAATCCGCGATGCACGGTTCAAATATGTGCATTTTACCGCACTGCCGCCGCTGCTCTTCAATCTGCGCGACGATCCGATGGAGCTCGACAATGTCGCGTCCGATCCGGCCTATGCGGCCGTCCGGCTTGAATATGCCGAGAAGCTGCTGTCGCTGAGAGCGCAGCATCTGGATCAGACGCTGGCCCATACCGAGCTGACGGAAAAAGGGCCGGTGACGCGCCGGCCCTGATCGAGCTTTGCCGGGGATGGCCTGAATTAGCCGAGATAATCGCGCTTGCCGATCGGCGCGCCCTGGTTGCGCAGGATGGCGTGAGCGGTGGCGACGTGGAAATAGAAGTTCGGCAGCGCGAAGGTCGCGACATATTCGTCACCCGGGAGCACGATACCGCTGTTGCCGGGCAAGGTGATCTGCCGGCCTTCCACGCCTTCCAGCGCCTGCACCGAAAATGTGGCGAGATAGGCTTCGGTCTTTGCCAGGCGCTCGCGCAACTCGTCGAACGTCTTCTCATTGTCTTCGAATTTCGGGGCGTCCGTGCCGGTCAGCCGAGCGAGGGTGAATTTGGCGCTGTCGCTGGCGCGCTGATACTGGCCGGAAAGCGGCAGCATGTCGGGCGCAAGGCGGGCGGCGACCAGGACGGCGGGATCGAAATTCTTCTCCTTCGCATAGGCCTCCGCCTTGTCGAGGTAGGTTTTGAGGCTGGCGAGGCCGCGCTGGAACATGGGGACGGTGAGGCGATACATCGAAACGGACATGTGTCCTATCTCCAAATCTTCAAAATGGTCGGGGCAGCAATAAGAGAGCCGAGAGCGCCTGCCGCCGTAAGCGTGCCTTCGGCTTCGGATAGATGGATATTCCCGCCGCCTTTGACAATGCAGCGAAAGGCTTTGCTGGCCCCGCCATCGCAGCACGCCCATCGCTTTCTTGCGGCGAAAGAGACTTGACGTCGCTGCAGGAAAATGGAATGAATATTCCGCAGGACAAATTTTACGGTTTGTTTGTTCCGTTTTACGGGACGCCGCGGGAGAGGCGGCGCAGCAAATTGCGGCTTCAGGGCAAATGCCTGGGGCTCCGGCGTGAGGAGGGTGCAGCCGGGCACCGTTTGTGGAGGAAGTACAATGAAAAAGTTTATCCTGGGCACTGCGATGGCGCTCGTCATGTCGGCGGCCGCTCACGCGGAAACCGTCGGCGTCTCGATGGCGAAGTTCGACGACAACTTTCTGACCGTTCTGCGCAACGGCATGACCGATTATGCCAAGACACTGAGCGGTGTGACGCTGCAGGTCGAGGACGCTCAGAACGACGTTTCCAAGCAGCAGAGCCAGATCCAGAATTTCATCGCCTCCAAGGTCGATGCAATCATCGTCAACCCTGTCGATACCGACGCGACGACGGCCATGTCGAAGCTTGCCGCCGATGCCGGCATCCCGCTGGTCTACGTCAATCGCCAGCCGGTCAACGTCGACACGCTGCCGGAAAAGCAGGCCTTCGTTGCATCCAACGAGCAGGAATCCGGCACGCTGGAAACCAAGGAAATCTGCCGCATTCTCGGCGGCAAGGGCAAGGCTGTCGTCATCATGGGCGAGCTTTCCAACCAGGCTGCGCGCATGCGCACCCAGGACGTTCATGACGTCATCAAGACTGATGAATGCAAGGGCCTGGAGATCGTCGAAGAGCAGACAGCCAACTGGGACCGCACCCAGGGCGCCGACCTGATGACCAACTGGCTCTCCAGCGGCATCGAATTCGACGCCGTCATCTCCAACAATGACGAAATGGCAATCGGCGCCATCCAGGCGCTGAAGGCAGCCGGTAAGGATATGAGCAAGGTCGTCATCGGCGGCGTCGACGCCACGCAGGACGCGCTTGCCGCCATGCAGGCCGGCGATCTCGACGTGACCGTGTTCCAGGATGCCGCCGGTCAGGGCAAGGGCGCTCTCGACACCGCGCTGAAGATCGCCAAGGGCGAAAAGACCGAGAAGAAGGTTTATATTCCCTTCCAGCTCGTCACGCCTGAAAACGTCAAGGACTTCGTCACCAAGAACTGAGGCGAACGCCAACAGGATGCGGGCAAAACCCGCATCCTTTCCGCCTGCCCGTATCCGGAGGAGATGATATGGCCGTCAGCCCGACAACCATGGCAGCCGTTCGCGCAAGCGGCGCAGTTCCGAATGCGGAATATCTGCTGAGCGCCGAAGGTGTTCGCAAGGAATTTCCTGGGGTCGTCGCGCTCGATGACGTGCAGTTCCGGCTGAAGCGCGCCTCCGTGCATGCGCTGATGGGCGAAAACGGCGCCGGCAAATCGACGCTGATGAAGATCCTCGCCGGCATCTACATACCGGATAAAGGCGATATCCGCCTGAAGGGCATCGAGATCCAGCTGAAATCTCCGCTTGACGCGCTGGAGAACGGCATTGCGATGATCCATCAGGAACTGAACCTGATGCCGTTCATGACGGTTGCCGAAAATATCTGGATCCGCCGCGAACCGAAGAATCGCTTCGGCTTCGTCGATCACGGCGTCATGCACCGGATGACCGAAGAGCTGTTTGCCCGGCTGAATATCGACATCGATCCCGATATCGAGGTCCGGTACCTGTCGGTTGCCAACCGGCAAATGGTCGAGATCGCCAAGGCGGTTTCCTATAATTCCGACGTGCTGATCATGGACGAGCCGACTTCGGCGCTGACCGAGCGCGAGGTCGAGCACCTTTTCCGCATTATCCGCGACCTCAGGGCGCAGGGTATCGGCATCGTCTATATCACCCACAAGATGAACGAGCTTTTCGAGATCGCCGACGAGTTTTCGGTGTTCCGCGATGGTCGCTATATCGGCACGCACGCTTCGACCGACGTCACCCGCGACGATATCATCCGCATGATGGTCGGGCGCGAGATCACCCAGATGTTCCCCAAGGAAGAGGTGCCGATCGGCGAGGTGATGCTTTCGGTCAAGGATCTCTGCCTCAACGGCGTCTTCAAGAACGTCTCCTTCGAGGTAAGGGCGGGCGAGATCCTCGGCGTGGCCGGTCTGGTCGGTTCCGGTCGTTCGAATGTCGCCGAAACGCTCTTCGGCGTGACGCCGGCAAGCTCCGGCTCGATCGAACTCTACGGAAAACCGGTGACGATTTCTTCGCCGACCGAGGCCATTCGTCACCAGATGGCGTTCCTGACCGAGGACCGCAAGGATACCGGCTGTCTGCTGATCCTCGATATTCTCGAGAACATGCAGATTGCCGTGCTGCAGGACAGATATGTCAAGGGCGGCTTCGTGCAGCAGGGCGCCATCGAGGCGACCTGCGAAGATATGGCAAAGAAGCTGCGGGTGAAAACGCCCAATCTCTACGAGCGGGTAGAAAATCTTTCCGGCGGCAACCAGCAGAAGGTGCTGATCGGCCGCTGGCTGCTCACCAATCCGCGGATCCTCATCCTCGACGAGCCGACGCGCGGCATCGATGTCGGCGCCAAGGCGGAAATCCACCGGCTGGTCACGGAAATGGCGCGAAACGGCGTAGCGGTAATCATGATCTCGTCCGAGATGCCCGAGGTGCTCGGGATGAGCGACCGCATCATGGTCATGCACGAGGGCCGCGTCACCGGTTTCCTCAATCGCGATGAAGCAACGCAGATCAAGGTGATGGAGCTGGCTGCGCAGTGATTCGCGGTCTGCAATCGCCCAAGGGAGGTTTAACATGAGTACCAAGGCAGCAGAGGGTGCGGCTCCGCTCGCAACCCGGCAAAGGCGCCGCCGCCTACCGACTGAGCTCAGCATTTTCCTCGTGCTCGTCGGCATCGCGCTGATCTATGAAGCGCTTGGCTGGATGTTCATCGGGCAAAGCTTCCTGATGAATTCGCAGCGCCTGACGATCATGATCCTTCAGGTCTCGGTCATCGGCATCATCGCCGTCGGCGTCACGCAGGTCATCATCACCGGCGGCATCGATCTTTCATCCGGCTCCGTCGTCGGCATGACAGCGATGATTGCGACGAGCTTCGCGCAATCATCGACTTGGGGACGGGCCGTGTTCCCCTCTCTGACCGACCTGCCGGCGCTCGTGCCGATCATGATCGGCCTGATGATCGGAGCGGCTGCGGGCCTGGCGAACGGCGCCCTCATCGCCTACACGAAGATCCCGCCCTTCATCGCAACGCTCGGCATGTTCGTGTCGGCCCGCGGCGTCGCGAAGTGGTATACCAAGGGACAGCCGGTGTCCGGGATCACCGAGCAGTTTCACTTCATCGGAACCAAGGCCTGGCCCGTCGTCGTCTTCCTGGTCGTGGCGCTGATCTTCCATATTGCGCTGCGCTACACACGCTACGGAAAGTTCACCTATGCCATCGGCGCCAACCCGCAGGCGGCGCGCGTCTCCGGCATCAACATCGAGGCGCATCTCGTCAAGGTCTATGTGATCGCCGGATTGCTTGCCGGCCTTGCCGGCATCGTCACGGCGGCACGCGCGGAAACCGCGCAGGCAAGCATGGGTGTCGGATATGAACTCGATGCGATTGCCGCGACCGTCATCGGCGGCACTTCGCTCACCGGCGGCGTCGGCCGCATCACCGGCACCGTCATCGGCACCATCATCCTCGGCGTCATGACATCGGGCTTCACCTTCCTGAGGATCGACGCCTATTACCAGGAGATCGTCAAAGGCTTCATCATCGTCGCGGCTGTCGTCATCGACGTCTACAGACAGAAGAAGCGCCGCAAGCACTGATCTCGGCCGGTTTCATTGAAGATTTTACGGGGGCTTCGGCCCCCGTTTTGCGTTTTGGCGCCGATGGCCGATATTCAAAAAAAAAGAGATGGCGAATTCCGTCAGCTTTTCTATTCTGGCTACTTCATTCGCCCGCCTCGGGGCCGCGCAGGAAAACAGATGCAATTCGTATTTGACGGTCACAACGACGTTCTCCTTCGACTCTGGACACATTCAAAAGACGGCAGCGACCCTATCGCGGAATTTGCGGACGGCACGACTCTCGGCCATATCGATGCGCGTCGGGCGAAAGCGGGCGGTCTTTCCGGTGGTCTCTGCGCCATCTATATTCCCTCGGGCGATCTCGTCTTCGCCGATCCGGATGCAGACGGTCGTTATGTCACGCCGATGGCTGCCCCGCTTGATCCACTTCCGTCGCTTGCCATCGCCACCGAAATGGCGGCGATCGCGCTGCGGCTCGACCAGGCCGGCGCCTGGCGTCTCTGCCGCACGGTCAAGGACATCCGCGGCGCCATGGCCGAGGATGTTTTCGCCGCTGTCCTGCACATGGAAGGCTGTGAGGCGATCGGCGCCGACCTGTCGGCGCTCGAGGTCTTCTGCGCGGCGGGGCTGCGATCGCTGGGGCCGGTCTGGAGCCGGCACAATGTCTTCGGCCATGGTGTGCCCTTCGCCTTCCCGATGTCACCGGACACCGGGCCGGGTCTCACCGATGCCGGTTTTGCGCTGGTGCGGGAATGCAATCGCCTCGGCATCCTGATCGACCTTGCCCATATCACCGAAAAGGGCTTCTGGGACGTGGCGAAGACGACGGATCAGCCGCTGGTCGCCAGCCACTCCAATGCCCATGCGCTGACGCCGGTCGCGCGCAACCTGACGGACAGGCAGCTCGATGCGATCCGCGAAAGCGGCGGTCTCGTCGGCATCAATTATGCCACCGCCATGCTGCGCCCAGACGGCCGCTCGGACAGCGATACGCCGATGGCCGACATGATCCGTCACATCGACTATCTCGTGAACCGCATCGGCATCGATTGCGTGGCGCTCGGATCGGACTTCGACGGCGCCACGATCCCTGACGAAATCGGCGATGCGTCAGGCAACCAGAAGCTGATTGCCGCTCTCAGGGAGGCTGGTTATGGTGAGGCGGATCTCACGAAACTTGCCCGTGAAAATTGGCTTCGCATTCTCGCACAAGCCTGGCGGGAGGAGTACGCCTAAAGTGCAGCCCGCCTCTGGACGCGCTGACAGCGAACAATAGTTTTAATCGGACATGAATCGACAAAACGCTTCGTAATCAATCAAGAACAGGGGAACAGACCATGATGATCACCAAGCTCAGCCGCAATTTCCGCCTGCTTTCCGCGGGAGCCGCTCTTTCGCTCCTGATGATGGCGGCACCTGCCGCCTTCGCCGAAACGCCCAAAGACACGCTTGTCGAGGGTTTTGCCATTGACGACATCATCACGATGGATCCCGGCGAGGCTTTCGAGCTTTCGACCGCAGAGATCACCAGCAACAGCTACAGCCTGCTCGTCCGCCTCGATCTCGCCGACACATCCAAGGTGAAGGGCGATCTTGCCGAGAGCTGGAGCGTTTCGGATGACGGCCTCACCTATACGTTCAAGCTGAAGCCAGGCCTCAAATTCGCATCGGGAAATCCTGTTACCGCTGAAGACGTGGCATGGTCGTTCGAGCGCGCCGTCAAGCTCGACAAGAGCCCGGCCTTCATCCTGACCCAATTCGGTCTGACCGGCGACAATGTCACCGAAAAGGCCAAGGCGGCCGATGCCAATACATTCGTCTTCACGGTCGACAAGGCCTATGCGCCGAGCTTCGTGCTCAACTGTTTGACGGCGACAGTCGCCTCCGTGGTCGACAAAAAGCTCGTGCAGGAGCATGTGAAGGCGGTAACGCCGGATGCCGAGCACAAATACGACAATGATTTCGGCAATGAGTGGCTGAAAACCGGCTATGCCGGTTCCGGCGCCTTCAAGCTGCGCGAATGGCGAGCCAACGAAGTCGTCGTGCTGGAGCGCAACGACAATTATTACGGCGACAAGCCGAAGCTCAATCGCGTCATCTACCGCTACATGAAGGAAAGCTCGGCCCAGCGGCTGGCGCTCGAAGCTGGCGATATCGACATTGCCCGCAATCTCGAGCCGGGCGACATCGACGCCCTTTCCAAGAACGCCGATCTCGCGACGACCAGCGCGCCGAAGGGCACGATTTACTACGTCAGCCTGAACAGCAAGAACGAGAACCTGAAGAAGCCGGAAGTCCAGGAGGCCTTCAAATATCTGGTCGACTACGATGCGATCGGCGCAACGCTGATCAAGGGCATCGGCGAGATCCACCAGACCTTCCTGCCGAAGGGCCAGCTCGGCGCGCTTGATGAAAACCCCTACAAGCTCGATGTCGCCAAGGCCAAGGAGCTGCTTGCCAAGGCCGGCGTGCCGGACGGCTTTTCCGTGACCATGGACGTGCGCAACACGCAGCCGGTGACCGGTATCGCTGAATCCATGCAGCAAACGCTGGCGCAGGCTGGCGTAAAGCTGGAAATCATCCCGGGCGACGGCAAGCAGACGCTGACCAAATATCGCGCCCGCACCCACGACATCTATATCGGCAACTGGGGCTCGGACTATTTCGACCCGAATTCCAATGCCGACACCTTCACCAGCAACCCCGACAATTCCGATGCCGGCACGGTGAAGACGCTCGCCTGGCGCAACACCTGGGAAGCGCCGGAACTCGACAAGCAAACCAAGGCCGCGCTGCTCGAGCGCGACGGTGAGAAGCGCGCTGCCATGTACGAGGATATCCAGAAGAAGTTCCTCGCCAACAGCCCCTTCGTCATCATCTTCCAGCAGACCGAGGTGGCCGGCTATCGCAAGAACCTGAAGGACTTCAAGCTGGGTCCGAGCTTCGATACCAATTTCGTCGGGCCGATCGCCAAGGAATGATCCGGCAGGATTGATCGCTTGAGCACCATCGAAGCAACACAGGCGGCGGCGCGGCCCCGAAAGGGCCGTGCCAGCACTTTCGCCAAGGCGGCGGGACGCTTCCTGTTCGCCGCCGTCACCACTTATCTCGGTCTTCTGGCCGTCACCTTCTTCATCGGCCGCGTCGTGCCGATCGATCCCGTGCTCGCCATCCTCGGCGACCGTGCGCCCACCCATGTCGTCGAGCGTGTGCGCCAGGAAATGGGCTTCAATCTGCCGCTCTACCAGCAGTTTTTTATCTATGTCAAAGGCGTCCTGTCCGGCGATTTCGGCAATTCGGTGCTGACCACCAACCCTGTCATGGTCGATATCCGCCGCGTCATGCCGGCGACGATCGAACTCGCGACGCTCGGAACGCTGATCGGCGCCTGCGTCGGTGTGCCGCTCGGCGTTCTCGCCGCCGTGCGCCGCGGCAGCATCGCCGACCAGGTGGTGCGCGTCATCGGCCTGATCGGTTATTCGGTGCCGATCTTCTGGCTGGCGCTGATTTCGCTCGTCATCTTCTATGCGCAGCTGCGCTGGGTGGCCTTTCCCGGCCGCATCGACATCGTCTTCGAATATACGTTCACGCCGATCACCGGTTTTTATCTGCTCGACAGCGCCTGGCAGGGGCAGTGGGACGTGTTCTACGACGTCTTCCGCCACATCATCCTGCCCGCCTCGCTGCTCGGTTATTTCTCGCTCGCCTATATCAGCCGCATGACGCGCAGCTTCATGCTGAACGAGCTGTCGCAGGAATATATCGTCGCCGCGCGCGCCAAAGGGCTGTCCGAAACCCGGGTGATCTGGGGGCATGCGCTGCGCAATGCCGCCGTGCCGCTCGTCACCGTCATCGCGCTTTCCTATGCCGGCCTGCTCGAAGGATCGGTGCTGACCGAAACCGTCTTCTCCTGGCCGGGCATCGGGCTCTACATCACCAATTCGCTGCAGAATGCCGACATGAACGCCGTGCTCGGCGGCACGATCGTCATCGGCACGGTTTTCATCGGCATCAATCTTCTGTCCGATCTTCTCTACCGGACGCTCGACCCGAGGACGCGAAACCGATGACGGCTCCCGCCAGTCCCTCTCCAACGATGAGCCGCCGCGAGTGGCTGCTTTCCGACCGGCCGCAATCGCGCATGCAGGCGCGCCTCGGCCGCGCTTATGTCACCTGGCGGCAGTTCACCGCAAACCGGCTTGCCGTCATCGGCCTGCTGATCATCGTCGCGCTGCTTTTCATCGCCGCCTTCGCCGATCTCATCGCCACGCACAATCCCGTCGTCGGCGATCTGCGCAATGCCCGGCTGCTGCCGCCGGGAACGGGTGAATTCCTGCTCGGCACCGACGACCAGGGCCGTGATATCTTTTCGCGGCTGATCTACGGATCGCGTTTGACGTTGCTGGTCGTCGTGCTCGTTGCCGTCATCTCGGCGCCGATCGGCCTGATTGTCGGCACCGTCTCCGGTTATGCCGGCGGCTGGGTGGATGCGACGCTGATGCGCATCACCGATATTTTCCTCGCCTTTCCGAAGCTGGTGCTGGCGCTCGCTTTCGTCGCAGCCCTCGGCCCCGGTATCCAGAACGCGATCATCGCCATCGCCATCACCTCGTGGCCGCCCTATGCCCGCATCGCCCGCGCCGAAACGCTGACGGTGCGGCGGTCCGATTATATCTCGGCGGTGAGACTGATGGGTGCCTCGCCGCTGCGCATCGTCGTGCGCCATGTCATGCCGCTCTGCATTTCCTCGCTGATCGTGCGCGTGACGCTCGATATGGCGGGCATCATCCTGACGGCCGCCGGCCTCGGCTTCCTGGGCTTGGGCGCGCAGCCGCCGCTGCCGGAATGGGGCGCGATGATCGCTGCGGGCCGGCGCTTCATCCTCGATCAATGGTGGGTGGCAGCGATGCCCGGCATCGCCATCCTCATCGTCAGCCTCGGCTTCAATCTGCTCGGCGACGGCCTGCGCGACGCACTCGATCCGAAGGAGAGCGGCCAGTGACGACGCTTCTGACGGTCGACAAGCTGAAGGTCAGCTATCCCACCCGCACCGGCATGATCGAGGCCGTGCGCGGCGTCTCCTTCACGCTCGGCAAGGAAAGGCTCGGCATCGTCGGCGAATCCGGTTCCGGCAAGTCGCAGACCGGCCGGGCGATCATGGGGTTGACGCCGAAACACGGCATCGTCACGGCCGAAAAGCTGGATTTCAATGGCATCGATCTCCTCAAGGCCTCGGCCGGGGAAAGGCGCAGGCTGCGCGGCAAACGCATCGCCATGATCCTGCAAGACCCGAAATATTCGCTCGATCCTGTGATGACGATCGGCCGGCAGATCTGCGAAACCCTGCGCACCCATGAAAAGGTTAGCAAGGCGGAGGCACGCGAGCGCGCACTCGCCATGTTGGAGGCCGTACAGATCCGCGATCCGAAGCGCGTCTTCGATCTGCATCCGCATGAAGTTTCGGGCGGGATGGGGCAGCGTGCGATGATCGCCATGATGCTGATCGCCGGGCCGGAGCTGCTGATTGCCGACGAGCCGACCTCGGCGCTCGACGTGACGGTGCAGCTCGATGTGCTCAGAATCATGGACAGGCTGGTATCGGAGCGCGGCATGGGGCTGATTTTCGTCTCGCATGATCTCAGACTGGTTTCCTCTTTCTGCGATCGCGTCATCGTCATGTATGCCGGAAAGATCGTCGAGGAACTCGCAGCCGCCGATCTCAAGCATGCCCAGCATCCCTATACGCAAGGGCTGCTGAACTGCATGCCGGAGATCGGCGCGAACCGCCATCCGCTGCCGGTTCTCGACCGCAGGCCGGAGTGGGCGGTATGAGCGCAGCACTCGACGTCGACAATCTCAGTGTCGTCTACGACCAATTTCACGCGTTGAAGGACGTCAGCATCGATGTCGAACGCGGTGAATCCTTCGGCCTCGTCGGTGAGTCCGGCTCGGGCAAATCCACCTTGCTACGCGCCGTGGCCGGCCTGGCGCCGATCAGCAGCGGCGCGATCCACGTCGACGACGAAGCGTTGAAAGGCACAAAGCGCAGCAAGGCCTTCTATCGACGCGTGCAAATGGTCTTCCAGGATCCTTATGGCTCGCTACATCCGCGCCAGACGATCGACCGGCTGCTGCTCGAACCGCTTGCGATCCACGCCATTGCCGATAGCGACAGGCGCATTGCCCGTGCGCTCGACGAAGTCGGTCTCGGCAATGGTTTCCGTTTCCGCTACCCGCATCAGCTTTCCGGCGGCCAGCGGCAGCGCGTGGCGATCGCCAGGGCGCTGATCGTCGAACCGTCGATTCTGCTGCTCGACGAGCCGACCTCGGCGCTCGACGCCTCGGTGCAGGCGGAAGTGCTGAACCTGCTCGAGCAGATCCGTCGCGATCGCAAACTCACCTTCATTATGGTGAGCCACGATCTCGGAGTGATCACCCATATGTGCGGCAGGCTCGCCGTGATGCGCAATGGCACCGTGGTCGAACGATTGAGCTCGCAAGCGCTGGCAGAGGGTGCGGTCCAACAGGACTACACGAAAAATTTGATGATCGCGAGCAAGGGCTTTGTCAAAGTCTGAAAGACAATCATTTCAAGCCATTGAAAAGGAAAGGCCGGCGGCGCCGTTAAGGATAATGTTTTCTTAAAAGACGACCATTCAACTAGACTATTGACAGCTGCCCCGCTTCTGTCATGATCCTGTTAACCGTTGTTAGCTTTCGTGATCGATGGAGGTCAGGGCATGTTCTTTCTCGGCGGGATGACCATGGGCTACCTCGATCCTCGCACCAAAGCTGAATGCAAGGATCAGATGACTGTCTCCATGCCTGCGGAAAAGGACCGGCGCCAAATCGAGACCTCCAACCCGCCGCAGAACGAGAACGCTGTCGAGCGCTCGTTGATCTGGGCATGGCGCACGCTCTGCTAAGAGCCGGTTGAATTTTCTCTTCCGCTCCCTCTGGACGGAAATTTATCTCTACCTACCTGATAGAGAATAAGAAATATAACAGCGAGCCGCACAACCGGCCGCACGAGAACAACGGAGGCGACATATGGCAGAACTGGGTATTTCGCATACTCACGTGAACCACTATGGTTCCGTACCGACCAAGAAGCCGCAGGCCACGCGTCACAGGCTTCAGGCGGTGCTCCATGGGACAATCTTCACCGCGGCATTCCTGTTTGTGGTGGCCATGGTCTTCGGCCTCGTCGGATAGTCGGCGGATGGCAAGTCTCGGCAGGTGCCGGGGCTTTGGCGGTTGCCGCCCTTAGAGCATATTGCCGAAAAGTGTGGGCGGTTTTCGGACGACATCATGCTCCAACTCCTTAATTTGGAACAGGATTCAAATTCAAAGCCGAACCGGCCTTAGAATCCTCCTGTTCTGGTGAATCCCGGACATCTTATCTGTCCCGGTATTCCGCCCTTGATCATTCTCCGTCTTTTCAAGAAATCGCAGATGCGCCGCATCCACCCAGATGCGGCGCATTTTTGATGTCGTTCGGTCTACCTCCTCCGCCCTGCATCGGCAGGCGTGCGCTGACCCAGTGGTCTGCACCCCTTGACTTGAATTATTCCGATGGTGTCCAACTTTTCGACATGGTTTTGCGCAGAGGGTAACGATCGCCGTTTGGGGGCAACCCTGCAACAAAGCCTCGTCCGTTTGCATCGCCTGTCCGACGTCATTGCCCGGCTTCATCGATCTTCGAAGAATCCGGGCCCGTTCATGTAGCAGTCATGATAAGCAGTGCAAAAGGCTGAGCAAAACCAGCCATAACTTTGTTTGGATCCAGAACCGAACCCATGTCTATTGCCAATCTTTCTCCGAGCCTCTCCCGCGAACCCGAGATGAAGCAGATCGATCACAATGATTCGATCCGCTCGACCTATCTTTCCATCGAGGACATCAAGGCAATGGGCGATGCAGTCGCCCGCAACGGCGTCAGCAAGCTGCCGGCTTTCGCCGCCTTCGATTTCTTCGCGCGCCACAAGGAAAACGAGAAGGAAATCCTGCGCGTCTACCGGACCACGGCGACGGATGTCGAGGCCGGCGAGACAATCACGCCGGCGGCGGAGTGGCTGCTGGACAATCACTACATCGTCGAGGAGGCGATCCAGGAAGTGCGGCGTGACTTCCCCCGCCGCTTCTACCGCGAATTGCCGACCATGTCCGTCGGCGGAGTCGAGATTCCGCGCACTCTGGTGCTTGCCTGGCTCTACGTCGCCCATACCCACAGCACGATCTCGCAGGAAAGCCTGACGGCACTGGTCGACGGCTTCCAGGCCAACGAGACGCTGAGGATCGGCGAACTGTGGGCGCTGCCATCTTTGGTGCGCTACGTGCTCGTCGAAAACCTTCGCCGTATTTCGAGCCGTGTCGAAGCCAGCCGCCGCCTGCGCCGCCGCGCTAATGAGGCGGCCGACGAGCTGGTGCGCCTGACCGATCCGGCCAAGGCCGCCGCCTATCTGAAGACGCTGGAACCGCTGGCCGAGGACAATACCTTCTCGACGCAGTTCCTCTACCGCCTGCGTGACGGATCGCAGACCTCGAGCCTGGCGATCACCTGGCTCGACGAGCGGCTGGAAGAGCTTGGCCGCAACACCGAAGAGGCGACGACGGCGGAACACAGCCGTCTCTCCTCCGGCAATGTGACGATGGGCAACATCATCCGCAGCCTGCGCGAGATCGACGATACCGAATGGTCGGTCTGGGTCGAGCAGGTCAGCCATGTCGACAAACTGCTCTGGGAACATTCGGATTACGGCATTCTCGATTCCGGCTCGCGCAACAAATATCGCAAGCAGATCGAAAAGCTCGCCAAGCGTTCGCCGCTGACCGAAATGGAAATCGCGCAGCTGGCACTCGACATGACGGATGCCGCCAAGGCCTCCGGCGAACCGCAGCCGCATGAACCGAATGTCGGCGGCTTTCTGTCCGGCGCGCAGCGACCGAAGCTCGAGGCGCGGGCGAATTATCGCCCGACGGTCACCCAGCATTTCGTGCGCGCCGTGCGCCAGTTCAACTGGCTGGCAATTGCCGTACCGGTCATGCTGCTGACGGTTATCGCCATGGCTGTTGTCGGCAAGTTCATGGCGGGTGCCGGCATGGGGGCGCTCGAAATCGCCGTGCTGCTGATCATGTTCTCGCTGCCGGCATCGGAGGGGGCGACGGGCCTCTTCAACACGCTTCTTTCCTTCTTCGTGACGCCGGCGCGTCTCGTCGGCTACGAGTTCAAGGAAGGCATTCCGGAAGATGCGCGCACGCTGCTCGTCGTGCCCTGCCTGATCTCCAACCGCGACAGCGTGGACGACCACGTGCGCAATCTCGAGGTCCACTATCTCGCCAATCCGCGCGGCGAGATCTATTTCGCGCTGCTCAGCGACTGGCCCGACAGCGATGTCGAGGAGACGGCCGCCGATCTCGAGGTTCTCGACTATGCAAGGCGCGAAATCGCCAATCTTTCCGCCCGTTATGCCTATGACGGCAAGACGCGTTTCTACCTGTTGCATCGCCGCCGCCTCTACAACGCCTCGGAAGGCGTCTGGATGGGCTGGGAGCGCAAACGCGGCAAGCTGCACGAGCTGAACATGCTGCTGCGCGGCGACCGCGACACGACCTATCTGCCGGGCGCCAATGCCGTGCCGGCCAATGTCCAATATGTCATGACGCTCGACGCCGACACGCGCCTGATGCGCGACGCCGTCACCAAGCTCGTCGGCAAGCTCTATCATCCGATCAACCGTCCGGTGATCAATCCGAAAACCGGCCGTGTCGAGAGCGGCTACGGCGTGCTGCAGCCACGTGTCACCCCGTCGTTGACGACGGGCAAGGACGCTTCGGTCTTCCAGCGCGTCTTTTCGATCAATCGCGGCCTCGACCCTTATGTCTTCACCGTTTCCGACGTCTACCAGGATCTCGCCGGCGAGGGCACGTTCACCGGCAAGGGGCTTTATCACGTCGATGCCTTCGAAGCCTCGCTGAAGGGCCGGATCGAGGAGAATTCCGTGCTCAGCCACGACCTTCTCGAAGGTTCGATGGCGCGCTGCGCCCTCGTCACCGATCTCGAGCTGGTCGAGGATTTCCCGATCCGCTACGAGGTCGAGACCTCGCGCCAGCATCGCTGGGCTCGCGGCGACTGGCAGCTCCTGCCCTATATGTTCAATCCGAAATACGGCGTCACCGCCCTCGGCCGCTGGAAGATGTTCGACAATCTGCGCCGCTCGCTGACGCCGATCGCCTGGTTCTTCGCTTCCGTGCTCGGCTGGTATTTCATGGGACCGCTCGGCGCGCTCGTCTGGCAGATCCTGCTGATCTTCTGCCTTTTCGTGGCGCCGACGCTGTCGCTGATCAACGGCATCATCCCGCGCACCAGCGATATCGTCGCCCGCGCCCATCTCTATACGGTCTGGTCGGATATCACCGCCGCCAATGCGCAGGTTGCGCTGCGCATCGTCTTCATCGCCGACTCCGCCTGCATGATGGCGGATGCGATCGGCCGGTCGCTCTACCGCCTGTTCGTCAGCCGCAAGCTGATGCTGCAGTGGAGGACGGCCGCCAGCGTTCAGGCCGGCGGTCAAGGCACCCTCGCCTCCTATTACAAGCAGATGTGGCATGCGCCGGTGCTGGCTCTGCTGGCGCTCGGTTTCGCCGCTCTTCCCGGCGACAATGCCTTCCTCGTCGGCATCCCCTTCGCACTGCTGTGGATTCTCTCGCCTGTCGTCGCCTGGTATGTCAGCCAGTCGGCGGAGACCGAGGACCGGCTTGAGGTCGCCGATTCCGTGTCGAGCGAGTTGCGCAAGATCGCCCGGCGCACCTGGCGTTATTTCGAGACCTTCACCACACCTGAGCAGAATTATCTGCCGCCTGACAATATCCAGGAAACGCCGCATGTCATCGTCGCGGCCCGCACCTCGCCGACCAATATCGGCGTCTATCTGCTCTCCGTCGTCTCCGGCCGGCATTTCGGCTGGTTCTCCTTTGAGGAGACGCTCGAGCGGCTGGAGCAGACGATTGCCACGATCGACAAGATGGAAAAATTCCGCGGCCATCTGTTCAACTGGTATCACACCGATACGCTGCAGACGCTCGGGCCGCGTTATGTCTCGGCCGTCGACAGCGGCAATCTCGCCGGTCATCTGATCGCCATTTCGTCGGCCTGCCGCAACTGGGCCGAGGCCCCGTCGGCTCACATGCAGGGCAATCTCGACGGTGTCGGCGACACGGCCGGCATTTTGGGTGAAGTGCTGGCAGATCTGCCCGACGACCGCAAGACCGTGCGGCCGCTGCGCCGGCGCCTGGAAGAACGCATCGTCGGCTTCCAGAATGCGCTTGCTGCCGTCAAGCGCGAGCATGAATTCGCCTCGATCCGTATCATCAATCTTGCCGTTCTCGCGCGCGACATCGAAAAGCTCGCCGCCAATCTCGACCATGAGGTCAAGTCGAAGCAGAGCGAAGAGGTCACCCAATGGGCAGCGTCGCTGGTGAAGGTCTGCGAGGCGCATATTTCAGACAGCACCTTCGACCTGTCCAAGGTCGATGCGCTGCGGCCGCGGCTGGTGGCGCTGCGCGACAAGGCCCGCGATCTCGCCTTCTCGATGGATTTCGGCTTCCTGTTCCGGCCGGAACGGCGCCTGCTGTCGATCGGCTACCGCGTCGAAAGCGGTGAACTCGATCAGGCCTGCTACGATCTGCTGGCGTCCGAATGCCGCCTGACCAGCCTGTTCGGCATCGCCAAGGGCGATCTGCCGACGGAGCACTGGTACCGTCTCGGCCGCCAGGTCGTGCCGGTGGGATCGCGCGGCGCGCTGGTCTCCTGGTCGGGCTCGATGTTCGAATATCTGATGCCACCGCTCGTCATGCAGGAACGCGGCGGCGGTATTCTCAACCAGACCAACAATCTGGTTGTCGTCGAGCAGATGAATTATGCTCGCAAACTCGGTATCCCGTGGGGCATTTCGGAAGCGGCCTTCAATGCCCGCGACCATAACCTCAACTACCAATACACGAATTTCGGCGTGCCGACGCTCGGCCTGAAGCGCGGCCTCGGCCACAATGCCGTCATTGCACCCTATGCATCGCTGCTCGCCAGCCAGTACGACCCGCCGGGCGCTCTGGAAAACCTGCAGAGACTGCGCAAGGTCGGCGCGCTCGGCAAGTTCGGCTTCCACGACGCCGTCGATTTCACGCCGACCCGCGTGCCGGAAGGCAAGAAATGCGCGGTAGTCTACAATTATTATGCCCACCATCACGGCATGTCGATCGCCGCCGTCGCCAACGTCGCCTTCAACGGCCATCTGCGCGAGCTCTTCCATTCCGACCCGGTTATCGAGGCGGCCGAGCTGCTGCTGCAGGAAAAGGCGCCGCGCGACATCCCCGTCATGAGCGGCAAGCATGAATCCGACACGCCGGCCAGCATCCAGGACGATCTGCTGCGGCCGGAGATCAGGAAGATCAGCGATCCGGCTTCGCGCGACCGCGAACTCGTGTTCCTGTCGAACGGCCATTACTCACTGATGCTGACGGCGACGGGCGCCGGTTATTCCCGTTGGAACGGCCTTTCTGTTTCCCGCTGGAAGGCCGATCCGACCGAAGACCGCTGGGGCACCTTCATCTTCCTGCGCGATACCGCCACCAACGAATGGTGGTCGGCGACAGCAGAGCCGAAGGGCGTCGAAGGCGAAAAGATCAAGGTCGAGTTCGCCGACGAAAAAGCGCAGTTCACCAAGACGATTGGTGATCTGACGAGCGAGGTGGAGTGTATCATTGCGACCGAGCATGATGCCGAGGCCCGCCGTGTCACCCTGCTCAACATGGGCACGGAAGACCGTTTCATCGAAGTCACCTCCTATCTCGAACCTGTCATCACCTCGGATGATACCGACAATGCGCATCCGGCCTTCGCCCGCATGTTCATCAAGACCGAGATCGGCAAACGTGGCGACGTCATTCGCGCCGAACGCAACAAACGCGATCCGAACGAGCCGAACATCAGCATCGCACATCTGATCGTCGACAATGCCGGCGACACCCGTCACACCGAATTCGAGACCGACCGGCGCAAGTTCATCGGCCGTGGCCGCAGCCTCGCCGATGCGGCGGCCTTCGATCCGGGCGCGACACTATCCGGCAGCGACGGCTTCATGCTCGACCCCGTCATGTCGCTGCGCCGCACCGTACGTGTTCCAGCCGGCAAAAAGGTCAGCGTGTTCTTCTGGACGATCGCCGCTCCAAACCGCGACGAGGTCGACAAGGCGGTCAATCGCTACCGCCATCCCGACGCCTTCAACCACGAGCTTGTCCAGGCCTGGACGCGCACGCAGGTGCAGATGCGCCATGTCGGCGTCACCTCGCAGCAGGCGGCCGCCTTCCAGCACCTCGGACGCTACCTCGTCTACCCCGACATGCAATTGCGCAAGGACGAAGCGACCGTCGAGGCCGGCCTGCAGTCACAATCGGCGCTGTGGCCGCTGGCGATCTCCGGCGATTTCCCGATCTTCACATTGCGCGTCAACGACGACATGGATCTCGATATCGCCCGCGAGGCACTGCTGGCGCAGGAATATCTGCGCTCGCGCGGCGTCACCGCCGATCTCATCATCATGAACGAACGCGCCTCTTCCTACGCGCAGGACATGCAGCACGCGCTCGACGCCATGTGCGAGAACGTGCGCCGCATAGGCCAGGCCGACGGGTTGCGTCAGCATATCTTCGCGGTTCGCAAGGACCTGATGGAGGAGAGCACCTATCATGCAGTGATCGCAGCCTCCCGCGTCACCCTCCACGCGAAGAACGGCAAGGTGATCGATCAGATCAACCGCGCCGTCGCCCTGTTTGCGCCCTCTAAGGATGAACTGCAGGAAATGGAGCGCGCCGAGCGTAACAAGGTTCCGGTCAAGCGCATCGCGCCGGTGCCGCCGCCTGTCGTGCCGGCCGTCGTCATCGAGGAGGAAGGTGATCTCGACTTCTGGAACGGCATCGGCGGCTTTGCCCGCGACGGCCGCGAATATGTCGTCCGCCTGCCCGGAGGGCATGCGACGCCCCAGCCCTGGATCAACGTCATTTCCAATGACAGGTTCGGCTTTCACGTATCAGCCGAAGGCGCAGGCTTCACCTGGAGCGTCAATTCGCGCGACTACCAGCTGACCTCCTGGTCGAACGACGCAGTGGTCAACCGTTCGGGTGAGGCCTTCTATCTCGCCGATCTCGACAGCGGTGCGGTCATGACGCCCTTCGCGGCGCTGTCGCGCCGGCCGGACGTTCGTTTCGAGGCCCGCCATGGGCTCGGCTATTCGGTCTTCTCGAGCATCCAGCACGATATCGCACTGGAGCTGACGCAGACGATCGCCCGCGACAAGCCGGTGAAACTGCAGCGCCTGCGCCTGCGCAACACCGGTTCGACCGGCCGCAGGCTGCGTCTCTATGGTTATGTCGAATGGGTCCTCGGCAACAATCCGGGACGCACGGCCCCCTTCATCCTGTCGCGCCATGACGGGGAGACGGGAGCGCTGTTTGCCACCAATCCCTACAGCATCGATTTTTCCAACCGAACCGCTTTCTTCGCGGCCAGCGAGACGCCTTCGAGCGTTTGCGCAAGCCGGCGCGAGTTCATCGGCAAGGCGGGAACGATCCAGGCGCCGCAGGCTGTTACGTCAGCAGCTGCGCTTTCGGGTGCCACCGAGCTCGACGGCGATCCGGCCGCGGCTCTGGCAATCGACATCGAGCTTGGCGCCGGCGAAGAGCGCGACTTCACCTTCTTCCTCGGCGATACACCGACGGAAGAAGAGGCGCGCACTGTCATCGCTGATGTCCGCAAGGCTTCGTTCGACGATGCCGTCGAGGCAAACCGCAGCTTCTGGCGGGATTTCACCGGCAGGCTGCAGATCTCGACGCCGGATCGCGGGATGAACAATCTCGTCAACACCTGGCTGCCCTATCAGAGCCTCGGCTGCCGGATCATGGCCCGCACCGCCTTCTACCAGGCAAGCGGCGCCTTCGGCTTCCGCGATCAGCTGCAGGATACGCTGGCCTTCCTGCTGCACGAACCTTCGATCGCCCGCCGGCAGATCCTGAACGCCGCCTCGCGCCAATTCCGCGAGGGCGACGTCCAGCATTGGTGGCTGCCGGGAACCGGTGCCGGCGTCCGCACGATGATCTCGGACGACGTCGTCTGGCTGAGCTATGCGATTCATCACTATTGCAGCGTCACCGGCGACAAGAGCGTGCTCGACGAGGAAATTGCCTTCTTGGAAGGTCCGGCGCTTCTCGAGGGACAGCACGACTCCTTCTACAAGCCGGAGATTTCCGAGGACAAGGCGAGCGTCTACGAACATGCGGCGCTGGCGCTCGATCTCGCCATCGCCCGCAAGGGATCGAACGGCCTGCCGCTGTTCCTGGGCGGCGACTGGAACGACGGCATGAACCGCGTCGGCATCGGCGGACGCGGCACCAGCGTCTGGCTCGGCTGGTTCCTGGCGGGAGCCTTGCGCTCCTTCATCCCCTATGCCGAAGAGCGCGGTGACAAGGCCCGCGCAAAGCGCTGGTCTGCACATCTCAAGGACTTGAAGAAGGCGCTCGAAACCGCGGGGTGGGACGGCGGCTACTATCGCCGCGGCACGTTCGACGATGGCGCGCTGCTCGGTTCCAAGGAAAGCCCGGAATGCCGGATCGATTCGATCGCGCAGTCCTGGAGCGTTCTGTCCGGCGAGGGCGACCCGGCCCGCGCCGTCAAGGCCATGGACGCCGTGCTCGATCAACTGGTCGACGAGGAAGCCCGCATCATCCGGCTGTTCACGCCGCCCTTCATCAATTCCGCCAGGGATCCCGGTTATATCAAGGCTTATCCGCCGGGTGTGCGCGAAAACGGCGGCCAATATACCCATGCCGCGACCTGGGTGGTGATGGCGTTGGCGGAGCTCAAGCGGGGCGACGACGCGCTGCGCTGCTTCCAGATCCTCAACCCGATCACCCATGCGCTCGACAAGGCTTCGGCCGAGCAATACCGGGTCGAACCTTATGTCGTGGCTGCCGACGTCTATGGACATGAGCCCTATACCTCGCGCGGCGGCTGGACCTGGTACACAGGCTCGGCCGGCTGGCTCTACCGGGCTGCCGTCGAGGGCATTCTCGGTATCCGGTTGAAAGATGGCCGGCTTTACGTGCGTCCGTCGCTCCCGTCGGAATGGGACGGTTTTGCGGCGGAGGTCGAGCGGGGCGACGGCAAATACCGCATTTCGGTCTCAAAAGCGTCCAACGCCAGCGGCTACACTCTGTCGATCAACGGCAGCGAAGTCGCCGATCCCGAAGAGGGATATCCGCTCGGATAAAGCGTTTCTCCACGCAGACATCACGGCGATTCGCGAACGGCCAAAAGGGAACCCTTTTGGCCGTCGTCGCGTTTGCAAATCGGATAACAGGAGACACTCCATGGCAAGCACGCGGACCGAAGCCATCGGCACCGAGCGCAGTTCCCGATCCGTAGCTGCGCCAGGGCGCGATACAAGGCTTGACGTGCTGCGTGGCCTCGCCCTGATCATGATCTTCATCAATCATGTTCCCGGGCAGTTCTTCGAATATGTCACGACGAAGAATTTCGGCTTCTCCGATGCCGCGGAGGCTTTCGTGCTGATATCCGGCATTGCCGTCGGCCTTGCTTACGGGACCCGTTTCCAGCCGGGCAACCGGATCAGAATGGCGATCAAGGCGGCAAAGCGGGCCTTCACCCTCTATCTCGCCCACATGATCACAACCTTCATGACACTGGCGCTGTTCATCTGCGGCGCCTGGCTGTTCCACCGGCCCGGATTGCTTGTCGAAATCAATATTCTGGCGGTTCTGATGAACCTCAAGGACGGTATCCCCGCGCTGCTCCTGCTCGGCCACCAGATCGGCTACAACAATATCCTGCCCATGTACGGGGCGTTGCTGCTGATGGTGCCCATCCTCCTGCTCCTCAACGAGCGAAGCGCGCTGCTGGCGCTTGCCGTCTCGGGCACGGTCTGGCTGCTCGCCGGCATTTATCAGGTGGCGCCGCACAATATGCTGATCGAAGGCTATTGGTTCCTCAATCCGCTCTCCTGGCAGTTCCTGTTTTCGATCGGTATCATCTCGATCCTGCATATCAAGCGCGGCGGCCGAATCCCGCGGCATCCGCTATTGCTTGCGGTCGCCGCCGCCTATGTCGTGCTTTCCTTCGTCTGGGTGACCGGTCATCTCTGGATTTTCGGCAACTCGCTGGCAGCGCTTGGCCTGCCGCCGGTTATAACAGGTTTCGACAAGACCTTCCTGTCGCTGCCGCGACTGCTGCATGTGCTGGCGCTGACCTACCTGATCATCAGCATCCCCGCATTCTCCCGCATCCTGCGGCGTCCCGCGGATCACCCCCTGACGATCCTCGGCCGCCATTCGCTCAACATCTTTGTTGCTGGCACGATCCTCGCCATGGTCGGCCAGGTCGTGCTCTACATCACCAACAAGGATCCGCTGGTCGGCCCGATCTTTGTCATCGCCGGCATCGCGACGCAATTCGCCTATGCCTACTATCTCGAGCACAAGCGTCAGCAGGACAAGGTCAAGAGTAAGCTCGTCACCGAGGTTGCCGCCGTACCGGTGCCCGTGCGGATCGGCGGAGCGGCAAACACCTATCGCCGCACCAATCGGAAATAGCTGCCAGCTTTGCCTTGAGATAGAGGAGCCGGCGGCCCCTGCCCGCCGGCTCAATTTTTGTGAGCGAGGATGTTCACCAGCCTGCCCAGGGGATCGCGGACATAAAAGCGCCTGACGCCCCAGGGCTCGTCCGCCGGGCCGTATTCGATCGAAAAACCGGCGGCCGACATCGCCGTGAAAGCAGCGTCGAGATCGTCGACCTCGATCGAAAGGTCCGGCACCGGCGTGCCGGAGCCGCCCTCGCTGGCGACGCTCACCTGAACGTTCATGGGTCTCGCGGCGCCGAAGGTGGTGATCCAGCCGTGATCCATGATGACGTCGAGACCGAGGACATCCTGATAGAACCGCCGCGCCGGCGTGATGTCGGGTGCTGCAATATTGGCGACGATGCGCAGGACCTTCATGGGCTTTCCTTCCGATGCTTGGACAATGCGGAAGGTAGGAAGATCGGCAGGGTGGTCAATCGGGGTTGGGTTTGGAATGGCGGCGTAGCAGCGTGCGGCACCCCTCTGCCCTGCGGGGTATCTGCCCGATAAGGAGGGAGATTGGCCAGTGGTTGCAACCTGGTTCCTTTCCGTCGCCGGGCGGAATACATGTTCGTTGTTGGCTGGGGAAACCATCGCACCCAACCGATCTCCCCACCGGTGGGGGAGATGCCCGGCAGGGCAGAGGGGGCGGCCCCATTGTACACGGTTACTGTGTGACGTCAGCAACGGTTTTGGAAGGAAACCAAGCCCTGAAGTATGTCGTCGGAATTGGACTGGCCTCACCCAGCCAACAAAAAGGCCGGAAGGAGCTACCTTCCAGCCTTTATTTTGAACCCGACCGATCAGGCGGCTTCGGTGGCGTGGGCCTTGCGGACTTCGTCGTCCGTCAGGATACCGCTGGCGCGCAGCAGGGCGGCGAAGCGGCCGTTGCTGTGGCTGAGCTCGTCGAAGCTGCCCTGCTCGGCAACGCGGCCGTCGTCCAGGAAGAGCACCATATCGGCTTCGCGGACCGTCGAGAGGCGGTGGGCGATGATGAAGGTGGTGCGGTTCTCACGCAGATTGTCGATCGCCGACTTGACGCGCGCTTCGGTCTCGACGTCGAGCGCCGAGGTCGCCTCGTCGAGCACCAGGATCGGTGCGTCTTTGAGGATGGCGCGGGCAATCGCGATGCGCTGGCGCTCGCCGCCCGAGAGCTTGTTGCCGCGTTCGCCGACATGCGTGTCGTAACGGTCCTCGCGGGTCTCGATGAAGTCGGCGGCGGCGGCAGCTTCGGCCGCCCGGCGCATTTCCTCTTCGCTGGCACCCTCGCGGCCGAGCCGGATATTGTCGCTGATCGAGCGGTTCAGCAGACCGGCATCCTGGAAGACCGTGGCGATATGGCGACGCAGCGACTTGCGGGTCACCTTGGTGATATCGGTACCGTCGACGAGGATCTGGCCGCCCTGCGGATCGTAGACGCGCTGCAGCAGGTTGACGAGCGTCGTCTTGCCGGCGCCGGTCGGGCCGACGATCGCAACCGTCTGGCCGGCCTTCACCGAGAAGGAGACATTGTGCAGACCCTGCGAGCTGTTGCCGAAGCCGAAGGAGACGTCGCGGAATTCGACCGCCCCCTTGACGTTCTTGATCTCGCCGTTGCCGGCCGGTTCTTCACGTTCACGCACCGAATCTTCGAGCGTGTAGAAGTCCTCGAGCTTGGAACGCGCCTCGAAGATCTGCGTGGCGAATTGACGCATCAAGTCGAGGCGGGCAATCAGCAGGTTCGCAAAGCCGATGAAGGCAATGACGTCACCGACACGCAGCTGGCCGGACTGGACGAGCATCGTGCCGATGATCAGGACGACCATCATCGCGATCGTCGAAGCCATGCGGTTCAGCGCGCTGGCGATCGCCCACCAGTCGAGCACCGGATACTGCGCTTCGAGCAGCCGGTCGGCAAAGGACTTCAATGCCTTGGTTTCGGCCTCGATGCGGTTGTAGCTATGCAGAACCGACACGTTGCTGATCGAGTCGCTGACATGCGAGAAGACGGTATGGTAGTGGTTCTCAACCGACGCCTGGCCATCCTTGGTGCGGCTCATGACCACGCGGCCGATCAGCCAGTAGGCAATGCCGAGCACGATGAGGACGGCCGACAGGCGCAGGTCCATCGACATTGCGGTCGGCACCAGCAGGGCAAGCGCGATGACCGTCGACAGGTGGTTGCGCATGAATTCCAGCCAAAGGCCGAACAGCGTCTCGCAGGCGCGCAGCAGCGTGTGCAGCGCGTTGGAGGTGCCGCGCTGGTGATGCCAGGCGAGCGGCATGGAAATGATGCGGCCGAAAGCCTCCGTCAGCAACGTGGCCCGCCGGCCATGAGCAAGCCGGTCGGCCTCGCGCGATACCAGGACGAAGGCGATGGTGTTGAACACGGCGAAGGCCGCCCACATGAACAGGATGGGCTTGACTTCACCCTTGCCCGAGATCGCATCGATGATGCGACCGAACAGGATCGGTTCCGCAATGGTGATGGTCGCCAGAACAATATTGGCGATAACGACCAGGGATACGCGGAGCTTGTAGGCGCCAAGATAGCGCAGAGCTCTTGCATAGACCTTGAATAGCGACACGTCTAACCTCTTGTGCATCTGCGAAAAAGGGAATGGTGGGATGCTACAAAAGGCTACCTGAACCGGCGATTAACGGAGTATTCAGGGTCCAGCCGCGGGAGGATTAAGCCGAAGGCTCTATCGCTTTCTGCGGGGAATCGGAGCCGCATCAGCAGCATAGAACAGCAGATTGCGTGAAGATCGCTCACATTTTTCAGCATCAGGGTCTGGCAACCGAATTTCTGGCGGATTATATGCCACGACAATTTGCGCTTGCATTTTAATAAATGTTTAGCACAGCATTGAAATTAAAGACTGCATGTTGAAGACCGTTTCGCGACCAAATTGAAAAGCCGCCAACGGCCTGGATGCGGACTTAAGGTCCGGACAAGGGGCGTTTTGTGAATATTAATTCATTAATTCAAGTGCTTGTAATTCTGGAAGAGTGCCCAAATCCGGATGCTGTCGTCAACGAGCTCGAGCAGGTCCTCCATGGTTCCGGCTTCGAGTATTACGGTCTGCTACGCCATTTGCAGCAGACACCGGCCCAGCAGAACTCGGAACTGCGGGCTGCACCGCTGGCCGGCCGCTGGCCCGAACGATGGCTGCAGATATATGCCGCAAAAAAATATATCAGGATCGATCCGATGGTGCGCTATCTCACTCATGCGCAGCGGCCTTTCCGCTGGCGGGAAAGCATGGCGGCATTCAACAGCGACGCGCATCGCCGCCGTATGGAGCAGATGATGGTCGATGCCTTCGGCCATGGATTGGAGGACGGCTATCTCTTTCCGATCCATGGGCGCAACGGCATTCTGGGCAGCCTCAGTCTCGGCGGCAGACCGATCGAATTGTCGCCGGTGGAGATCGCCTTGCTCGAGGCTGTGGCGCGCAAGACCTTCTGGCGGTTGCTCGAGCTGACCGGCGAGGCCGAGGCGCTGGAGACGGTGCTGCCGGCTGAGACGCCGCTGACGCGGCGCGAGATGGAAATCCTGCACTATCTCGCCGAAGGCATGACGTCGATGGAGATCAGCAAGATGCTGAAGATCTCGAACCACACCGTCGATTGGTATATGAACGGCCTGCAGGGCAAGCTGAAGGCGAAGAACCGGCAACAGGCGGTGGCGCTCGCTTTCCGCCATGGCCTGATAAGCTGAGCTTTTTTTATCCATTTCGCGCAAATCGCTGCATACTGCCAGTCGACATGTCTTCGCATGGCGAGAAAGTGCGTTTCGCAGTCGCAAGAGAAATTGAACTTCCTGTGACAAGAAGTTAAGAATTTTCTTCGCGGGTGCAGCATGCCCGCGTCTGAACGACGGAGGAGACCGTTTTGCCCATTTCCAAGATACTCGTTGCCAATCGCTCTGAAATAGCCATTCGCGTGTTCCGCGCGGCCAACGAGCTTGGAATAAAAACGGTGGCGATCTGGGCGGAAGAGGACAAGCTGGCGCTGCACCGTTTCAAGGCGGATGAGAGTTATCAGGTCGGCCGCGGCCCGCATCTGGCCCGCGATCTCGGGCCGATCGAAAGCTATCTGTCGATCGACGAGGTGATCCGGGTCGCCAAGCTTTCGGGTGCCGACGCCATTCACCCCGGTTACGGCCTCTTGTCGGAAAGCCCGGAATTCGTCGATGCCTGCAACAAGGCCGGCATTATCTTCATCGGTCCGAAGGCCGATACGATGCGCCAGCTCGGCAACAAGGTCGCGGCGCGCAATCTGGCGATCTCGGTCGGCGTGCCCGTCGTGCCGGCGACCGAGTCGCTGCCGGACGATATGGCCGAAGTGGCGAAGATGGCGGCAGCAATCGGCTATCCCGTCATGCTGAAGGCCTCCTGGGGCGGCGGCGGCCGCGGCATGCGCGTCATCCGCGCCGAAGCCGATCTCGCCCGCGAGGTGACGGAGGCCAAGCGCGAGGCGATGGCCGCCTTCGGCAAGGACGAGGTCTATCTGGAAAAGCTGGTCGAGCGCGCCCGCCACGTCGAAAGCCAGATCCTCGGCGACACACACGGCAATGTCGTGCATCTCTTCGAGCGCGACTGCTCGATCCAGCGCCGCAACCAGAAGGTCGTCGAGCGCGCGCCCGCACCCTACCTCTCGGAGTCGCAGCGCCAGGAACTGGCTGCCTATTCGCTGAAGATCGCAGCGGCGACCAACTATATCGGCGCCGGCACCGTCGAATATCTGATGGATGCCGATACCGGCAAATTCTACTTCATCGAGGTCAATCCGCGCATCCAGGTCGAGCACACGGTGACCGAAGTCGTCACCGGCATCGACATCGTCAAGGCGCAGATCCACATCCTCGACGGCGCTGCGATCGGCACGCCGGAATCGGGCGTTCCCGCTCAGGCCGATATCCGCCTGAACGGCCATGCGCTGCAGTGCCGCATCACCACCGAAGATCCCGAACACAATTTCATTCCGGACTACGGCCGCATCACCGCCTATCGCTCGGCTTCCGGCTTCGGCATCCGGCTTGACGGCGGCACCTCCTATTCCGGCGCCATCATTACCCGTTATTATGATCCGCTGCTCGTCAAGGTCACGGCCTGGGCGCCGAACCCGTCCGAAGCGATTTCCCGTATGGACCGGGCGCTGCGCGAATTCCGCATCCGCGGCGTCGCCACCAACCTGACCTTCCTCGAAGCGATCATCGGCCATCCGAAGTTCCGCGACAACAGCTACACCACCCGCTTCATCGACACGACGCCGGAGCTCTTCCAGCAGGTCAAGCGCCAGGACCGCGCGACGAAGCTCTTGACCTATCTCGCCGACGTCACCGTCAACGGCCATCCCGAGGCCAAGGACAGACCGAGGCCCCTCGAAAATGCCGCCAAGCCTGTGGTGCCCTATGCCAACGGCAACGGCGTCAAGGACGGCACCAAGCAGCTGCTCGACACGCTCGGCCCGAAGAAGTTCGGCGAATGGATGCGCAATGAGAAGCGCGTGCTTCTGACCGATACGACGATGCGCGACGGCCACCAGTCGCTGCTCGCCACCCGCATGCGCACCTATGACATCGCCAGGATCGCCAGCACCTATGCGCACGCGTTGCCGAATCTCTTGTCGCTCGAATGCTGGGGTGGCGCCACCTTCGACGTCTCCATGCGCTTCCTCACCGAAGATCCGTGGGAGCGGCTGGCGCTGATCCGCGAGGGCGCGCCGAACCTGCTCCTGCAGATGCTGCTGCGCGGCGCCAATGGCGTCGGCTACACCAACTATCCCGACAATGTCGTCAAATATTTCGTCCGCCAGGCGGCCAGAGGCGGCATCGATCTTTTCCGCGTCTTCGACTGCCTGAACTGGGTCGAGAACATGCGGGTGTCGATGGATGCGATTGCCGAGGAGAACAAGCTCTGCGAGGCGGCGATCTGCTACACCGGCGACATCCTTAATTCCGCCCGCCCGAAATACGACCTGAAATACTATACCGACCTTGCCGTCGAGCTCGAGAAGGCCGGCGCCCATATCATCGCGGTCAAGGATATGGCGGGTCTGTTGAAGCCGGCGGCGGCGAAGGTGCTGTTCAAGGCGCTGCGCGAAGCGACCGGCCTGCCGATCCACTTCCATACGCATGACACCTCGGGCATTGCCGCCGCGACCGTTCTTGCCGCCGTCGAAGCCGGTGTCGATGCCGTCGATGCGGCGATGGATGCGCTTTCCGGCAATACCTCGCAGCCCTGTCTCGGCTCGATCGTCGAGGCGCTCTCCGGCTCCGAGCGCGATCCGGGCCTCGATCCGGAATGGATCCGCCGTATCTCCTTCTATTGGGAGGCGGTGCGCAACCAGTATGCCGCCTTTGAAAGCGACCTCAAGGGCCCAGCCTCGGAGGTCTATCTGCATGAAATGCCGGGCGGCCAGTTCACCAACCTCAAGGAACAGGCCCGCTCGCTGGGACTCGAGACCCGCTGGCACCAGGTGGCGCAGGCCTACGCCGACGCCAACCAGATGTTCGGCGATATCGTCAAGGTGACGCCCTCCTCCAAGGTGGTCGGCGACATGGCCCTGATGATGGTGAGCCAGGACCTGACGGTCGCCGACGTCGTCAGCCCCGAGCGCGAAGTCTCCTTCCCGGAATCGGTGGTGTCGATGCTGAAGGGCGATCTCGGCCAGCCGCCGTCGGGATGGCCGGCAGCACTACAGAAGAAGGCACTGAAGGGCGAAAAGCCCTATACGGTGCGTCCCGGCTCGCTGCTGAAGGAAGCCGATCTCGATGCCGAGCGCAAGGTCATCGAGACCAAGCTGGAGCGCGGGGTCAGCGACTTCGAATTCGCCTCCTATCTGATGTATCCGAAGGTCTTCACCGACTTTGCGCTCGCCTCCGATACCTATGGCCCGGTCTCGGTGCTGCCGACGCCTGCCTATTTCTACGGGCTGGCCGACGGCGAGGAACTGTTTGCCGATATCGAACGAGGCAAGACGCTCGTCATCGTCAATCAGGCGATGAGCGCCACCGACAGCCAGGGCATGGTCACCGTCTTCTTCGAGCTCAACGGCCAGCCGCGCCGCATCAAGGTGCCGGACCGGGCCCATGGGGCGACGGGTGCGGCCGTGCGCCGCAAGGCCGAGCCCGGTAATGGTGCTCATGTCGGTGCGCCGATGCCCGGCGTCATCAGCCGCGTCTTCGCCTCATCCGGCCAAGCCGTCAGCGCCGGTGATGTGCTCGTCTCCATCGAAGCGATGAAGATGGAAACGGCGATCCATGCGGAAAAGGATGGAACGATTGCCGAAATCCTCGTCAAGGCCGGCGATCAGATCGATGCCAAGGACCTGCTTGTCGTCTATGCCGCTTGAGCCTTGCCGAGAGGCTTGTTCAGTTGGCTGGCTGCCTCACCAATCACCCGATTGTGTGTGATCGGGCTGTCGGAAGCCTGATTTTTCGAAGCGTTTACGGCCTCCTCGCCTTGCTTGGCGAGGAGGCTTTCCCATAGACTTGAAGTCGTATATCCGCCCCAAGACCAACCAGGACATTCTCTCCATGAGCAAGTTGAAGTTTGCCGTCATCGTCGGCAGCACGCGTATTGGCCGTTTTGCCGAACATCCGGCCAAGTGGATCGCCGGGCTCGTCGGCCAGCGCTCCGATCTCGAAGTCGAGGTTCTCGATCTTCTCGACTATCCCATGCATTTCTTCGGCGAAGAGCGCGCAACGACAGCGGAAAGCGAAGCCGCCGAGCGCTGGAAGAAGAAGCTGCGCGAATTCGACGGCTTCATTTTCACCGTCGCCGAGTACAATCATGCGCCGACGGCGGTTCTGAAAAATGCCATCGATCTCGGCGAATTCATCCAGAAGCCGGTCGGCTTCGTCGGCTATGGCGGCGTTGGCGGGGCGCGCGCCGTCGAGCAGCTTCGCCTGATTTTCGTCGAAATGAGTGCAGCTTCGGTCAAAACGGGCGTTCATATTGCCTTCAGCGAATATCTTGCCGTTCTCAAGGAGGGCAAGCAGCTTGGGGACTATGCGCATCTCAACGAAGCCGCCAAGAACATGCTCGACCAGCTGACCTGGTGGGGCAACGCCTTGAAGGCCGCGCGCGCCGTCGTGACGGCCGCTTGATCGGAATGCCGGCGGTGCCGGGTGACAGCCCGGCACCGTCTTAAATATCGTAGCTATGCGCCGCGTTGATCGTCGAGATGAACCGCTTGGTGCGTTCGCGCTGTGGCGCCGTGAAGATCGCTCTGGCGCTGCCCGTTTCCACCACGCTGCCGGCTTCCAGGAAGACGACGTCATTGGCGATCTTGGAGGCGAGGCGCAGATCATGGGTCGCCATGACCATGGTCGTACCTTCCCGGGCCAGCTGACCCAGCACATCGACCACTTCCGCCGAGAGTTCCGGATCGAGCGCCGAGGTCGGCTCGTCACACAGAAGCACGCGCGGCGACGGCGCGAGCGCCCGGGCGATCGCCACGCGCTGTTGCTGGCCGCCCGATAATGTCGACGGCCAGGCATCGGCCTTGTGCGCCATGCCAACCTTGGTCAGGAGTTCCGTGGCGCGTTCGTGGGCCTTCTCCTTCGGCCATTTCAGCACCGTGACCAGACCTTCCATGACGTTTTCGATCGCGGTTTGATGCGGGAAGAGCTGGAAGTTCTGGAAGACCATGCCGGTCTGGCGGCGGATCCTTTGAATCGCCTGCCAGCCGATGCGTTTGCCGGGCGCGAAGGAAAGCTCTGCCTCGCCGAGGCGGATTGCACCTGATGTCGGGATTTCGAGCAGGTTGATACAGCGCAGCAGCGTGCTTTTGCCGCCGCCTGAGGGCCCGACCAGCGCCGTGACGCTGCCTTCGGGGATGCGAATGCTGATGTCCTTCAGGATGATGGCATCGCCGAAGCGCTTTTCGATGTTGGAAAGCTCGATCATGCGTTTGCCTCCAGCATGCCGCCATAACGCGCGAAGCGGCGTTCCAGCCGCACCTGCAGCTGCGAGAGGATGGAGCTCAGGACCAGATAGATCAGCGCCGCCTCGATATAGAGGATCAGTGGCTCATAGGTGGTGGCGACGATGCGCTGAGCTGCCTGGAAGAGTTCCGGCACGGTGATGGCGGCGGCAAGCGACGTGTCCTTCACCAGCGAGATGAAGGTATTCGACAGCGGTGGCACGGCGACGCGGCCGGCCTGCGGCAGGATGGTGCGGCTCATCGCCTGGCGCCAGCTCATGCCGATCGAATAGGCTGCTTCCCACTGGCCCTTGGGCACGGAGGAGATGACGGCGCGGATGATCTCGGAACTGTAAGCGCCGATATTCAGGGTAAAGCCGATGAGGGCGGCGGGAAAGGCATCGAGCAGAATGCCGATGCTCGGCAGGCCGTAAAAGATCACGAAGAGCTGCACGAGGAGCGGTGTGCCGCGGATGACCCAGACATAGAAACGGGCGACGACCACGACCGGCGCGGGACCGAAGAGGCGGGCGATCGCTGTGACCAGGCCGAGGATCAGACCGAAGGTGAAGGACAGCAACGTGAGGGGGATGGTGAAGACCAGCCCGGCCCAGAGGAGCGAGGGGAGCGATTCCGCCATCAGTTGAAGCCAGTGCTGCAAGGAATTCCCTCTCGTCGGTGGGTGGCGATATCTCGAATACCCCTCCCCAACCCCTCCCTACAAGGGGGAGGGACGTATCAAGTCTCTCGCTCCGCACGAAACAGCAACCGAACCGCTGGCCGAAATGGTTGTTTGAGATGTCGCGGATGGCCGTTGGGCCCCTCCCCCTTGTGGGGAGGGGTTGGGGAGGGAACTTACTTCGAAACGTCCTGGCCGAAATATTTGTCGGCGATCTTCTTGTACGTACCGTCGGCCTTGATGTCGGCAAGCGCCTTGTTGATTTCGGCAAGAAGCTCCGGCTCGTTCTTGCGGATGATGATGCCGGAGTAATCGGCATTTTCCTGCTGGGCGGCAATCTTCACAGGCGCGTCCGGCTTATGCTTCTTGAAATCGAGGAAGGAAAGGCTGTCGTTGATCGTCGCATCGGCGCGCTTCGTCAGCACGAGCTGGATCGACTGGTCGAAACCGTCGGTGCCGACGAGTTCTGCGCCGGCTTCGGTCGCGAGCTTGCCGAAGTTGCTGGTCAGCGACTGGGCGGATTTCTTGCCCTTCAGATCGGCGAAGGTCTTGATGCTGTCATCGCCCTCGCGGACGATCAGTACGGCCTTGGAAGCGATATACGGTTCGGAGAAATCATATTTCTGCTTGCGGGCTTCGGTGATGCCGACCTGGTTGATGACCGTGTCGTAGCGCTTGGCGTCGAGGCCGGCGATCAGGCCGTCCCACTTGCCTTCGACGAATTCGGCCTTGACGCCCAGCTTGGCGGCGATCGCCTCGCCGATCTCGACGTCGAAGCCGACGAGCTTGCCGCTTTCGTCATGATAGGTGAAGGGCGCATAGGTGCCTTCGGTACCGATCTTGAAGACGCCGGCCGATTTGATGGCGGCGAGATTTTCACCGGCATGGGCGGGCAGGAGGGCTGCAGCCTGAATGAGGACAGCGGCGGCGGCGGTTTTCAACCAGTTCATTGTTTTATCCATCCTTGGGAGGTTGTGATCGGATGCGGCATAGTTTGCAGAAAACTAGGGCGCCCGAAGCGTAGAAAACTGCGAATAAATGCAGAAACGGCGAAATATTTTTCTCAGCCGGCCAGCGCCTATCGGGTGCATTGTTTCATTGCTTCAGAAAACGTGTAGCTGTGCATGTTGTCTGCACGGTCATAAACGTTTATGCATGTTTTCACCACTTCAACCAATGACCCGGTAGGAACATGCAGGATTTTCTGTTGCGAGAGCGCCAAGGGGTGATTTCCGAGCGGCTGCGGCTGAACGGCCGCGTGCTGGCGGCGGAGCTTGCGCTCGAATTCGGCGTCTCCGAAGATACGGTGCGGCGTGACCTTCGCGAGATGGCGGCGGCGGGACTCTGCGAGCGGGTCTATGGCGGCGCCTTGCCGGTCTCGCCGGCGCATGGCAGCCTGACGCAGCGCATCGGCATTGCCGCCGACCGGAAGCAGGCACTGGCGCGGGCAGCAGCAAAACAGATCGCCGCCGGCCTGACGGTGTTCTTCGATGCCGGCAGCACCAATCTGGCGATTGCCAATGCCTTGCCGGCCGAACTCGAACTGACGGCTGCGACCAATGCGCCGGCGATTGCCGCGGCGCTGATCGACAAACCCGCCGTCAGTGTCATCCTGATCGGCGGCATGATGGACCGGCAAACCGGCGGCGCGCTCGGCGCCAAGGCCCTGCGGGATATGGAGCAGATTTCGCCCGATCTCTGCATCCTCGGCGCCTGCGGCGTCGATCTTGAGGCCGGCATCACCGCCTTCAGCTTCGAGGATGCGGAGTTCAAACGGTTCGCCACGTCGAGAAGCAGAAAGGTTCTGGCGGCCGTGACCTCGGAGAAGTTCGGCACCGCCGCCCCTCACAGCATCCTTCCGGTTGCGCATTGCGAATGCCTGGTCGTCGAGCACGACGCTGATCCAGCCGTCCTCGCCGGCTACCGCGAGCGCGGCTGCCGGACCGTCATCGCCGAGAAAACGAACTGAAGCCGCCCAAGCGGAGTTTAGAAAACGGGTGCTCCCAAGACCCGATAACGAGGAAAGACTGAAAATGGACAGTCATGTGAATGCGCCGTCGGGGGTCCGCAGGGGCTTCCTTACCAGAAGCAGGGCGGCGGTTTCCCTGCTCTTTCTCATGAACGGCTTTGTCGTCGGCTGCTGGGCACCGAAGATCCCTGATTTCGCCGAGCGTCTCGGGCTCTCCAAGTTCGAGCTCGGGCTGATGATCATCGTCTTCGGCGTCGGCTCGCTGGTCATGATGCCGATCGCCGGCGCCCAGATCGCCAGACATGGCTCGCGTGTCGTTGTCCGGGCGACGGCTGTCTGCGTGTTGCCGTTGCTTCTGGCGCTGACGCTCGCGCCGAACGTCATCACCGGCGCAATCGCGCTCTTTCTGTTCGGCGGCTTCATCGGCGCGATGGATGTGGCGATGAACGCCAACGCAGTCTCGGTCGAACAATCGATGCGCCGCGCCATCATGTCCTCCTGCCACGCCTTCTGGAGCCTCGGCGGCCTGATCGGCTCCGGCCTCGGCGGCATCGTGATCGCCAAGCTCGGCATTCTCGGCCATGCGCAGCTGGCGACCCTGCTGGCGGCGATCTTCCTTGCCCTCGCCTGGCCGATGATCCTTGCGGATCCGCCGCATCCCGACGCCAAGAAGGAAAAAACCAGACTGCCGATGGTGCCGCTGCCATGGCTGCTCGGCTTGATGGCGCTGTTCTCGATGGTGCCGGAAGGTGCGGTCCTCGACTGGGGCGCGCTCTACCTCCGCCAGGAAATGAATGCATCCGTGGCCCTGTCAGGCCTTGGTTTCGCAGCCTTCTCGGCGACCATGGCGATCATGCGCTTTGCCGGCGATCTGGTGCGCGACCGTTTGGGCGGCGTCAAGACGCTGCGGGTCTGCACGCTGTTTGCCATTGCCGGCATGCTGCTTGCGAGTTTCGCGCCGGACGCCGAGATAGCCATTCTGGGCTTTGCCCTGTGCGGCATCGGCATTTCCAACATGGTGCCGATCGCCTTCTCGGCAGCCGGCAACATCCCCGGCCTGAAGCCCGGCATCGGCATTTCGGTCGTCACGACCATGGGCTATTCCGGCATGCTGGTCGCGCCGTCGGTGATCGGCTTCGTCGCCGAGCATGTCGGTTTTGCGGTCGTATTCATGGCACTGCCGGTGCTGCTGCTCGTCGTTCTCCTGTTCTCCAAGCTCGCCCATTATGCCGATGGCGTCTCTGGAGGCGGCCACTGAGCCGCTTCCAAACAAAAGTGATATAGGGGGCGGTTGACAAGCCGCTGGGCTTGATCCACCTGAAAGGCACTGTTTCTAGAGCGCGGGCAGTCTTTCAGATAAAGGCTTCGCGCTTTAGGTCTTTGTTTTACGCATGTCGTCATCGCAGACCGCTGCAGATTGTTGCGCGACATGTATTAGGGGTGCAAAAACTCTTCATGTCTTCAGCCGCCGATTTTGATCCGAAACCGCGCCGCGCTTCCGTTGCCGTCGATGTCGGCGGCGTCATCGTCGGCGGCGGCGCGCCGATCGTCGTGCAATCCATGACGAACACCGATACCGCCGATATCGACGCGACCGTCGCCCAGGTCGCGGCCCTCCACCGCGCAGGCTCGGAGCTGGTGCGCATCACCGTCGACCGCGACGAGAGTGCGGCTGCCGTGCCGAAGATCCGCGAGCGGCTGCTGCGGCTCGGCATGGACGTGCCGCTGATCGGCGACTTCCATTATATCGGCCACAAGCTGCTCGCCGATCATCCCGATTGTGCCGCAGCGCTGGCGAAATACCGCATCAATCCCGGCAATGTTGGCTTCAAGGACAAGAAGGACAAGCAGTTCGCCGAGATCATCGAGATGGCGATCCGCTACGACAAGCCGGTGCGCATCGGCGTCAACTGGGGTTCGCTCGATCAGGACCTGCTGACGGCGCTGATGGATCAAAATGCCGCCGCCGGCTCGCCCCTCTCGGCCAGGCAGGTAACGCGCGAGGCGATCGTCCAGTCGGCGCTGCTTTCGGCAGCGCTTGCCGAGGAAATCGGTCTGCCGCGCAACCGCATCATCCTCTCGGCCAAGGTCAGCCAGGTGCAGGATCTGATCGCCGTCAACTCCATGCTCGCCGAACGCTCGAATCACGCGCTGCATCTCGGTCTGACCGAAGCCGGTATGGGCAGCAAGGGCATCGTTGCTTCGTCGGCGGCGATGGGCTTCGTGCTGCAGCATGGCATCGGCGATACCATCCGCGTCTCCCTGACGCCCGAGCCGAACGGCGACCGTACGCGCGAAGTCCAGGTGGCGCAGGAAATCCTCCAGGTCATGGGCTTCCGTCAGTTCGTGCCCGTTGTTGCCGCCTGTCCCGGCTGCGGCCGCACGACGTCGACGGTGTTCCAGGAACTGGCCCAGAACATCCAGAACGATATCCGCAAGAACATGCCGGTCTGGCGCGAGAAATATCCGGGGGTCGAGGCGCTGAATGTCGCCGTCATGGGCTGTATCGTCAACGGACCGGGTGAAAGCAAGCATGCCGATATCGGCATTTCGCTTCCCGGCACCGGCGAGACGCCCGCAGCACCGGTTTTCATCGACGGCAAGAAGGCGCTGACGCTGCGCGGCCCCAACATCGCCGCTGATTTCGAAGCGCTTGTCGTCGATTATATCGAGAAGCGCTTCGGCCAGCGGACCGCGGCGGAATGAAGACCGGCGGGGTTAGATGAGCCGGTACTGGTCGCCCATCGTCAGCAAGCTTCGGCCCTATGTCGCGGGGGAACAGCCCCGTATTCCCGGCCTGATCAAGCTCAACACCAATGAGAATCCCTACGGGCCGTCTCCCAGGGCGCTCGAAGCGATCGGGCAAGCGGCGGACGATCGTCTGCGGCTCTATCCCGATCCGACTGCCACGGAATTACGTGAGACGATCGCCGGCCGTTTCGATCTGGCGGCAGATGAAGTGTTCGTCGGCAACGGCTCCGACGAGGTGCTCGCTCATTCGTTTCAGGCGCTGCTGAAACACGAGCTGCCGCTTCTCTATCCGGACGTCAGCTATCCTTTCTATCCAGCCTATAGCCTGCTATACGACGTCGAGACGGTCGAAGTGCCTGTCGATGACAGGTTCCGGATCCTGTTGGCGGATTACGACAGGCCGTGCGGCGCGATCCTCATTCCCAATCCGAATGCGCCGACCGGCATCGGCCTGCCGCTTGCCGAGATAGAGACGCTTGTCGCCACGCATCCGGATGCAGTCGTGGCGATAGACGAGGCCTATGTCGATTTCGGGGCTGAAAGCGCTGTCCCGCTCATTTCCAAATATCCCAATCTGCTGGTCATCCAGACCTTGTCGAAATCCCGCTCGCTTGCAGGTCTGCGCGTCGGGTTTGCGCTAGGGCAGCGGCATCTGATCGAGGCGCTGGTGCGCGTCAAGGACAGCTTCAACTCCTATCCGCTCGATCGTCTGGCGCAGGCCGCCGCCACGGCCGCGATCAAGGATGAGGCGTGGTTCGAGACATGCCGGCGGAAAATCATCGCCAGCCGGGAAAAACTCGTCCGGGAGCTCGAAGCGCTGGATTTCGAGGTGCTGCCGTCTCAGGCGAATTTCATTTTCGCAAGGCATGAAAGCCGGCCGGGCGCCGCACTTCAAGCCGCGCTGCGGGAGCGCGGCGTGCTCGTCCGGCATTTCGCCAAGCCGCGTATTTCGGAATTCCTGCGCATCAGCATCGGCACAGACGAGGAATGCGCCCGTCTGCTATCCGCTCTCAAAGAAATATTGGCAGCCTGATTTAGACTAACTCTTCCGGTCGGCGATGAAATGCGCCGCGGCAATCAGGGTCGATGCACGCGTGCCGTAGGGAGCCAGCAGCGCCTCGGCGTCGGCGACATGCCGGCGGAGCTCGGTCTCGCGGCCCATTCCATCCCGTGCAACGCTACGAGCGTTCCCTTGCCGCGGGCCGCATCCTTGCCGGTCGCCTTGCCCATGGTTGCGGCATCCGAGGTCAGGTCGAGAATGTCGTCGGCGAGTTGGAAGGCAAGGCCGATCTTTTCGCCGAAGGCGCGCAGACGCTGGCGATCGTCCTGCGGGCTTCCCGCGATGATGGCGCCGGCCTCGCAGGCAAAGCGGATCAGCGCGCCCGTTTTCATCGCCTGTAGGCGGATGATGCCGTCCTCGTCTGGCGCCTGTTTTTCCGCCGCGAGATCGAGCGCCTGGCCGCCGGCCATGCCGCCGAGACCGGCGCCGCGCGCAAGAGCCAACACCAGCGATGCCTTGCTGATATCGGGAAGCGCAGTTTCCGGTGCTGCGACAATGTCGAAGGCGTAGGTCAGCAGGCTGTCGCCGGCGAGAATCGCGGTGGCTTCATCGAACTTGACGTGCACCGTCGGTTTGCCGCGGCGCATGTCATCATCGTCCATGGCCGGCAGATCGTCATGCACGAGGGAGTAACAATGCACGCATTCGAGCGCGGCGCCGATACGAAGGGCGGCCTGCGCATCGCCGCCGAGAAGCGCGGCGCTTTCTACCACCAGGAATGGGCGCAGCCGCTTGCCGCCGTTCAGGACGGCATAGTGCATGGCGCCGCGCAGGGTCTCGGGCCTGGCGATTTCATCGGAAAGGGCATTCGGCAACAGCAATGCGTCGAGCAGCGCCTCGATCTCGCGGGCGTTGTTCTTCAGCCTCGTCTCGAAAGTGTCCCGGTTCGCGTCCATCGGCGCTGTTTGGCATGGGGCAAGGGGGCTTGCAACGGAATTGTCGATGGCTGGCGCAAGATTTCCCATGTGCTCTGGCATAAGCGCCTCACAGGCGTTATGAGAACGACAGGGAGCGAAGTGGACTGGGGGCATTTTGGATATAGCGCCGGAGACAGAGGATATCGCCGACATGCCGGCCCGTCGGCGTTGGTTCGAAAATCGGCCTATGCTGAAGCGCATCGTTCTTGCCGTGCTGGCGCTGGTCATCCTTCCCTACGTGCTGATCTTTTTCTATCTGCTGCCTTTCATCCATCCGGTCTCGACGCTGATGCTGCGCGACCTCGTGCTGTTGCGCGGTTATGACCGCAGATGGGTATCGCTGGATCAGATCTCTCCGGTGCTGGTGCAGTCGGTGATGATGTCCGAGGACGGGCAATATTGTTTTCATGGCGGCGTCGACTGGGCCGAGATGCGCATGCTGGTCGAGGATACGCTGAAAGGTCAGGCAACGCGCGGCGGCAGCACCATCCCGATGCAGACGGCCAAGAACCTCTTTCTCTGGAACAGCCGCTCCTTCGTGCGCAAAGCGATGGAGCTTCCGCTCGCCGTCTCCACGGATTTCGTCCTGTCGAAACGGCGGCTGATGGAAATCTACCTCAATATCGCCGAATGGGGTCCCGGTATCTACGGCGTCGAGGCGGCAGCCCAGCATCATTTCAAGGTACCGGCCTCGAAGCTGACGCGGCGGCAGGCATCGCTGCTGGCCGTCTCGCTCCCGAACCCGATCGACCGCAATGCCGGCAAGCCGGGACGCGGCCTTCGCCGGCTGGCCGGCGTCATCGAGAGGCGGGCGCAGGGTTCGGGCGAATACATCAAGTGCATCTATGAGTGAGATCAGAACTTGTCGTTAGAAGGACCAAGCGTCATCTGACATTCTTGGTTCTGCCATATGGGCGGTGCAGTGAAACCGGAACCCCTCGAGTCGCCCATGACCACCACGACCTTTTCGCCAGAGCTTCTCGCCTACTCGAAGACCCACAATCCGATCCCGCCCGCCCATCTCGGCAGCCGCTACCGCAAGGTCGGCGGTTTTCTGCCGGAAGCCGGCAATACCATCGTCTGCCATGTCGAGAAGGGTTCGCAGACGCAGACGGCGCTGATCGAGGCGCGTGAGACATATCTGGCGATGCCTGAGGCCGCGCAGTTCCTCTTCACGCCGATCTCCAGCCTTCACATGACGCTTTTCGAAGGGCTCATCGAGACCCGGCGCCAGCAGGATTGCTGGCCAGGCGATCTCCCTCTCGAGACGCCGATCGACGACATGACCGCGCTGATGGCAGCCCGGCTTGCAGGTTTCTCGATGGCCGAGCCCTTCAAGGTGGCCGTCGTCGAAGCTCGCCCGTCGGGCCTGCTCGTCGACGGGGCAACCGAGAAGGACCGCAGGGTCATGCGCGCCTGGCGCAATGCCTTTGCCGAGTTTCTCGGCTATCGCCAGCCGAACCATGAGGACTATAAGTTCCACGTGACCTTAGCCTATCCGATCGAACGGCTGGAGGACGAGGCCTTGCCGCGCTGGCAGGCGATGCTCGACGATGTAGCCGACGAGATCCGCCGCAAGACGCCCGTTTTCGAGCTGACGCCACCGGCCTTCTGCGTCTTCGAGGACATGAACCATTTCCACGAATTGCTGATCTTCGATTTCGACGCCTGAACGGGAGAAACTCATGGACAGACCGACGCTCTACATCGCCAACAAGAACTATTCCTCCTGGTCGTTTCGGCCATGGATCGCGCTGACGGGCGGCGGCATCGATTTTGAGGAGGTGCTGATCCCCTTCGACTACCCTGGCGGCAATCCCGACATCAAGGCCATCTCGCCAAGCGGCAATGTGCCGGTCCTGCAGCACGGCGCATTGAAGATCTGGGAATCGCTGGCGATCATCGAATATGCCGCCGAGCTTTATCCCGAAGCCGGCCTTTTGCCGAGGGATCGCGCTGCGCGGGCGCTCGCCCGTTCGGTTTCCATGGAAATGCTGTCGGGTTTCCGGGCCCTGCGCGGCGCCTGTCCGATGAACATCCGCCGGCCGAGGGCCAGGATCGTCTTGCCGGACGGTGTCGATGCCGATGTCCGCCGCATCGAGACGATCTGGCGCGACCTCCTGGAGAAATCCGGCGGACCGTTTCTCTTCGGCGCCTTCGGGGCCGCGGATGCGATGTTTGCGCCTGTCGTCAATCGGTTCGACATTTATGATCTTGTCCATCAGGACGACACGCTCGCCTATATGAGGACCATGAAGGCGCATCCGGCCTGGCGGAAATGGGAAGACGCGGCCCGTGCCGAGCGTTGGATCGTGGCGGAAGACGAAGTCTGAGCGAGGAATCATCGTCTCGCAAAAAAAATTCACGGGGACTGGTCAAGACCGCCCCTTGCATGTATAAGCGCGCAAAATTTCCGAAATCGCGACATGTCCGTTTCGGCCGCCAGTCTGGCCGTGGGAATGTTTTGCCCGCAAGTGGAGTAAGAGAAATGGCTGTACCGAAGAGAAAAACGAGCCCGTCCAAGCGCGGCATGCGCCGTTCAGCTGATGCGCTGAAGGCTCCGACCTATGTCGAAGACAAGAATTCCGGCGAACTGCGCCGCCCGCATCACATCGACCTGAAGACCGGCATGTATCGTGGCCGCCAGGTTCTGACGCCGAAGGAAAGCGCATAATTTTTCGATCCGGCTCGTCCGATCGAAGGTTTTCAAGGCCGGCGTCACGCCGGCCTTTTTGCATTTCTCGGTGGCGCGGTGATCTGTAAATATAATATTTGCAGCGGCTTGAAGTGAGACGGCGGTTTACGGCAGTATTCTCTTAGCCCAGGAGATTTGCCGATGATAGCCGCAATGCCGCTGATGATTATCCCGTTTATTCTTTACAATCTGGCGATGCTCGGCCTTATGGGCGATGGCGGCATTGCAGTGCTGCAGCATGATGTCATCGTGCTGTCGATGCTCTCAGGCGCGATCTGGAGCATGGCGCTCGGCGATCTCTTTATCGTCGTAGCGCTTGTCGTGTTGTTCTTCGAAATCCTGAAAGCGACCAGAACCGGTCCCGGCAACCTTTTGAACCACATCTTGTCGATGCTGGTGTTCATCGGCTTCCTGGTCGAGTTTCTGCTCGTCCAGGACGCTGCGACGCAGGTGTTTTTCATTCTGATGACGATCGCTCTGATCGATGTGATCGGCGGTTTTGCCGTTTCGATCCGAAGCGCCGGGCGGGATGTCTCGATCGGCTTATAGGTTGTCGAGCTTGTTCTGAAGGGCGCGGAGCTGTTCCTTCAGCTCGTCGATGTCCTTGGCCTCGGCCTTGCGGCTTTCCTTGGCCGCGGGCGGGGTCATGAAGGGCGAGAACATCTGCATGGCCTGCTGAAACAGCTCGGTGTTGCGGCGGACCTGGTCCTCGACCATCTGCATCGGCAATTGCAGGTTCTTGCCGAGCGGCGTCTCGCCGAAGGCGCGGTTCACCTGCTCGCGCATCTGCGCCTGCTGCTCGGTGAAGGCGCGCATCGAATGTTCGAGAAAGCTCGGCACGACCATCTGCATCTGGTCGCCATAATAGGTGATGAGTTGGCGCAGGAAAGAGATCGGAAGCAGCGTGTTGCCGGTCTTCGATTCCTGTTCGAAGATGATCTGGGTTAGCACCGAATGGGTGATGTCATCACCGCTTTTTGCATCCTGAACGATAAAATCTTCGCCCTTTTTCACCATCTCCGCCAGATCTTCCAGCGTCACATAGGTGCTGGTGCCTGTATTGTACAGGCGGCGATTGGCGTATTTCTTGATGACAATCTGACCCTCATTCTTCGCCATATCAGTCTCCTGAACCCCCGTCTGATTTATGGATGTTCCTCCACTTCAGACTGTAGACGCAAAAGAAGGTCGGTGACAATCTCTTTGTGCGATGCGGCAAACCTTTAACAGATCATGCGAATTGGCTTTGCGGGCCGCCGCCGAAAAATGCCGGCGGCCGGTCTTCGCGTTTGACTTGTGCTCAAAGCTTTGCCAGTTTCCCCTTATGTAAGTGGGACGAAAAACGAGGAGCCTCCCCATGAGCAATTCATCCGTCGTCATCGCCAGCGCAGGTCGAACAGCAGTCGGTTCGTTCAACGGCGCTTTCGCAACGGTCCCCGCCCATGAACTCGGCGCGGCGGTCATTAAGGGCGCGCTCGCGCGCGCCGGCGTCGAGGCCGGCGAAGTGGATGAGGTGATCCTCGGCCAGGTGCTGGCCGCAGGCGAAGGCCAGAACCCGGCCCGCCAGGCGGCAATCAAGGCCGGCATTCCGAAGGAAGCGACCGCCTGGGGCGTCAACCAGCTCTGCGGCTCAGGCCTGCGCGCCGTCGCGCTCGGCATGCAGCAGATTGCCACCGGCGATGCCAAGATCATCGTTGCCGGCGGTCAGGAATCCATGTCGATGGCGCCGCATGCCGTGCACTTGCGCGGCGGCGTCAAGATGGGCGACGCGAAGATGGTCGACACGATGATCAAGGACGGCCTGACCGATGCCTTCCATGGTTATCACATGGGCATCACCGCCGAGAATATTGCGCGTCAATGGCAGCTTTCGCGCGACGAACAGGATCAGTTCGCCGTCGCTTCGCAGAACAAGGCCGAAGCCGCCCAGAAAGCCGGCCGCTTTGCCGATGAGATCATCCCCTATGTCATCCAGACGCGTAAGGGCGACGTTACGGTCGATGCCGACGAGTATATCCGCCATGGCGCCACGCTGGAGGCGATGGCCAAGCTGCGCCCGGCCTTCGACAAGGACGGCTCGGTGACGGCTGCAAATGCGTCCGGCCTGAATGACGGCGCCGCAGCAGCAGTGCTGATGAGCGAAGCGGAAGCGGTCCGCCGCGGCATCCAGCCGCTCGCCCGCATCGTTTCCTGGGCAACGGCGGGCGTCGATCCTTCAATCATGGGCACCGGCCCGATCCCGGCGTCCCGCAAGGCGCTCGAAAAGGCCGGCTGGTCGGTCGGCGATCTCGATCTCGTCGAAGCCAACGAGGCTTTTGCCGCGCAAGCCTGCGCCGTCACCAAGGATCTCGGTTGGGATCCTGCCATCGTCAATGTCAATGGCGGGGCAATTGCCATCGGCCATCCGATCGGCGCTTCCGGCGCGCGTGTTCTCAACACTTTGCTGTTTGAGATGAAGCGCCGTGGCGCGAAGAAAGGCCTGGCCACGCTTTGCATCGGCGGCGGCATGGGTGTCGCCATGTGCTTCGAAGCACTCTAATAGCATACGATACGATCCGTCATTGATTGAAATCCCGCCACGCGCGGGCGAAAACACAAGGGGAGCGGAACATGAGCAGAGTGGCTCTGGTCACCGGCGGTACACGCGGCATCGGCGCAGCAATATCCACGGCACTGAAAAAGGCCGGATACAAGGTCGCGGCGACTTATGCCGGCAATGACGAGAAGGCCAAGGCCTTCCACGACGTCACCGGCGTTGCCGTATTCAAGTGGGATGTTTCGGATTACGCTGCCTGCGGGGAAGGGATCGCCAGGGTTGAAAGCGAGATCGGACCGGTCGAGATTCTCGTCAACAATGCCGGCATCACCCGCGATGCCATGTTCCACAAGATGACGCCGCAGCAGTGGCACGAGGTGATCAACACCAATCTCACCGGCCTGTTCAACATGACGCATCAGGTCTGGACCGGCATGCGCGACCGCAGCTTCGGACGCATCGTCAACATCTCCTCGATCAACGGCCAGAAGGGCCAGATGGGCCAGGCGAACTATTCGGCCGCCAAGGCTGGCGATCTCGGCTTCACCAAGGCGCTTGCCCAGGAAGGAGCGGCGAAAAATATCACGGTCAACGCCATCTGCCCCGGTTACATCGGAACGGAAATGGTGCTTGCCGTGCCGGAGAAGGTGCTGAACGAGCGCATCATTCCCCAGATTCCCGTCGGCCGTCTCGGCGAGCCGGAAGAGATCGCCCGCTGCGTCACTTTCCTCGTCTCCGACGATGCCGGCTTCATCACCGGTTCGACGCTGACGGCCAATGGCGGGCAGTTCTTCGTTTAGCCGGGTCGACGAGCCAGATCGGCTTGAAGCGACAGCGTCTGCCTGCCGGCTGCGCTGTCGCTTTTGTGTGCGGCTCGGTTGTCCGCTTCGGGACGTCAGGAGCGGTCGCGGGGGTTGCGATGTCCGCGGGCGGCAATCCGGACTGGCACTTTTCGCGCCGCGCGGACTTCGCTGCGAAGGGCTGAGACCGCGCTTGTCACGAAGGCCAAGGCGATGAGAACGGCGACGGCGGAATTCATGAAAATTTGAGCCATGGAAGCGTTCCTTTTCAATGCGTGGGCGGCTTTGCCTGCCCACTGCCCTTGAGAAGGAATATGCGGTTCTCGGGACGACGCCGGTAGACTTGACTTTTGATACCGATCGTCAACGTCGCGTTGACACGGAAAGGCAACAAAGAAAAACGGGCGCCAAAAGCGCCCGTTGGGAGTCCGATATGATTCTGCCGGTCAGTAGCGGCAGCGGGCCTCGTAGCGGCGGCCGTAGCGGTCGCGATAGATGCAGTAGCCGCGGCGTTCGACCGACTGGCCGATGAGCGCGCCGGTCAGACCGCCGGCAACGGCGCCGACTGCGGCACCACCCCAGCTGTTAGTGACAGCACCGCCGATGATCGCACCGGTACCGGCGCCAATCGCAGTGCCCTGCTCGGTCGCCGTGCAGGATGCGAGGGCGCCCACGAGCGCGCCAATGAGAACAATCTTCTTCATCATGTCGTAACTCCCCAGGTTGTCGGGCCTTAGATGCGGCCCATTAGTACAAGGATAATGATAATCACGAGAACTAGCCCCAAACCGCCGGAAGGTCCATAGCCCCAGCCACGGCTATAACCCCAATTCGGCAAGGCTCCGATCAAGAGCAGAATGAGGATAACGAGAAGTATCGTGCCAAACATGGTGTGTTTCCTTCATTTTCATCCGCAATCTGAATGGACAAGAAACACGCATTGGCGATTTTTGTTCCCGGTTAGGCGGGCGAATTGTGATGCGGCACGATTCATGGTTTGTGATCGGTCTCGCTCGGCAAAATGCTGCTATGGTTAAAAAATCGCTCAAATACAATATGTTGCGGCGAACATATCGGGAAGATCATCATGTCGCCGATTCGTCGGTGATTCGTTCCGTTTTTGATCAATCCGCTCGTGCAAAGTGATTCCCGGCTTAAGGTTGGGTGATTTCGTCGTCAAAGGTTAATTCCTGCTTGAGACGTCTGACGCGAGGTTCTGTCACCTGCCTGCATCTAGCGACGGAGGCTGGCGGTGGCACCAGATCTTGCCGTGAACGAAAGGTGAAAACGGCTCAGTCGGCGATTCGTCTCCGATTCGTTCCGGATTTGGTCGACCGGTTAATTTGCGGTGGAATTTCCGCTTGGCAAAAGTGCATGGCCGACCTCGGCAAGGCAATGGAAATGCGAACGGGAGAGAGTCTCGCGATTCAGCATCTAGTGGGAAAAAGTGATTCAAAATCAATAGTTAGCCGTGAACAAAAGCTGAATCAGCGGGAGTCAGCGATTCGTCGCTGATTCGTTCTCAGGCTGTTCCAAATCTGAAATTCAGGCGTCCCGGATGACTCGCAGAGGTCGTAATCCTCGCTGCATTTTAAAATCTGCCCTTGCGTTTGCGGCGGCAGCTGTCCATGTGTTCTGTGCCTCCGTCGAGAGGCGACAGTTTTCCTGGGGCCGCCTGCCTCATTTGCATGGACCATGACTCTGACTTCGCAGCCGATGATTCTGAGCGGGCGCGGTGTGACCGCGATGCTCGGACCAACCAATACCGGCAAGACCCATTATGCCATCGAGCGCATGGTCGCACACGGGACCGGCGTGATCGGCCTGCCGCTGCGGCTGCTGGCGCGCGAGGTCTATACGCGGGTGGTGGAGAAGGTCGGTGTGCAGAACGTGGCGCTGGTCACCGGTGAGGAAAAGATTTCGCCGGCCAATGCACGTTTTTCGGTCTGTACCGTTGAAGCGATGCCGCGCGAGACGAAGGCCGCCTTCGTGGCGATCGACGAGGTGCAGCTCGCCGGCGATCTCGAGCGCGGCCATATCTTCACCGACCGCATCCTGCACCTTCGCGGCCGCGAGGAAACGCTGCTGCTCGGCGCCGCGACGATGCGGCCGATCCTGCAGCTGCTGCTGCCCGGTATCACCATCGTCGAGCGGCCGCGGCTTTCGCATCTTTTCTATGCCGGGCAGAAGAAGATCACCCGGCTGCCGCAGCGCTCTGCCATCGTCGCTTTTTCGGCCGACGAGGTCTATGCCATCGCCGAGCTCATCCGCCGGCAGCGCGGCGGCGCGGCGGTCGTGCTGGGGGCACTCAGCCCGCGCACGCGCAATGCGCAGGTCGCGCTTTATCAGGCGGGCGACGTCGAATATCTGGTGGCGACCGACGCAATCGGCATGGGCCTCAATCTCGATGTCGATCACGTCGCCTTCGCCCAAGACAGAAAATTCGACGGCTACCAGTTCCGCAACCTCAATCCGGGTGAACTCGGCCAGATCGCCGGCCGCGCCGGGCGGCACGTGCGCGACGGGACCTTCGGCGTCACCGGCCAGGTCTCGCCCTTCGACGAGGAGCTGGTCCAGCGCATCGAAGGCCATGAATTCGACAATGTCAAAGTCTTGCAGTGGCGCACGACTGAGATGGACTTCTCCTCGATCCAGTCGCTGCGCGCCAGTCTCGAGGCGGGGCCGCGCGTCGCCGGACTGACGCGGGCGCTGCCCGCCGTCGACCAGCAGGCGCTGGAGCAGCTTTCGCGCTATCCCGAGGTCATCGATCTCGCCGATCGGCCGGCCCGCGTCGAAAAACTCTGGGAGGCTTGCGCACTTCCCGACTACAGGCGTATCACTCCGGCACAACATGCCGATCTGATCGCGACCCTCTTTTCCGATCTCGTCCGCTATGGCACGGTGAACGAGCAATTCCTGGCGGAGCAGGTTCATCGCTCCGATCGGACAGATGGGGAAATTGACACGCTTTCGGCGCGAATCGCGCAGATAAGGACCTGGACCTATGTTTCGAATCGGCCCGGCTGGCTGACCAATCCGACACATTGGCAGGAAAAGACGCGGGAAATCGAAGATCGATTGTCCGATGCGTTACATGAAAGGTTGACGAAACGCTTTGTTGATCGCAGGACATCTGTGCTCATGAAGCGCCTGAGAGAGAATGCGATGCTGGAAGCTGAAATCAGTGTGAATGGCGATGTCTTCGTTGAAGGACATCATGTAGGGCAGTTGAGCGGGTTCCGTTTCACGCCGGTGGCGGGAGCGGACGGACCGGATGCCAAGGCGGTTCAGGCTGCGTCGCAAAAAGCGCTCGCGCTCGAATTCGAAGCCAGAGCGGCGCGGATGCATGCCGCCGGCAATAGCGATCTGGCGATCGGCTCGGACGGGTTGATCCGCTGGCTCGGCGATCCCGTGGCGCGGCTTTCGGGCAGCGATCATGTCATGCGTCCACGGGTGATTCTGCTCGCCGACGAGCAGTTGACCGGCAATGCCCGCGATCACGTCGCCGCCCGCATCGAGCGCTTCGTCAACCATCATATCAGCACGGTGCTGAAGCCGCTCGACGATCTGTCGCGCGCCGAAGACCTGCAGGGTCTCGCCAAGGGGCTTGCCTTCCAGCTCGTCGAGAATCTCGGCGTGCTCTTCCGACGTGACGTGACCGAGGAGGTGAAGTCGCTGGATCAGGAGGCCCGCGCCTCCATGCGCCGCTACGGCGTGCGTTTCGGCGCCTATCATATTTTCGTCCCGGCCCTTCTGAAGCCGGCGCCGGCCGAACTGATCACGCTGCTCTGGGCGTTGAAGAACGACGGTTTGGACAAGCCGGGTTACGGTGACCTCATTCCCGTGTTGGCCGCCGGCCGCACCTCCGTCGTGACCGATCCAAGCTTCGAGCGGATGTTCTACAAGCTCGCCGGTTTTCGTTTCCTCGGCAAACGCGCCGTGCGCATCGACATTCTCGAGCGGCTTGCCGATATCATCCGTCCGCTGCTGCAATGGAAACCCGGCCAGAACAATCGTCCGGAAGGCGCCTATGACGGCCGCCGCTTCACGACGACGACGGCGATGCTGTCAATCCTCGGCGCGACGCTCGAGGACATGGAAGAAATCCTCAAGGGTCTCGGCTATCGCGCCGATGCCGTGAAGGCGGAAGAGGCGTCGGCTCATCTTGCCGCGCAGGACGCCGCTCCGGCGCCCGCAGCCTCCGCAGAGGCATCTCAGGAAGAAACGGTGGAAAAGGCCGATCACGACGACGCCGACGCGGCGGCGGAGGAGGCTGTTTCCGAGCCATCCTCAGCCGAGGCGACCGCGGCCGACGCGCCTGCGGCAGAAGCGGTTCAAGGCAATCCTGCGACCGAAGCCTCGGCAGAGGTTTCAGCTGCCAGGGAAACAGCCGCTGCTTCCGAAGAAGCCGGCGAACCGGCGGAACCGAAGCCGGTTCTGCTGTGGCGCCTCGGCGGCCGCAACGATAATCATCGCCAGGCGCGTGGCGGCCATGGCGAACGCCGCGGCGGCCAGGGCCATGATCGAGGCCAGAACCAGGACCGCGGCGAGCGCAATCGCCGTTCGGGCGGCGGCGAAGGCGGCGAGGGCAATCGCGGCGGCGACGGACGCGACAACAACCGCAACAACCGCGGCAAGGACGGCGGTCGCGATGGCCGGCCGCAGCAGGCAAGGGGCGGTGAGCGCAAGGACCAACCGCGCGGCGACCGGCAGGACCGTGGCGAGCGCAAGGATCGCGGTGAGCGCAATGACCGCAACGATCGCAACAACAACCGCGGCGCACAGCCGCTGCGCTTCGAGGCCAAGCCGCCACGCAAGGAGAAGCCGATCGATCCGGATTCGCCCTTCGCCAAGCTCGCCGCTCTCAAGGAACAGATGAAGAAGTAGTCATGGGCGGGGAGACACAGCCAGGAAGCGGTTCGCGCCAGCGCATCGACAAGTGGCTGTTCTTCACGCGCATGGTAAAGTCGCGTTCGCTGGCGCAGAGCCATGTCCAGTCAGGGCACGTGCGCATCAACGGCGAGCGCTGCAGCCAACCGAGCCAGATGGTCAAGCCGGGCGACCGCATCGAGTTGACGCTGGAACGGCGTGACATCGTTCTCATCGTCCGTCTCGCCGGCGAGCGGCGGGGTCCTTATGAGGAGGCCCGCCTGCTCTATGATGACCAATCCCCGCCGCCGGATGAGGCAAAACGCCTCACCCCGTACGAGCAGGCGATCCGCGCGACCGGGACCGGCCGTCCGACAAAAAAGGAAAGACGCGCGATCGACAGGCTGATGTCGGACGAGGATTAGAAAACTCTGTCAGCAGCGGCGGCTTTTGCAGATCGTTTATCCTTGAAATCCGGCGATAAAGCCGATAGGTCACTGACAACCTGCCGGAAGCGTGCTTGCCTCCCAAGCCTGTCCACGCTTCGTCCGGCACGGGGATAGGCGCGACGTTCCAGGTTGCCCGGTCCCATCCGCATGGAAAATCCTGGAGTTCTTCATGACCTATGTCGTGACCGACAATTGCATCAAGTGCAAATACACCGATTGCGTGGAAGTCTGCCCCGTCGACTGCTTCTATGAAGGCGAGAATTTCCTCGTCATCCATCCCGACGAATGCATCGATTGCGGCGTCTGCGAGCCCGAATGTCCCGCCGAGGCGATCAAGCCGGATACCGAGCCGGGTCTCGACAAATGGCTGAAGATCAATACCGAATATGCCAGCATCTGGCCGAATATCACGGTCAAGAAGGATCCGCTGCCGGAGGCCAAGGAGATGGACGGCCAGACCGGTAAATTCGAGAAATATTTCTCCGAAAAACCCGGTTCCGGCGATTGATACGGCTGCCAGATTTGGCCGCCGGATTCGGGCGTTTCCACGATGAAACGTTTTAAATCCTGCGTCTCTGATATGGGTGATGTGTGTTGCCCGCATGACTCAGGCGAAGCAAATTATTGATTTCCTCATATTTTTATGATAGGTTTCGCCTACTGTTCCATTTGTGGCATGACGCATGCCCAAAACCATCACGAAAGCAAAACAAATCCGTACGCGGTTTCCGTGACATATCAACGCTTTGAGCGCCGGGTCCCCCAGATCGCGCGCAAGAAGTCCTTGCTTTTGACTGATGGGACCAGAGTGAAGTCACCCGACGGATGCTACCGTCTCAACCGGGCCTGACTGACCCGGCTCCGGCCGCCGCCGGATGCGTAACAGGGAGTTTTTGAATAGAATGACGACTCAGCAGAAAAAACCTTCTACAGCACGTCACGGCTTCAAGACCGGTGAATCGATCGTCTACCCCGCTCACGGCGTCGGTACCATCACCGCTATTGAAGAGCAAGAAGTTGCCGGCATGAAGCTCGAACTTTTCGTTATCGATTTCGAGAAGGACAAGATGCGTCTGAAGGTTCCGGTCGCGAAGGCGATGAGCATCGGCATGCGCAAGCTTTCGGAAACGGATTTCGTCGATCGTGCATTGAAGGTTGTGCAGGGCAAGGCGCGCGTCAAGCGCACCATGTGGTCCCGCCGCGCCCAGGAATATGATGCCAAGATCAATTCCGGCGATCTCATTTCCATCGCTGAAGTCGTGCGTGATCTTTATCGTGCGGAGAACCAGCCCGAGCAGTCCTATTCCGAGCGCCAGCTCTACGAGGCCGCGCTCGACCGCATGGCGCGCGAAATCGCCGCTGTCAACAAGATGTCGGAAACCGAGGCTGTCCGCCTCGTCGAGACCAACCTCAACAAGGGCCCGAAGCGCGGCAAGGCCATCGAGGAAGACGATTCGCAGGACGAAGCCGCATAAAGGCGGTTAGTTTTTCCTGTGAAAAAACCCGGCCTTCGTGCCGGGTTTTTTATTGGAACTTTTTCCCGACTGCCGCGTTTATCACACGTAATTGCGGACTGCTCGTCGAGCCGCTGGCTCGTCGGGCTCACCGCTATTCCGTCAATGTTCGGTGAGGAGCGGATCATGCCTTTTCAATATTGCCCGTTCGGCAACATGAAGAAACAGGTCCAACCCGGCCGTCTTAGCGGCTCATGATGAAAATTAGGGCCTCCCCCTGAAAAGTCCAGGGGTGAGGCCTTCATGCATTCGGAACCCCATTCAATCCGGACAGCGATGTTCCGGAAGGTGAGTTTTATTGTTCATTTTGAGGGCGAAGGCCTGTTTAGGGAGATCGAAATGAAGAACATGTCTGCAGATCGGCGCATGATCAAAATCGCGATGGCCGCCCCCTATCTCGCCCGCCAGGAAGAGCACGATCTCGCCACTCGCTGGAAGGATCACGACGATCGCGGTGCGCGCAACCAGATCGCCATGGCGCATATGCGCTTGGTGATCTCCATGGCCGGTAAGTTCCGCAATTTCGGCCTGCCGATGAGCGACCTCGTGCAGGAGGGTTATGTCGGCCTGCTGGAGGCGGCCGCGCGTTTCGAACCGGAACGCGACGTGCGCTTTTCGACCTATGCCAGCTGGTGGATCCGGGCGTCGATCCAGGACTATATCCTGCGCAACTGGTCGATCGTGCGCGGCGGCACGAGTTCGGCGCAGAAGGCGCTGTTCTTCAATCTGCGCCGACTGCGCGCCAAGCTCGCCAAGGGCGACACGCAACTGACGCTGCAATCCATTCATCAGGAAATCGCCGCCGCCCTTGGCGTCAGCCTTGCCGACGTTCAGACCATGGATGCCAGGCTTTCCGGCAACGATGCTTCGCTGCAGGCGCCTTCCGTCTCCGGCGACGCCGAGAGCGCGGAGAAGATGGATTTTCTCGTCAGCGACGATCCTCTCCCCGACGAGCAGGTTTCCAACATGATCGACGGCGAGCGCCGCCGCATCTGGCTCGCCTCGGCGCTGAAACATCTCAATGAACGTGAAATGAAAATCATCAGCGCCCGCCGCCTCGCCGAAGACGGCGCCACGCTCGAAGAACTCGGCGCCGATCTCGGCATTTCCAAGGAGCGCGTGCGCCAGATCGAAAGCCGGGCGATGGAAAAACTTCGCACGGCGCTGGTCAGCGCCGACCCGCATATGGCGGCCTACGCTTGAAACTTTCCCCTCCAGCAGCACTGACTGGCCCGGCGTGAGCCGGGCTTTTTTTACTCGGCAATGATCTTGACGCGATCGCCGGGCGAAACGGCCGCGCCCATCGGCAGGGCATTGATGAGCTTGAAGAGATCGAGCTTGCGGTCGGTGCCCATCATGCGGGCGGCAAGCGTCGAGATGTTCTCGCCCGGCCGCACCGTGACAACGCGGATGCGCAACGGCTTCAGCGAGGCGGCTTCCGCCGGGGTCATGCGCCGGAAACTCGCGCGCAGAACATCGGCCGTCGGCTCAAGGGCGTCGCTGCCCTTCGGCACCGCGGTCAAGAAACGGAAGATCTGCGCATTGTTGCGGATCACGGTGACATCGAAATCCCAGCGGTCGGCGCTTGCGCGCGCGGTAGCAGCTTCCATGCCATTGACGGTAATCTGCTGGATGGTCGACGGATCGAGACCGGTCACCCAGCCGCTGGAGATATAATTGGTGAGGCTCTGGTTCTGGTTGTCGGCGACGCCATCGAAGCGCACGGCGATGTCGTTCGGGCCGGTGGCCATCACCGCCTCGACCTTGTTGTCGATATGGAAGTCCGGCGGCACGTCGAAGCGGATGCCGAGACCGCCATGCAGGAAGGTCTGGCCGCGCACAAAGCCTTCCTCCGGGCTGTCGCCGTAGAGCAGACCGTCTATGCCGTCGAGATAATAATCGCGGCCCTTGTCGCCGACCGAACCTTCCTGGCCGAAGGCCCGCGCATGGGTGCGGGCGAGATCGATGCGCTGGGCGGAATTCGGGTGGCTCGAAAGGAAGTCGAGGCTCTGGTCGGCTTCCGGATCGACCGACATGAAGCGGCTGTACGCCGCCATGGAATCGAGGAAGCGGGCGGCGGCATAGGGATCGTAACCTGCTTCGCCGAGCATGCGCACGCCGATGACATCAGCCTGCAGCTCCTGCTGGCGGGAGAAGGCTGCGAGCCGCAGCTTGCCGCGGGCCAGAGCCTGTTTGCCGGCGATATCGCTGGAGAGCACTTCGGCGACGACGCGGCTGGCGATGACCTCCGCCTCTTCGCGCTTCTGCCGCTCGATGCCGTGGTTCGCCGTCACGTGGCCCATTTCGTGCGATAGCACGGCGGCGACCTCCGAGGCGTCGTTGGCAAGGGCGAGCAGGCCGCGGGTGACGTAGAGGTAACCGCCCGGCAGTGCAAAGGCGTTGATGGCCGGCGAATTCAGGATGGTGATGCGGTAGGACTGGCTCGGATTTTCCGACACTGCCGTCAGCGCGCCGGCGATGCGAGCGACGAGACGCTCGGTCTTGGCATCTTTGTATTCACCGCCGTAGCTTGCCACGATGCGTGGATGTTCGCGGGCGCCCATCGCCGCACGCGGGTCGTTCTTCTGCACCTCGTCGACGATCTGCGGATTGGAAGACGGCGAGATGCTCGGCTGATAGGATTGTTCGATCAGCGATTGACATCCGTTCAGCGCCATTGCGATGGCTGAAAGCAGCATGAGGCGACGCGCGAAACGGCGCGGCGCGGAGATGGCATCACTGGAAAGCGCGGGCGATTTCCACGTCGTCAAGCTGTCCAGTCTGGTTCTCCGCATCATGTCGCTGCTTTGCCGGTTTGCCGCAGATCGGGACCGGCCTTGGCAAGGGGAACTTAACAGGTGCGCACCCCTGATCTCGCGCTGCACACTAGGCCGATACAAGTCGTTGCTGTAGCTGATTTCCGCATCGGTTGCATAGCGAGACTCTGTTTAAATGTGGCGCCGTTGCATTTTGGCAATGCCTCAGTCGTTGAGGCCTCCCTTCGCTCGGATGAAATTATGGCGAAAGTTCCGTCACGCGGCGCAGATTTGCCGGCGGCGCGGAAAAAGAACGGAGTGATTGAGGCAATCCCTGCAGAAGCAGCAACAACAGGCGAAAATCGCAACTGTTGATCGTGGTTCTGTGCATGGAGCGCCTGATGCGACGCATTCCAATTTTACGATCAGGTTATTCCGCCGCTTCCGCCGCGGCTTGCAGTTGCTTCGCCTCGCCGGCGCGCGGCAGTTGTACCGGCTTCAGCATCACGGCGGCGGCAAGGCCGATCAGGGCAATGGCGCAGGAGGTCATGAACAGCGACGCGAAGGCGGCGGCGTAGATATCCGCGACGGCCTGGCGGCTGGCTTCGGGAAGGGCGGCCATCATCTTCGGCGTCAGCTGTTCGATGTCGGCAACACCGGCAATGGGAACGCCGGACTTGCCGAGACCGGAAGCGATGATGGCGCCGTAAATGGAGATGGCGATCGAGGCGCCGCCCATGCGCGAGAGCGTCACCGAACCGGTCGCGGCGCCGACGTCGCGGGCCGGTGCGGCATTCTGCACGCCGATAACGGGAACCTGCTGGGCAAGGCCGATGCCGATTCCGTGCAGCAGCATGATCGCGCCGATGAAGGCAATCGGCGTTCCGGCCTGGACCTGCGACATCAGCGCGAAGGCGACGGCGCTGCAGGTGAGGCTTGCGATGGCGAAGGGTTTGTAGCGTCCCGTCCTGGAGATGATGCGGCCTGCCGACAGCGATCCGCAGACGAGACCGCCTGTGAGGAGGATGAAGAAAAGGCCGGCGGCGGATGGCGAAAGACCCGTCGTCGTCTGCAGGAAGAGGGCGAAGTAATTGACCATGCCGATGGCAATGGCGCCGCCCATGATCGAGATGATCAGGAGAAGGCTGAAGGTCGAATTGCGGAAGAGCTGCAGCGGCACGATCGGCTCGGGTGCGCGGCGTTCGACGAAAACCCAGGCGACGGCGCAAACCACGCCGAAGGCGACGACGCCGATACTCTCAGGCGAAATCAATGCGCCGAACAATTCGCTGCTATCGGTGGCAAGCACGACGCTCGTCGTCGTCAGCGCAAGCAGCAGCGCGCCGGCATAATCGATCTTGGGACGGCGATGCGGTTTGCGGTAGGGCAGCATGAAGGCCAGGCCCGTCAGCGCGATGAAGCCGATCGGCACGTTGACGAGGAAGATCGAGCGCCAGCCGAAGAGGTCGCTCATCGTGCCGCCGAGCACCGGACCGATCGCGCCCGACGCCATCAGCACGAGGCTGGAATAGCTTTGATAGCGCGCCCGCTCGCGCGGCTCGAACAGATCGGCGTTGACGGCAAAGATCGATACCATGATGCCGCCGCCGCCGAGGCCCTGCAGCACGCGGGCAGCAATCAGCGTATCCATCGAGACGGCAAGGCCGCAGACTGCAGAGCCGACGGTGAAGATTGCGATCGCCGTCATCATCACATATTTGCGGCCGAAGAGATCGCCGAGCTTGCCATAGACGGGCATGACGGCGCTGAGCGCCAGAAGATAGGCCGAGCCGATCCAGCCGAACCGTTCGAGATGCCCGAATTCGCCGACAATCGTCGGCAGCGCCGTGGAGACGATCTGATTATCAAGCGTCGCCATGAACATGGCGGTCATCAGAAAGAAGAAGAGGATAAGCCGGCGACGAGGATCCGTCACGAGCGGCGCAGGCGCGAGTTGCATGTCCATGAGGCGTATTTCCGGGTTCGTGCGAATTTTATGTGCCATCAGCATGTAATTGTCAATGGCACATGAATGCCATCGGCATATTCAATTTTCGCGACGGCTCTGTTATGATTCCGTGATGAATGAAACTCTGACCAAGATCCTGTCCACCAGCCCGACCGATCCGGACGCGAACCTGCCTCGCATTGGCCGGAGCATGGCGCGCATGCGTTTGATGACCGGTCGGCGGCTGATCGGCCGGTTGGCAATCCAGAGTGCGGCGCCGGATCTTGAACTTTCTCATCTCGACGTGCTGGACGCCGTGCGGCGGGCCGAGCCAGCCGGCGAGGTGACTGTCGGCACGATAGCCGAGATGCTGCGCATCGATCCGTCACGCGCCAGCCGGGTCGTGGCCGAGATGGTCGGGCGCAACGTGCTGCGCCGCGAGGCCTCGCAGGCCGATGCGCGGCGGATCGTCGTCGTCATCACCGACGCCGGCCAAGCCTTGCTTGCCGATATCCACGCGCAGAAACTTGCGATCATCTCGGAGATCGTCTCCGACTGGCCAGGTGAGGATATCGAGCGTTTCGCGACCCTGTTCGAACGCTTCATCGGTGGCTACGAAGCGATCTTCCTGTCGCGCGACAAAGATACGCCCGGTTGAGGCGAAGGCCGCCGATCCGCCGGCGCGCCCCTTCCCCTCGCCCCCCCGTTTGCGCTAAGGGCAATGCCCATGAGCCAATCCACTTTCACCATTCTGCTCGGCGGCGAACTCAGCCTGACGGAGCGCCTGCGCCAGGCGATCGGCGGCAGCCGCTTCATCGCAGCCGATGGCGGCATGCGGCATGCGGCGGCGCTCGGCGTGACGCCCGAGCTCTGGGTCGGCGATTTCGATTCGACGCCGGCCGATCTCGACGGGGCGTTTCCCAATGTGCCGAGACAGCCCTACCCGGCGGCAAAGGCGGCAACGGACGGCGAAATCGCCGTAGCGGAAGCGATCGCCCGCGGCGCGCGGCGGCTGATCCTCGCCGGCGCGCTCGGCGGCGAACGCTCCGACCACGCCCTTCAGCATCTGCTGTCGGCTGTCGGCCTGGCGGAAGCGGGTTTCGATGTGCTGCTGACTTCGGGCAAAGAGGAAGCGGTACCGCTGATATCAGGCACCATCGAACTCGATCTTCCCAAAGGCAGCCTGTTTTCCGTGCCGGGGCTCGGCCCGCTGACCGGCCTTTCGATTGAGAATGCGCGTTATCCGCTCACAGATTTCCACCTGCCCTTCGGCTCGTCGCGCACCATTTCCAACGTGGCGGAAGGCAAGGTTCGTTTTTCGCTCGGCAGCGGCCGGGCGATCGTGCTTGCCCGACCTTATGATCTTTCCGGAGTCTGATTTTTGGCCCCTCCCATTCTGAAACTCGACGATATCTTCCTGAGCTTCGGCGGCGCGCCGCTTCTGGCGGGTGCTTCGCTGCAGGTCGAGCCCGGGGACAAGATCTGTCTCGTCGGCCGCAACGGCTCGGGAAAATCGACGCTGCTGAAGATTGCTGCCGACTTGGTCGAAGCGCAGTCGGGCGAGATCTTCCGCCATCCCTCGTCGACGGTGCGTTATCTCGAACAGGCGCCGGATTTTGCCGGCTTCAGCACGGTGCAGGCCTATGCGGAAGCCGGGCTCGGGCCGGGTGACGATCCCTATCGCGTCACCTATCTGCTGTCGCATCTCGGACTGACCGGCGAGGAAGATCCGAGCACTCTTTCCGGCGGCGAATCACGCCGGGCCGCCCTCGCCCGCGTGCTGGCGCCCGAGCCCGATATTCTCCTGCTCGACGAGCCGACCAACCATCTCGATCTGCCGACGATCGAATGGCTGGAAGGTGAGTTGCAGAAGACGCGCAGCGCCCTGGTGCTGATCTCGCACGACCGGCGTTTCCTGGAAAAGGTTTCGACCGCAACCGTCTGGCTCGACCGCGGCACCTCGCGCCGGCTCGACAGGGGATTTGCGCATTTCGAGGCTTGGCGCGACCAGGTGCTGGAGGCCGAGGAGTTGGAACAGCACAAGCTCGGCAAGGCGATCGAGCGCGAGGAGCATTGGCTGCGCTACGGCGTCACAGCGCGGCGCAAGCGCAACATGCGCCGCCTCGGTGAACTGCAGACGATGCGTTCGCAATATCGCGGCCACAAGGGCCCTCAGGGCACGGTGCAGGCGTCGGTCTCAGACGCGCAGGAATCCGGCAAGCTGGTGATCGAGGCCGACAAGATCACCAAGAGTTTCGGCGAGCGCGCCATCGTCACGCCCTTCTCGATCCGCGTGCATCGCGGCGATTGCATTGGCTTGGTCGGACCGAACGGCGCCGGCAAGACGACGTTGTTGAAAATGCTGACTGGACAGCTTTCCCCGGATAGCGGCACGATAAAGCTCGGCACCAATCTGGAAATTGCGACACTCGACCAAAAGCGCGAGGATCTCGATCCGGAGGATACGCTTGCGAACTACCTGACGGACGGCCGCGGCGAAAACCTGATCGTCAACGGCGAGCAGCGGCATGTCACCGGCTACATGAAAGAGTTCCTGTTTCAGCCGGAACAGGCGCGGACGCCGATCAAGAGCCTCTCCGGCGGTGAGCGCGCCCGGCTGATGCTGGCCCGTATCCTGTCGCGACCGGCGAACCTTCTGATCCTCGATGAGCCGACCAACGATCTCGATATCGAGACACTCGACCTCTTGCAGGAAATCGTCGCCGGCTTCCCCGGCACCGTCATTCTCGTCAGCCACGACCGCGATTTCCTCGACCGCACCGTGACCTCGACGATCGCACCCGCCGTGCCGGATGCGCCAGACGGCCGCTGGATCGAATATGCCGGCGGCTATTCGGACATGCTTGCCCAGCGCAAGGGCGCGCTGGAAGAGCGCAAGAAGGCCGATAAGGCGGCGGAGAAGCCGAAGGCGCAGGAGACGGCGCCGGCCGCGGGAAGCTCGAAGGGCAAGCTCTCCTTCAAGCAGAAATTCGCGCTCGAAAACCTGCCGAAGGAGATGGCGAAAGCCGAAGCCGAGATCGCCAAGCGCGAACAGGTGATGGCCGATCCCAATCTCTTCGCGCGTGATCCGGCTGCTTTCAATCGCCTTGCGGCCGAGATGGAGAAACTGCGTGCCGGCCTGACTGCCATGGAAGAGGAGTGGCTGGAGCTCGAAATGCTGCGGGAAGAGCTGGAGGGCTGAGTTTCACAACTCAGCCGCTCGCTTTATCCATGTAACCAGTGGTCCGGCGAGAGCGACCTAAAGCGCCGGGGCGGGGGATGGCGGCGGCGCCCGCACTGGCGCTGGCGCCCGTCTGGGCGACCTGCGGCTGCGGCTCTTCGGATTTTGACGGCAGCGCCTGCAGATGCAGCACCCGCGGCTGCAGCGCCTCGAGATAGGCTTCGGAGCGGCCGATATAGATCATGCCGGTTTCGGGCATGGAGGTCAGCAGCTTTGCCATCGTTTCCTGCCACTCCGGCTCCATACCCTCCAGCACTTCGTCGAAGACGATCCAGCGCGGGCGCACGAGCAGCAGGCGGGCGAAGCCGATCGCCTTCTGTTCGTCGCTGTCGAGCAGCTTGTCCCAGCGAGCGCGGGTATCGAGCCTTGCGATCAGCGAATGCAGGCCGGCTTTTTCGAGCGCCGCCTCGACGGCTGATTTCTCGTAAGCATCGGCGCTTTCGGGGAAAGCCAACGCTTCGCGCAGCGTGCCGCCGGGAATATAGGCGATCTGCGGCACGAACAGCATATCGTCGGCCGGCGGCAGACCCATCGTGCCGCTGCCGCATGGCCACAGGCCGGCCATGGCCTGGAACAGCAGCTTGCGGTTGACGCTGTGATCGCCGTTGATCATGATTTTCTCGCCGGCCTTGATCACGACATCGGTTTCGCGCAGGCGAAAACCGCCGCATTCGTCGATGTCTTCGCCGATCTTGGCGTTGATCACCACATCCTTCAGCGTCAATGTGTCGGGTGCCGTATTTTCATAGGCGATGCTGTCCTTCAGGTCGTAGTCCTCGTCCATGTCGAGCAGCGCCTGGCGGAAATCGGTGACGCGCATCAGCGTGGCGCGCCATTCGGCGATCGGGCCGAAATTGGCAACATACCAGCGCAGCGCGGTATTGACCTGGTTGAAGGCGCCGACCGACATCATCAGCTGACCAAGGGTCAGGCCGCCGGAGAAATAGGCGGGTGCGGCGACGATGATCGGAATGACGATCACCAGCCAGCCGTAGCCGGCTGACACCCAGGTGAGATTGGTATTGGCCATGGCGAGCCGCTTGACGACCCTCAGCACCGAGCTGATGTCGGTATTGATGCGCCGGCGCTCGTTCTCCTCGCCGCGCGCGACGGTGATCGCCGGCATGTTCTCATTGGCATGCATCAGCGTGAAACGAAGCTCGGCCTCCTTCGAGAAGCGGTCGGCATTGAGCTTGACCAGCTTGCGGCCGACGACCTGGCTCAGCACCGAGGCCGAGGCGGCATAGAAGATCGCGGCCCAGACCATGTAGCCGGGAATGGAGAAACTGTGGCCGCTGATGTGGAAGATGAAGCCGCTCGACAGTTCCCAGAGCACGCCGATGAAGCTCACCAGAAGAATGGTCGATTGCAGCAGGCCAAGGACGAGCCCGGTCGTGCTTTCGGCAAGGTTGCGGGAATCCTCGTGCAGACGCTGATCCGGGTTGACGCCGATCAGACCGCTGGAGGCGAGCCGCAGCGCCCGCTTGCGCTTCAGCCACTGGTCGACGAGATCGCGCGACAGGCCCTCGCGCATATAGAGCGCGGTCATCTGGTTCAGCCAGGCCTGCAGCACGTTGAGCAACAGCAGCGTACCGGCGATCATGGCGAAGATTTCAAGCTGATGGAAGAATTCGCCGAGGTCGCGGCGCTCGAGCGAATCGTAGAAGGGGGCGTTCCATTCGTTGAGAATGACCTGACCATAGGCCGTCAGCAGGATGACGAGGATCAGCACGGTCGCCAGAAACAGCACCCTGCCGCGCACTTGAGAATTCCAGAATGCGGAGAACATCACCCCGAGGCGATAAGTCAGGCTGAAATCATACCCTACTCTATCCTGCCTCCGGATCCCCGGCCTCCCCTTGGTCTTATCTGCCATCACGCTTTTCCAACACCGCCCATACTGTCATTATTAACATGGTGGCGTTACCGGTCTATCAACAGATTCTATCAGTCATTAAACTGTGATGAGCCTTGCCTGAGTCGCCGCTGCATGCATTCGGCAGTTGATTCGCGGCTCAACTGGGACTAATTAAGGCACTCCGTGGTGATTTGGCCGGCCGGCTTGCAGCCACGTTAAAAAAGTCGCTAAAGGGCCGCGTGCGGACCGGTAGCGATTTTTTTGTCGCCGCCGGTTTTTTATTTTTGATCGAGTGACCGCAATGCCCATCAAGATCCCCGATACGCTGCCCGCTTTCGAAACCCTGGTTCAGGAAGGTGTGCGGGTGATGACCGAGACGATGGCGATCCGTCAGGACATTCGCCCGTTGCAGATCGGGCTGCTCAACCTGATGCCGAACAAGATCAAGACCGAACTGCAGATGGCGCGCCTGGTCGGCGCTTCGCCGCTGCAGGTGGAGCTGTCGCTGATCCGCATTGGCGGGCACAAGGCGAAGAACACCTCCGAAGATCACCTGCTCGCCTTCTATCAGACGTGGGAAGAGGTGAAACAGCGCAAATTCGACGGCTTCATCATCACCGGGGCGCCGATCGAGCTTCTGCCCTATGAGGACGTCACCTATTGGAAAGAGATGCAGGAAATTCTCGACTGGACGGAAACCAACGTCCATTCGACGATGAACGTCTGCTGGGGCGCGATGGCGGCGATCTATCATTTCCACGGCGTTCCGAAATACGAGCTGAAGGAAAAGGCCTTCGGCGTCTACCGCCACCGGAACCTGAAGCCTTCCTCCATCTATCTCAACGGCTTTTCCGATAATTTCGAGGTGCCGGTGTCGCGCTGGACGGAGGTGCGGCGCGCTGACATCGAGAAATCCGACAGCCTGGAAATTCTGATGGAATCGAGCGAGATGGGCGTCTGCCTGGTGCATGAGAAAAGGGGCCGGCGGCTCTACATGTTCAACCATGTCGAATATGATTCCACCTCGCTCTCGGACGAGTATTTCCGTGATGTCGACGCCGGCGTGCCGATCAAGATGCCGCACAATTACTTTCCGCATAATGATCCGGCGCTTGCGCCGCAGAACCGCTGGCGCAGCCACGCACATCTGCTGTTTGGCAACTGGATCAACGAAATCTACCAGACGACGCCCTATGACGTCGAAGAGATCGGCATGGATCTCTGAGCGTCACCCGTCGCATCTCAACACATTGCCGCGACATCTTTGCTGCAGCATTTCTTTCTGTGCCGACCGGTTGCGGTTTGGAGCAAATGCGGGCAGGTTCCGGTCCTGAACCCCAAGGATAGAACGGAACGGATGTCATCATGTCGGACAAGTTGGAGCGGGAAGTTTTCGGGCAGACGAAGGCGGGCGAAACCGTCTATCGTGTCGTCATCAAGGGCGGCGGGCTGACGGCCAAGATCATCAGCTGGGGCGCGGTCATTCAGGATCTGCGCCTTGAGGGTCATGACGCGCCGCTCTCGCTCGGCTTCGAGGATTTCGACAGCTACCCGCTCTATTCCGCTTATTTCGGCGCCACGCCCGGCCGCTGCGCCAACCGGATCGGCGGCGGCAAATTCACGCTCGACGGCAAGGACCATCAGCTCGAGCCGAACGAAAACGGCGTCACGCATCTGCATGGCGGCAGCGACAATATCGCCAAACGAAGCTGGACGATCGTCGAACATGACGTTGACCGCGTGGTGCTGAAGATCGTCGATCCCGATGGCCGCGCCGGCTATCCCGGCAATTGCACCATCCAGGCAACCTTCTGGGTGCACGGCAACGGCGAACTGTCGATTACCTATGAATCGACCAGCGACCAGCCGACGCTCGCCAATGTCTGCCAGCACGCCTATTTCAATCTCGATGGCCGCGAGGATGCGCTCGGCCACGACATCATGATCGCCGCCGATCACTATCTGCCGACCGATGAACGGCAGGTGCCGACCGGCGAGATCCGTTCCGTTGCCGGTACCGAATTCGATCTTCGCGAAATGACGCCGATGAAGCGTTTCGTCGGCAGCGAACAGGTGCTTTACGACCATAATTTCTGCCTGTCGGCCGAACGCACCGCCAAGCGCAGCGTCGCGCTCGCCCGCAGTCTTTATTCCGGTGTGTCGCTTGAAGTGCGCAGCACCGAACCGGGCGTGCAGTTCTATGCCGGTTTCAAGCTCAATACCGGGGCGCCCGGACACGGCGGGCGCAAATACGGCCCCTTCGCCGGATTCTGCCTGGAGACGCAGGTCTGGCCGGACGCCATCAATCATCAAGGTTTCCCGAATGCGGTGCTGCGCCCCGGCGAAGTGCTGCGCCAGGAGACGGATTATATCTTCACGAAGAGCTGACGTCTGAGACCGCGCTGTCGACGCACGACTGTCAAATTTGATCGCTATGAAACCTCTTCGGCCCGCCGGGGAGGTTTTTTCCTAGCCGCGCGCGATTCCGCCTTGCCGATTGGTTCTAGATAGGTTCTATTGTCGGCCCATGGATAGAACCAGTCTAATAGCGGAGCTAAACAGCCGCGGCCTGCGTGACGAGGCGTTGACGGGCCCGCTTTATAAGCGACTGGCACAGGCGCTGACCGGTCTTATCCAGGAAGGCCTGCTGAAGCCCGGCGCGGCGCTGCCGGGAGAGCGCGATCTCGCCGAAGCGTTGAAGCTCGGCCGCGTGACCGTACGCACCGCCTATCGTGATCTGATGGCGTCGGGCGTACTGGAATCGCGCCACGGAAGCGGTACTTTCGTATCGAGCCGGGTGGAACGCATGGAGCAGTCGCTCTGGCGGCTTTCCTCCTTCTCCGCCGATATGCGCTCCCGCGGCCGGCTGCCGGCTGCTCGGATATTGTCGCGGACCATCAACACGCCATCGCCGGAGGAATCCTTCCTGCTCGGTCTTGGCGGCGACGAACCGGTGCTGAGGCTCGACCGCTTGCGTCTTGCCGACGGCCTGCCGCTGGCGATCGAGCGCGCCGTGGTGCCGATCAAGTTCTTGGGCGTCGATGCCGGTGGCGAGGGATCGCTCTACGATGCGCTGGCCGCCAATGGCCACCGGCCGGTGCGCGCGCTGCAGCGGCTGACCGCGGTCACGCTCGACCCATCGTCGGCGGCGATCCTGAACGTCAAATCAGGCGCGCCGGCGCTTCTGATCGAACGCGTCTCGCGCCTGGAAGACCAGCGTGTCGTCGAATACACCCGCTCGCACTACCGCGGCGATGCCTATGATTTCGTTGCCGAATTGAGAATCGGAGATGACCTATGAGTGAAACCCAGTCGCTGATGCTGCAGGAAGCCGGCCAGTCGCCGGAGGTGGTGGCCACCCTTCTCGAAAAGGAAAAACCGGCCTTTGCCGAGATTGCCAAACTGTTTTCGTCCGCCCGCCCGAGCGTGGTGACGACGGCGGCGCGCGGCTCGTCGGACCACGCCGCCACCTTCTTCAAATATCTCTTCGAGATCACCTGCGGCGTTCCGGTCGCCTCGGTCGGCCCGTCGATCGCGTCCGTCTACGGGGCCGCGCTCCAATTGAAGGGCGGCGTGCATTTCACCGTCTCGCAATCGGGTGCGAGCCCCGATATCGTGGCCCTGCAAGAGGCGGCCAGGAAGGGCGGGGCAACGACGATCGCCGTCGTCAACGTCACCGACAGCCCGCTTGCCAAACAGGCGGATATCGTTCTCGGCCTCAACGCCGGCGCCGAAAAGAGCGTCGCGGCGACCAAATCCTTCATCGCCTCCGTCGCCGCCCTTTCCGGCGTGACAGCTGCGATCGGCGGTGCATCCGGGCTGCAGGCCGCGCTCGCCAAGCTGCCGGAGGCGCTGTCAGCGACGGCTGGGATCGATACGGCGGCAGCCGAGGAGGTGCTCTTCAACGCGACCTCGCTCTATACGGCCGGCCGCGGCCCGGCCTTCGCCATTGCGCTGGAAGCGGCGTTGAAGGCCAAGGAAACCTCCGGCCTGCATGCCGAAGCTTTCTCGCTGGCGGAACTGATGCACGGCCCGATGCGCCTGGTACAGCCGGGCTTTCCCATCGTCGCCTTCGCGCCGGATGATGCGGCCTTTGCCAATAACGGCCAGGCGCTGGAGCGGCTGCAGAAACTCGGCGCCACCACCGTCGGTTTCTCCACGCAGCCGCTCTCCGGGATCAATCTTCGGGTGCCGACGACCGGCAACGGCCTCATCGATCCGCTGGTGTCGCTGCTCGTCTATTACCGGCTGATCGAGTCGGTGACCCGCCGCAAGGGCTTCGATCCGGACAAGCCGGCAAACCTGCTCAAGGTGACGGAGACGGTCTGATGGCCCGCAAGATCTTCATCGGCGCCCGCATCTTCGACGGCGAGCGCTTTCATGACGACAGGGCGCTCATCGTTGCCGACGGCCGGGTCGAGGCGATTGTCGCGACAAACGATCTGCCGGACGGCGAGACGGTGACGCTTGCCGGCGGCGTGCTTTCGGCCGGCTTCATCGATGCGCAGGTCAATGGCGGCGGCGGACGGATGCTGAACGACGAACCATCCGCCGCCTCGATGGAGATCATCGCACAGGGCCACCGGCCCTATGGAACGACCGCGCTGCTGCCGACGCTGATCACCGACACATCGGAAGCCTCCATCGCCGCCATCGAGGCCGCTACGGAAGCAGTCAAGGCGGACCGCGGCGTTGCCGGGCTGCATCTCGAAGGTCCGCATCTGGCGCCGGCGCGCAAGGGCGCGCATCTGGCCGAGCTGATGCGGCCGGTCGAAGACCGCGACGTCAAAGCCTTTATCCAGGCGCGCGAGGCGATCGGCACGCTGCTCGTCACGATTGCCGCCGAGCAGGTGACGGTTGCTCAGGTGCGCGAACTTGCGGAAGCGGGCGTCACCGTCAGCATCGGTCACTCCGATTGTTCGAGCGAGGCGGCGGAGGAACGTTTCGATGCCGGAGCGCGCGGCGTCACGCATCTCTTCAACGCCATGAGCCAACTGGGGCACCGTGCGCCGGGCCTTGTCGGCGCCGCGATCGATCATCCCTCCACCTGGTGCGGCATCATCGCCGACGGTCATCACGTCGATCCGAAGGCCTTGCGCACGGCGCTGCGCGCCAAGCGCGGTGAAGGCAAGCTGTTCTTTGTCACCGACGCGATGTCGCTCGTCGGGTCTGAGAAGGATTCGTTCACGCTGAACGGGCGCACCGTCCGGCGCGAAAGAGGCGGCTTCTGCTCCAAGCTGGTGCTCTCCGACGGCACGCTCGCCGGTTCCGATGTCGACATGATCTCGACGATCCGCTACGGCGTCACCTATCTCGACCTGACGCTCGCCGAGGCCTTGCGCATGGCGACCCTCTATCCCGCCCGTTTCCTCCGGCTTGCCGATCGCGGCCATCTCTCGCCGGGCGCGCGCGCCGATCTCGTCCATCTCACCGATGCGCTGACTGTTGCCGCCACCTGGCTTGCCGGCGAAGCGGCCTGACCCTCAAGGAGACGTAGGATGACTGATATCACCGATGCCTATTTCTCCAATCTGATCGGTCGGCTGGAGACGTTGAAGCACGCGCTTGCCGAGCCGATGGCGCAGGCAGCGTCGGTGATCCTCGATGCAGCTCGTGGCGACAAGCGCGTCTATGTCTTCGGCACCGGGCATTCGCATATGCTGGCGGAAGAGGTGCACTATCGCGCTGGCGGGCTCGCCTTCACTGTGCCGGTGCTTGTCGGTTCGGCCATGCTGCACGAAGGAGCAGTCATCAGCTCGGTCTATGAACGGACCCAGGGCCTAGTGCGGCCGATGCTGGAGCGTTACGGCATGCAGCCGGGCGACGTCATTATCATTGCATCGAATTCCGGCGTGAACGCCGCGCCGATCGAAGCCGCCGACTATGCGCATGAAATCGGCGCCAAGGTGATCGCCATCACCTCGATCGCTTATTCCTCGGCGATCGCCAATGGCCGCCGGCGGCTCGCCGAGGTCGCTGATGTCGTGCTCGACAACGGGCTGCCGCCGGGTGATGCCGTTCTCGACCTCGAAGGAACAGGGCTTCGGGTCGGGCCGGTCTCGACGGCGGTGGGGGTGACGGTTATCAATGCGATCTTTGCCGAGGTCGCCTCGGAGCTTTCAAAATCAGGCGATGCGCCTGTTTATCTCAGCGCCAACATGCCGGGGGCAGCCGAGATCAACCAGAAGCTCGTCAAGAAATATCGGCCGCGCAACCCGCATCTCTGAGTCGGATAAAAGGCCTGCCGCGTCGCAAGCGCGGTTCTTGACGCGATCAGGCGGCAAGAATGGCGCTGACCATGCGGGCAGTCCGCGGTGCCAGCGTCAAACCGATATGTCCGTGTCCAAAAGCAAACACGACGTCCCTTCCTCCTTTTGAAGGCCGGATAACCGGAACGGAATCGGGCATCGAAGGGCGGAAGCCCATCCAGCTCCGGCTTGGTTCACCAAGCGTTGGGAAAATCCTTCGCGCATTTGCGAGCAACACTTCCAGCCGCCTCGGGTTCGAAGGAGCAGTAATGCCTCCGAGCTCCACGGTACCGGCCACACGCAAACGGTCACGCATCGGGCAAAAGTAAAATCCATGATGCGTCGGGCATACCGGTCGTTCCACCGGCAGTGTTTCCATATCGAACTCGAGATGATAACCCCGCTCAGTATCCAGCAGAACCCGCTCTCCGAGCTGCAGAGCCAGCCCGCGGGAATGTGCCCCGGCGGCGATCACGGCTGCTCGGGCATGAATATTGTGGGCTGAAGCCTGCATCCTCACTCCGTTCCGCTCACGCGAAATAGTCGTCACGGAATCTCGGACGAACTCGACCCCGGCTTGTCTGGCGCCGGCTTCCATCACGCTCATGACCTGGCCGGGATCGGTGAAGTTTATCGCCTTCGGAAAGAAAAGCCCTCCGCCATGAACCTGCGGCAGCCGGGGCTCGAGGCTTTGCACTTCGTCGGGGGTGAGAAGCTGCTGCGCTATCCGGTAGTTTCGGCGAAGCGCGACATCCGAAGCGGCCGCCTTGAAGGCCTCAGGCGTCTGGTAGAGATAAAGGCATCCTTTCGCGCTCAAGAGATCGGATGCGCCGATTTCTGCTGCGAGTTCAAGCCATTCCGATGAAGCGTCGGACAGAAGGTCGGCGATGCGGCTCGTATTGTCTCTGTATCGGTGAGGGAGGGATTCGTAGGCAAAACGCACCAGCCATGGAAATAACGTCGGCAATGCGGCCTTGCGGATGGATAAAGGGCTGTCGGAATTGAGGAGCAGCGCCGCCAGGTTTTTAAGGACAGCGGGCGTGCCGACGGGAATGATCGCATAATCGGCAATCGTTCCGGCATTGCCGTAGGATGCGCCCGAACCGGGTTTGTTCGGTTCGATCAGCACGACATCCCGACCGTCGGCACGCAGCCGCAGGGCGGTTGCCATGCCGATCACGCCGCCGCCGATGACGGCGATATCTGTTGTAAGCTTGTTCATCGGATATGTATTTGCCTTGGAAAAAGAGGCCTGATGCCGGCCGGGCTCTGCCGCGGCGCCATGCGCCGCCGGAGCGGTTCAGGTCGATCGAGGCTAGCCTGGAGAAGCGTAGCGCGCGACATAGGCAGCCGTGCGTGCCTCCGTTGGACGGTCAAGCACATCTCCGGCGGTTCCCTGCTCGATGATAAGACCGCCATCGATGAACACGACCCAGTCCGACACCTCTTTCGCAAAGGGAAGCTCGTGGGTGACCAGGATCATCGTCATGCCGTCTGCGGCCAGTTCCCGCATGACGCGGAGAACTTCGCCGGTCGATTCAGGATCGAGCGCCGACGTCGGTTCGTCGAACAGCAACACCGTTGGCTCCAGCGCCAGGGCGCGTGCAATCGCCACACGCTGCTGCTCGCCGCCCGACATCTGCTCCGGATAAGCCATTGCCCGTTTGGCAAGACCCACTCTGGTCAGAAGTTTCACGGCCCGTTCCACGGCCTGTCTCTCAGCAATCCCGGCTGCTTGCATCTGAGCGAGAATGACGTTCTCCACAGCCGTCAAATGCGGGAACAGATTGAAACGCTGAAACACCATGCCGACGCATTGCCGAAGCTTCGCAAGATTGCGGCAGGTTACCTTGCCGTCAGCGAAGATCGTCTCATCGCCGACAGTGATCGTTCCCTGATCGGGACGCTCAAGCAAATTGACACAGCGCATGAGGGTGGTCTTTCCTCCCCCGCTCTGACCAATGATGCTGACGATTTTGCCGACTGGAACATCGAGATCGACGCGGTCAAGCACCAGGCGCCCATCGAAAGACTTGCGCAATCCGCTAATTTTGACGGCGGGACGACCGACCGGCTGCTTTGCCACGAAGGCAGTTTTGGCGGGAGTGGTGGTCATGGGTCAGACCTTCCCCTCGGCGAGATAGGCCCTGGCCAATTTCAGCCGACGCCGTCTGGCCAATGACAATGGCACACCCGCATGGATCTTGCGCTCGAGCAGAAGCAGACATTGTGAAACCGGGTAGCAGATACCGAAATAAACGGCCGAGATCACCAGATACACTTCCAGCGCTCGGAAGGTTTCCGAGGCTATCAACTGGGCCTGCGTCATCAGTTCGGCAGCGGAGATCGTCACGAGCAGCGAGGTCGACTTGATCAGGTCGACGAACATGGTGTTCGTACCGGGAAGCGCCAGCCGCACCGCCTGAGGCAGAACGACATGGCTGAAAGTCTTGCCGCGCCCTAACCCGAGCGCTTGCGACGCCTCCTGCTGTCCTCTGTGGACGCCGGCGATAGCTGCCCGAAAGATCTCGGAGAGGTAAGCCGCGTAGAAGAGCACCAGGCTCAATACTCCAGCCTCGAAAACCTCCAGCCTGATGCCTACGGAAGGCAGGCCGAAGTAGGTGAGGAAAATGATCGCGAGGAGCGGTACGTTCTTAAAAAGCTCCGTATAGAGCGCCGCAGGGACGCGGACCAGCCGGAGCCGGTTGAGCCTCATCAGTGCAAGTGCAAGACCAAGGATCGTCGCGCCGACGAAGCTTGCCATGGTGTAGCCGAGGGTCTTGAGCAGACCCCCGGCAATGTTTCCGACGTAGTCGTTCCAGGGAACCTGGAAGATATCGGTGAAGGATGACAACGCCATCATGCTTCGATCTCACTTCGCGATGGAAGGCGGATTCCAGTCGGCGGGACGATCAACGCCGCGCCGCTGTGCCGCCATCTCGGGCGATGGGACCAAGAACTGCTGGGGATCGCCGCCCCATTTCGTGATCAAAGCCGCAAGGGATCCATCCTTGTACATGCCGTCAATCTGATCGGAAACAGCCTTGGCCAGCTTCGGCGACTGCTTTGGAAGGTAGAATCCGGTCATATACGCTTGAAAATATTTGTAATCGGGGTGCGCGGCGACCTGTTCGTTCGTCGGCGGCTTCAGATATTCGATACGGACCTTCATGTCAGGCCGCTGCTGTTGTTGATAGGTGATCAGCAGCGGATCGAGAAAGCCTACGTCGAGGCGCCCGGCAGAAATATCCTGGAACACGCTGTCGGCGCTCGGGAACGTATGGGGCGATGCGTTCGGGACCTGGGCGATGGATTTCGCCCAGACATAGCCGGTGACGGTGCCGAGATTCTTGCCTTCCAGGCTCGCAACATCCGGAAAGGCGGCCGTGCCGCTTACCGCCATGGCCGGTGGCGAATAATACGGCGGGTCCGTGAACAGGCCGACTTTCTGGCGGGCGTCGGACCATGCGATTCCGCCAATGGTTATATCAGCCCGCTGCGTCTGGACGGAAGCCAGCATGCCCGGAAAGTCGGTGACGTTGATTTCGATCTTCAGGCCGAGCTTATCGGCGATGGCTGCCAGGATGTCGCTGTCAAGGCCGACAAGCTTCCCATCCTTAACCGCCGTGTAGGGCATGTACGGCTGCACCGTAACGACGAGCGTGCCCGGCTTCATCAGTTCCAGATCGTCGGCGGCAGCAGCGGGTGGCAGGGCCGTCGCGAACAACCCCAAACTCAATATCGCCAAGGCAACGATCCCATGCGCCTGCGATTTTTTCGTCAATTCAGCATGTTTCATTTGAACCCCTCTTTGTGGTTATATATTGCTGATATATTGAAGATATGCCGACACTATATGAAGTCAAGCAGATTCGTTGCGCGCTTTTTTAGGCGGAGCAGTGTTTGGCTATGCGGACATGCACAGAGAGAGGAACGCGCTGAAGATGTCGGTATTCGAAGTGGATTACGAAGCGGCTGAATCAACGCTGGCGGAGCGGACATACATTCGGCTGCGCGACGACATCATCACGACACAGCTTCCTCCGGGCACGCTTCTGCGGGAGGCCGAGCTTATGAAACGCATGGACGTCGGGCGCACGCCGGTTCGGGAGGCGCTTCAGCGTCTGCAATATGATGGTTTCGTCGTCGTCAGCGCGCGGCGCGGCACTTTTGTCAGCAAGATCGATATCAATGATCTTACTGCCGTTTATGAGGCACGAGCACGGATCGAATCCTGGGCGACCCGACTGGCTGCGGAAAGGCTGCGCGAGTTCGAGCGGCAAGAAGCCCGGCAACTGATCGATGAGCTCAAGCAGACAACCGGTCCGATGGCGCTGGAAGACATCCTTGCGCTAGATCGTCGGGTTCACCGCTTCATTTACAAAGTGGCGAAGAACCCTTTCCTGTTCGACACGCTGGATCACTACCACAATCTGTCGTTGAGAATCCTGTACGTGGCCATGAAACGGTTTCCGACACTGGTACCGCGTCTTGAGGACGTCTTGCATGATCAGGTCCTCATGCTTGAGGCCGTATGCAAAGGCGACGCGGATGAGGCTGAAAGGATCGCTATGGCTCATGTCATGAGCTTCGAGAGCGAGGTCCGAAAGGTAATCTGAATTCGGACCTTGGAATTGCGTGCAGCTTTAGCTGAACGAAGATATTTCCGGCAAAATGAGCCGTCCGAAACAATCGCAGGGCCCGAGTTGATGCGACATCGAGCTCTGCCCGAAATTCCACATCTTAGTGAGAGGCCGGCGTGAGCCGGCCTCTCGCATGGATGAAAACCAGGATCAATCCTTGGCGCGTTCGACGTAGGAATTGTCTTCTGTCGCGATGACGACGCGGGTGCCGGCATCGATATGCGGCGGCACCGAGGTGCGGATGCCGTTGGAGAGCATCGCCGGCTTGTAGGAAGAGGACGCCGTCTGGCCCTTGACGACCGGTTCCGTCTCGACGATTTCGAGCGTGACGTGGCGCGGCAGTTCGAGCGCCAGCGGAATGCCTTCATGGATCGACAGGATGCAGGTCATGCCTTCCTGGAGATAGGCCTTCTGGTCGCCCATGGTTTCCTGGCTGACGACCACCTGGTCGTAGTTCGCCGGATTCATGAAGTGGAAGCCTTCGCCGTCTTCATAAAGGTACTGGAAGTTGACGTCTTCGACGAAGGCGCGCTCGACCTGTTCGGTGGTGCGCCAGCGCTCGGAAACCTTCACGCCGTCGACGATGCGGCGCATGTCGACCTGGGTGACCGGCGTGCCCTTGCCCGGATGAAAGTTCTGGGCGGTGAGAACGACGTAGAGCTTGCCGTCGACATCGAGAACGTTGCCCTTGCGGACCGAAGAGGCGATGACCTTGACCATAAGACTTCCTTGTAACTCGGCTTTCGGCGTCGTAGAGGACTGTCGAAACGCCCTGAAGACGCAAATATTTTTCTTTGGGGGCGCAACTAACCTAAAATCCGGGAAATAGCCACCCCCATACCGGCTTCTCCGGCCAAGAAAGCTTGGAATGAACCCTTCGGCCAAAGCGTCCCCCTGGTGGACCCCGTCCGTGCATGCCGATCGCCGCCCCTTCCTGATTGGGCGCAATGCGATCCAGGCGGCATTGCGCGGTTTTTTCGCGCGCGAGGATTTCATCGAGGTGGATACCGCGGTGCTGCAAGTCTCGCCCGGCAACGAGGCGCATCTGCATGCCTTCGCCACCGAAGCGCTGACGACGGACGGGCAAATGGCGCCCTTCTATCTGCACACCTCGCCGGAATTCGCCTGCAAGAAGCTGCTTGCCGCAGGCGAGCAGCGCATTTCGTGTTTTGCCCATGTCTATCGCAACCGCGAGCGCGGGCCGCTGCATCATCCCGAATTCACTATGCTCGAATGGTATCGAGCCGGCGAAAGCTACGAGAGCCTGATGATGGATTGCGTGCGGATTCTGGCGCTCGCAGCCGAGACGGTGAAGACCGACAAGCTTGGCTATCGCGGTGCGGCGTGCGATCCTTTCGCCGGGCCGGAACGCGTGAGCGTCGCCGAAGCGTTTGAATGCCACGCCAGGATCGATCTTCTCGCCTCCGTCGCCGCCGACGGTTCGACCGATCGCGAGCATCTGGCGGCCGAGCTGAGAAGCGTCGGCATTCGTGTTGCCGATGACGATGGCTGGGCCGATCTCTTCAGCCGAGTGCTGGTCGAAAAGATCGAGCCGCATCTCGGCTTCGGCCGCATCACCATTCTCGACGAATATCCGGTCTCGGAGGCGGCCCTTGCCCGTCCATCAGCCCGCGATCCCCGTGTTGCCGAGCGTTTCGAGCTCTATGCCTGCGGCGTTGAACTCGCCAACGGCTTTGGCGAGCTCACCAACGCCGCCGAACAGAGGCGGCGGTTCGAGATCGAGATGGCCGAAAAGATGCGGGTCTATGGCGAGACCTACCCGATCGACGACGATTTCCTGGCCGCCCTTTCGTCGATGCCCGAGGCAAGCGGCATTGCCCTCGGTTTCGATCGGCTGGTAATGCTGGCGACGGGGGCTTCGCGCATCGATCAGGTGCTTTGGGCGCCGGTTGCGGAGTATGGGCGATGAACGCCGTAAAACCGATCAAGACCGTCGATGATCTCCTGCAGGCGGGGCTGGCCACGCCCGACGATCGTGCAATGCTCGACGAGGTGGCCGCACGTTACGCGATCGCGCTGACGCCTGTGATGGCGAGGCTGATCGATCGCGCCGATCCTGATGATCCGATCGCACGGCAATTCGTGCCTGATCCGGCTGAGTTGACGGCCGCAACCGGGGAGCGCGCCGATCCGATCGGTGACCATGCCCATAGCCCCGTTGAAGGCATCGTCCACCGCTACCCCGATCGCGTATTGCTCAAAGCCGTGCATATCTGCCCGGTCTATTGCCGTTTCTGCTTCCGGCGTGAAATGGTCGGGCCGCAGGGCCTCGGCACGCTCGATGCCGCCGCAATGCAGGCAGCCTTCGATTACATAGCCGACCACCAGGAGATCTGGGAGGTCATCCTCACCGGCGGCGATCCGCTGGTGCTTTCCCCGCGCCGGCTCCGCGAAATCATGGAGGCGCTGGCGGCAATCGCGCATGTCAAGATCGTGCGCTTCCACACCCGCGTTCCCGTGGTCGATCCCGAAAAGATCGATGCGGCGCTGATCGCTGCCCTGAAGGCGAGCGGCAAGACGGTCTACGTGGCGCTGCACGCCAATCATCCGAGGGAGCTGACAAGGGAAGCGCGCGCGGCTTGTGCTCGCCTGGTCGACGCCGGCATCGCAATGATCAGCCAGTCGGTGCTGTTGAAGGGCGTCAATGACGATCCCGACGTGCTTGCCGAGCTGATGAAGGCCTTCGTCGAGATCCGCGTCAAACCCTATTACCTGCACCATCCGGATCTCGCGCCCGGCACCGGCCACTTCAGATTGACGATCGACGAGGGGCAGCGGATCGTCGCGGCGCTGCGCGGACGGATTTCCGGGCTTTGCCAGCCGGCCTACATCCTCGATATCCCGGGCGGCCACGGCAAGGCCGTCATCAGCGAAAGCGTTATCCGGGCGACAGGGGACGGATGTTATTCCGTCTCGGACTATCGCGGCGGCGAACATTCCTATCCCCCCGCCGGTTGACGCAAAATGGCGCTTTGCGTGTCATTTCTGTACTCGTCGCGTCGCAGAGCGCCGCAAGTTTCGTCGTCGAAACTCTATTAAATTATTGATGTAGAATTGTTATTTTTACTCCAACCGGGCCGATCGCTAAAATCCTAACTGTGAGTGCTAATCATATTTAACCCAACAAATTAGCGGAATGTTCTGTTTTCCGCACTAAAAGAACGCTCATGACAAGGCGATGAACGCCGGTTCGGGATCATGAGAATCTTGGAGTGATGGGATGAATAAGACAATCCGCGACCTCGTAGCCAAATTCGGCAAGCTTCCGACGCCGATCGACCAGATCGCCGACGATGCCGATCTTTATGCAGCAGGTCTGACGTCCTTCGCTTCGGTGCAGCTGATGCTCGGCATTGAAGAGGCGTTCGACATCGAATTTCCCGACAATCTGCTGAACCGCAAATCCTTCGCGAGCATCTCGGCGATCGCCAAAACTGTCGATCTCATCCAGGACGGCCGGAAGGTCGCCTGATGAACTTCCCCGTCAAGATCATGCAGGACGGTCTTGCCGCCAGGGTGGCTCGCGTCGCCGAAATCGCGGCCAAACATGCCGATGTCGTCGACGCCGAGGGCCGTTTCCCACGCGAAGCCGTGGATGCCATGAAGGCCGAGAGGCTGCTCGGCATCCAGGTGCCGCACCATCTCGGCGGTGAATCGGCCTCGATCACCGAGATCGCCGAATTGTGCGCGATGCTCGGCCAGGCTTGCGCAGCGAGCGCCATGGTCTTCGCGATGCACCACATCAAGCTATCGAGCCTTGTCGAACACGGCGCCGACAGCGAATGGCATTGCCATTTCATGCGCAGCATTGCTGCCGGGCAACTGCTGATCGCCTCCGCCACCACCGAGGGCGGGATCGGCGGAAACCTGCGCAACAGTATTTGCGCGGTTGAAGTCGACGGCGATATCTGCCGCCTCGAAAAGGATGCGACCGTCATTTCCTATGGTTCGCATGCCGACGCCATTCTCATCACCTCGCGCGCCCACGCGCAGGCGGCGTCATCCGATCAGGTGCTGACGGCCTTTCTCAAGGACCAGTACACGCTCGAAAGGACGCACGCCTGGAATACGCTCGGCATGCGCGGCACCTGCTCCGATGGCTTCCTCTTCAAGGGGCAGGCACCGGCCCAGCAGATCCTGCCGAAGCCTTTCGCCGAGATCGCGGCGCAATCCATGCTCGCCTCGTCGCATCTGTTGTGGAGCGGCGTCTGGTATGGCATCGCAGTCGACGCCGTCGCGCGTGCCCAGGCCTTTGTGCGCGCTGCCGCCCGCAAGGCGCCTGATGCCCAGCCGCCCGGCGCGCTTCGCCTCGCCGAGGTTTCCAACCTGCTGCAGATGGTGAAATCCAACGTCGTTGCCGGCCTGAAGGCCTATGAACATGCCAAGGCCGATCCCGACAGGCTGTCGTCGATGGGCTTTGCCGTGGCGATGAACAACGTCAAGATTGCCTCTTCCGAGACGATCCTGGAGATCGTCAACCATGCCATGCTGATCTGCGGCATCATGGGTTACAAGAACGGCACGCCCTTCAGCCTCGGACGCCATCTGCGCGACGCCCATTCCGCACAGCTCATGATCTCGAACGACCGCATCCTCGGTAATACGTCGAGCATGCTTCTTGTCCATAAGCAGGACACTAGCCTACTGGGGTGACAATCATGGATATGCAGACCTCGTTTCTCGACCGGCTTTTCGAAGCCGGCCTGCTGATCGATACGGGCATCGATGGGCTCTATGGCCGCAGCGGCCAGTTCGAAGAGGTGATCGCTGCCTTCGAGCGCCTGATCGACAAGGTCGGCGGCGCCGATGGTGCGGAAGCCATGCGCTTTCCGCCCGGTATGAACCGCGCTTTTTTCGAAAAAAGCGGTTACATGAAGAGCTTCCCGCAGCTGGCCGGCACCGTGCACAGCTTCTGCGGCAGCGAACTTGATCATGTCAGCCTGCTGCAATGCATGGAAGTCGGCGAGGACTGGACCAAGGGACAGGAAGCGACCGACATCGTACTGACGCCGGCCGCCTGCTATCCGCTCTATCCGACGATCGCCAAGCGCGGCAATCTGCCGAAGACCGGCGGCCTCTTCGACCTGCAATCCTACTGCTTCCGCCACGAACCGTCGAAAGATCCGGCCCGCCAGCAGCTATTCCGCATGCGCGAATATGTCTGCATGGGCAGCGAGCAGCACGTCACCGATTTCCGCCAGCGCTGGATGGATCGCGGAGTCGAGATGATGAAGGCCGTCGGCCTGGAAGTGACGATCGATATCGCCAACGATCCGTTCTTCGGCCGCGCCGGTAAGATGCTCGCCAACAATCAGCGCGACCAGAACCTGAAGTTCGAACTGCTGATCCCGATCACCTCGGCCGCCAATCCGACCGCCTGCATGAGCTTCAACTATCACCAGGACGCATTCGGCACGAAATGGGGCCTCAACCTCGAAGACGGCAGCGTTGCGCACACGGCCTGTGTCGGCTTCGGGCTCGAGCGCATCGCACTTGCCCTGTTCCACCATCACGGGCTCGACGTGAAGCAATGGCCGGCCAATGTGCGGAAAGCACTGTGGGGCTGAGCGACGCGATGACATCGGTATTCCCGGGGATCCGCCCGGAAACCTATCGTCCGCACGCGCTGCATTCCAGCGAGCGCGCCTGGCCGGAAACCAACTGCTACGTCGACCTGTGGATCGAGGTGCTGGCGACCTCGGCGGCAGCACCCGAGGCGATGCTCGGCTTCACCCTGGCGCAGGATTTCGAAGGCGACCAGTTCACCTTCTTCAAGGTGCCGCTCGAGGATCTCGAGACGCTTTATGGCATCCGCGCGACCGAACTTGCCATCTATGACCGGGCCGAGCGGCATGTCGAAGTGCAGATCGCGCGGGGCCGTCTCTGCCTGATCGAGATGGATTCCTACTATATGCCGGATACGCGCGGCACCGCCTATCGGCAGGAGCACGGCAAGACGACGGTCGCCGTCAACCGGCTGGATGTTGCGGCAAAACGCGTCGAGTATTTCCACAATGCCGGCTATTTCCACCTTGAAGGCGAGGATTTCGACGGGCTGTTCCAGCTGCAGCTGACCGAGAACGACCCGCCGTTCCTGCCTTATGCGGAATTTGCACGATTCCCGGAAAAGCCCGCCGACGAAGCGCATCTGCGCGCGACCGCGCGACGACTAGCCGGGGTTCATTTCAACAGGCGGCCCAGCGACAATCCGATCCGCGCCTTCGCCGCGGTCTTTCCGCAACAGGTAGAAGCGGTGGCTGAGCGGCCGTTCGGCTTCTTTCACAAATATGCCTTTAACACGCTTCGCCAGGTCGGCGCCAATTTCGAGCTGGCGGCCGATCATCTGGCGTGGCTCTCCGCGGATGAATTCGCAGACGCCGCCGACCATGCGCGGCGCATTTCGGACGCGGCGAAATCCGTGCAGTTCCAGCTTGCCCGCGCCGTCGCCCGCAGGAAGTTCGAGCCGCTGCAGGCAGCCCTTGATCCGGCCGCCGATGCATGGGATTTGATGATGGCATCGCTTGCAGAGCGAATCTGAGGCCGGAGATCAGACCATGCGGGGGCGTTTGGCAAGCATCGGAGCCGAGGAAAGCGTGCTTTCCGAAGGCTGGAACCTGGTCCTGACGGAACCGGATGCCTGTGCGGTGCCGCACGACATTCCGCTCTCCGCGCAGTTCATTCCCGCACCCGTTCCAGGCACCGTCGCCGCCGCACTCGAAAGAGCCGGGCTCTTCGACCGGGAAAATCCGGAGCCGCTGAACGCCAAAGACGCCTGGTATCTCTGCCGCCTCTTCGATGCCGAACCCGGCGAAGCGATCCTGCGTTTCGAGGGGCTGGCGACGCTGTGCCATGTGTTCCTGAACGGCCAGGAAATCCTCTTTTCGGAAAGCATGTTTACCGCGCATGAGATTCCGGTGACGCTTTCGGGCGGCGACGAGCTGGCGCTCTGTTTCCGGGCGCTCGGCCCGCGTCTGTCGGAGCCCGGCCCGCGCGCGCGCTGGCGGCCACAGATGATCACGCCGCCGGGCTTGAAAAATTTCCGCACGACGCTGCTCGGCCATATGCCGGGCTGGTGTCCCGACATCCACGCGGTCGGCCCGTGGCGGCCGATTTCTCTGGTGCGGCGCAACCCCGTATCGCTCGACAATGTCTCGATTCGCGCCGTCTTGGAGGAGAGCGGCGTCGGCCGGCTCAGCGTTTCCCTGCACAACAATGCCGAGAACCCTTCGATGCTGCTGCGCTGCGGCGGGATGGAACAGCCGTTCGAAAAGGTCGGCGACAATCATTACTCTTCTATCCTCAAGCTTGCCGACATCGAGCCCTGGTGGCCGCACACACATGGCGCTCCCCGTCTCTACGAGCTGACGCTGGTTTCGGATGGCACCGAGTACTCGCTCGGCAACACCGGCTTCCGGCGTATCGAGGTCGACCGCGGCGATGACGGCGATGACTTCGCGCTGCTCGTCAATGGCGAGCGCGTCTTTTGCCGCGGCGCGGTGTGGACGACAGCGGATATCGCGCGCCTGCCGGGTGGACGAGCGGACTACGAGCCGTTCCTGCGTCTTGCCACTGACGCCGGCATGAACATGATCCGGATCGGCGGCACGATGACCTATGAGACGCCGGATTTCTTTGCGCTCTGCGACGAACTCGGCCTGCTCGTGTGGCAGGACTTCATGTTCGCCAATTTTGATTATCCACGCAATGACAAGACCTTTCTCGGTCACGTGCACGCCGAGGTCGAGGAAATGCTGCACGGCGTTCAAGCATCGCCTTCGCTCGCGGTGCTCTGCGGCGGTAGCGAGATCCACCAGCAAGCGGCCATGCTCGGCCTGCCGATGGAATTCTGGAGCGGGCCGATCACCGATGAGATCATCCCGGCCGTCATCGCGCGCATGCGTCCCGACGTGCCCTATGTCCCGAACTCGCCCTATGGCGGCGCACTGCCTTTTTCGCCGAACGCCGGTGTTGCGCATTATTACGGCGTCGGCGCCTATATGCGGCCGATTGCCGATGCCCGCCGCGCCGAGGTGCGGTTTGCCTCCGAAAGCCTCGCCTTCGCGCATGTGCCGCAGCATAGGACGCTGCATCGTCATCTCGACGTGCCGGCCGTCCACAGCCCGCTCTGGAAGGCGCGCGTGCCGCGCGACCGCAGCGCATCGTGGGACTTCGAGGACGTTCGCGACTTCTATCTGGAGCTCCTTTACGGGTTCGATCCGGCCCGGTTGCGCCGCGAAGATCCGGAACGTTATCTCGATCTCTCCCGCGCCGTCACCGGCGAGGTGCTCGAGGAAACCTTTGCCGAATGGCGGCGCAAGGGCTCGAGCTGCAGCGGCGCACTCGTCTGGACGCTGCAGGACCTGTTGCCCGGCCCCGGCTGGGGCGTGATCGATTCGACCGGCGAGCCAAAGCCGGTCTGGTATGCGATGCGCCGTGCCTTCCGGCCGGTTCAGACCGTCTTTCTCGATGAAGGAACCAACGGCCTCGATGTGCATGTCGTCAACGAGACCGACGCCGCACTCGACGTCGAGCTCGAAGTCTTCTGCCTGCGCGACGGCAAGCAGCAGGTCGTCAGCGGCAACACGGGCTTCAAGCTGGCGGCACGGAGCGTGGAACGGTTTGCCTCCACCGCGCTGTTTGGCGCCTTCTTCGATACGACCTACGCCTTCCGCTTCGGCCCGCCGGCGCATGATGTCAACGTGGCGCGACTGCGCTCACTCGCCGACGGCGCCATTCTTGCCGAAAGCTTCCACTTCCCCTGTGGACGCGGCAAAGCGCTTCACGATGCGGGCATCGAGGCATCGCTCGGCAAGGTCGGCGACGATTGGTTCGTCGATCTCAGGACCGACAGGCTGGCGCAATCGGTGCATATCGACGTCGAAGGCTATCGGGCCGAGGATGATTGGTTTCATCTTGCTCCCGGCGCGGCGCAGCGCGTGCGGCTCCATAGGCTGCCCGGCACGGAGACCGATAGTCCGCCGGCCGGCGACATCAGACATCTCGGCAGTTCACATCGCCTCATGCTCCAGAGCTGACCCCGCCAACAACAATGCCGATGCATTGAAAGAGATCCGTGATTTGAGAACGATATACCGATTTCTGCGTGCCCATGCCCTGCAGCGGCTGATTCCACGCTCGCGTGTCGCCTTCAATCCGCGCAAGCCGGTGGAAATCGCCGGTTATCTATCGATGGCCGTCGGCGTCGGCGAGTCGGCAAGGCTGTGCGCCGACGCGCTCGCCGCAGCAGGCCGGGCGATATCGCTTTCGGACGTCAGCACCCATCCCGACGAATCGTCCTTTGCCGGATGGAGGCCCTTGTCTCCCTCCGCTGAAACACCGGGAAGCCGCATCTGGCATCTCAATCCGCCGATGTTGCCGCGCGCCATTCTGAAGAAGGGCGTGGCGACTTTCTCCCGTGCCTTCAATATCGGCTATTTCGCCTGGGAGCTCGAAGCCGTGCCGGCGGAGTGGCGCAACGCGATGCGTTACATGAACGCCGTCTTCGTGCCTTCGGAATTCACCCGCCGGGCGATTGCGCCGCTGACCGCCGCGCCCGTTATCGTCGTTCCGCATCCCGTCACCGAGAAGCCGGCCGCGGACGGCATGCGGGAGAAATTCGGCATCGACGAGGACGCCTTTCTCGTCAGCTTCATCTTCAGTGCCGGCTCTTCGATCAACCGGAAGAATCCGCAGGCCGTCGTCGAGGCCTTCAGGATATTTGCCGCCGAAGCCCCACGCGCCTTTCTGTTGATGAAGGCCAGTGGCGACATCGCAAGGGACGAGGGCCTGCGCGACCTGGTCGCCTCGGTCAAGGACGACAGCCGGATCAGGATCGTCACCGACAAGCTGTCGAATTCCGAGATCAATGGCCTCATCCGCTCGTCCGACGCCTATCTTTCGCTGCATCGTTCGGAAGGCTTCGGGCTGACCGTTGCCGAAGCGATCATGCAGCTTACGCCCGTCATTTCCACCGCATGGTCGGGCACGGCGGATTTCTGCGATCCGAACAATACATGGCTGGTCGACGCTCCGCTCATTCCGGTTGTCGATACCCACCCTGAATTTGCCGGGCTCGGAAATGCGGTCTGGGCAGATCCTTCTCCCCCGGCGGCGGCCGCGCACCTCAGGGAAATCTTCCTTGCGCCGGAGCGGGCGCGCGAGAAGGCGGAGAAAGCACGGGAATTTCTGCTGCGCTACCTCGCCGAGAACAGCTACGAGAAGGCACTTCACAGGCTGGCGGAGCTGCAAACCAGCTAAGCTGAGGTCGCCACTCCGCTTTATTTTAACATTTTCGCATTAGAGATGGCGGGTATGCGGATTACGGCATGTCACGCAGAACCGTGCAACGGCCGATCCTGACGGATGGACAGATGTCGAAGGGTATTATCGCAAATTCGGTGATGAATGCGGCGGCGGGCATGCTGCTGCTGCTGACGGGATTCGTTTCCTCGATCATCACCGCGCGGCTGCTGGGACCGGAAGCCAACGGCATCGTCGCTTTCTCGCTCTGGCTGGTGGTGACCGGCGCCTCGATCGCCGAGCTCGGCTCCAGCATCACGCTCCTGAAGACGCTGCCGCAGCTGTCGGCGGAAGGTTACGACGCGCGCCGCCGACGCGGTTTTGCCGCCATCCTCGTCAGCTTCATGATGTTTTCGACCGTCGTGCTGCTGGCCCTTTACGCGCTGTTTTTCCTGACTTCCGAGGAGATGCACTGGGCCGAAACCGCGCCGTCCGTCGCTCTGGTCACCGGCGTTCTGTTCTTCGTCCAGGCGATCGGCTCCTTCGTCAAATTCTACCTGATCGGAGAGAAGAAGCTCGGCGCCTTCTTCCGGCTGACCGTCGTCGTCTCGATCGTCCAGCTTGCCGGCGTCGCTGTCGGCGCCGTCCTCTATGGCGTCCAGGGTGTTCTGATCGGTTACGCGCTCGGCCAGCTTGTCCTGTTTTTCGCCACGCTGCCGATCCTGCTTGCACGCCGCGACTGGTGCGGGGTGTCGCTGAAATACCTGGCCTCCTCCTCGGTCATCCTCTCGCTCCAGTTCATCATCGATTCCATCTTCCTCAACCGGCTCGAACTGCTGTTTCTGCAGCAGTTCTGGTCGGTGGAGATGGTCGGCTATTATGCGGTCGGCCTGTCGATCGCCAATATCGCATTGCAACTGCCGATCCAGATGACCGGCAGCCTGCTGCCCTACTACTCAGAGCGGCGGCACAACAGCGACGATTCGACCTTGCCGGTCGAGGTCTTTGCCGCCGTCACCCGCAGCATGGCCTATATCGTCCTGCCGATGAGCCTCGGGCTTGCTGCCATCTCCAGCGAGCTGGTGCGGGTCGTGTTCGGCGAGGCGTTCGGCCGCAGTGGCACGGTGGTGGCGCTGCTGGCGCTGGTGGCGCCCGCCTATACCTTCATGCAGATCCTCAGCCTCTACCTCCTATCGATGGACAGGGCCCGCGCCCGCCTGAAAATCAGTGTGATAGGTGGCCTCGTGATGGTAGCCGGTTGTTTACTGATCGTACCTAGGCTTGCCGCCGAGGGCGCCGCGCTGGTGCGCATCCTCGTCTTCGTTGCAATGTCGGTGATGATGATCAGACAGACAGGATTCGGATCTCAGCTTTCGGGTCTCTACAGAAGCCTCACGAAGGTGACGCTCGCCTCCGTGTTATGCGCCTGCGGAGCCATTTCCGTGCTGGAATTTGTCCATGGTCCGGCCGGTCTCGTCGGTGCGATCGTCGCCGGCACGTTGTGCTATTTCGCAGCGCTGCGGGTGCTGCGCGCCGTACCGGCCGAAGATGTCGATGTCATGCGCTCCATTCTCGACAAGATGCCGTCCATGCTCCGCAAGCCTGTCGGGCACGCCATCAATTTCATTGCGCCGGCGCTTCCCGGTGATCCCGATCGCGCCAAGGTCGCTCCCGGCGAATTCTCGCTCGAACCGGCTGAGGGGGCTGGGCGCAGCGCTGCCCTGCCTGTCGTCTTCGACGGTACGATCGGCCTGTTCATGCCTGAGAATGCGCAGGTGAAGAAGCGTTCGGCCGCTGTGCTTTTTGTCAGCCCCTGGGGTTTCGAGGAGATGTGCAGCCGCAAGTTTTTCCGCGTTGCGGCCGAGCATTTCTCGGATATCGGCGTGCCGAGCCTGCGCTTCGACTATCGCGGCACCGGCGATGCGCTGGATTTCGACGCGCTGCCGGCAAGTCTGGAAACCTGGGAAAATTCGATCCGCGCGGCGGCTGCCAAGCTGAAGACACTCTCCGGCTGCGACCGTATCGTCCTCATCGGACAGGGCCTCGGCGCAACACTTGCGCAGCGCATCGGCGCCTCGATCGAGGGCGTCGACAGCCTCGTCATGCTGGCGCCGGTGCTGAGCGGCCGGGCCTATCTGCGCGAACTCAACATGTGGTCGAAGATCATCGATGCCGATCTCGGCCTCGGCAAGGAGCATGTCCAGACCGCCAAGGTGCAGATCGCCGGCCTCGTCATGCCCGAGGAGATCGCCGGCGAGCTCGGCAAGCTCAACATCGCCTCGCCGCGAGGATTGGCGGCGTCCCGCTATCTGATCCTCGAACGTCCCGCCAAGGCCGACGATACCGGCTTTGCCGATACGCTGACGGCGCTTGGCGCCGATGTCGAGCAGAAGGCTTTCGAAGGCTATGATGAACTCGTCACCAATCCGCTCTTCGCCAAGACGCCGATGGCTGTCGTCGCGCAGCTGACGACGTGGCTGGAGGGGGCCACGGTGGAGACATCCGCCGCCCCATCGCCGGCAGAAATCGACAACCCGCCGCTGGCCGGCAATGGGTTTGTCGAAATACCGGTCCGTTTCGGAAGCCATGATCACCTGGTCGGCGTCGTCAGCCGGCCGCCCGGCGAGATCAAGGGCAGTGCCGTGCTCTTCCTGTCGACCGCCTATGACCGGCATGCCGGCTGGGGGCGGACGACGGTTGATATGGCGCGCGAGCTTGCGCGCCAGGGCGTGGTTTCGCTGCGCTTCGATTCCGCCAATGTCGGCGACAGTCCGCCGCGGCCTGATGCGCCGGAGCAGGTGCTTTATTCCGATACGCAAACCGCCGATGCAGTCGCCTCGCTCGATCTGCTCGAAACCATCACCGCCGGCCCTGTAATGGTGGCCGGCCGGTGCAGTGGCGGCTATGTCGCCTTCCGCGCCGGCGTCGCCGACGAGCGACTGAAGGCCGTCGTGTCGATCAATCCCTTCGTCTATTACTGGGATCCTGAGATACCGGTGCGTAAGGAACATGTCGTTTCCGTTCCCCGCAGCCTCGATGATTACGGCCAGCGCCTGGCGCGGCTCGATACGCTAAAGCGGCTGCTGCGCGGTCAGGTGGATGTCGTCTCGGCGCTGCAGAACATGGTCATCGCTGCCGGTCGTCGCCTGTCCCCATGGGTCGCGCCGCTGCTCGAGCTGCTGCCCGACCGGCGTCACATCGCCCGCGAGGTCCGGCATTCCTTCGCCCAGTTCGGCAGGCGCAAGGTGCCGTTGACGCTGATCTACAGCGAAGGCGATGTCGGCCTCGATCACGTCTATTTTCACTTTGGACCGCGCGGCGCCAAGCTGTCCCGCTATCCGAATGTGCGGCTGCTGATGCTGCCGGATGCCGATCATAATTTGACGCCGCCGCAATCACGCAGGTTCGTGCTCGATGAGATCATCCGTCTCGCCAAAGCATGACGGGATTTCAGGCTGGCAGGATTAGATCCGGTCAGGAGAGACGACGTTCAGCGACCGATAGAGATCGATATAACGCCGGGCGACGATATCCCAGGAATAGCCGCGCACGGCGTCGACAAGCTCGGCGCGAACGACGTCCGGTTGGCGCGCGAGCATTTCATAGGCCGCTTCGATCATTGTCGCGGCGCTCGCCGGATGGGTGAAATCGGCCAGCCTGATGACGGGATGCCGGCCAGCAAGCATTGTAAAGGCATCATTGGCGTTCAGCACCGGCAGCAGGCCGGCGCTCATCGCCTCCAGCGCCACAAGGCCGAAACCTTCATACTCCGAGGCGGAGGCAAACAGCGAGGCCTCGGCGAGAATGCGCCGGATGGCGCCGTTGTCGGGCGAGACGTGCAGGGTGACGCGGCCGGAAAGATTGCGGCCTTCGATGGCGGCTGCGATATCAACCCGGTTCAGGTCGGATTCGGCGCCGACAATATCGAGATGCCATTCCGGATCACGATCCTTCAATACCGCCATCGCGTCGAGCAGATGGTCGAGCCGCTTGTTCACCGAGAAGCGGCCGATGGTGACGATGCGGCGCCTTGGCCGCTGCGAGGCACTATCGGCGAATTTGCCGATATCGGCGCCGTTTTCGATCAGCAGGCTGTCCGGGACGATGGCGGAAAACTGCTTGAGATCGGAGGCGCTGCAGCAGACGACGCGTCGGTAGGCCAGTGCCGAAGCGCGGGTCAGCGTGCGGAACCAGATCTTCTTGATCGCCGCGTATTTGCGGGTGTGGAAGAAGCCGCCATGGGTGGTGACGATCATCGGCTTGCGATGCAGCAGCCGGCCCCAGGCAAGGGCATCGAAGAAGAAGTCGATGGCATGGACATGCACGAGATCGGCATCAGCGAGATGGCGGAAAACCTCCGGCGCCAGCGGGTAGCGGCTGCTGCCGGACCAGGGAATGCGCACCACCGCGATACCGTCGATGTCTTCGCGCGCCGGCAGTTTATCCTTCGGTGCGGTGAACAGCGAATCGAGTGTGACGACGCGAACGCGATAACCGCGCCGGACGGTCTGGCGGGCAAGATTGGCGACCACATCTTCCAGGCCGCCGCGATTGGGCAGGAACTGCCGCACGACATGGACGATCAGCGGCCCCGTTTCCAGCTGCGGCCTCGCGTGCACCCTGCCTGCCTCGACGATCGCCATTTCCCACCTATCGCTGTGCACGCCGCCTCCTGTCGAGGCGGCTTTCTTATAGCAACGATGAGATATCTCAGGCGTTAAGCCGCAGTTTTAGCGACGTTCGGACAGGCGATTCTTCGCGAAAAGGGTTAACCGCGTCTGACGGAGCTCAGAAAGCCTTAAAGGTCAGCGTCGTCAGCGATCGGACGATGCCGGGTATATTGGCGATGTTGTCGTTGATGAACTTGCCGATATCCTGGCCTTCCTCAATGTAGACCTTCAGCAGCAGATCGTAGTCGCCGCTGGTGGAATAGAGCTCCGAAACCAGTTCGGTCTGGTAGATGGCGTCGGCAACCTCATAGGTTTTGCCGGGGGCGCATTGGAGCTGGACGAAGATCGGCTTCATGAGATTTCCTGCAGAGTTTGTTTGGCTGATATAATGGTCGAAAGCGCCATGCCGATGCAAGCCGTTCCTCACGCAGCCGGATTGGCGGCGGCCTCCGCGACGATCCAGTCGCGAAAGGCGGCAAGCGGCGCATAGTCGGCGCGCTCGCGCGGAAAGGCGAGATAATAGCGCTCGCGGCTCTCCATCTCCCGATCGACGGCGGCGACAAGATCGCCGCGCCTGAGTTCCTCCTGCATCAGGAATGTCGGCAGCAGGGCGACCCCGAGACCGGCGATCGCCGCCTGTGCGGCGGTGGCGAACTGGTCGAAGAGCATGCCATGCACGCTTTCGAAGGAAACGCCGTTGCCGGCGAACCACTGCTCCCAGGCATCAGGGCGCGTCGTCAGATGCAGAAGCGGAACGGACAGCAGATCCTGCGGCCCGGTGATCGCGTGTCGCTCGAGAAAGTCGAGGCTGCAGGCCGGCACGGTGCGCTCCGACATCAGCAAGGTCAGTTCCGCCCCCGGCCAGTGCGGATGGCCGAAATGGATCGCCGCATCGATCGAATCGAGGCGGAAATCGAAGGGCGAGAGCCGGGTCGCCAGATTGATGGTTACACCAGGATTGGCGGCGAGGAAGCGCCCGAGCCGCGGCGCCAGCCAGCGCGTGCCGAAGGTCGGCAGGATGGCGAGATTGAGCGTGCCGCCATGCGGATTGGCGCGCAGGTTCAGGGAGGCGCTGGATATCCGCCGGAGTGCCTCGCGGATTTCGCGGGCGTAGCCGTCGCCGGCCAGTGTCAGCCGCATGGTCTGGCGTTCACGCAGGAAGAGCTCGACGCCAAGCTGCTCTTCCAGCGCGCTCACCTGGCGACTGACGGCGCTTTGCGTCAGATCGAGCTCGCGTGCGGCCGCCGTGACGCTGCCGGTGCGGGCGACCGCCTCGAAGGCGGCGAGATGTGAAATCGACGGCAGAAAACGCCTTGAGCCAAGCATAATCATTCCATTTCAGAATGAGCTATTTCCGAAATAGCGATATTTCCGGCTTCGCCGCGATTGTAAAGAGTTTCATCCTGCAAAAACGGAATGAGCCGGAGTTTCGAAATGCCGCAAACCTTCGTTTCCACTGACCGCATCCGTTCCCTTTTCACCGAAGCGATGTCGCAGATGTACCGGACGGAGGTGCCGCAATACGGCACGCTGATCGAACTGGTCGCCGATGTGAATGCCGACTGCCTCGAACGCGATCCGGAGCTGCGCCAGCGTTTGGCGCACGCCGGCGAGCTCGAGCGCATCGATGTCGAGCGTCACGGCGCCATCCGCCTCGGCACGGCCGATGAACTTTTCACCATCCGCCGGCTGTTCGCCGTCATGGGCATGCAGGCGGTCGGCTACTACGATCTCTCTGTTGCCGGCGTGCCGGTCCATTCCACCTGCTTCCGGCCGATCGACGAGGCCGCGCTCAACATCAATCCGTTCCGCGTCTTCACCTCGCTGCTGCGATTGGAACTGATCGAAGACGAAGGCCTGCGCAGCGAAGCCGAGGCCATTTTGGCAAAGCGGCGCATCTATACGCCGCGCGCCGTCGCACTGATTGAGCGTCACGAGCAGAATGGCGGCCTGACGGAAGCGGAAGCAACGGAATTCGTCGCCGAGGCGCTCGAAACCTTCCGTTGGCACGGCGAGGCGACGGTCGGCGCCGAAACCTACAAGCGCCTGCACGACGCGCATCGGCTGATCGCCGACGTCGTCAGCTTCAAAGGCCCGCACATCAATCATCTGACGCCGCGCACGCTCGATATCGACGCGGTCCAGGCCCGCATGCCGGAACGCGGCATCACGCCGAAGGCCGTCATCGAAGGGCCGCCGCGCCGTCATTGCGATATCCTGCTGCGGCAGACGAGCTTCAAGGCGCTGGAAGAAACGATCGTCTTTGCCGGTGAGGCGGAAGCAGTTCAAGGCACGCATACCGCCCGTTTCGGCGAGATCGAACAGCGCGGCGTGGCGCTGACGGCCAAGGGCCGGACGCTCTATGATAGGCTGCTCGCCTCGGTTCGCGGCGAGGTGCAGGTCGGCGCCGGCGGTGCCAAGGCCGGCGCCTACGATCGGGAACTTGCCGAGCGTTTCAAGGCGCTGCCGGACAGCTGGGACGAGCTGCGCAGACAAGATCTCGCCTTCTTCCGTTATGCCGCCACGCCGGCAGGCATTGCCGCCGCGGTCAACGGCACGCTGCCTGGCGATCCGGAAGCGCTGATCGCCAAGGGTTACCTTGCCTTCTCGCCGATCGTCTACGAAGACTTCTTGCCCGTCAGCGCGGCCGGCATCTTCCAGTCGAATCTCGGCACCGATCAGCAGCAGAATTATGCGACGCGCTCGAACCGCGACGCCTTCGAGGCAGCACTCGGCGCTGCCGTTCAGGACGAGCTGGTGCTTTATGCCGAGCGCCAGGCCGCATCGCTGGATGCAGCGATGGAAGCGCTCGGCCTTGCGGGCCTGCCGTTGAAGACCGTTGCGTGAAATGCGCGCTTCAACCCTTCATCATATGCGCTAAACTACCGCGATTTCGTTCCGATCGGACTGAACCATGCTGAATGATCCGCGCTCCCATGGCCTCTGGGAAAAGACCGCAGCCGAACCGCCTGCTACCTCGCCTCTCGCAGGCGCGGTATCGGCCGACGTCGTCATCGTCGGTGGCGGCTACACCGGCCTCTCCTCTGCCCTGCATCTTGCCGAAGCCGGCTCGAAGGTGGTGCTGCTGGAGGCGAAGGAGATCGGCTTCGGCGGCGCAGGGCGCAATGTCGGTCTGATCAATGCCGGCATGTGGGTGATGCCCGACGACCTGCCCGGCGTGCTCGGCCCGCTGCACGGCGAACGCCTGCTCGAGCTGCTCGGCAATGCCCCGAAGCTCGTGATGCAACTGATCGACAGGCACGGCATTGCCTGCGAACTCGAACGCGCCGGCACGCTGCACTGCGCGGTCGGCGCCGACGGGCTGAAGGAAATCGAGGCGCGTGCGGCGCAGTGGGCCGCACGCGGCGCGCCCGTGACGCTGCTCGATGCGGCGGAGACGGCCAGACGCATCGGCAGCGACGCCTATACCGGTGCGCTGCTCGACTTGCGCGCTGGAACGCTGCAGCCGCTGGCCTATGCGCGCGGCCTTGCCCATGCCGCCGTCAAGGCGGGTGTCGCCATCCATACGTCGAGCCCCGTCATCGCAACGGAGCGCAGCGGCAGCCGCTGGACCGTGAAGACGGAAAACGGCGCGGTCAGCGCCGACTGGATCATCGTCGCGACCGATGCCTACAGCACCGGCCCTTTCGAGCAGGTGCGCAACGAACAGGTCTATCTGCCCTATTTCAATTTCGCCACCGTGCCGCTTGGCCACAATCTGCGTCAATCGATCCTGCCGGGACGGGAAGGCGCCTGGGATACCAAGGACATCCTGTCCTCCTTCCGCATGGACCAGGCAGGTCGTCTCGTTTTCGGCAGTGTCGGGGCGCTGCGCAATACCGGGCTTGCCGTGCACAAGGGCTGGGCCAAGCGCGCCCTGAAGCGGCTCTTCCCCATGATCGGCGATGTCGAATTCGAATGCGAATGGTACGGCCAGATCGGCATGACCGACAATGCGCTGCCGCGCTTTCATAAATTCGCCCCCGGTGTCATCGGTTTTTCGGGTTACAATGGCCGCGGCATTGCCCCCGGCACGGTTTTCGGCCGGACACTGGCCGAGCATATTCTCGGCCGGCTTTCGGAAGCCGATCTGCCGCTGCCACTGACCTCGCCCACCGAACCGAGCTTCCGGGCGCTCAAGGAATTATGGTACGAAGCCGGCGCTCAGGTTGCCCACTTCGCCGATGCCCGCTTCTGAGAACCGACAAGCGCTTCTGAGAAGCGAACTCGCTTCTGGAATAACAAGATTGGAACCACGACAATGAACATCGCCGTCCTCGATCTCGCCACCGAAACCGCCAAGCTGCTCGCCGAACTCGGAGTCGACGCCAGCCGCTATCACGGCGGCACGCTTTCCGTCACCTCGCCGGTGACGGGCAAGGAAATCGGCAAACTCAAAGAGCACACCGTTTCCGAGACGAAGGCGGCGATCGAAGCGGCGCACAAGGCTTTCCTCGAATGGCGTTCGGTGCCGGCGCCGAAGCGCGGCGAGCTGGTCCGCCTGCTCGGTGAGGAACTGCGCGCCGCCAAGACGGCGCTCGGCCGTCTCGTCTCGATCGAGGTCGGCAAGATCACCTCGGAAGGCCTCGGCGAGGTGCAGGAGATGATCGATATCTGCGATTTCGCCGTCGGCCTGTCCCGCCAGCTCTACGGCCTGACGATCGCCACCGAGCGCTCCGAGCACCGGATGATGGAAAGCTGGCATCCGCTCGGCGTGGTCGGCATCATCTCCGCCTTCAACTTCCCCGTCGCCGTCTGGTCATGGAATGCAGCACTCGCGATGGTCTGCGGCAATTCCACCGTCTGGAAGCCCTCGGAAAAGACGCCATTGACCGCGCTTGCCGTGCAAGCGCTGTTCGAGAAAGCGCTGAAGCGCTTTGTTGCCGAGGGCGGCACGGCGCCGGCCAATCTGTCGACCTTGATCATCGGCGGCCGTGAGGTCGGCGAGGTGCTGGTCGATCATCCGAAGATCCCGCTCGTATCCGCCACCGGCTCGACCGCCATGGGCCGCGCCGTCGGCCCACGCCTGTCGCAGCGTTTTGCCCGCGCCATCCTCGAGCTCGGCGGCAACAATGCCGCGATCGTCTGCCCGAGCGCCGATCTCGACCTGACGCTGCGCGGCGTCGCCTTCTCCGCCATGGGCACGGCCGGCCAGCGCTGCACGACGCTGCGCCGTCTCTTCGTGCATGAAAGCGTCTACGACCAGCTGGTGCCGCGCCTGCAGAAAGCCTACGGCTCCGTCACCATCGGCAATCCGCTCGAAACGGGCACGCTAGTCGGGCCGCTGATCGACGGCCAGGCCTTTGAGAAGATGCAGGCAGCGCTTGGCGAGGCGAAATCGGCGGGCGGCAAGGTGACCGGCGGCGGGCGCGTCGACAACGGTTCGGCCGATGCCTTCTATGTTCGCCCCGCGCTTGTCGAAATGCCCGATCAGACCGGACCGGTCGAGCACGAGACCTTCGCGCCCATTCTTTACGTGATGAAATACAGCGATTTCGACGCGGTGCTGGCCCTGCATAACGCCGTGCCGCAGGGGTTGTCCTCGTCGATCTTCACCAACGACATGCGCGAGGCGGAAACCTTCGTCTCGGCACGCGGCTCGGACTGTGGCATCGCCAACGTCAACCTCGGGCCTTCGGGCGCCGAGATCGGTGGCGCCTTCGGCGGCGAGAAGGAGACCGGTGGCGGACGTGAATCCGGCTCCGATGCCTGGAAAGCCTATATGCGCCGCGCCACCAACACGATCAATTACGGCAGCACGCTGCCGCTTGCGCAGGGCGTCAAATTCGACGTCGAATAGGCGCGGTGACGAGAAAGGCGGCGTTCGCGTGGCGCCGCCTTTTCACTGCATTGAGATCTGTTCCCTGAAAAAAATTAGTCAAGATATTGTGATGCTTTTTTCGTCACGATCAAACTTGAAATAGCTAGTCAAGAAAAATATACGCCTCTTACCACCGGGGAAGCCCGGGTGACATTGCCATGGAGGTCAGCTTGACTATTGCTCTTAACCGTTTCTCCCACCTGCTGGCGCTTGCCGCTTCGCTTCTCTCCGCCACGGCGCTCGTCAGCAGCGCCAATGCGCAGGATGAAGGCCTCGTCGTCTATAATGCCCAGCACGAAAGCCTGGGCCGCGAATGGATCGATGCCTTCACCAAGGAGACGGGCATCAAGGTCACCATGCGCCAGGGTGGCGACATGCAGTTTGCCAACCAGATCATCCAGGAAGGCGACGCCTCTCCTGCCGATGTCTTCCTGACGGAAAATTCGCCGGCGATGGCGCTGGTCGACGGTGCAGGCCTCTTCGCGCCGGTCGAAAAGGAAACGCTGGATCAGGTTCCCGATCAGTATCGCCCGGCCGACGGCATGTGGACCGGCATTGCCGCCCGCACGACGGTTTTCGCCTATGACAAGACGAAGCTTACCGAGGACAAGCTGCCGAAGTCGATGCTCGACCTCGCCGATCCCGCCTGGAAGGGCCGCTGGGGTGCAGCGCCCGCCGGCGCCGACTTCCAGGCCATCGTCGCCTCCCTGCTGCAACTCAAGGGCGAAGATGCCACCAAGGCATGGCTGAAGGGCCTCAAGGACAACGCTACCCCCTACAAGGGCAACAGTGTCGCCATGAAGGCGGTCAACGCGGGCGAGGTCGAAGGCGCGATCATCTATCACTATTACTGGTTCGGCGATCAGGCCAAAACAGGTGAGAACAGCAAGAATGTCGGGCTGCACTATTTCAAGACCCAGGATCCGGGCGCTTTCGTCAGCGTCTCGGGCGGCGGCGTCCTGAAGTCCACGCAGCATATGAAGGAAGCCCAGGCCTTCCTGAAATTCGTCACCGGCAAGGCCGGCCAGGCGGTTCTGAAGAATGGCACGTCCTATGAATATGCCGTCGGCAAGAATGCAGCCTCCAACGACAAGCTGACGCCGCTCGCCGATCTCAACGCGCCGAAAGTCGAGGCTTCGACGCTGGACAGCAAGAAGGTCGTGGAACTGATGACCGCCGCCGGCCTGATCTGACACTTCTGCCGCAGGCTTGCAGCAGCCAAAACTATTGCTTTTGGCTCAAGAAAACCTTAGGGCATGACGAAATCCGGCAACCGTCCTTCAAGGGCGGTTGCCTTCCTTTTTCAGCGTGTGAAGGCATCGGCCTTGCTGCAGGACAACAGATTGCTCGCATCCGGTACCGAGGCGCCGGCCGCGCCGGGGACCATGCGAATGGTATTGCCGCGCGGGCGCATGCCGCACGCCTCCGTCGTGCTCCTCGCAACCGCGGTCGCGCTGTTCAGTCTCGTGCCGCTCGGCTTTATCGGCTGGATCACCTATGATGTCGGCTGGGAGACCGTGAAGGCGCTCGTCTTCCGGTCGCGCGTCGGCGACCTCCTCATCAATACGATTCTCCTGGAATCGATTACCATTCCGCTGTCGATCGCACTCGCCGTGACGCTTGCCTGGCTGACCGAGCGCACGGATGTTCCTTTCGCCAGGCTTTGGGCCTGGCTCGCCATCGCGCCGCTTGCCGTGCCGGCCTTCGTGCACAGCTATGCCTGGGTCAGCCTCCTTCCCGGCATGCGCGGCCTGCAGAGCGGCGTCTTCGTTTCGGTGATCGCTTATTACCCCTTCCTCTACCTGCCGGTCGCCGCAGCCTTGCGCCGTCTCGATCCGGCCATCGAGGATGCCGCCGCTTCACTCGGCCTCAGTCCATGGCGCGTCTTCTTCCGCGCCGTGCTGCCGCAGCTGAGATTCGCCATCTGCGGCGGCTCGCTGCTGATCGCCCTGCACCTGCTTTCGGAATACGGCCTGTTCGTCATGATCCGCTTCGACACTTTCGCGACGGCAATCGTCGACCAGTTTCAGTCTTCCTACAACAGTCCGGCCTCCAACATGCTCGGCGGTGTGCTCGTCGCCTGCTGTCTTTTCCTGCTTGGCCTCGAAGTGCTGCTGCGCGGCAACGAACGTTATGCCCGCGTCGGCGCCGGCTCGCCGCGTCCGGCCGATCGCCGTCGTCTCGGCTGGTTCGTGGTGCCGGCCATCGCGCTGCCCGTCGTCCTGGCGGTGCTGACGCTCGGCGTGCCGCTGGTGACGCTTGGCCGCTGGCTCTATCTCGGCGGCAGCGAGATCTGGCGTATCGACGTCGCCAGCGCCTTCGTGCAGACGATCGTGCTCGCCCTTGCCGGCGGCGTGCTGGCGACGGTTGCCGCGGCTCCGATGGCATGGCTGTCCGTGCGTGCACCCGGGCGCTTGCAGCGCCTGCTCGAAGCCTGCCACTATTATGTCGGCTCGCTGCCGGGTGTCGTCGTCGCGCTGGCGCTGGTGACGATCACCGTGCGCCTAGTGCTGCCGCTCTATCAGACCTTCGCAACCCTGCTCGTCGCCTATGTGATGCTTTTTCTGCCGCGCGCCATGGTCGGGCTGCGCACCAGCATCGCCCAGGCGCCGGTGGAGCTGGAGCGCGCCGCGATGGGTCTCGGCCGCACCCCCGGCCAGGCGGTGCTGCAGATCACCATGCGGCTTGCAGCGCCCGGAGCCGCCGCCAGCGTGGCGCTCGCCGCACTCGGCATTACCAATGAACTCACGGCGACGCTGATGCTTTCGCCCAACGGCGTCGACACGCTGGCGACGAAATTCTGGTCGCTGACCAGCGAAATCGATTATGTCTCTGCCGCCCCTTACGCCTTCATGATGATCGTGCTGTCGCTGCCGCTCACTCTGACGCTCTATACGCAATCGAAACGGACCGCCGGCCAATGACGCTGCTTACGATCGAGAACATCAGCAAGCGTTACGGCCCTGTCCAGGCGCTGAAGGATATTTCGCTTGAAGTGCAGGCGGGCAGCCGCACCGCCGTCGTCGGGCCGTCCGGTTCGGGCAAAACGACACTGCTGCGCATCATTGCCGGTTTCGAGCAGGCCGACATCGGCAGGGTAACCCTGGATGGCGGCGTGCTGGCGGACGGTCCGGCTGCGGTGCCGGCCCACAAGCGCGGCATCGGCATCGTCTCGCAGGACGGAGCACTGTTTCCACATCTAAGCGTCGCCGAGAATATCGGTTTCGGTTTCGAGAAAGGGGCCGTGGATCGCGAGCAGCGCATCGTCGACCTGCTCGACATGGTCGAGCTCGATCGCGGCATGCTGACGCGGCGCCCGCACCAGCTGTCCGGCGGCCAGCAGCAGCGCGTGGCGCTCGCCCGCGCGCTCGGCCGCAAGCCGCGGCTGATGCTGCTCGACGAGCCATTCTCGGCGCTCGATACCGGCTTGCGTGAAAACATGCGCAAGGTGGTGGCGCGCGTGCTGCAGGCGGCCGGCATTACCGCCGTTCTGGTCACGCATGATCAGGAAGAGGCGCTGAGCTTTGCCGATCAGGTGGCGGTGTTGAGGGAAGGGCGGCTGATCCAGGCCGGATCGCCGCAATCATTGTATCTGCATCCCAAGGATCGAGAGACGGCGCTGTTCCTCGGCGATGCCGTACTGCTTCCCGCCATCATCCGAAACGGGCTGGCCGACTGCGCCCTCGGCCGCGTCGCCGTCGAGGGCAATCGTCAGGGCAAGGCGGAGATCATGCTGCGGCCCGAGCAGATTCGCGTCGTTGCCGACGATGGCGATCGCAGCTATGGCGGACGTGTCGTCGAGGTGGAGTTCGGCGGCGCGGTCTGCACCGTTGCCGTTTCGCTCGACGGCGTTGCCCTGCCGCCGATCCGGATCAAGACCTCGAGCGTCGCCCTTCCCTCGCGCGGCGATCTCGTTCGCTTGGATATCTCAGGCAATGCGCATGTATTCGAACGATAAAGCGCGTCGCATCGAATTTGATGCATGCGACGCGCTTTAGTTCTTTGTTTTATGCATGTCGTTACCCCGGAACCGCTGCACACTTCCGGGCGACATGCATTGCTCAGCCGACCTTGCGCACCAGCTCTTCCGGCTCGATGCCTTCCAGCCAGCCGCCGGTGAAGCCGGCGCGCTCAAGGCCGAGGCGGATGGTCGGCGATTGCCGCATCAGCTTCCAGATGAAGTCGGAGCGCTCGTTTTCGATGGTCATGACGACAAGACCCTGGTCGATGCCGACGGTGCGGTCGTCGACCCAGCCTTCCGGTCGCTTGGTCTTGACAGTCGGGTTGAAGCCGCCGGGAAAACCGCCTTCCAAGAGCAGGTTCGGATAGCTGGTCAAAAGTGCCTTGGTGCCATCGAGAGCCGCCTGCCGGTCGTAGGGCAGGCAGGCGAGGGCCGCCCAGGGCGCGATCGTGCCGTCATCCGGGCCAAGCGGGGCGCCGCGGGCGGCATAACCCAGAACCTTCGGCTGGCGGCCGCCGCGCATGCGCCGGGTCGGCGGCGGGCCGTCGCAGGCGGAAAAGCCCCAGATATTCCTGTTATAGCCGACAAACTGGCCGGGATTGCGCTCAGCGTAATCGCGCTGGACGTTGATGACGACCTGGGTGTTGCGGAAGTAATCCCAGTTGCGCTCCGCCATCGGCTTATCCCGAATGCCGCGGAAATCGATCCAGGCATGCGAGAAGAGATGGATGAAGAGCGGGCCGGCATAGAGATAGGATTGTTCGCCGTGCATCATCCAGGAATAGCTTGCCGTGAAGGCGTCGTAGCACGATTGCGGGATGGGATGTGTCGGCGATGCCAGCGCCAGCGCATAAAGGATGATCGCCTCGTCGAAACCGTGATAACGCCAGCGCAAAAAGCCGGAGGAAGGCTTCCAACCCATGGAAATGGTGTCGCCCTTATTCAGCGCCCAGCGCCAGTCGACCCGTTCGTAGATGAAGGTCGCAAGTTGCCGGATTTCAGTCTCGATCTCGTCCGGGCGATCGAAATATTGGGCTGAGGTCAGAATGCCGGCAACGAGTAGCGCGGTGTCGATCGTCGAAAGCTCGCTGTTCCAGGCGCGGTTGCCGGTATCCATGTGCAGGAAATGGTAGAAGAAGCCGCGGTGACCGGTCGCATGGCGCTCCTCGCCCTGGCGCGCCTCGGCAAAGAAACGCAGCGTATTGACCGTGCGTTCGGCCGCTTCCTTGCGGGTGATCCAGCAACGTTCGACACCGACGGGATAGGAGGAAAGCGCGAAGCCGACGGCCGCGATGCTCGCCGGCACGCCGCCGATCGAGGTATCCGCCACCAGGCCATTCTCGGGATTGGAATATTTCAGGAAGTACTTGAATGCCGAAAACTGCAACCTGTCGACCAGGGCTGCATCAATATCTTCAATCCGTTGCAGCATAGGCTCCTACCCAACTGTTGCATCGCCCCATGGTTGGAACATGAGGGCCGTCCCCCGGGCAAATCAAACCTTTTTGATTCGCAAGGATAAGAGAACACAAACGGCGGCTATTGGTCGTTAACAATTATCGGTGAAATAATATCTAGCATAAGTCATATAAGCGGTGCAGCAAAATGAGGGCGCCGCGCCGCGGCGGCACAGCTCATCTCAGGCAATACTTGCCGTCTTGCGGCATCCCGCAAGCGCCCCCTATCGACCGATCGCCTGGCCCGGTCGCAAGTCCTTGAGGGTCGGGGAGTCTGCGCCGAACATTCTCTCGGGAAATCATCTCTCCGGCGTCGGTGAAATCTCAAGCCTGCGGTGACCGCGCAGAGAGGAAGACCTGCGGCTCGAAGGCAAAATCCCTGTCGAAAGGATAGGTCGGGTGCTGTTTGCGCAGCCGCGGCAGGCGCTCGACGAACTGATCGACGACGCCCTCCGACAGGGCCATCAGGTTCGGATTGGCAATCGGGGCCAGTTCCGGCGAGAGATAGCCCGATTTGACGACGATGATTTTGGCCGCATGCGGGTCGAGCCCGAGCCGGGTGAAGTCGGCTATATTGTGATAGGGCCGCCGCTTGGCCGAAAGCGCCAGATCGATACCGCCGAGCGAGACCACCGCCTGACGGTCTGACGGGTCGGAAGTTTCGTGCAGGAACTTGACGGTGAAACGGCCAAAGACCGGCTTGCTGCCTTGGCTATCGAGCGAAGCGCCGACGCTAAGTTCCAGCTCGCGACCGACGCCCGCAGCATAACAGGCCTCGGTCGCTTCGAGGTCGGCAATACCGGCAAAGACGACGCCGGTGGCGTTTCTGGACATCAGCTCGGCCAGGACGTCGGCTCGATCTCCGACGCCGCCGCCGGTCGGGTTGTCGCCGGATTCGGCGAGCACGACAGGAGCCGTCGGGCTGGCGATGGCTCTCGCGATGCATTCTTCGACGGAGCCCGTCTCGCAACCGAAGACAAAGTCCTCGCGTGCATCCCAATAGGCCTGGGCGAGGCGCTTGGCCTCACGCTCGAGCACGGCGCGATCGGTACCGGTCATGATGGCGGCGGCTGTCGCGCGCGGCTCGTCGGCCCAGACGTAGCCGACCATCAGCGATGCATCCCAGACGCCGTCGATCGCGTCGATCTCAGGCAGCAGGGCATAAAGGCTTTTGGCCGGCTCATCGACGGTGCTGGTCCGCTCGCCGGGCAACACGACCGGGATCGGCGCCCAGAGAACAAGCGGTCTCACCCCTGTTTTCAGGCTTTTCACCAGCATGGCGACCGAGCGGCGCATTGTCTCCTCGACATCGATATGCGGCGCCGTGCGGTAGGTCGAATAGATATCGAGCGCGTCGATGATGCGTTGGGTGACGTTGCCGTGCAGGTCATAGCTCGCCGAAACCGTGCAATCCTCGCCGACCAGGGCGCGGGCGGCATCGATCCAGTCGCCCTCGGCATCTTCCATGCCGTCGACATACATGGCGCCGTGCATGGCAAGATAGAGCCCGTCGAGCGGCAGCAGCGGCTTCAGCCGCTCGAGGAATTCGCTCTTGAACGCCTCATAGGTGGCACGCGAAACCGGCCCGCCGGCAATGGCGCGGGCATGGATCGTCGGCAGGAATTCCGCGTCATAGTCTCTTAGGAAGGCAAAGTAGGGCGACTCCAGCAGCCCCTCGCCGCGCAACACCCGAAAATCGCCCTCCTCGTTCAGAACCGGATTGTATGTGCTGCACTCGATATGAATGCCACCGACGGCGATGCGCATGGGAAACCTCAGATGATGTTGGGAGCAATCGGGAAGGTAGGCGGTGCCGGCAGATCCTCGCCTGTCGAGGCCAGTGCCGTCTTCTGGTGTTCACGCGTCATCTTGACACCAAGTGCGGGCGCATCGCAAGCGAATGGCTTCGCATCTTTGCCGGCACATCGGCCGTCCTCCCCCGGCGCGATGGCAACCGGCTGACGCAACGTAGCGTCGGTCCGACAGGATAAGGCGGGCCTTATGCCGCGCCGATGAAGATCCTCGTTTGCCGAATTCGATCCCGAATACGCAAGATGCAATGTGCTCGACCCTGTCTTCCATCAGGAGTTGCGCCGTTCGGGAGGAGCGTCAAATGATCACACACCGTCTTGCGGTGGGCATGGCCGTCAGCCTTGCCCTTGCCGTGCCCGCCAAACCGGTAGGTGCGGGAGACGCCTCCTGACGAATGCGGGGCGGGCCGATGCGGCACCCCCGCCCCTGCTGGATGCCGCAGGAACAGGAAAAGTGTTTATCGCTAACCAAGGGAGGCAGTTATGTCACTGGAGACGGAAGCGGTTATTTCAGGTCCAATTGTCAGGGAAGAGACGTCCGCTGCGTTCAAACGACGCTTCATGATCAGGATGATTGCCGTTCTCACCGGCGGAATGCTGCTCGATGGCTACATTCTCGGGGTCATCGGCCCGGTGACCGCTGTCATGAAGGCCGAAATGGGAATGACGACGGTCGATATGGGCCTCATCGCCTCGGCTGCGCTGTTCGGGATTCTCATCGGCTCGCCGCTCGGCGGGTGGGCGGGCGACAAATTCGGCCGCAAGCCGCTGTTCATGATCGACATGGGACTGTTCGTGCTGGCGTCGGCCATGCAGTTCTTCATCGCCTCGGTGACGATGCTATTCGCAGTGCGGCTACTAATGGGCGTCGCGATCGGCGCCGAGTATTCCGTCGGCTGGCCGCTGATGTCGGAATTTGCACCGGCCCGGCTGCGGGGGCGCCTGATGGGCGTCACGATCCTCGCCTGGTACGGCGGATTCATGATCGGTTACACCGTGGGCTACCTCTTGAACCTGCCGGAGCCGATGCCGTGGCGGATCATTATCGGAACCAGCACCTTTATTTCGGTCATTCTGTTCTTCGCGCGGATCGGCCTGCCTGAATCGCCGCGCTGGCTGTGGAGCAAGGGCCGCAAGGACGAGGCGCGCGCGATCGCGCGCAAATATCTCGAGAGCGCCGACGAGATGGCGGACATCGAGAGCACGGAAGTGCGTCAAGGTCGGTTCGCCGACCTGTTCTCCGTGAAATATTGGCGGATGACGGCCTTCGTTTCGTGGTTCTGGTTCTGCAATGTCCTGCCGTATTTTGCCATCGCCACGTTTGCCGACAGCGTGTTGGAGCAATATGGCCTCAATGGCGGGCTTGCCGGCGGCGTCGGTCTTTCCATGGTCGCGGTGGCCGGGGTCGCCGTCACCGTGGCATTGATCGACAAGGCCGGCCGGCGTCTGTTCACGGTACCTCCGCAGTGGATCACCACAGTCGTCTTCCTGGTGATCGGCTTGTGGTCGGGAGCACCCTCGGCCGTCGTGCTCGGTCTCTTCCTCATCTTCTCGTTCCTGAACGCGATGAACGGGACTCTGACGAGCATCTATCCCGGCGAGGTGTTTCCCACCGAAGTCCGTGGGGTCGGCACCGGCTTTGCCGCCGCCGTCAGCCGGGTCGGTGCTGGTTTAGGCACCTTCCTGTTGCCGATCGGGGTCGAGAAATTCGGCGTTTCGACCACGATGCTAGTCGCTGCGGCCGTCGTGTTCAGCGGCGCTCTGGTGTCACAATTGTGGGCTCCGGAAACGAAGGGGAAGAGCCTGAGCGAGACCGCCGCCGGATTTTCGCACTAAAGCATGTCCCGTAGCGGTTTTGCGATAACGACATGCGTAAAAACAAAGCGCGGCAAGCGAATCTGAAGATCGCGACGCGCTTTAAAGCCAAAACGCGTCGCACGAGATGTGATTCATGCGGCGCGCTTCAGCCCTTTGGCCTACGGATCTCGTGTCCGGCATCATGTGACTGGTCTTTTGCGCAACTGAAAGACGTGCGACCCTGTGTCGATGTTCCCTCGGACGATGATGTTATCGCATGCTGCTCAAACGCCGTTACCTCCCCTCGCTCGGTTCGTTCGCCACTTTCGAAGTCGCGGCGAAGCATTTGAGCTTTACCCTTGCCGGGAACGAACTCAACGTCACCCAGGCGGCCATCAGCCAGCAGATCCGCGGTCTGGAAAAATCGCTGGGTGTCATCTTGTTCATCCGAAAGCACAACAGCCTCGAACTGACCTCTGACGGTCAACGGCTCCTGACCGCAGTCAGTGGCGGGCTCGACATAATTTGCGACGGGATCAACAATATCAATGCTCCCTCCGACCCTCCCGTCATCACCTGTTCGGGCACCAATGCGGCGATCGCCTGTTGGCTGAAGCCCCTCGTGGACCGCTTCCGTTCCGATCGGCCGGATGTCAGGTTCGTGCTCTTGGCCTCGGACGAAGACGACACGCTGCGGAACTTTGATGAGGTCGATCTTTCTCTGATTTGCGGAAACGAGCGCTGCGAGGTTGGGGAGAATCTCTATTATCTCTTTCCGGATATCGTCCAGCCGGTCTGCAGCCCCGACTATCTCGAACGCCACGGACCGTTTCCGGATGCGCAAAGCTTGGAACGCGCGGATTTGCTGGATCTGCACCGCAAGCACTGGACTTCCGATGCCATTGGCTGGCATCCGGTCACCTGGGACGATTGGTTCCAGGCAAGCGGCCTTGGGGTACCGCACCTGTTGCCGGCCATGGTCAGCAACAATTACCCGCTTCTCGTGAACGCCGCCGTCAAAGGAGAGGGAATCGTGCTGGGCTGGCATCATCTCGTCAGGACGCTGATGGATGAAGGCGCACTCTGCCCGTTGTTCGACAGTCCGCTTCGGGTGGACCGGCGATATTATTTGAAGGTGAACCGGACATCGCTGGATAAAGCGCATGTACAGGAGTTCATAGATTTCGTCCTCACGGGTCTCGCGGCTTTGGAACAAGAACATCAGCGCCCAGGCACGGCGATGCGGGATGCTCTCTGAATTGCCGCGCCGCATAAAGGGACGTGTTGTTACCTATGTCTTCGGTATGGGCCTGAAGGCCATGGCGGAGAGGGTGGGATTTGAACCCACGATACCCTTGCAGGTATGCCGCATTTCGAGTGCGGTGCATTCGACCACTCTGCCACCTCTCCGCGGTCAGGTCGGCGCTTGTTCGGCGCGGGCGTTCTCATAACGAGCCTATGACAGGTTGGCAAGCCGAAATCTCAAGCTTTTCCATCCTTTTGCCTTGACACCTTTCTGTCACTCGCGTATCCCGCATCCGCAATAGGAGTGGAGTAATCCGCCCCTTGCCCGCCCCGCGCTCGCGCGGGGTTTCACCGGCAGACCAGAGTTCCGGGCTAGACCCCTGAAATCCCTGCTTAACCTCGACTGATAAAAAGACGGCCACCTGCTAAGATGCGGGGAGCGCCGGAACGAACATGAAAGGATAAAAAATGTTCGCAGTCATCAAGACCGGCGGTAAACAGTACCGAGTGGCAGCCAATGACGTGCTGACCATCGAAAAGCTGGAAGCTGCCGCAGGCGACTCCATTGAATTCACCGAAGTGCTCGTGATCGGCGAAGGCGCCGACGCTGCGATCGGTGCGCCCTTCGTCACCGGCGCCTCTGTCAAGGCAGAAGTCGTCGAACAGAACCGCGGCAAGAAGGTCATCGCCTTCAAGAAGCGCCGCCGTCAGAATTCGAAGCGTTCGCGCGGCCATCGTCAGCATCACACGGTCGTCCGTATCACGGACATCGTGGCTGCCAAGTAAGATCAACGGGACAAGGTTTAAAGGAGAACTCCAATGGCACACAAAAAAGCTGGCGGTTCCTCGCGCAACGGTCGCGATTCCGAATCCAAGCGCCTTGGCGTGAAGAAGTTCGGCGGCGAAGCCGTCATCGCAGGCAACATCATCGTGCGTCAGCGCGGTACGCAGTGGCATCCCGGTTCCAACGTCGGCCTCGGCAAGGATCATACGATCTTTGCACTTACCGCCGGCAATGTGGACTACCGAACGAAGGCCAACGGTCGCGTCTACGTGTCTGTCATGCCGAAAGCGGAAGCAGCGGAATAAGCCGGTAGCGCTCTAAAACAGCCGGCGTCTCATCGACCCGGCTGGCCGTACCAGGTTCAGTCCAGAAAACAGGGGAGATGGGGCGCCATCTCCCCTTTTTCTTTGTCCAAACAGGAGACCGAACATGCAAGGCGAATTGATAAGGGTTGACCAATCACGGTCATCCCGGGAAGACCAGCGGTCTTCCATGGAACGGCTGAGGCCGGAACGGTTAAGGACCGATTGCCCTGTCTTGTTATCGGAAAGGCTCGTCATGCGCGCGCCCCACGAAGAAGACATCGACGCCCTTGCCCATCTCGCCAACAACGCCAAAGTCGCCACCATGGTATCGCGTATGCCGCACCCCTATACCGCCAATGATGCCGCCGACTTTGTTTGGCGTACGCGAAATGGCGAGATTGGTAAGTGCGTCTATGCCATCACCAAAGCCGAAAACGGCGCCTTTATCGGCTGCTGCGGCGTGGAACCCCATGCCGACGGCAGAACCGTCGAAATCGGCTACTGGCTGGGCGAGCCCTATTGGAACCAGGGCTATACGACCGAGGCCTGCCATGCGCTGGTCGATATGGTGTTCAGGACCCGTCAGGACGTTGACCAGATCGACGCCCGCTGCCGGGTGATGAACGTCGCTTCGCGGCGCGTCATCCAGAAGTGCGGCTTCCAGTTCCAGGGTTCGGGGCTTGCCGCCTCGCTGGCACTCGGCAGCAACGTGCCTGTGGAATGGTACAGGCTCGACCGCAAGACCTGGATGTCGCTGAGAAGCTGGGGGAACATCGCATGAGCACGACCGCGCTGCAAAGGCCGGATACCAGGCCGATGATGCCCGGCCCCGCGCCTGTCATCTCGACCGCCCGGCTGACGCTCCGCCCCCACCGGCTGAGCGATGCGCCTGCGATCGCGGAATCGCTTTCCGATTTCGCGGTCACGCGCATGCTGTCCCGCGTTCCCGCGCCGTTCGACCGGCAGGATGCGCTGGACTGGCTGATCCCGGTCACCTCGGGCACCCTGCCCGACTGGCCGCTCGCGATCACCGGTCAGGACGATGTCCATATCGGCAACGTCTCGATCGAGCTGCGCCACGGCCGCTGGCACCTCGGCTACTGGCTGAACCGCTACTACTGGCGGCGCGGCTATATGAGCGAGGCGGTGGCGGCGATCGTCGAGCGCTTCTCGCGCCGCATGCCGGAGACGCCGATCCATTCCGGCGTCTTCGCCGACAACCCGGCATCACTGCGACTGCAGGAGAAGCTCGGTTTCCGCATGACGGGTTGCGGCGAAATCTATTGTTTCGCCCGCAACACCATGGTTTCGCACATCGAAACCGTGTTGCAGCCGGGCATGCTGCAGCCACGGAAGGTCGCTTAACCGAAGGAAGACGCCGCCGACACCGGCGGCGTCTTCGTCAATCGCCGATCTCGACCCATAGCGGGAAATGATCGGAGCCCTGGGATTGTGTGTCGATCCGGGCGGATTGCAACCGGCTCACGAGGCCGCAACTGACGAAGCAATAATCGAGATGCATGCGTTCGTGGTGATTTTCGGGATTCATCCAGCTGTAGCTCTCCGGCCGGTAGGCTTCGAGCGCTGCAAAGGCGTCGACCGGCGTGCCGATCCGGGCGACCCGGCCGTAATATCCGCCGGCAGCACCGGCAAGCGCGCAATATTCCGGCGATTCCGGCTCCATGTTGAAATCGCCCAGAATGAGGTAATCCTCCGGCAACGGCGGCTCCGGCAGATCGAATTCGGCCGCCCCCGTCAGCGACCCGCCCTCCTGGACGAAAGCATTGATCTGCGTGTTCAGGAATTGCAGCTGGCGGATGCGCTCGTCGGGAGAGACATGGTCGAGATGGACGGAGTAGACGCGGATCGCGCCGCCGGGCCCTGTGATGACCGCCTCGGTCGCGCCGCGCTGCGGGTTGATCTTGCCGAGCGTGCGGCTGCGTGGCAGGAGCAGTGTCCGGGTCGAGGCGATCGGCCAGCGCGACAGCACCATATTGCCGAACTGGAAACGGATGCCGCGCACTGGCGAAAGCCCACCCTCAGGCGCCTCGACATGCAGGTCGCAGGCCGGCCCATACACCCAGAAATAGTCGGGAAAGAGCGCTGCAATATCGGCCACCATGTCGGCAAAACCGTTGCGCGAGAAGCCGCGGGTCACCTCCTGCAGCGCGATGACATCGGCGCCTTCGAGGCTCCGGGCAATACGCGGGAGATCGTATCTGCCGTCGAGACCGAAGCCGTACTGTATGTTATAGCTCGCAAAATTCACGATAATCTTTGACCTCCGTCGGAACCGCCTATATCGAATGGGCCAAGACGGGCCGTCCAACTGCCACCGGATACTGGAAGTAAAATGAAATTTCTCGACGAAGCAAAGGTCTATATCCGATCCGGAGACGGCGGCGCGGGCAGCGTCTCCTTCCGGCGCGAGAAATTCATCGAGTTCGGCGGCCCCGATGGCGGTGATGGCGGACGCGGCGGCGATGTCTGGGTGGAAACCGTCAACGGCCTCAACACGCTGATCGATTTCCGCTATCAGCAGCATTTCAAGGCGACGATCGGCACCCATGGCATGGGCAGGAACCGCACCGGCGCCAACGGCAGCGACGTGACGCTCAAGGTGCCCGTCGGCACCCAGATCTTCGAGGAAGATCGGGAAACGCTGATCTGCGACCTCACCGTCGAAGGTCAGCGTTACTGCCTCGCCCATGGCGGCAATGGCGGCTTCGGCAACGCCCATTTCAAGACATCGACCAATCAGGCGCCGGACTGGGCTAATCCCGGCCTGCCCGGCGAGGAAAAGACCATCTGGCTGCGCCTGAAGCTGATTGCCGATGCCGGCCTCGTCGGCCTGCCCAATGCCGGCAAGTCGACCTTCCTGGCATCCGTCACCCGCGCCCGGCCGAAAATTGCCAACTACCCCTTCACCACGCTGCATCCCAATCTCGGCGTCGCCACCATCGACGAACGGGAATTCATTCTGGCCGACATTCCCGGCCTGATCGAAGGCGCCCATGAAGGTGTCGGCATCGGCGACCGGTTCCTCGGCCATGTCGAGCGCACCCGCGTGCTGCTCCATCTCGTCTCCGCCCAGGAGGAAAAGGTCGGCAAAGCCTATAAGACGGTCAAGCACGAGCTTGAAGCCTATGGCAACGATCTGACCGACAAGCCGGAGATCGTCGCACTGTCGCAGATCGACGTGCTCGACGAAGCCGAACTGAAAAAGAAGACGAAAGAACTGGCCAAGGCCTGCGGCAAGACGCCGTTCCAGATTTCGGCCGTCACCGGCAAGGGCATGACCGAGGTCCTGCGGGCGCTGCGCGATATCATCGTCGAAGAAAATGCCGAGGAAAAGCCGGCCAAGGTGCCGAAGCTCAGGCATCGCGACATGATCGTCTCCGAAGAGGGCGAGGGCGAGGATGGGGCCGATGACCAGCCGTAAACCACTCGCCCGCTACCGCCGCATCGTCATCAAGATCGGCTCGGCCCTCCTCGTCGACCGCAAGGCCGGGCTGAAAAAGGCCTGGCTCGACGCCATGTGCGCCGACATATCAGGACTGAAGGCCAAAGGCATCGATGTGCTCGTCGTCTCCTCGGGCGCGATCGCGCTCGGCCGCTCGGTGCTCGACCTGCCTTCCGGCGCGCTGAAGCTCGAGGAAAGCCAGGCGGCCGCCGCCGTCGGCCAGATCGCGCTCGCGCGTGCCTGGTCGGAAAGCCTGTCACGCGACGAGATCGTCGCCGGCCAGATCCTGCTGACGCTCGGCGATACCGAAGAGCGCCGCCGCTATCTCAATGCGCGCGCCACCATCAACCAGCTTTTGAAGATCGGCGCCGTGCCGATCATCAACGAAAACGATACGGTCGCGACCAGCGAAATCCGCTATGGCGACAACGACCGTTTGGCTGCTCGCGTCGCGACGATGACCGGCGCCGATCTGCTCATCCTTCTCTCCGATATCGACGGCCTCTATACGGCGCCGCCGCATCTCGATCCGAATGCCACCTTCCTGGAGACGATCGCCGAAATCACCCCTGACATCGAAGCGATGGCCGGCGGTGCCGCCTCCGAACTCTCACGCGGCGGCATGCGCACCAAGATCGATGCCGGCAAGATCGCCACGACCTCGGGCTGCGCCATGATCATCGCCTCCGGCAAGACCGACAGCCCGCTGTCGGCAATCGAAAACGGCGCCCGCTCCTCCTGGTTCGCCCCGTCGGGCACGCCGGTGACCGCCCGCAAGATCTGGATCGCCGGACAGCTGCAGCCGGCCGGCGAACTGCATGTCGATGACGGCGCCGTCACCGCCCTCGGGGCCGGCAAGAGCCTGCTTCCGGCCGGCGTGCGCAGCGTGTCCGGCCTCTTCAGCCGCGGCGATACGGTGGCGATCGTCGGCCCTGAAGGCCGCGAGATCGCCCGCGGGCTTGCCAGTTACGATGCCGAGGACGCCCGCCGGATCGCCGGCCGCAAGTCGGCCGAGATCGAGCCCATCCTCGGTTATGCCGGACGCGCCGCGATGGTCCATCGCGACGACATGGTGATGAGCGCCCAGCTCAGACAGAAATCGGAAAGGCAGAAGAAGGACGCGGCCCATGCTTGATACTGTTGCGCTAAGCCCTGACATTGACGCGCTGATGAACGACATCGGCCGCAAGGCGAAGGCTGCCGCGCGACCGTTGGGCTTTGCCTCCACCGCGGCGAAGAACCGCGCGTTGAACGCCATGGCCGATGCGATCCTCGCCAACAGCGCCCATATTCTGGCCGAAAATGCCAAGGACCTGAAGGACGTCGAAGGCAGCGAGATGCTCGCCTCCTTCATTGATCGGTTGACCCTGAGCGACAAACGCATCGCCGAGATGGCCGAAGGGATCCGCGCCATTGCCGCCATTGCCGATCCGGTCGGCGAAGTCATCGCCGCCTGGGACCGGCCGAACGGTCTGAAGATCGAGCGCGTCCGCACGCCGCTCGGCGTCATCGGCGTCATCTTCGAAAGCCGGCCGAACGTCACGGCCGATGCCGGCGCCCTCTGCCTCAAGGCGGGCAATGCGGTCATCCTGCGCTGCGGCTCGGATTCGCGCCGTTCATCGCAGGCTATCCATGCCTGCATGCTCGACGGCCTGAAGGCGGCAGGACTTCCAGAGCATGGTATCCAACTTGTTCCGGTTACCGACCGCGCCGCCGTCGGCGCCATGCTGCGCGGTCTGGACGGCGCGATCGACGTCATCGTGCCGCGTGGCGGCAAGAGCCTGGTGGCCCGCGTGCAGAGCGAGGCCCGCGTGCCGGTCTTTGCCCATCTCGAGGGCCTTTGCCACATCTATGTCGATGCCTCCGCCGATATCGAGATGGCAAAGAAGATCGTCGTCAATGCCAAGATGCGCCGCACCGGTATTTGCGGCGCGGCCGAAACCCTGCTGGTCGACGGTGCCGCGATCGGCACACATCTGACGCCGCTGCTTGAGGTTCTCACCGAAGCCGGCTGCGAAATCCGCGGCTCCGCGACGGTGCTGAAGGTCGCCCCCGGCATCAAGCCGGCGACCGAGGAGGACTGGAAGACCGAATATCTCGACGCGATCATTTCGGTCGCCGTCGTCGACGGCATATCGGGCGCGATCGCCCATATTCAGACCTATTCGTCGAACCACACCGAGGCCGTGATCGCCGAGGACCCGGCGGTGGTCGAGCGTTTCTTCACCGAAGTCGATTCGGCAATCCTGCTACACAATGCCTCGACGCAATTTGCCGATGGCGGCGAGTTCGGCATGGGCGCCGAGATCGGCATCGCTACCGGCAAGATGCATGCGCGCGGCCCCGTCGGCGTCGAGCAGCTCACCTCCTTCAAATACCGGGTGCGCGGTGCCGGACAGACCCGACCTTGACGTGACGACGGAAAATCTGGAGCGGCGCTACCTCCGCATGCCGCATAGCGAACGCGGCATGGTCGTCGGCCTGTTCGGCGGTTCGTTCAATCCGCCGCATCAGGGCCACGCGCTTGTCGCAGAGATCGCCATCAAGCGCCTCGGCCTCGACCAGCTCTGGTGGATGGTGACCCCGGGCAATCCGCTGAAGAGCCGCAACCAGCTTGCACCGCTGGCCGAACGCATTGCCGAAAGCGAGCGTGTGGCTGCCGATCCGCGCATCAAGGTCACCGCCTTCGAACAGGCGCTCGGCGTCAGCTACACCGCCAATACGTTGGCGCGCATCAAGGCCCGCAATCCGCATGTGCATTTCATCTGGATCATGGGCGCCGACAGCCTGCAGACCTTTCACAAATGGCAGAAGTGGCAGGAGATTGCCCGCACCTTCCCGATCGCCGTAATCGACCGGCCGGGTGCGACACTCTCCTATCTCTCCTCGAAGATGACACGAACCTTCGATTTTGCCCGCGTCGACGAGGATGACGCCCGCGTCCTCTGGAAGAAGCCGGCGCCGGCCTGGACCTTCATCCACGGACCGCGCTCCGGCCTGAGCTCGACGGCGATCCGCAACGGCGCTGTGCCGGGCGCAGTCAAATAGGCTGATTTTCAGGGAAATCTCAGGAACGAGAAAGCCCGACGGGGGAGGAGATCCGTCGGGCTTATAAACTCGATCGACAACTGGGAGGAGGAGTGTTGTCGATCCTGTCGAACGGCTTATGGGAGGAGGAGAAAGCCGTTTCGATGAGTGTGTTGTACCATATTTCTGAGGATGGTGAATATCGATTTGTGCAATGCAGCAATGCTGGTGATGCAACGCTAAAGGCGAGAGGCTTCGACTGCTGCCGATTTTATCGGCAAGACGAACGAAAGTGGCCATTGTCACGGCGGATCTGGTGGTTTGTCGCCGACTTTCCCAGGCATATCAGTATCGCCGAATCTCCTATTCTCGGAACAGCCATGCGCTTCACGGAAAGCTTGGATCGTCGTCGCCGGCCGATAGGGTTGTATTTCCTTGGATATATCCCTGGCCAAAACCGCAATGTCGTTATATTCGTCAAAATATTTCGAACCCCGGGGATAGAATCATGCAGAACCGCCGCCAATGGATGAAACAGGCAACCACCGCGATCGCGGCTCTCTGGCTTGGCGCAGCGCTGCCGACACCGGCAGACGCCGCCGAAAAGCTCACCGTCTTTGCCGCGGCAAGCCTCAAGGACGCGCTCGATGCCGCCAATGCCGCCTGGTCCAAGGAGAGCGGCAAGGAAGCTGTCGCCTCCTATGCGGCAAGCGGCGCGCTCGCCAAACAGATCGAAAACGCCGCCAATGCCGATATCTTCATTTCGGCCGACCTCGACTGGATGGATTACGTCGCCAAGAAGAACCTGATCAAGGCCGATAGCCGTGCCAACCTGCTTGGAAACCGGATCGTGCTCGTTGCCGAAAAGGACAAGGCCAAGCCGGTCGAGATCAAGCCGGGCTTCGATCTTGCCGGTCTGCTCGGTGACGGCAAGCTGGCCCTGGGTGAGCCGAAATCGGTCCCTGCCGGTAAATACGCCAGGGCCGCGCTCGACAAACTCGGCGTCTGGAAATCGGTCGAAACCAAGGTCGCCGGGGCTGAAAGCGTGCGCGCCGCCCTTGCGCTGGTCTCCCGCGGCGAAGCGCCCTATGGCATCGTCTACCAGACGGATGCCGCCGCCGATAAGGGTGTCGCCATCGTCGGCACCTTCCCGGCCGAATCCCACCCGCCGATCATCTATCCGATCGCCATCCTTGCCGCGAGCAAGAACCCTGACGCAACGGCCTATCTCGACTTCCTGAAATCGGATAAGGCAGCCGCCTTCTTCACGGCGCAGGGATTTACTGTCTTGAAATGATGGGCTGAATTGGTTGCGGAATCGATGGTGACAGCTTAGCGTGAAGCTGCCCCTCACCCTAACCCTCTCCCCGTAAACGGGGCGAGGGGACGTGCCCAGCGAGACGTTGGTGGGGACCGAGAGGGTGCTGCATATCCCCTTCGCCCCGTTTACGGGGAGAAGGTGCCGGCAGGCGGATGAGGGGCAGGCATCAAGTGACACCGGATTTTCCAAGGAGACAACTGCGTTTGGATATGTTCGGCCTGAGCCCTGAAGAATGGACCGCGATCCTGCTCAGCCTGCGCGTCTCGGTCGTCGCCATGCTGGCGAGCCTGCCGCTTGGCATTCTCGTCGCGCTGCTGCTTGCCCGCGGACGCTTCTGGGGCAAGTCGGTGCTGAACGGCATCGTTCACCTGCCGCTGATCCTGCCCCCTGTTGTGACCGGTTTTCTTCTCCTCATCCTCTTCGGCCGCCGTGGTCCGATCGGCAGCCTGCTCGACCAGCATTTCGGCATTGTCTTTTCCTTCCGCTGGACGGGTGCGGCACTCGCCTGCGCCGTCATGGCCTTTCCGCTGATGGTGCGCAGCATCCGCCTGTCGATCGAGGCGGTCGACCGCAAGCTCGAGGAGGCGGCGGGAACGTTGGGCGCCGGCCCGATCCTCGTCTTCCTGACGGTGACGCTGCCACTGACCCTGCCCGGCATCATCACCGGCATGATCCTGTCCTTCGCCAAGGCGATGGGCGAATTCGGCGCGACGATCACTTTCGTCTCCAACATTCCCGGCGAGACCCAGACCTTGTCGTCGGCGATCTACACCTTTACCCAGGTGCCCGGCGGCGATGCCGGCGCGCTGCGCCTGACGTTCGTCGCCATCATCATTTCCATGACCGCCCTGCTCGCCTCCGAATTCCTCGCGCGTTTCGCCGGCCGAAGGATCGATCCGGAATGACGTTGATCGTCGAGGCAAAACAGAGGCTCGGCGGATTCTTTCTCGACGCCGCCTTCACATCCGACGGCGGTGTGACCGCGCTGTTCGGACGCTCCGGCTCCGGCAAGACCTCACTGATTCGCATCATCGCCGGCCTCGCCCGCCCGGACGAGGGCCGCGTTATCCTTGACGGCGAAACCCTGACCGAAACCAAAGCCCGTCTCTTCGTTCCGAAACACCGCCGTCATTTCGGTTATGTCTTTCAGGAGGCGCGGCTGTTCCCGCATCTCAGCGTCCGCGCCAATCTTTCCTATGGCCGCTGGTTCGCGCCAAGAGCTGCAGGCGGCGAGAGCTTCGATCACGTCGTCGACCTGCTCGGCATCGAAACGCTGCTGGATCGCAGCCCCGCCAAACTTTCCGGCGGCGAGAAGCAGCGGGTCGCGATCGGCCGCGCCCTTCTCTGCTCGCCCCGGCTGCTGTTGATGGATGAGCCGCTGGCCGCCCTCGACGAGGCGCGCAAGGCCGAGATCCTGCCCTATCTCGAGCGATTGCGGGATCAGACCGAAACCCCGATCGTCTATGTCAGCCATTCGATCGCCGAGGTGGCGCGGCTCGCAAACAAAGTGGTGGTCATGCGCGATGGCAGGGTGGAGGCGGTTGGCCCCGCCGTCGACATTTTAAGCCGCGCCTCTGCGGCCTTCGACCGGAAGGAGACGGGCGCGCTGCTGCAAGGCATCGTCGAAAGCTTCGACGCGCGTCACCATCTCTCGACCGTCGCCCTCAAATCCGGCCGGCTGCATATTCCCGGCGCCGCACTCGCGCCCGGCACACCGGTCCGCATCCGCATCCCGTCGCGCGACGTCATGCTGGCGACGGCAAGACCGGAGGGGCTCAGTGCCCTCAACATTGTCGAAGGCAAGATCGAACAGCTATCGCGGGATGCGGACGGAACCGTTGAAATCCAGCTCGACTGCGGCGGCGATGCCATCCTTTCGCGCATCACCGCGCTCTCCTGCGAGCGCCTCGACCTTCGACCCGGCAAGACCGTCTTCGCCGTCATCAAGACGGTTGCCCTGGAGGCCTGATCAGCCCTGCCCGTCCTGCCGCGGGTTGCGCTTTGCTTCAAGCCAGGCAAGATCCTCGGCAAGGCTCGCTTTCAAAATGCTTTCCATCCGGCGAAAACGCGCCAGCAACTGCTCGCCGAACGGCGTCAACGCCGCACCGCCGCCCTTCTGGCCGCCGCGTTGCGATTCGACCACCTGTTCGCAGAACATCCGATTCATCTCGCTGACCAGCAGCCAAGCGCGGCGATAGGACATGTCCATTGCCCGCCCTGCCGCGGAAATCGATCCGGTGGCGCTGATATGTTCCAGCAACTCCATCTTGCCGCGTCCGAGCCGATCTTCATCCGGGAAGCTGATTCGCAAGATGGGAACGAGTGTTTTTGCGGCTGGATCGGTCATTCGAATCTGCAGATGGTGGAATTTCCGGCACTTTACGCTCCGGCCTGAAAACTGTACACCGCCCGCACAAGCAGCGAGGGCAGCAATAGTGTTCAAATCGGTCGCCAGATCGGATTTTCCGCCGCTCCGTACGTTAGCACGTCTTGAAACATTAATGGTTTGATGCCTATCTTAACCATGATCCGGTCGTGATCGGATCTCGTGTTGTGCATGGTTTGTCATTCCAGGAAAGGGAAAGCACTGACAACAGTACACGCCAAGGGAAAAACGCTCGCCGTTGTCCCGAAGAGCGCAGAACGTGGCGCCGATGCCGCTGCCCGCGCCTTAGAAGCCGTCCTCGCCAGCCTCGAGGACTCCAAAGCTGAAGATATCGTCACCATCGACATTGCCGGAAAATCGGCGCTCGGAGACTACATGGTCGTCGTCTCCGGTCGTTCGAACAGGCATGTCATGGCGATCTCGGACCACCTGCTCACCGATCTGAAGGACGAAGGCTTCGGTACGGCCCGCGTCGAAGGTCAGGAGGGCGGTGATTGGATCCTGATCGACACCGGTGACATTATCGTGCATGTGTTCCGTCCTGAAATCCGCGAGTTCTACAACATCGAAAAGATGTGGGCGGCTCCTGACATGGATGAAGAAACACGGCACTGACAGGCGAGCCGGCATTCCGACCGGCACCTGAGAGTGGCATTGGCTGGCCGGGAAACATCAAAACCGGCCGGTAGGCGCGCTTTGCGCGTCGCAAATGCCTGATAAGCGGGAGCGGGTGAATGCGAGTTGGTCTTTTTGCGGTGGGACGGCTGAAATCCGGCCCCGAAAAGGATCTTGCGGCCCGTTATTTTGATCGTTTCGCCAAGGCCGGCCCTGCGGTCGGCCTCGAACTTGCCCGTATTGCCGAAACTGCCGAAAGCCGCGCCTCCAATGCAGAGACCCGCAAACGCGAGGAGGCAGCGATACTGTTGAAATCGCTTGCCGAAGGCAGCGTCCTCATTCTTCTCGATGAACGCGGCAAGACGCTCGACAGCGAAGCTTTCGCAAATCTGCTCGGCTCCTATCGCGACCAGGGCAAACGCGATCTGATGATCGCGATCGGCGGCGCCGACGGCCTCGATCCCGCGCTCTACGATCGTGCCGACGCCACGCTTTGCCTCGGCAAAATGACCTGGCCACACCAGCTCGTCCGCACGCTGATCGCCGAACAACTCTATCGCGCCGTGACCATCCTGTCCGGCCATCCCTACCACCGCGTTTGACGTGTTCCACGTGGAACTCAAGCCTTTGACGATGCGTCGCATTGTCACGCAGCCGTGTTTCGCGTGGCCGGCCGATCGCTTGCAAACTTTCTGGCAAAGCGTGCCAAATCAGCTTAGTCTCCGCGCGATTTGAGAGAGTGCCCCGACACGCATGACGACCACACCAACCAGGCGACACCGCATGATTCTGCCGGCACTTGCGGCCGGTTTTGGTATCGCCGTCACCGTCGTGTCCGCAAACACCGTCACCGTCCGCGCTCAGGAAGCCGCGCCGGAAGCGGCACAATCTGCAACGCCGCCGCCGGCAGCCGAGCCGCCGCCACCCGATCCGGCCGCTGAGCTGGCCGCCAAACGCGATCAGACCCGCGCCGAACTCGAAACCTTGTCGAAATCGATCAGCCTTTCCTCGGACAAGGTGAGTGAACTCCAGCAAAGCATCGCCAATCTGGAAAAAAGCACTGAGAGCATCCGCCAGGCGCTGATCGATTCTGCCGGCCGCCGCAAGGGGCTCGAGAAGCAGATCCTCGAAAGCGAGAAGAAACTCGCCGATCTCGGCGTCAAGCAGGATGGCATCCGCCGTTCGCTGCACGAGCGCCGCGGCCTGCTGGCCGAGGTGTTGGCCGCACTCCAGCGCATGGGCCGCAACCCGCCGCCCGCCTTGCTCGTCACTCCCGATGACGCGCTCGCTTCGGTGCGCAGCGCCATCCTGCTCGGCGCCGTCGTGCCCGGCATCCGCAAGGAAACCGACAAGCTCGCCGCAGACCTCGCAAGCCTCGCCGCGCTGCAGACGGCAAGTGCGGCCGAAAAGGCCGGCCTGACGGCGACGATGACCGATAGCATCGAGGAAGAGCGGCGCATGGACCTGCTTCTTGCCGAAAACGACAAGCTCAGCCGCAGCAGCGCCGCCGAACTGCAGGCCGAAAGGAAACGTTCGGAGGAGCTGGCGGGCAAGGCGACCAGCCTCGAAGGCCTCGTCGCTTCGATGGAATCCGAGATCGCTTCGGTGCGCGAAGCGGCTGCCGCCGCCCGCCAGGCCGAGGAGAACCGCAAGCTTCTGACCGACGAGCAGCGAGCGCAGGCCAAGGCTCTGGCCGACAGCGGCGTGCCCGATAAAAACCGCATTGCGCCCGCATATCCGTTCGGAGAATTGAGGGCCAAATTGGAGCTGCCCGTGGCAGGCGACATCCTGCGCCAGTTCGGCGATGCCGACGGCACCGGGCACGAAGCCATGGGAATGACGGTCGCCACCAACCCGGAGACAGTGGTGACGGCGCCTGCAGACGGCCTGGTGGTTTTTGCCGGCGCTTTCCGCAGTTACGGCCAGATGATCATCCTTGACGCGGGCGACGGATATCACCTGGTTCTCTCGGGAATGGATACGATCAATACCCGCCAGGGAAAATTCGTTTTCGCCGGCGAGCCGCTCGCCGTGATGGGAGCGAAAAGAGTGGCAAGCGCAACTGCATTGGCGCTGGAAACGGACCGGCCAACGCTTTACATTGAATTTCGAAAAGACGGTAAACCGGTCGATTCCCGACCGTGGTGGACCGCCAAGGACACTGGAAAGGCACGCAATGATTCGTAGGGCTTCTCTTGTTCTGGTCGGCGCATTGATGGGTGCGACCGCGATGAGCGTCATTTACTCGGCAGGTGTGCCGGCAGAAGCGGCCGGATCCTCTACCTACAAGGAACTCTCGGTATTTGGCGACGTCTTCGAACGCGTGCGTGCGCAGTACGTCACGCCGCCGGCCGAAGACAAGCTGATCGAGAATGCCATCAACGGCATGCTTTCCTCGCTCGATCCGCATTCGAGCTATATGAATGCGAAGGACGCCGAGGACATGCGCACCCAGACCAAGGGTGAGTTCGGCGGCCTCGGCATCGAAGTCACGATGGAAGACGAGCTCGTCAAGGTCATCACCCCGATCGACGATACGCCCGCCGCCAAGGCCGGCGTTCTCGCCGGCGACTACATCTCCGAGATCGACGGCCAGTCCGTGCGCGGCCTGAAGCTGGAAGACGCGGTCGAGAAGATGCGCGGCGCCGTCAACACGCCGATCAAGCTGACGCTGATCCGCAAGGGCGCCGACAAGCCGATCGAGCTGACGATCGTCCGTGACGTCGTCGCCGTCCAGGCGGTCAAATCGCGCGTCGAGGACGATGTCGGTTACCTCCGCATCATCTCCTTCACCGAGAAGACCTATCCCGACATGGAAAAGGCGATCAAGAAGATCAAGGACACCGTTCCGGCCGACAAGCTGAAGGGTTACGTCCTCGACCTGCGCCTTAACCCGGGCGGCCTGCTCGACCAGGCGATCAATGTCTCCGACGCGCTGCTGCAGCGTGGCGAGGTCGTGTCGACCCGTGGCCGCAACCCGGATGAAACCCGCCGCTTCAATGCCGGTCCGGGCGACCTGACCGACGGCAAGCCGGTCATCGTGCTGATCAACGGCGGTTCGGCCTCCGCATCGGAAATCGTAGCCGGCGCGCTTCAGGATCTGCGCCGCGCCACCGTTCTCGGCACGCGCTCCTTCGGCAAGGGTTCCGTCCAGACGATTATCCCGCTCGGTGAAAACGGCGCGCTACGCCTGACCACGGCGCTCTACTACACGCCGTCGGGCCGCTCGATCCAGGGCACCGGCATCACCCCTGACATCAAGGTCGAAGAGCCGCTGCCGGAAGAACTGCAGGGCAAGATGGTGACCGAAGGTGAATCCAGCCTGCGCGGCCATATCAAGGGCCAGAGCGAAACCGATGAAGGTTCGGGCTCGGTTGCCTATGTGCCGCCGGATCCGAAGGATGACGTCCAGCTGAACTACGCGCTCGACCTCCTGCGCGGCAAGAAGACCGATCCGGCCTTTCCGCCGAACCCCGATAAGGCCGTCGTCGCCAAGTAATTGATCATCGCAAGGCCGGGCACCCGCCCGGCCTTGACCCTTTCTGCTGTTTCCCGGTTTTGGAGCGGGCGAGAAAATTGGGAACGGACCTGCATGCGCCTTTGGGGCGCAACCGCAAAACCGGTAGCCGGCGTCCTGGTGTGCTGCGCCTCGGGCGTATTGCTGCCAGTCTGTGCCTTTTCGCGATAGGCGGCTTTTCTCTCTATACCGCCTTTCGGGGCGAGGGGCTGGAGCGCGCCAAACCGCCGGCGACCGAACAGGCCGCAAGCCAGACTCTCAGCAAGCCGCCGACGGCCACTGCCGACCAGGCGGCAAACGGCATGCCACGCGCCGATCCGCGCTCGGGCGCCAATGTCGAACAGATGATCACCGGCGATGGCTCCGTCGTTACCAAATACAGTCCCCACCCGCGCGACGGCAGCGGACCGGTGCTGGTCGATGCCATGCAGATCGGCCAGGATCCGCGCATGGCAGCCCAGCCCAATGAAGCGCTGCTCGAAGACACCGCGTTTGGCAGGCTGCCGATCGTCGGCCCCGACGGGAGGCGGCCGATGGACCAATATGCTCGTCCCTCGTCCGGCGCACGCGGCATCCGCATTGCCATCGTGGTCAGCGGCCTCGGGCTCAGCCAGACGGGGACGCAGCGCGCCATCGCCGAATTGCCGGAGGAAATCACCCTCGCCTTTGCTGCAAGCGGCAACAGCCTGCAGCGCTGGATGCAGGAGGCCCGCCGCGGCGGCCACGAGATTCTGCTGCAGGTGCCGCTCGAGCCATTTGATTACCCGGCCAATGATCCGGGTCCGGAGACGCTACTGACGTCGAAGCCAGTCGCCCGCAACATCGAGAACCTGCACAAGGCGATGGGCGAAATCACCAATTATACCGGCGTGATGAACTATCTCGGCGGCCGTTTCCTCTCCGACCCCGCCGCCATGGAACCTGTTATGCGCGATATCGGCAAGCGCGGCCTGCTCTTCCTTGACGACGGCACGTCGGCCCAGTCGAAAACGGCGACGGTCGCCAGGGGCACCGAACTGCCTTATGCCTTTGCCGACCTGCAGCTGGACGGCCAGCTCGATATCAATGCCATTCTGAAAAAGCTCGACGAGCTCGAGCACATCGCCCGCAAGAATGGCCAGGCGATCGGCATCGCCTCGGCTTTCGACGAAAGCGTCGACGCCATCGCCAGATGGAGCGAGGAAGCGTCCATGCGCGGCATCGAGATCGTCGGCGTCGCGGCGCTTTCCAACGACCCGCGAAGCCCCTGAGACAATTTCTGAACGGAGAAGAAGATGAGCCAGGCGACCGTGAAAGCCGAGGATCTGCCCTACCGTCCCTGCGTCGGCGTGGTGATCCTGAACCGCGATGGCCTGGTCTGGGCCGGGCGGCGGATCCCGGACGGCAATTCCGAATATGATGGCTCGCCGCAGCTGTGGCAGATGCCGCAGGGCGGCATCGACAAAGGCGAGGATCCCTTGGATGCCGCCTATCGTGAGCTCTACGAGGAAACCGGCATCCGAACGGTGACCCTGCTGGCGGAAGCAAGAGACTGGATCAACTATGATCTGCCGCCGGCGCTGATCGGCATCGGATTGAAAGGGAAATTCCGCGGCCAGACGCAGCGCTGGTTCGCCTTCCGCTTCGAGGGCGACGAAAGCGAGATCGCCATCAACCCGCCGCCGGGCGGTCATGATCCGGAATTCGATGCCTGGGAATGGAAGCCGATGCAGGAACTGTCGGACCTGATCGTCCCTTTCAAGCGCGCCGTCTATGACCAGGTAATCGCCGAGTTCCGGCATCTGGCGACGCTGCAGTCGGAAGACTGACCCGGCTGCTTGCCGCCGCAAGATAGATTGAAAAAACCGGCCGCGCGGAGCGGCCGGCATTCCCGTCCGAATTATTCGGCTTCGTCGGCGGAATCGGCGTTGAGCTGGCCGTATTTGCTCTCGCCGATTTTCTCGAGCAGGTCGAGCTGCGTTTCGAGGAAGTCGATATGGCCTTCCTCATCCGCCAGCAGTTCTTCGAAAAGTTTCATGGAAACGTAGTCGCCGGCCTCGGAACAAATATCGCGCGACTTCTTGTAGGCGGTGCGGGCGTCATATTCGCCGGCCAGATCGGCTTCCAGCACTTCCTTGACATTCTGGCCGATGCGCAGGGGCGCGAGTGTCTGCAGGTTGGGATGACCTTCGAGGAAGATGATGCGCGCGACAAGCCTGTCGGCATGGTGCATCTCTTCGATGGATTCGGCGCGTTCCTTCTTGGCGAGCTTGGTGTAGCCCCAGTCCTCGAGCAGCCGATAATGAACCCAATATTGATTGACCGCCCCGAGCTCGAGGAACAGTGCCTCGTTAAGCCGCTCGATGACCTTTTTGTCGCCTTTCAATGTCCGCTCTCCTGTTTTCCTCATGGAACTGCTTCAAGCGTGACATGAAATCAAATATTTCCGTCTCAGTCGAGTGGCGACGGGCGTGATATTCCTCGGTCGTCTGAATGATGATATCGACCACATTAGGGAAGCAGCCACAGCAACGGCCGCGTTTTTCCATCGCGTGGTAGACCTTTGCAGGCACGATAAGCTGCCAACAATCTTCGTCGAGAAGGTTAGTGATAACCTCCCGGATTTCCTTGTCGGTTATATAATTGCAGCTGCAGACAAGCACGTCTTCATTCCAAACATGACACTGACTATCGTGTTTTCTGCTAAAGAAGACGGTGGCTGTCAAGAAAAAATTCGAGTCCGGCTCCGTCGGCAGCAGCGATGGGCGTAATCTGTTGCAAATTGTATGGTCACGAAAGATGACCAGACGATCCCGATCGTGCTCGCATGATCCGATCGTGCTCATCCGATCGTGCGGGCATGATCCCATCATGCCGGCATGATTTCGATCGGCGCGACAAGTTCAATGAAAATTGCGCCCGCGCGGCATGACCTGGGCGGTTTCCGCCACGCCCGCATGACGGCCTTCGGCAATCATGCGTTTTTCCAATCCCGCCCCTTTGCGCACCTCCGCCGCCTGCCGCGGGTCGCCTCCCGGTCTCAATACCTCGTCCGACCGCTCGCAGGCGCCGAAACGGCGGGCCTCGCGTTGCAGGATGCCAAGCGCCGGCGTCATGTCCTCGATATGCTCGACGACGGTATGGATCACCCCGCTATGGCTTTGCAGCCTGCCGCGGATTTTCACGAGCCTAGCTCCCATGACGACTGCCCGGTATTTGTCGAACATTGCGTTCCAGACGATCGCATTGGCAACGCCGGTTTCATCCTCCAGCGTCATGAAGATCACGCCTTTGGCCGAACCCGGGCGCTGCCGCACCAGCACCAGACCGGCAATCGTCACCCTCTTGCCGTTGGGCACGCTGAGAAGATCGACATTGCGGGTGATGCCCGCCTTTCGCAATTCCTCCCGCAGAAACGAGACGGGATGCGCTTTCAGCGACAGGGAAAGATAACGATAGTCCTCGATCACCTGTTCGCCCGGTAGCATATCGGGCAACTTCGCCGCGGGTTCGGGCTGAAGGTCGATATGACGAACCTGTTCGAAAAGAGGCAGTTCTTCGGCCGCACTCTTCACATCCAGTGCCCGCACAGCCCAAAGCGCTTCCCGGCGCGACAGATGGATGGATCGGAATGCATCCGCGTCCGCCAGTCGCTCGATGACGGATTTCGGCAGACCGGATCGCAGCCAGAGATCGCGCACCGAACCATATCCTTGCCCTCGATTGCCGACGAGCCGTTTCATATCGTCTGACGAGAGACCTTTGATCTGCCGGAAACCCAGCCGCACCGCATGCCGGGTCTTGATGATCTCCCGCATTTGCCCATGCCGGAAATCGACGGTCTTTCGGTCGAAGACAGCCTCTTCCAACGTACAGTCCCATTCGGATTCATTGATGTCGACCGCCAGGATCCTCACCCCATGTTCGCGTGCATCCCGCACCAGCTGAGCCGGCGCGTAGAATCCCATCGGCTGGGAATTCAGCATGGCCGCGCAGAAGACATCGGGATAATAGGCCTTGAGCCATGAAGAGGCATAGACAAGCAGTGCAAAGGACGCGGCATGGCTTTCCGGAAAGCCATATTCACCGAAGCCTTTGATCTGATTGAAGCATTGCTTTGCGAACTCGGGATCGTAATTCTTTGAGACCATTCCCTCGATGAACCGCTTCTCGAAATCGCCGATCGTACCGGTCCGCTTGAATGTCGCCATTGCTCTGCGAAGCTTGTCGGCTTCTGCCGGCCTGAAGCCTGCAGCGGTGATTGCGATCTGCATCGCCTGCTCCTGAAACAAGGGGACGCCGAGGGTTCTTTCGAGGACCGCTTCCAGTTCCTTGCTTGGATATTCCACTGGAATATTCCTGGCCCGCTGCTCCCGGCGTTTCAGATAGGGATGGACCATATCGCCCTGGATCGGCCCCGGCCGGACGATCGCCACCTCGATGACGAGGTCGTAGAAAATCTTCGGCTTCAGGCGCGGCAGCATGCTCATCTGCGCTCGGCTTTCGATCTGGAAGACGCCAAGCGTATCGGCCCGGCCCATCATCTCATAGACCGGCTTGCCCTCGTCCCCATGCTCCCTGTTGCCGAGGTCTGCGAGCGTCTTCTTGACATCATAATGCAGTTCAAGCAGCGAAAAGGCCTTCCGCAGACAGGTCAGCATGCCGAGCGCCAGCACATCCACTTTGAGGATCTTGACGTTGTCGAGATCGTCTTTATCCCATTCGATCATGTAGCGATCCGGCATCGCCGTCTTCATGATCGGCACGACCTCGTCGAGCCGGTCCCGCGTGATGACGAAGCCGCCGACATGCTGGGTGAGGTGGCGCGGGAAGCCGAGAAGCTCGGAAGCATATTGCAACACGTTCTGGGTCACTGGATCCTTGACATCGAGACCGGCCGCCTTGGCATCCCGATCGGAGAGATTGTCCTCCGACCAACCCCAGACGAGGCTGCTGATCGCCGACTGAACATCCTCCGACAGGCCGAAAGCCTTGGCGACCTCGCGGCCGGCCGAACGGGTGCGATAGGTGGTCACTCCCGCCGTCAGCCCGGCATGGTCGATGCCATATCGTCGGTAGATGAACTGGATGACTTCCTCACGCCGGTCGTGCTCGAAATCGACGTCGATATCCGGCGGCTCGTCCCGGTCCATCGAAATGAAACGGTCGAAGAGAAGTGTGCTCTTTTGAGGGTCGACTTCCGTGATTTCAAGGCAATAGCAGATGACCGAATTGGCCGCCGATCCGCGTCCCTGGCACAAAACCTTGAGGTCATAACGGGCGTGCTGAATGATCCTGTGAACCGTCAGGAAGTAGGAGGCGTAGTTCTTATCGCCGATGAGTTTCAGTTCATAATCGATCTGCTTCGCCACCTTGGATGGGACACCCTGCGGATAGCGCTTTGCGGCTCCCGCCCTCGTCAGCCTCTCGAGGGTCTCCTGCGGCGTTTCGCCGGGATCGTTTTCAGACGGGTAATTGTGCTGCAGCTCCTTCAGCGAAAAGCTCAGCTTGCCAAAAAAGACCTGCGTATTTTCGACCGCATCGGGATAATCGCCGAAGATCCGGACCATTTCACGTGAATCCTTGAGGTAGCGCTCGGCATTCGGCGCCAGCAGGAATCCGGCTTGTGATATCTGCACATGCTCCCGGATCGCGATCACGACATCTGAAAGCGGCCGGCGTTCGGGATGGTGGTAAAGCGGCTGGTTGGTCGCAATTAACGGCACGCGATTTCGGGCGGCAAGCATGGCAAGCACTGCAAACACCTGCCTGTCGCGACCGTCATAGGCCGGCGCCAGCACCATAAAAAAAGCCTTGCGGAAACGTCTGCGAAACCGCTCCAGATAATCCTCCAGCGCAGTCTGGCCCGCCTGGCTCTCGACAAGGGTACGATCGGCAACGAGGGCAAGCATCATCTCGTCCCCCCATTCCATGAGCTCCGCTTCCGTCAGGATGCAGCTTCCCTTGACCGCTTCCTCCTTCAGATTGCCGGCGCTGAGAAGGCGGCAGAGGTTTGCCCAGCCTCGCCGATTGCATGGGTAGGCGAGGATATCCGGCGTGTCGTCGGAAAAGACGAGACGGGCGCCCGGCTGTATCCGGATTGGATGGAAAATCCTTTCCTTTTTTCCGGTCTTCTCCGCTTCGGCCAGGATCGCATCTCTGTTCTTGTATCTCTCCTCGATCTGTTCCGCCTGCGCATGCGCACGCACGACGCCGGCAACCGAATTCCGGTCCGCGATTCCCAGACCGCCGAGCCGGAGATGAGCGGCCTGCAAGACCATCTCTTCCGGGCTGGAGGCGCCTTCGAGGAAGGAGAAATTCGTCCTCGCGCCGATCTCGAAAAATGCGCGCTCGCCCTTCATGCAAACACCCCGTGCATGAACCAGCGGGGATCGAGTTCCCGGCCATAGAAACCTCGACGATAGATCCAGAAGCGATGGCCGCTCTCGTCCTCGATGCGGAAATAATCGCGCGCCTCCGCGTCACTTCCGTCGATCCACCATTCCATGGCAATCCGCTCCGGACCTTCGCTTTTTGCCACTTGATGCTGCATGCGCCGCCAGCGAAAGATTTGCGGCGGACCATCGGGCACTTCGGCGAGCACAGTCTCGACAGGCTCCGGCGTTGCAAACAGCCGCAACGGGCGCTCTTGGCGGAAAGGAAGAACCCCCTTCGGCTCGGCTTTCCCCCGTCTGGAAAGATTGTCCATCGCCGGAACCGCGATGACGGCGCGTTCCGGCACATGGCTCTCCCGAAGTTGGAAACTTTGCAGACAATCCTCACCCAGCCGGGCGGAGACACGGTCGACGAAAGCCGAAAGGGAGATTTCTCCCTGACGATCGCCTTCGAAATCAGCCTGCGCTTCATTGAAGGGATCATGCCGCACCACATTCAGCCGCACGATCTCGAAGCCATAACCGGCATCGAGATCGTCATAGACCGCCTGCAGGCGCTCGGAAAAAAGCCCGGCGATAAATTTCGGTTCGCGAAGCGGCTGCGAAGCGCCGACGGAAATACGGAAGACCCTGCCGTCGACGCGGAAGAGCACCAATTCGAACACTCGCCCGCCGGCGCCGCGTGCCTCCAGCGACGGCTGCAGCGACACAGCGACCTGCCGGGTGACGGCAAGGATCTGTTCTTCCGTTCCGATCGGCTCGATCAGGCGGCTTTCGGCCGAAAGGCTGGCGACGGGACGACGGGGCGAAACCGCTTCCTCTTCATGTCCCAGCGCCTGGTCGAGACGCAGAAGCAATTCCGGCCCGAACCGGCGGGTCAATGGCGCTCGCGGCGCATTGATGACGTCGCCGATATATTTCAGGCCGAGCTTCTTCAGCGCATCGACGGTTTGCCCCTGCAGCCGCAAAGCTGCGATCGGCAAGGACATCAGCACTTGCTCCGCCTCCTCATTCTCGATCACGCCGCTTTGTCCGAAGCGCGACACCGCCCAGGAAAGACCCGGCGACGATGAGATCGCGCCCCGCGCATCGATCCCCATATGAAACAGCCGCGACAGAACATCCTTGAGAAGCGCCTTTTCGCCGCCGAAGAGATGCGTGCAGCCGGTAATGTCGAGAAACAGGCCGTCCCTGCCGTCGAACGCCACCAAAGGCGTATACCGGTCGCACCAGTCGGAAATGGCTTCCAGTAGCCGGCGGTCGGCCGCCGGATCCTCTTCCACCACATCGAGCGTCGGATACATGGCGCGCGCTTCGGCGACGCCCTGTTCCTTCTTCAGCCCCAGCCGCTCGGCCAATTCGTCCAGTGCCGTCAGCCGCATGGCATTGTTGAGCTTGCCCGAACAGACGATGGACGGCGCCTCAGGACGCCCTTTCGAACGCCAGGAGGGCCCCCATCGCCTGCGGGCGATACGATCGGTTGACAGATGCGGGAAGCTGAGCGCCAGAATGCGCTGACTGTTCGCCTGGAGGACGAAGGAGGTTTGGTTCGGTGACAGGGAAAAATTCGTGTTCATGGGGGTTCCACTCCAGGAGAAAGGAGAGCGGGGCCGGATTGCGGCTCTTCTCCAGTGTGAGACGGAAAATCGGATTGCCGATACTGCCGGCAAGCTTCGATCCATCCGGCAACGGCCGCAGACCTGACGGTCCCGGTTCGACATGCAGGCGCAAGGCCGCACTGCTGGCCTCCTCCATTCCTGCCTGCCGCAGAAGAAAGAGCGGACGGCGGGCAGCATGTGCCCTGAGACTGAGCCTGCGGCTTTCGGTCAGGCCGAAATGCGCAGGGTTGCCTCGCACTTCGAGGATGACGGCCGAGAAAGCAGCGCTTTCCACCGCCGCCTCCGCGAGCCAGAGCGCTTCGTCCAGCTTGCGCGGCGCGGCATGAAGAAATCGTTCCGGGCTCAACCCGAAATCCCGAAGTCCGGGAGCATAGGGACGGCCGGCCTCCAGCGTGCCGACTGCATCGCCGATCCAGAGCAACGGCATAAGCCTGCCGGCAGCTGATTCCTGTTTCTGCAGCCGCGCGGCAACAGCCATCGCCAGCCCGCTTGTCGCGCCGGCATCGCGAGACAGCGCGGAGCGGAATTCGGTAATCCCATCGAGGGGCAAGCCGCCTTCCAGCGCCCGATCGACAAACTCCACCCCAAACGGCAAGAGGGGCAGAACGCGTTCCTGGCGGGTCTTGCGCCCTTGCGCCAAGGCTTCCTGCTCCGCCGCTGCAAGTGCCGGCGCGGGCTTTCCCTCCAGTCTGGCGATGGTTTCGCGGAGCGCAAAAAGCCGCTCGCGCGCCAGGGCGTTCTGCGCCATGGCGTTTACTCCGATCCGTCTTGTTCCTGTTATGTTCTTATGGATTCCAGAGAGCGGAAGAAGAGTCAACAACCATTTTCTATGAATTTATTCCTGCCTTTGATTCCGCACTCGAAAATCGGCGATAAAGGTTCTATATGGGCCCGCAAAGGAAGGAATATTCATGGCCCGCATAGACCAGAGCGATGATTGGCGGGACCGCCATGCGCCGACGATCAGCACTTTCGAGTCGCTGGCCATGGAGGCCTACAGCCATCTTCCGGATGAATTCCGCCAGCTGACGACCAACCTCACGATCGAGATCGAGGATTTCCCCGATGACGACGTTTTCGAGGACATGGCGCTGGAAACCCCTTTCGACCTGCTCGGCCTTTTTGAGGGCAGGGGCATTTCCGAACGCTTCACGCTGGAAACCGGCGAGATGCCGAACCGCATCCGCCTCTACCGGCGACCTATCCTCGACTACTGGGCCGAGAACGACGAGACGCTCGGCGATATTATCACCCATGTCCTGATCCACGAGATCGGCCACCATTTCGGGCTGAGCGACGAGGACATGGAGCGGATCGAGGCCAGCGCTGAGGAAGCCACCGAGCGCTAATGCATGTCGCCCGCACGTGTGCAGCGGTCGGGGATAATGACATGCATAAAACAAAGAGCTGAAGCACCGCGCCTCGGCAGGGCTAAGGACGCTCCATCACTTTCAAGGAAGTAGGACTCACTGCTCGGAGAGTTTCATCTCCGGATCGTAATCCTTGCCTTCGACGGTCTTGACGACGGCCTGGCCGCACTGCATCGCGCCGGTTGCGGCATTGAAAGCATAGGTCGGCGAACCCTCCAGCAACCAGCCCTTGTTGAGGGCGGCAGTGACCTTGTGGCAGAACGAGGCGTCGTCGGGACCGGTCAGGAAGCGGTAGAGTTTCATCAGGCGGGCTTTCTTGCAGACATCAGGCGAGCTTTATGAACCAGAGCTTCGGCTTGGACAAGATGCAGCCGTTCGATCATTCGCCCGTTCACATTGATGACATTGAGGCCTCTGGCGTCAGGATCGGCAAAGGCCGATATGATTGCCTCGGCTTCCGCAATCTCTTCCAGGCTTGGCCCGAAATGCCGGTTGGCCACTTCGATCTGCGCGGGATGGATCAGCATCTTGCCGGCAAAACCCATGGCGCGGCCCTGTTCGCATTCGGCGTCGAAACCTTCGCCATCTCGGAAATCATTGAAGACGCTGTCGAGCGCATCGAGCCCATAGGCCTTGACCGCCAGAATGACCTGCATCAGCCAGGGCACGAGATAGGTCCGCCCCGGCTGGGGAAGCACGCCCGTTTCCTTGCGCAGGTCATTGAGCCCGACGACGAGACAATCGAGCCTTGAACCCGCCGTGCGGCCGGATCCGGCGATCGACCCGACATTCAGCACGCCGCGCGGTGTCTCGATCATCGCCCAGATGCGCAGCTCCTCCGGCGCATCCGCATCGGCAAGCAGATCGCTGACGTCAGTGACATCTTGAGGCTCGTCCACCTTCGGCAGCAGCACGGCGTCGGGCAAAAGCGCCTTGACCAGATCGAGATCCGCCGCTCCGAATTCGGATGACAAAGAATTGATGCGGATAATCCTTTCCTTGCCTTCAAGCGGCGGCCCGGCAAAAAAGGCCCGCAGATTTTCCCGCGCCTGCCCCTTTTTCTCGGGCGCCACGGAATCCTCCAGGTCGAAAATAACCGCATCGCAATCAAGGGAATGGCTTTTTTCAAGCGCCCGCAGGTTGATCGCGGGCACGCTCAGCACCGAGCGGCGCAGATTGAAGGAACGGAGAGGGGTTGTTCGGCTCATCAATCATTAGTGCCAAGCTTCGCAAAGCCCGGCAAGACAACAAAAAGCCATGCTTGCCTTGCAGAGAGAAAAAAGAAGGACCACATTCCTTTCTGTAGAAAGGTATCAAACCCATGCAGAACATTCGCTCCATCTTCTTCATGCTTGCCGGCGCCACTGTTTTTGTCGCCATGCTGCTTTTCACCTTTTCGGTGACGCTCGCTGTCGGCGGCATCCTGACCGTGCTCATGGTCGGCCGCGCCCTTTCGATGAAGATGAAGCCCGCTCCGGTCCGTGCCAAGGCAAACAACGGCCAACGCGAGATGCGCATCTGGAACGACGGTCGCGGCACGATCATCGATCTCTAAGCAGCTTCACTCAAAAAAACCGACCGACATTGTCGCATCATGCGTCCATGATACGTCTTTGAAGCAGCCAGGCATTCAGCCGGCGCTTGAACACGATGGAGGATGAGCATGGATACGACGACGGAAACCAATCCGGCCAAGCTGCCGCCGGTCAAGAATGGCTTGCTGCCCTATCTGACGGTCGACGGCGCGGTGAAAGCCGCGGAATTCTACAAGAAGGCTTTCGGCGCCGAAGAAGCCTATATCGTGCCGGTCGATGAGAGCGGCCGGACAATGCATATTCATCTCTACATCAACGGCAGCTCCTTGATGCTGTCGGATGCCTATCCCGAATACGGCCATCCTTTCAAAGGCCATGAAGGCTTCGCCATCCAGCTGGTCATCGACGATATCGATTTCTGGTGGGAGCGCGGGGTGGCGGCCGGCGCCGAAGTCGTCATGCCGATCGAACTGATGTTCTGGGGCGACCGCTACGGCCAGCTTCGCGATCCGTTCGGCGTCCTCTGGGGGTTGAACGCGCCCAGCAAATAACGGCCGCATTCAACGGGCGGGCCGCGCGAAACGCCGCGTGGCCGCCACTTTCGAAAGATTCTCCTTCATTTCGGCGAAAAACTGGACTAGATGCAAATTCAGGAAACTACGTTTGCTGAAATGGAGCATGGTCATGGATAAATTCGTGAAGCTGACGGGCGTTGCGGCGCCCTTGCCGGTCGTCAACATCGACACCGACATGATCATTCCGAAGGACTATCTGAAGACCATCAAGCGCACCGGCCTCGGCAAGGGCCTTTTCGCCGAAGCCCGCTACAACGAAGACGGCTCCGAAAATCCCGATTTCGTGCTGAACAAGCCGGCCTATCGCGATGCCAAGATCTTGGTCGCCGGCGACAATTTCGGCTGCGGTTCCTCGCGCGAACACGCTCCCTGGGCGCTGCTCGATTTCGGCATCCGTTGCGTGATCTCCACGAGCTTCGCCGACATTTTCTACAACAACTGCTTCAAGAACGGCATCCTGCCGATCAAGGTCAGCCAGGAAGATCTCGATAAGCTGATGGACGACGCTTCGCGCGGCTCCAACGCCATCCTGACCGTCGATCTTGAGAACCTCGAAATCACCGGTCCGGACGGTGGCTCGATCAAATTCGATCTCGACGCGTTCAAACGCCACTGCCTGCTGAACGGCCTCGACGATATCGGCCTGACCATGGAAAAGGGCAAAGCGATCGACGAATTCGAAAAGAAGAACGCCGCTTCGCACCCCTGGGCCGCTTAAAAACCCAACGGATGACGATCGATCGAGCCGGGCTTTCGCCCGGCTTTTTCTTTGCTCGAAAGCATGCCGCGCAAAAGTCCCCAGCGGTTTTGCGGCAACGACATGCTGCAACACAGAACCTAAAGCGCCAGGACCGAATCTGAGAAAACGCGACGCGCTTTAGAGATCAGAGAAATTTCTCTTTCCAGAGCCTCAACTTTTCCAGCGACACGCCGATGCCGCCGCAGACTTCGATCAGCGGATTGTCGAAGCGGGCCAGCAGCCCGGCATGCACATCGGCAACGGCAAGGGCAGCACCGCAGGCCGGCTCGACCAGGATGCGCTGTGCATCGGCAAATTTCAGACAGGCGGCAACGGCGTCGGCGTCGCTGACGAGAACGCTTTCGATCGGATGCCGTTTCGGCAGGTCGAAGACATGCGGGGCCACCTGCCGCGCGCCGAGCGATGTGGCGATCGAGGTGATTGCGGGCAGGGCGATGCGCTCATTTGCCTTGAGGCTCTCATGCAGCGAAGCTGCCCCTTCGGTTTCGACGGCAATCACAGGCACGTCGGGCAGCCCGTTTCGCTTCAGCCCCTCGACAATGCCGGCAAGCAGCCCGCCGCCGCCGACGCTGGTGACGACACAGTCAAATTTCGCACCCTTCGCCACCACTTCGTCGATCAGCGTCGCATGGCCATCCCACAGAAGCGGATGGTCGAAAGGATGCACATAACTTGCCTTGCGGCTGCCGGCGAGTTCGACCGCGTGGGCATTGGCTTCGTCGAAAACGGCTCCGTGCACGAGGACATTGGCGCCGGTTGCGGCAATCGTCTGCCGGACATCGGCCGCCGTCGTCTCCGGAACGACGATCGTGACCGGCACGCCGAGCGCCCGGCCGGCATAGGCCGCGGCAATACCGGCATTGCCGCCGGAAGCACAGAAGATCTCGCGCGCGCCATTGTCCACCTCGTGCCGGCAAAGCCGGCCGACGCCGCGCAGCTTGAAGCTGCCGGAGGGCTGCAGTGCATCGAGCTTCAGCCAGAGCGGCTTGCCGCTGGCGCTGTAATCAGGCGCTGTTCGAGCCAGAGGCGTGTCGAGATGAAGAGGCGCTGAAGGCATGGAAACATTCCGGAAATAAATGCTGGAGCCTACCGTTCTATTCCAGTTGAAGGGGTCGGAGCAACCGTCGGGGCTGAGAGCGAAGCGTACCGATTCACCCGTTCTCTCGCTTGAAATGCCCATTTCCGGGGTCTAAGAAGCCGCAGCTTGTTTTTCCAGGAGGGCTCCATGACAGCGCGCAATCTTTTCCTGCTGCCGGGTGACGGCATCGGTCCCGAGGCGATGGGCGAGGTCCGCAAGATCATCGCCTATATGAACGAGGCGATGAATGCCGGTTTCGTCACCGACGAAGGCCTCGTCGGCGGCTCCGCCTATGATGCCCATGGCGCGGCGATCTCGGAAGCCGACATGCAGAAGGCACTTGCCGCCGATGCCGTTCTGTTCGGCGCCGTCGGCGGCCCGAAATGGGATAGCGTGCCTTATGAGGTGCGCCCGGAAGCCGGTCTGCTTCGCCTGCGCAAGGATCTGCAGCTCTTTGCCAACCTGCGCCCCGCCATCTGCTATCCGGCCCTGGCCTCAGCCTCGTCGCTGAAGCCGGAACTGGTTGAAGGACTCGATATCCTGATCATCCGCGAGTTGACCGGCGGCGTCTATTTCGGCGAGCCGAAGGAAATCATCGATCTCGGCAACGGCCAGAAGCGCGGCATCGACACGCAGGTCTACGATACCTACGAGATCGAACGCATCGCCGGTGTCGCCTTCGAAATGGCCCGCACGCGCCAGAACCGCGTCTGCTCCATGGAAAAGCGCAACGTCATGAAGTCGGGCGTGCTCTGGAACCAAGTGGTGACCGAGACGCACAAGGCGAAATATTCCGACGTCCAGCTCGAACATATGCTCGCCGATGCCGGCGGCATGCAGCTGGTGCGACAGCCGAAGCAGTTCGACGTGATCGTCACCGACAATCTGTTCGGCGACATGCTCTCCGACGTCGCCGCCATGCTGACCGGCTCGCTCGGCATGCTGCCGTCGGCCTCGCTCGGCGCGCCGGACGGCAAGACCGGCAAGCGCAAGGCGCTCTACGAGCCGGTGCATGGCTCGGCCCCCGATATTGCCGGCAAGGGCATCGCCAATCCGATCGCCATGATCGCCTCCTTCGCCATGTGCCTGCGTTACTCCTTCAATCTGGTCAAGGAAGCCGACGACCTGGAAAAGGCCATCGCCAACGTGCTCGACAAGGGCATCCGCACCGGCGACATCATGGCCGAAGGCGCAAGGCAGGTCGGCACCGTCGAGATGGGCGATGCGATCCTTGCCGAGTTCAAGACGCTTTCCGCCTGATATATTTCACGTGAAACAGTACCGGCCCTCCGCATTCCATGCGGAGGGCCTTTTTATCTGAGGTCGGCGGCCGCACCGCTTGGTCGAATTCTCCGAACCGGACTATCCTCGGCCACAATCTCGTGTATTTTTGCGCCGGATTTCACGAGCGCACGACCGAGAACTGGCATCGATTTTCGGCCATGCACATTCGAACGGACGATGGAATGCGGGCATTTTGGGCTTCCCTGGACAGGCGCTGGCGCCGCAACGGCGTCGGCATGCCGCCTTTGCGCTGGCAGGCCTGCCTCTTCATCACGCTCAATGCCGTGATCCTTTCCATGCTGCTCTTCGATGCGCCGATCGGCGCCAGCGAATTTCCCGCGCCGGTGAAACAGCTCGGCCAGACTCTGACCGGTTTCGGCGATTCCGCCTGGCTTATCTACACCAGCATCCTGCTCTTCTTTCAGGGCAGGGCCGGCTACAAACTTTTGAAGACGGCACGCTCCAGGGCTCAGGCGCTCTATGTCAGCTGGATCGGCGCCTATCTCTTCACCACCGTGGTCCTCTCAGGTCTCCTCGCCAATCTGCTGAAGCGGGCGATCGGCAGGGCGCGTCCCGATCATTTCCACGATTTGGGCATGTTTTCCTTCACGCCTTTTTCAGGCCATGCCGCTTTCGAAAGTTTTCCCTCCGGCCATTCCACCACGGTTGGCGCCTTCTTCGCCGCCTCCGCCCTGCTGCTCCCGCGTTACCGCGTCCTGTTCATCGCCTGCGCCGTCTGGCTCGGCATGACGCGCGTCATGGTCGGCGCCCATTATCCGAGCGATGTCATCGCCGGTCTTGCGTTCGGCGGCTGGTTCTCGTTGCTGACGGCGATCGTCTATGCCCGTTGCGGCCTGCTCTTCAAGCTGGCGCCGGACGGCTGGCCGATCGCAAAACGGCTTTTCCCTGACATGGAAAAGCCCGGCGCCTTGTGAGCGCCGGGCTGTTTATTCAAGCGTCTCACCTGCGGCGGATCAATCCATCGCGTGGATATCCCTGTTCTTCGTTTCCGGCAGGAAGATCAGGCCGATCACCAGGGTGATCGCCGCAAAGACGATCGGATACCAGAGACCGTAATAGATATCGCCTGCCGCAGCGCTCATCGCAAAGGCCGTCGCCGGCAGCAATCCGCCGAACCAGCCGTTGCCGATGTGATAGGGCAGCGACATGCCGGTGTAGCGGATGCGGGTCGGGAAGAGCTCGACCAGCAGTGCCGCGATCGGGCCATAGACCATCGTCACATAGATCACCAGGACGAACAGGATGGCGATCGTACCGATCCAGTTGACGCGGGCCGGGTCGGCAACCATGGCGAAGGTGCCGCCGTTGGCGATGTTGTAGACCGCCATGTCGGTGACGCCATTGGCCTCATCCGCCGTCAGCAGCTTGCCTTCGACCAGCTTGGCTGCCGGCATGGTTTCCTTCTCGCCGGCGCGCACGGCCTCGGCATTGAGCGCCAGTTCCGGATTGGCGGCGATAAAGGCATCGAGCTTGGCATCCGGCACCTTGGCGACGCCGCGCTTCAGCGGGTAGCCGGCATCGTGAAGAGCGATGTTGATGCTCTTTTCGAAGGCGGCGGTCATGCCCTTCGCTTTGTCGCCCGCAGCAGCGGCGTCGAAGCTCGAAACCGTCGCGTTACCGACTTTCACCGTCGCCGGCTGTCCGGCGGGGCCGGGCACGACGTCATAAGGCACCGAGTTCTTGGTCAGGAACGCCGTCGCCACGTCGCAGGAGCTGGTGAATTTCGCCGTGCCCGTCGGGTTGAACTGGAACTTGCAGTCCGCCGGATCGGCCGTGACCGTTGCGCGGATCGAGGCCTGCGCTTCGGCAAGTGCCGGGTTTGCCGTCCAGGTCATCGCCTTGAACAGCGGATTATAGGTCACCGCCGCGATGAGAAGGCCCGCCATGATGATCGGCTTGCGGCCGATCCTATCGGAGAGGCCGCCGAAGATGACGAAGAATGGCGTGCCGAGGAAGAGCGCAATAGCGACCATGACATTGGCCGAGAAGAGGTCGACCTTCAGCACGTTCTGCAGGAAGAACAGCGCATAGAACTGGCCGCCATACCAGACGACCGCCTGGCCCATGGTGGCGCCGAGCAGCGCGATGAGTGCGATCTTGGCGTTCTTCCACTGCCCGAACGCTTCGGTCAGCGGCGCCTTGGAGCCCTTGCCTTCTGCCTTCATGCGCTGGAACGCCGGCGATTCGTTCATCTTCAGGCGAATCCAGACCGAAATACCGAGCAGCACGACCGACACCAGGAACGGGATGCGCCAGCCCCAGGCAGCGAATTGCACCGGCCCCATCAGCGACTGAACCAGGATGATGACGATCAGCGACAGGAACAGGCCGAGCGTTGCCGTCGTCTGAATCCAGGAGGTGAAATAGCCGCGCCGGCCGTTCGGCGCATGTTCGGCGACATAGGTTGCCGCACCGCCATATTCACCACCGAGCGCCAATCCCTGCAGCAGGCGCAGACCGATCAGGATGATCGGAGCGGCGATGCCGATGCTGGCGGCTCCCGGCAGGATACCAACGAGGAAGGTCGACATGCCCATGATCAGGATCGTCACCAGGAAGGTGTATTTGCGGCCGACGAGATCACCGAGACGACCGAACACCAGCGCACCGAAGGGACGCACCAGAAAGCCGGCGGCAAAGGCGAGCAGCGTGAAGATGTTGCGCGTCGCCTCGGGATATTGGGTGAAGTAGGTCGCGCCGATATAGGTGGCGAGCGAACCGTAGAGATAGAAATCATACCATTCGAAAACGGTGCCGAGCGAAGAGGCGAAGATGACCTTCTTCTCCTCGCCGGTCATCGGACCGGCCTTCGCGCCGTCGATGCTTGCGACATTTGCCATTGTCTGTCCTCCACAGAGTGATGAGCAACGCGCGCGGCCTGCTCTCCTCAAGCATACCCCTGGCCGCGACACGCCTGACGAGAGTGTGCCAGAAACGGCAGATCAAAAAGAGGGATGCTTTGGGATTATGACTTTAGTCTAATGACGGCAGGCTTTGTCTTGCCGGTCCGGCTGCCGGCCGGCCCCTCTTCCGGCAATAGAATTTCAGAGGGTCTTCAGGCCGTGACGGTGGAACTGCTAGGCTCTCAGCGCCTGGGCCGGCGATTGCCGATAGGCAAGCACCGCCGGCAATGCGGCGAGAATGGCGGCAAAGGCAAGCAGCACGGCCGCAAGTCCAGCATCTTCGCCGGAAAATCCGACCGGCATGGCGATGCCGCTCGTCTCGGAGAATAGGCCGGACAAGATCAGCGCTGCAGCAAAACCGAGTGCGAATCCAAGTGCGATGCCGACCGCCACCAGGAAAAAGAATTCCAGGAAGACGATGCCGAAGATCGCTCCGCGCGGCGCGCCGAAAGCTCTGAGCGCGCCGATTTGGCGGCGGCGCTGGCCGATGTGGATGACCGTGACGAGCACCAGCGAGGCTGCGACGAGCGCTTGCGCGCCGGAAGCGACCGCCACGAGAATCTGCTTGGCGTCGCCGAGCGTGGCATAGAGATTGGTCAGCACTTCGCCGGGAAAGACGGCGACAGTATTGCCGCTGCGGTAGTCCTGTCGGAGCTTATAGGCGGCGGCGATCGTCTTCGGCTTGACGAGAATGGCCGGAAGGCCCGGCGTATCTGCCGTCCAGGTCTCGTTGAGCGCGGCATCCGGGTCGAGCTTGCCGTGATGCTCGTGCTCGTCGTGATCGACGCCGTCCCGAGCGTGATCGTGCCCGGCCGCCTCGGCGCCCTCCGAACGCTCATTCGCCTCCAGCCCGTGAATATGCCAGACGGCCTGGATGGGAACGAGAATGGCCCGGTCCCAGGCCGTGCCCGTCGGCCGCAGGCGGCCGGCGACATGATAGACGAGTTCGGTATGGGTCTCGCCCCCTTCTTCGGCCGAACCATGCATCGGCTTGATTTCATCGCCGAGCGAGAGCCTGACCGCGGAGCCGATCACCGCCTCTCCCTCATGCGCGAAAACCTTGCCCTCGGCAAAGCCGCCGGACAATTTGTCTGCCAGCATCACCGTCGTGCCGACGATCGGATAGCCGGAGAAAGAATCGCCGAAGCCGATCGGCGCCGCCCAATCGACACGCGGATCGGCGGCAAGCCTGGCCAGCACCTCGCCCGGCATCAGCGGCAGGGGCGAGGGCTGCAGGAAAACGGAGGACAGCACGAGTTGCGTCTCGCTGCCGCCGGCGCCGATGACAAGGTCGAACTTGTCGGCGGCGCGCGCGCTGCCGAGCCGAAGCGCCCGCTCCTGCAGGACGACGGAAACGCCGAGCGCGGTCGCAAGCGCCACCAGCAGCACGACGACCAGCGATCCCGCCCAGAGGCGGCGAAGATCGGCAAGGATGAAGCGGATCATGCAGCTTCCCCCGCCGTCGCAGCGGAATCCTCTTTGATCCGGCCGGAGCCGAAGATGATGCGCCGGTCGAGGCGGCCCGCGAGGCGCTGATCGTGCGAAACGATGATCAGCGTGCTGCCTTCGGCAACGGCAAGATCGAGGATGAGATCGCCCACAGCCTCGCCGCTTTCGGCGTCCAGACTTGCGGTCGGCTCGTCGGCGATGATGACGCCGGGTTTGCGCAGCAGCGCACGGGCGATCGCCACGCGCTGCATTTCGCCACGCGACATGGTCTCGATCGTCTGGCCGGGGCGGGACAGGCCGACCGTGTTCAAAAGCGAATGCGCCCGCTCGATGAGAGCGGCCGTGGCGGCGCCGGCAAGCCGGGCGGGCAGGAGCACGTTTTCAAGTGCCGACAGGCCCGAGAAAAGATGAAACTCCTGCATCACCAGGCCGATATTGGCGGCGCGGAACCGGTCGCGCCGGCTTTCCGAAAAAGCGGCGATATCCTCGCCGTTCCAGCGGATGCGGCCCCGGCGCGTCCGCTCCAGGCCGGCAACGATATTGACGAAGGTGCTCTTCCCGGAGCCGGACGCCCCGGTGATCGCGACCCTGCTGCCGGCATCGATCGACAGGCGGCCGATCGCCAGCGCCGGCGAGGCGAGACCCGGGAAGGTAACGTCAAGGTTTTCGATATCGAGCGCGAGCATGTCGGATTCACACGGCGAAATATTCGGCCTGGCGGATGCGCAGCAGGCTGACGAAGCCGGTTTCCGGATCCGTCCAGGAACCATATTCCAGCGTGCCGCGCACTTCGATCGTTTGGCGCGGCTGAACGAAGGTCTGCTTTTCGCCGAGATAGACGACGACGATATTGTCGGGCCAGTCCGCGTCCGAGGAGCAGAAGGGGCAGAGCGACATCGGCACTTCGGTGAGCACGAAGAACTGCGCCTCGGCCTTGAGGGGTGGCGCCATAAAACCCCTCATACTGATTTCCCGGCCGGCAAGACGCTTCACCTTGTCGGAGAATTCGAGGCCGAGCACGCCGAATTTGCCGTAGAGTTCGTCGAAGCTCAGCGAAGCGTCGGCGGCGCGAGCGATCGAAGCGGCGAAGGGAAGCGCAACGGCAGCGCCGATCAGCCGGCGGCGGCTGAGATGCAGCGAAGTTAATATGTCCATGGCGACCTCCGGGAAACAAATCCCAGCCGCTGAACGGCCGGGACCATGATCGACAAAAGACGCAAGGCCGGCAAGCGGTCTTGCGGGATCGGCCAGAGCATGATGCCGAAAAGTGTGAGCGGTTTTCGGACAACATCATGCTCTATTTTTTTGATTAGATGCGGATTCAGATTTTAGGCCGATCCGGCCTAAGATCATCCGCATCTAGAGATTAGTTCGTCTGCTTGGCGCCGAGAGCGAAGGTGTCGGCAAGCACGCGATAGACATCGCTCTGTTCCATGTAGCCATGGAAGCCTTCAGCGCCCGGGCCGGCCGATTGCAGAACGACGTCGTCGACGGCGTGGACGCCGCTCTCGCTGCTCTTCGGGAGATTACCCTGAACGAAGACCGCGCCGGGAACATCCTTATACTGCTCGTTGGCGACATATTCCTTCTTCTCGTTCTGTACGGCCGGAACGAACGGACCGTCGAGCTTCGGGCGGAAGGTCTCGTAATGATCCGGGCCGTTATTGGCGGCGAGGAAGAGGCGGCGGCTGACATCGACCTTATCGGGGTAACCGTCGCCGTTTTCGTCCTTGTAGTTCGGGAAGCCGGCTTCGGCATAGGTCCCGACCTTTTCGCGCATTTCCGTGCCGGGCTTCTCGTCATCGACGGTGCCGATGATGGAGACGCCGTGCGTGTGGTCGCCTGTGACGACGATCAGCGTATCCGGATGCGCCTTCTGGAATTCACGGGCAACGCCGATCGCCTGGTCGAATTCGATGGTTTCAAAGACGGCGCGATCCCAATCGAGCGGATGCGACATCTTGTCGATCGAGGAACCTTCGACCATCAGGAAGAAACCATCCGGATTCTTCGCGAGGCGCTCGAGCGCAACCTTGGTCATGTCGACGAGACCCGGCTGGTTCGGGAACTTGTCGACGGTGCCTTTCTTCAGGAATTCGCGATCGAGCGTGACGTCCATGTTGCCGGTGTGGAAGAGGCCGAGCAGATTGCCATCAACCGATGCATTGGCGGCAAGCTCGTTCTTGTCGGTCGCAAGTTTGTAGCCGGCATCCTGGAACAGCTTGATGTAATCCTGGTTGTCCTTGCGCTTGGAACCGGCGACTTCCTTGCCGAGGAAATAGGCCGAGCCGCCGCCGAGCAGGACTTCCGGCTTGACCTCGAGCAGCATGCCGACCACGTCCGCCTTGTCGTTGCGGTTGCGGGTGTGAGAGACAACGGCAGCCGGCGTGGCGTCCTCGACTTCAGCCGTCGCGACGATGCCGATCGACTTCTTGGTCATGCGGCGAACGGCTTCTGCAATGGTTTCGACGCGCGGATCATCGAGCGAGGCCGGCGTGCGGTCCGCATAAACGCCGAGCGCGTTGACGGCCGTCTTGTGGCCCGTCATGTAGGCCGACATGGTGTTGGCCGAGTCCGTGGCAACGGCGTTCGTCGACGACACGCCGATGAAGGCCATATGATCGAGATCGTCCATGTTCAGACGGCCATTCGCTTTGCCTTCGGTCATGCCCTTGGACATGATGCGGGCGGCAGTGCGATGGGCGACGGAAAGGCCGTCGCCGAGCAGGAAGATGATGTTCTTGGCCTTGGGCTGGCCGGCGGTTTCGTAAACGTTCCAGGTGACGGACTTCGTTGCGTCACCGGCAGCGACCTCGACCTTGTAGGCGCCGGGAGCGGAAATCTTCAGGCCGCGCAGCAGCAGAGCGGAACCGAGGGGCTTGTCTTCCTTGCCCTTTTCCAATTCGATGAACTGCGCTTCGCCACCGAGGACGGTCTTGTAATCCTGGCCGTTGACGGTGATCTTCACGTCTTCCGGCTTAACCTGCTTGTCGAGCTCGACCTTGAAGTCGAACGGCGAGCCGGCGAGGATCGTCGCGCGATCAAGCGGGTAGACCGTCGTCGCCTGAGCGGCGCCGGCGAGAATGGTGGTGGCCGCAAAGGCGGCGAGAAGCATACGCATGGAAAACCCCCGTTTTCGGTGCAGATATTAACAACCGAGCCGGGATACCCCCGGGTGATGACAGCGGCATGACAAAACGCCGCAGGACGACATCGCTCCTTCCGCCTGCGAGCGCCGACGCAAAAACCTTGACTCCTGTGGAAAACCTTCTAAGAGCAACAGCGGAAAAGGAATCTCCATGGTTCACGACGAACACGCCATTGCCGCATGCAATGACCGGGCACGAGTTGCCGGGGTGGATATTGCCGTTCCGGTTTCTGCCAAAACCAAGGCCAAAACGACGACGAAAACCGTCTGACGTCTCTGGCCTGCCGCTCTCTCCCCGGCTCGGCTGGGGACAGGAAGACGCGATCCGTCGCGCCTTTCCCCCTCACCGGACAAGAGGAGAGAAGAGAAAGAGAGCTTGAGAAATGGGTTTCAAAGTAGCAGTTGCGGGAGCGACCGGAAATGTCGGTCGGGAGATGCTCAACATCCTCTCCGAACGAGGCTTTCCCGCCGATGAGGTCGTGGCACTCGCCTCGGCACGTTCGCAGGGCACCGAGGTGTCGTTCGGTGACCGGACATTGAAGGTCTCCAATTTGGAGAACTACGATTTCTCCGACACCGACATCTGCCTGATGTCGGCCGGCGGCGAGGTTTCCAAGAAGTTTTCGCCGAAGATCGGCCAGCAGGGCTGCGTCGTCATCGACAATTCCTCGGCCTGGCGCTACGACGCCGACGTGCCGCTGATCGTGCCGGAAGTGAACCCGGATGCCATCAGCCAGTTCACCAAGCGCAACATCATCGCCAATCCGAACTGCTCGACCGCCCAGCTGGTAGTGGCGCTGAAGCCGCTGCATGACTTCGCCAAGATCAAGCGCGTCGTCGTCTCGACCTACCAGTCGGTCTCCGGCGCCGGCAAGGACGGCATGGACGAACTCTTCAACCAGACCCGCGCCGTCTTCGTCGCCGATCCGATCGAGAACAAGAAGTTCACCAAGCGCATCGCCTTCAACGTCATCCCGCACATCGACAGCTTCATGGAAGATGGCTACACCAAGGAAGAGTGGAAGGTGCTGGCCGAGACCAAGAAGATGCTCGACCCGAAGATCAAGGTGACCTGCACCGCGGTGCGCGTACCTGTTTTCATCGGCCATTCGGAATCGGTCAACATCGAATTCGAAAACGAAATCACCGCCGACCAGGCCCGCGACATCCTGCGCGATGCACCGGGCTGCCTCGTCATCGACAAGCGCGAGAACGGCGGCTACATCACGCCCTACGAATCCGCCGGCGAGGACGCGACCTATATTTCGCGCATCCGCGAGGATGCGACGGTCGAAAACGGCCTCAATATGTGGGTGGTTTCCGACAACCTGCGCAAGGGCGCGGCGCTGAACGCCATTCAGATCGCCGAGCTGCTGGTCAATCGTGGCCTGGTCAAGCCGCGCAAGCAGGCCGCCTGATACCATTTGTAAACCATAAGCTGTTAAAGCCCCTGCTCGATGAGCGGGGCTTTTCCAAGCAAATACAGCTGTGTAAGCGTTCGCTAAAAGGTGATCGTGACAAAATCGCGGGTGACTGGCATTCTCTTGCCCGCCTAAAAGCTATGCAGATCGAGAGCGGGGTTTCTCAATGCGCATGACAAAGTTGTTTCTGGCGGCCGCTGCGGCAATCGGCGTCCTCCATGCGGTTCCGGCGTTCGCGCAAGGACCGCAATGTGGCAATACCAGTGCCGGCTTCGACGCCTGGGTCGCCGATTTCAAACAGACGGCAGCCGCGAACGGCGTCAGCCAGTCGGTGCTCAACCGTGCCTTCGCCAACGTTAACTACAACAAGCCGACGATTGCCGCCGACCGCGGCCAGAAAAGCTTCAAGCTGTCCTTCGACGCCTTCATGCAGAAGCGCGGTGGTGCCGCCGTCATTTCCCGCGGCCGTTCGATGAAGGCGGCCAACCAGGCGCTTTTTGCCTCGATCGAGCGTCGCTTCGGCGTTCCCGCCGGCCCGCTGATCGCCATCTGGGGCATGGAGACCGGTTTTGGCAGCTATATGGGTAATCAGCACACGCTGTCGGCTGTTTCGACCCTTGCCTATGACTGCCGTCGTTCGGATTATTTCACCGACCAGCTCTATGCCGCGCTCCAGCTCGTCTCCGAAGGTTATCTGAGCCCGCAGGCCAAGGGCGCCGCCCATGGTGAAATCGGCCAGACGCAGTTCCTGCCGAGGAACGTCGTGCGGTTCGGCGCCGACGGCGATGGTGACGGTCGTGTCGACATGGTCGGTTCCCGCGCCGATGCGCTGGCCTCGACCGCCAATTTTCTCAAGGGCCATGGCTGGCGGGCCGGCGCCGGCTATCAGCCGGGAGAGCCGAATTTCGTTGCCATCCAGGGCTGGAACGCTGCCAGCGTCTATCAGCAGGCGATTGCCTATATCGGCCAGCAGATCGACGGCGGCAGATAAGCCTGCATAGACAACGGCCCAGCGAAACGCCGCTGCAATATGCGGCGTTTTTCATAGGCGGGAATCGAAACCACCGCCAGAAGCCGCCTTGCGGCGCTCCTCCTGCGGCGGAGCCGGGACGACCGGCCCCGAAACGACGCAGTTGCGGCCGGAGGCCTTGGCGGCGTAAAGCGCCAGATCTGCGCGTTTGACAAGATCCTCGAAGTTCCGGCTTGCGCCGTCGTTTGCCCGGCCGGCACATCCGAAACTCGCCGTGACCTTGAGCCGCTCGCCGCTCGGTAAAGCGATTTCCGCCAGCTCGATCGCCAGCCGCACTCGCTCGGCGACGACTGCAGCGTCGTCTGGCGTCGAATCCGGCAGAAGCGCCAGGAACTCCTCGCCGCCGTGACGCACCAGCAAATCGAAGGAACGGAAATTCTCGCGCGCGACGCCCGCGACATGGCGAAGCACGGCGTCGCCGGCGTCATGACCGTTGAGATCGTTGATCTTCTTGAAATGATCGAGATCGAACAGCACGACGGATATCCAGCGCGATCCGTGTTCGGCCTGGGTAAGAAGCGCCGACGCGGCGACCTCGAAGCCGCGCCTGTTGTACAGGCCGGTCAAGAGGTCGGTCTGGGCAGCGTTGCGCAACTCCCCTACCAGCGCCTCGCGATCTTGCGTCAGCCGGTCGATCAGGCGCAGACCGCGTGCCGCCAGCACCAACACCAAAGTGGCGAGGATCAGCAGACCAGCACACAGCGCCAGAATCCGCGTCAGGTGCAGGTGCGAACGCGTCGAAAAGTTCTCGCCGGTGTCATGAATGTCTCTGGCGGCCTCGATCATCTTCTGCTGCAGGAAACTCATGCGCTCGTTCTGCGCCGCGGCCCAGACGTCATGTACTGCGCGCGTCGGCCGCGATCCGGCGAGGATCGCATCGGTGATGGCATTCGCCTTCACCTGGCTGCTGCGACCGAGATAGCTGACGATATCGCGCTCGATCGGCGTCGCGGAGTGGAAGACCATGTGATCCATGCCCTCGCCGATCATCACTTTTCCCTGCACGAACAACTCCACCGGAAATCTGGCCAAAGGGCCGCGGTCGAGGTAACGGGTGCCGATGCCGGTGATCAGCCTTTCGCCGTAGTAGGTCAGCATGATGCCCATCAGCTGGTTCGATTTCTCGAGCAGCACAGGATCGTTGATCAGCGGGGAGAGAGCATCGACGACGGCAAGCTGCTTGAGGGCCGCGTACCAATAGATGGAACCCGGATCGCTGCCGTTATTATATCGGCCTTGGTCGACCGCACTTCGGGCGGCGACGATGCGGCTATAGGCGAGGCTGAGAGCAGATAATTCGTCGACGAGCCCTTCGTCGAGCACATTGCGGGCAGGCAGGCTGGCATAGAAGGCCCGACGTTCGTCATCGAGTGTCGCCCGGCTTCGCTGCATGTCGATTACAGTCCGGCTGCTGGGATAAGCCAGATATTCGCGCGTGGCACCAATTTCGCTGAGGATCTCGGTTGCGGCGATGGACCCACCGCGGGCAAGCACGTCAGCGAATTGTCGGTCTTTCTCGAGGTTCCTGTATTGCGTCAGCGAAGTCCGGATGACGACGACGCCTTCGATCAGCATGAACACGAAGGGCAGCATGATAGCCGCCAGGATAACCTTTTTGATGGTTTCGAACTTCATCGCCAATCGCCACGGTGATCAAGACGTCGGTCGTGCGCGACCAATTCCGGCAGCTTAACAACAATCCTTAAAAAACTGATAAACCCGTCGGTCCTCAGATCTCGGGACGAATGAAGTCACGCGTCTCGGCGTCCATAACCCAGAGTTCACCCGTCGATATGTCGAACCAGGCGCCGTGGAGATGAAGATCTCCCGCTTCCTCTTGCGCCTTGATATTGGGAAAGCTTCTGAGATTGTCGATCGAGTTGCGGATAGAAACACGTTCCAGCGCCGTCTGCCGCTCGGCCGCCGTCATCACGTCATTGCTCTGGATCTGCTCGGCGGCCGGCTTGACCAGCGACATCCACCGGCCGATGAAATCGCCCGGTGACAATGGCTCGGCATTGGGATCGAGTGCGGCACGGATGCCGCCGCAGCGGCCGTGACCCATCACGACGATATCCGTGACCTTCAGTGCCTGTACCGCAAATTCAAGCGCCGCCGATGTCGAATGGAAGTGACCGTCCGGCTCGTAGGGCGGCACCATATTGGCGACGTTGCGGATAACGAACAGCTCGCCCGGACCGGCATCGAAAATCAGCTCGGGAGCCGCACGTGAATCCGAACAGGCAATCACCAACGTGCTCGGGCTCTGGCCGTTTTCGGCGAGTTGCCGATACCGGTCGCGGGCATCGGCATAACGCCCGTTCATAAAGTTGCGATAACCGTCCAGAAGGGTGTTTGGAAAACGCTGCATGCTTCTGGATTAGCGCGGGCCGAAGACAAGATCAACTGCTGCACCGCAAAATGAGCATCCTGGTAGATGCATCATTTTTTCCGTCGCTGCGCCGGATGCACGAGCCGGCGCATCTGCACCATGGCCATCGGCGTCGAAAGACTGGACGCGTCGCTTGCCAGCATCAACTCGTTGCTGCCGCGCTTGACGGCTCGCGCCAGCACTTCGAACACGCTGGCAGTGGCAAGCTGCAAGGCCTTTTCATCCTCGAGGCCGAACAGCAGGCGCGACAGGAAAACCGCAGCCAGCAGGTCGCCGAGACCATTCGGCGGATTGTCGACGACGCGGTGCTCGGCAAGAAGCGCGTGACGGCCGGAAAGGTAGAGGTTGCCGGTGCCACCCGCCATCATCGGCACCGCCGAGGTGACGAGCATGCGCGACGGCCCGAGCGCCAGCGCCGCCTCCATGATCGCACTGTTGTCGTCGAGCGCTGCTCCCGACAGCCAGGCGAGCTCGTAGCGGTTCGGCGTCGCCACCGAGGCGAGCGGGATGAGATGGTCACGAATGGCCTCGGCAGTGGCTTCCGGCACGTAGAGGCCACCGAGGTCACCCATCACGGGATCGCAGACATAGAGCAGTTCGGGATTGTTTTGCCGGAGCGCAGCGATCAGCCGGGCGACGGAGCGCGCCTGGGCGGCATTGCCGAAATAGCCTGAAAGCACAGCTCGGACTTCACCAATCCAGGGCGCACGGATCAGATCGTCGATCGCCGCGTCGAAATCGGCTTCAGCAAATGTCAGCCGCGTCGAACGGCCATGGCCGGGATGCCAAGGCAGAACGATGGTCGGCAGCGCCCAGACCGGATGGCCGAGCGTCTCCAGCGCAAAAACCGCCGCCCGGTTGCCGACCGAGCCACGCACGACATGGCTGGAGATGACGATGACTGCGCCCGCTGCATTTTCCGACATGGTATCAAGGTCCGCATGATGATGGCGTTTGATGATATTTTTGACGCCACGCTGTCAACCATTCTTCATGCGGGCATGGAAATGTGCGGCGGTAGAAAAAACGAAAACAGGTCCGTCTACGTTGGTTTTGGCTACGAAATCGGAAAAATCTCCGACAATTTCCCATTTCCGGCGTCAAAAAAGCACCAAAACCATCCCGCTGGTCCCTATTTTAGAGATTTTTTCGAAGAGTCTTCTGCTAGCTTGCAGAAAATCAGTCCATAGCGGGAGGCGATCCATGGCTGTCAGAAACAATCCGAAGCGAGAAAAACAGATCGAAGGCGCACGAAAGATCGCCAAGACCACGGGCGAGGCCCATCTCGATCCGGAAATTCTCTTCGGCCGGGCAAGCAATGACGATCTCGAACGCTACACACCTGAAATGCTGGCGCTTTCTGCCGTGCATTCGGCAAGAGAACTTGCCGCCTGGAACGGCAAGACCCCACGCGTCAGTATCGACACCATCGGCGGTGTTGCGCCTGACGGCATTGCCGTCTCGGTGCTTTCGGTCACCGACCGGAATATGCCGTTTCTCTATGAATCGGTCATGGGCGAAGTGACGAGCACCCACCGCGATCTCTTCATGGCCGTGCATCCCATCCTGGTGATGGAAAAGGACAAGGCGCCCACGCTCTATTCCGCCGACCAGCCGAGCGATCCCGCCACACGCGTCAGCCATATCCAGCTTCATATCGCGCCGCTCAATTCCAGCCAGGCGGCCGATCTCGTCAAACGGATCCAAACCGTGCTCGAACAGGTCCGCCTGTCGGTCTCGGACTGGAAGCCGATGCTTTCCAAGCTCGACGGCGTGATCGCCGAGCTTGCGGCCAACGGCGTGGGCCGCAGAAAGGCCGAACACGCCGAGGCGATCGCCTTCCTGAGCTGGCTGCGCGATGAGAATTTCACCTTCCTCGGCATGCGCGAATATGTCTATTCCGGCAAGGGCGCCGACGCCAAGGTCGAGCGGGACAAGGGGGCCGGCCTCGGCATTCTGTCCAATCCCGACGTTCTCGTGCTGCGCACCGGCAAGGATGCCGTGACGACGACGCCCGAGATTCTGGCCTTCCTCGACGGCCCCGACTTCCTGATCGTCACCAAAGCGAACGTGAAATCGATCGTCCATCGCCGTGCCTACATGGATTATGTCGGCGTCAAGCGTTTCGACGCCGAGGGCAACGTCACCGGCGAACTGCGCATCGTCGGCCTCTTCACCTCGACGGCCTATACGTCGCTCGCCTCGGAAATCCCGCTGCTGCGCTCCAAGATCGAGAAGGTTAAGGAGCATTTCGGATTCGACCCGATGAGCCATTCCGGCCGCATGCTGGATAACACGCTGGAATCTTATCCGCGCGACGATCTTTTCCAGATCGACACGACGCTGCTTGCCAACTTTGCCGAACAGATCAATGACCTGGCCGACCGGCCGCGCGTGCGCGCCCTGCCGCGCATCGACCATTTCGACCGCTTCGTCTCGGTGATCGTCTATGTGCCGCGAGAGGAATATGACTCGATCGTGCGCGAACGGATCGGCACCTATCTGAAGACCGTCTATGACGGCCGTGTCTCCGCCTATTACCCGGCTTTTCCCGAAGGCGGTGTGGCGCGCGTGCATTTCATCATCGGCCGTTCCGGCGGCAAGACGCCGCGCATTCCGCAAGCCAAGCTGGAGCAGACGATCCGCGAAATCACCGCCCGCTGGGACGACCGCTTCGAAGTACTGGCCGGGCCGAAGGCGCCGAAAATATCGGTCGACCAGGCCTTTCAGGATTCCTTCACTCCTGAGGAAACCGTGGCGGACCTCGCCGATATCGGCGCCTGCGCCGCCGGCGAGCCGCTGCGCATCCAGTTCTATCACCGTCAGGAAGACCAAGGCCGTATTCTTTCGCTGAAGATCTTCCATGCCGGCGGCCAGCTGGCGCTGTCACGGCGCGTGCCGCTTCTCGAGAATCTTGGCTTCAATGTCGTCAGCGAACGCACCTTCGATATCGGAATGCCCGCCGACGGCCAAACCAAACTCGTCGTGCTGCATGACATGGAGCTCGAGACTCGCAACGGCCGCGACATCGACCTGCACCGTTATGGCGCCGCCCTCGAGGAAGCCTTCGTCGCCGCCTTCGCCGGCACGATCGACAATGACAGCTTCAACCGGCTGATCCTTTCGGCGGGGCTCTCGGCGCGTGAGACGAATGTGCTGCGCGCCTATGCGCGCTATCTCCGCCAAGCCGGCATCGCCTATTCGCAGGACTATATCGCAACGACGCTCGACAAATATCCCGGCGTCGCCGCCGCCATTTTCCGGCTGTTCCACGATACGCTCGATCCCAAGCTTCAGGAGAAGGCCCGGGTGAAGAAGCTCGCCGAGCTGCACCAGGCGATCGAAGCCGAGCTTGCCGAGGTGCCGAGCCTCGACGACGACCGGATCCTGCGCCGCTACGTCAACATCGTCGACGCGACGCTGCGGACCAATTACTTCCAGAAGAACCCCGACGGTTCGCCGAAAGCGATGCTCGCCTTCAAGCTCGATCCGCATCTGGTCGACGGTCTGCCGCAGCCCAAACCCTTCCGCGAGATGTTCGTCTACGGCGTCGAGGTCGAAGGCGTGCATCTGCGCTTCGGCAAGGTGGCGCGCGGTGGCCTGCGCTGGTCGGACCGCGCCGAGGATTACCGCACCGAGGTGCTGGGTCTCGTCAAGGCGCAGCAGGTGAAGAACGCCGTCATCGTCCCGGTCGGCGCCAAGGGCGGCTTCTACCCGAAAAAACTTCCCGTCGGCGGCAGCCGCGACGAAATCTTCAACGCCGGTCGCGAGGCCTATAAGACCTATATCCGCACCCTGCTGTCGATCACCGACAATATCTCCGGGGCCGAGATCGTGCCGCCGGCGGATACGGTGAGGCTTGATGGCGACGACCCCTATTTCGTCGTCGCTGCCGACAAGGGCACGGCAACCTTCTCCGACACCGCCAATGCGCTGGCGCAGGAAGCCGGCTTCTGGCTGGACGACGCCTTTGCCTCCGGCGGCTCGGCCGGATACGACCACAAGAAGATGGGCATCACCGCCCGCGGCGCCTGGGAAACCGTCAAACGCCATTTCCGCGAAATGGACATCGACATCCAGACGACCCCCTTCACCGTCGCCGGCGTCGGCGACATGTCGGGCGACGTCTTCGGCAACGGCATGCTGCTCTCGCCGAAGATCCGCCTCGTCGCCGCCTTCGACCACCGCGACATCATCATCGATCCTGATCCCGACATGGAAAAGACGCTGGCAGAACGTCAGCGGCTCTTCGACCTGCCGCGCTCGAGCTGGCAGGATTTCGACAAAAGCGTGCTCTCCAAGGGTGCGATGATCATTTCCCGCGCGGCGAAATCAGTGACGCTGACGCCGGAAGCAGTTGCTGCGATCGGCATCGACAAAGCCGTGGCGACACCCTTCGAGATCATGACGGCGATCCTAAAGAGCCCGGTTGATCTGCTGTGGTTCGGCGGCATCGGCACCTATGTGAAAGCGTCGTCCGAAACCGATACCGAAGTCGGCGATCGCGCCAACGATCCGATCCGCATTACCGCGGCGGAGGTCCGCGCCAAGGTGATCGGCGAGGGTGCAAACCTCGGCGTCACCCAGAAGGGCCGTATCGCCTACGGTCTCAACGGCGGGCGCTGCAATTCCGACGCCATCGACAACTCGGCCGGCGTCAACACCTCGGACGTCGAGGTCAACATCAAGATCGCGCTGGCGGCGGCCATGCATGATGGGCGGCTGACGCGGGCAAAGCGCGACCAGCTGCTTTCGTCGATGACTAGCGAAGTGGCAGCCCTCGTGCTGCGCAACAACTACCTCCAGTCGCTGGCGATCTCGCTGACGGAGCGCAAGGGCACGGCGAACGGCCTGGAACTCGGCCGCTTCATGAGCGTGCTCGAGGCCGCCGGTCAGCTGAACCGCAAGGTTGAGACCTTGCCCGACGACCAGACCCTCGCCGAACGTTATACCGCCGGCAAGCCGCTGACGCGGCCGGAAATCGGCGTTCTGGTGTCCTACGCCAAGATCGTGCTCTTCGATGCGCTCGCCGCCAGCGATCTGCCCGACGACCCCTATTTTGCCGCGACGCTGTCGAATTATTTCCCCGTCAAGATGCAGAAGTCGAACGCCGGCGATATCGCCGGCCATCGCTTGCGGCGAGAGATCGTCGCAACCGTGCTTGCCAACGAAGCGATCAATCGCGGCGGGCCGAGCTTCACCGTCGCCATGATGGACGCGACGGCGGCTTCTGCGCCGGAAGTGGTGCGCGCCGCAATCGTTGCCCGCGACGGTTTCGACCTCACCCGGCTCTGGGCCGAGACGGATGCGCTCGATGGCAAAATTTCGGGCGAGCTGCAGAACCGCATCTACGAGGAAATCAGCCACAGCTTTATCGTGCTGACGCGCCTGCTGTTGAAAACCGCCATGACCAGGGCGGACATGGCCGAGGTCATTAGCCGACTGCAGGCAGCCCTGAAGAAGCTGAGGCCGGCTTTCGTCGAACAGGCGGCCGGCGATGCCGCGGCCCGGCAGGCAGAATATGCCCAAGGGGGCGTACCGGAAAAGCTCACGGCCGAAATCGCCAACCTCCAGAGCTTCGCGCTGGTACCGGAGATTATGCAGATTGCCGAGCGCACCGGCGAGCCGCTGGTGCGTGCGGCCGAAAATTATTTCGCAGTGTCGAAGACCTTCCGGATCGCCCGGCTGCTGGCGGCCGGCGGCCGGATCCTCACCTCCGATCACTACGAAAACCTGGCCCTTGCCCGCAGCATCGACCAGATCGCCAGCGCCCGGCGCGACATTGTCATCTCGGCCCTTTCGGACCACGGCAAGGAGAAGCTGCCCGTCCAGGCCTGGCATGCGCAGGATCGCGTCCGCATCAATCGCATCGTCGAGGAACTTTCGAGCCTCAGCGACAGCGGCGACCCCAATCTTGCGCGCATTACCGTGGCCGCAGGCATCCTGACCGATCTTGCGCGCGACCGGGCGAGGTGAGACAGTCCGCCAAAAAAGGAGCGGATGTTGAATCGCATTGACTGGACAGGGACGCAGCCGCCAAAGGCCACGGAGAAGGGCATCTGGGGGTGGATGTTCTTCGACTGGGCGGCGCAGCCCTTCTTCACGGTGGTCACCACCTTCATCTTCGGGCCCTATTTCGTCTCGCGCCTGACCGATGACCCGGTGTCGGCTCAGGCAATGTGGAGCAACATGGCGACGATCTCCTCGGTGATCATCGCCTTGCTGTCGCCCGTTCTCGGCTCGATCGCCGACCAGTCCGGTGCACGCAAGCCCTGGATCGGTTTCTTCGCGATCATCAAGATCGCCAGTCTTTTCGGCCTGTGGTTCGCAGCCCCCGGCTCACCGGTCCTCTATCCCGTGATCTTCATGATCCTCGCCTCGATTTCGGCCGAGTTTTCAATCGTTTTCAACGATTCAATGATGCCGCGGCTGGTCGCCAAGCACGAGGTCGGCAAGCTTTCCAACACCGCCTGGGGGCTTGGTTATCTCGGCGGCATGATCGTGCTGATTGCCGTCGTCACGCTTCTGGCGGCAAGCCCGGAAAGCGGCAAGACGATTCTCGGCCTCGATCCGCTCTTCGGCCTTGATCCCAGGACCGGTCAGGATGCGCGCATCACCGGGCCGATCTCGGCCGTCTGGTACCTGATCTTCATCCTGCCGATGTTCTTCTTCACGCCCGATGTCGGCAGAGGCCTGCCCTTCGGCACCGCCATCCGCGCCGGCCTGCGGGAGCTCAGGAACACCCTCGGCGAACTCAAAGAGCGGCGCGGCATCCTAAAATTCTTGATTGCCCGCATGATCTATCAGGATGGCGTCAACGGCCTGCTGATCCTCGGCGGCGTCTTTGCCGCCGGCATGTTCGGCTGGGCGACGATCGAGATCGGCCTTTACGGCATCATCCTCAACGTTGTCGCCATCTTCGGCTGCCTGATCGCCGGCCGGATCGACAAGGGCGTCGGTTCGAAGGTGACCGTCGTCATCAGCCTTACCATGCTGCTTCTCGCCACCATCGGCATCATCTCGACCGGGCCGGGCTACACGCTGTTCGGCCTGATGGCGCTGCCGACAACCGATTCCGGCGGCCTCTTCGGCACCGCGGCGGAAAAGGCCTATATCCTTTATGGCCTGCTGATCGGGCTCGCCTTCGGGCCGGTGCAGGCCTCGTCGCGCTCCTATCTCGCCCGCAGCGTCAGCCTGGAGGAAGCCGGCCGCTACTTCGGCATTTACGCCCTGTCAGGGCGCGCCACGAGCTTCATGGCGACGCTGCTCTTCTCGCTGGTGACCTATATCAGCGGCTCACCGCGGCTCGGAATGGCGACGCTGGTCCTGTTCCTCGCCGGCGGTCTGGTCCTGTTGGTCCGCACGCCCTACCCGGCCGACCGGGCATAGGAATGCCCGGTCATTTCCGACACTTCTTCAGTGCCGGAAGTGGCGCATGCCGGTAAAAACCATGGCGATGCCGTGTTCATTGGCGGCATCGATGACCTCTTGATCACGCATTGAGCCGCCCGGCTGGATGACCGCCGTCGCGCCTGCGGCAATCATCGACAGGAGCCCGTCGGCAAACGGCAGGAAAGCTTCCGAGGCAACGGCCGAACCTTTGGTCATCGGCACCGCAAGGCCGAGCGCCTTGGCGGCCTCTTCGGCCTTCAGCGCGGCGATGCGGGCCGAATCGACCCGGCTCATCTGGCCGGCGCCAATCCCGGCCGTCTGGCCGTCCTTGGCGTAGACGACGGCATTCGATTTGACATGTTTGCCGACCTTGAAGGCGAACTTCATGTCCTCGAGCTCCTGGCTCGTCGGCGCACGCTTGGTAACGACCTTGAGCTCCAGATCCTCGACCATGCCATTGTCACGGCTCTGGACAAGCAGGCCGCCGGAAACGGTCTTCGCCGTCAGCCCTGCAATGCGCGGGTCGGGCAGGCCGCCGGCCGACAGCAGCCTGAGGTTCGGTTTGCGGGCGACGATCGCCTTTGCCTCTTCGGTGACATCGGGGGCGATGATCACCTCGGTGAAGAGCTTGACGATCTCTTCGGCCGTTTCGGCGTCCAAGATCTGGTTGAGCGCGATGATGCCGCCGAAAGCGGAAACGGAATCGCAGGCAAGCGCCCGCTGATAGGCTTCGACCAGGCTCGAACCGGTGGCGACGCCGCAGGGATTGGCGTGCTTGATGATGGCGCAGGCCGGCGCCTTTTCCGGCAAGAACTCGGCGACGAGCTCATAAGCGGCGTCGGTATCGTTGATGTTGTTATAGGAGAGCTGTTTGCCCTGGAGAAGGACAGCCGTCGAAACACCCGGGCGTTTCTCGCCGGTCACGTAGAAGGCGGCCTTCTGGTGCGGGTTTTCGCCGTAGCGCATCTCTTCCTTGAGGACGCCGCCGATGACGCGGTGGCGCGGCGTGTCGATCGACAGCGCTTCGGCAAACCAGTTGGAAATCGCAGCGTCATAGGCCGCGGTGCGGGCATAGGCCTTGGCGGCCATGCGCTGGCGGAAGGCATAACCCGTCTTGCCGGCATTGGCCGAAAGCTGCTCCTTGAACTCGGCGTAATCGTTGGGGTCGGTCAGAATGGTCACATAGGCGTGGTTCTTGGCCGATGCCCGGATCATCGCCGGACCGCCAATATCGATATTCTCGACGGTCGTCGGATAATCGCCGCCGGCCGCGCGCACCTCTTCGAAGGGATAGAGGTTGATGACGGCCAGATCGATACCCTCGATGCCGTGCTTCTTCATCGCTTCCTGGTGCTCGCTGTCATCACGGATCGCCAGCAGGCCGCCATGCACGGTCGGGTGCAGCGTCTTGACGCGGCCATCCATGATCTCCGGAAAACCGGTGATGTCGGAGACATCGGTGACGGCGAGACCGGCGGCAGCGATCGCCTTGTAGGTGCCTCCGGTCGACAGCAGGCGCACGCCTCGTTCAGACAAGGCCTGGGCGAGCTCGACGATGCCGGTCTTGTCGAACACGGAGAGGAGCGCGGTCTTGATTTCGACCTTGTCCGGGGCGGGGATTTTCTTGGAAATGACGGCCATGAACTTTCTCCGTTCGGGCTTCGGTTCTGCTTGCGCCGCGTTAGCACAGCTTCGCCGCCGCGCAAACAGGCGCTACCCCTTGCGGGATAAAAACCAGCGGATTTCCATCTTCTGGGCAAGATCGAAGTCGATCTCGATCTGGTCCGAGCCGCAAATGCCGGAGCTGTCGGCGAAGAAAATGTCCTCGGAAATCAGCACTTCGTTGCCGGGGGCGGAAAACAGCCAGCTTTCGCCATCCGGCGCCGTCAGCAGCACCGATTCCCCGTCACTCTGCTGCAGCACGATCGAAGGATGGATATGAAACCGGGCGACCGCCTTTACGGGCTCGTCGCTGTCATATCCCTCGCGAACGACCAGCCGATCGTGGCCCGTCACGATCGAGCCCGCGACATTGAGTGTCAGCTCACGCTCGTGCAGCACGCCGAATGTTCTCACATAACCGTCATGGCTGAGCTTGATGCCGTCGCGTCCATCCTCCGTTTCCACACGCTCGACGGTCACCGTCCGCACCGGTTCGGTGATCGCGTGGTTGAGGAAGGGCGAGAGGGAAAAGCGGCTGGACGAGGTGTCGTTGAGGATGACGGTCGAATGCGCCGCGGTCGTGCGCGCCATCTGCACATAACGGTGCCCGGCGAATTTCGGCGAGCCGGAATTGACGATGAAGCGATGGCGGCCCGACGACATCTCGAAGGAGAGGCTGCCGGCATGTGCCGTGCGCAGCGCGCCGCCCGAGGGCGGCGTGCCGGTATCGGCAATGATGATTGTCTTGCCTCCGGCAAGCCGCTGATAGCGCGACTGCGGCAAAGCCTTGAACGGCTGACCGGCGGTCTCGTCATATCTCAGCACCGACATCAGCTCGTTGGCGAGCGTCGAGGTCGCGCCGTTGAAAAGCGCCAGGTCCCCATCCTGATGGCGGAAGAATCGCAAGGCCGGATACATGCGGTCGATGCCGGAGATCAGCTTCTGCGGCAGATCATGGCCGAGATTGACATAGGTCTGCCTGAGCGGCAGCAGATCGAGCAGCAGTTCCAGGCCGACGCGCGGATTGCGCGAGATATGGCCGCCATCCGGCAGAATCTGGCTATCGAATTCGCGGTCGAGCGCCTGCGCCGCCTTTCTGAGTGTGGATGCGCGGGCCGGCATGGCGACGGAGGCCATGGCGAGCGCGATGCGCAGGCGAAACAGCTCCAGGCCGCCGAGCGTGTAAGGCGCCATGCGGTGCAGGAATCGCACCTGGAATGCCAGCGATTTCATGAAACGCCGGTAAAAGCCGCGGTCGGCGTTCTGCAGCACCACGGGCGAATGCGACAGCCAGGCAATGACGCGCTGGGCGGTGACGTCGGTGTCCCAGGCAATTCCTTCCATGCGGCCGGCATGGATCGAGAGCCAGCTGTCGACGATCGTGCGGGCGGCGGAGGCGCTGCGTTCCGTCTTGTGGGCGCGCATATGCCGGAGCCAGCCGAAGCTGTGCAGGCGGATCGCAAAGGGCCGCGAGGGCAGGGTGAAGGTGAAGGGCGATTTGCCGTTCGTTTCCAGCATGCGCCCGGCCAGCAGAAATCGGCCGTTCAAAATTTCGTCGGCCACATGCGGATCGATACCGCGAAGATCGGTCGGCGCAACGATCAGGCGCTCGGGCACCTTGATCGAATGGCGAAAGAGCTTCAGGCGCAGCAACGCGACGCGGCGCAAGGCGCGCCGCCAAGCTTCCCGAACATACATGCTCGCAAAACGCCGACCGGACTGCATATTCTATTGTCTATTGACCCTCGTGGTTAAGAATAGGTGAAAAGCGGCCGATTTCATCGCCCGCAATGAATTAATTCGTGACAAAGTTCGAATATACGCAAATTACTGCATTTCAGTTGAGATCATTCGACGGTTCACAACGCACCGTAGCGATGATGCGAGGATTTCAAATCTCCGCATGGTTGCGCCGACGTTTGAGCTTGATCAGCCCGTTCGCCGCAGCACGGCCGCGTAAAAGCCGTCCAGACCGGAGGCAATGCCCTCAGGCATTTTCAGCATGGTCGGAAGCGTGCGGAATTCGCCAAGCGGCGTGATCGCCGCTTCGAGGCCGGGCCAGTCGCCTGCACTGATCGCAACGCGCTCGATTGCATCCGTATCGGAAAGGACCCGGGCGACGACCTCCTCGCCCTCGGCGGGATCGAGCGAGCAATTCGAAAACACCAGCGTGCCCAAGGGCTTCAGCAGGGTGAGCGCATGGCGCAGCAACCGCTCCTGCAGCGCCGCCAGCCTGGCGATATCCTCCGGCCCCTTGGTCCATAGCACGTCGGGGTGCCGGCGCGTCGTGCCGGTGGAGGAGCAGGGGGCGTCGAGCAGGATCGCATCGAAACCTTCGGCCGGCTTGAACGTCGTCAGGTCTGCTACGACCGTTTCCGCCTTGAGGCCAAGCCGGTCGAGATTGGAGCGCAGCCGTCTTAGCCGGCTTTCCGACTGATCGAGGGCGGTGACGGTGCCGCCAGCAAGGATGAGCTGTGCCGTCTTGCCGCCGGGCGCAGCACAGAGATCGGCCGCCCGTTTGCCGGAGAGATCACCGAAAAGCCTGGCCGGAATGCTTGCCGCTGCATCCTGCACCCACCAGGCGCCCTCATCGAACCCCTCGAGCGATGGAATGCCGCCATCGAAAGCGGCGAGCCGCACGCCGCCGGTGGGCAGGGCAACGCCGTTCAGCCGCTTTGCCCAGCCTTCGGCGTCGGATTTGACGGTCAGATCGATCGCCGCCGGTTCGAGCTGCGATTGCGAGATCGCCAGCGCTGCGTCGCGGCCATAGGCCTTTTCCAGCCGTGCAAGGAACCAGGACGGCATCGGCGCGACCTTGCCGATCTCTGCCAGCACCGCGTCTTTTTCGCGGCCGAGCCGGCGCAGCACGGCATTGACCAGCTTGGCAAAACGGCGATTGCGCGGATCCTGATTGGCCTGCTCGACGGCAAGATCGACGGCCGAATGATCCGGCACGTCGAGATAGAGAATTTGTGCAGCACCGATCGACAGCACGTGATGCAGCGCCCGCGCGCCCTCCGGCAGCGGCGATTCCAGCAGCGAGGCGATGGCCGCATCGATACGCGGCAGATGGCGCAGCGTCGTGTTCAGAATGGCGCGGACAAGCGCCCGGTCGCTTTCACCGAGCGCCTTATAGGCAGGATTGCCATGTTCGTGATCGAGAGCACCGTCGAGCGGCAGCTTGCGGTCGACGACGGCGGCGAGGATCTTTGCGGCCGCGGCCCGGGCCTGCAGGCCCGGCTTGACTGGAGCCGAGCGGCCGGCCGGCCGGTCGCTGGAGGGTTTCTGTTTACGGAATGGCTTCTTCGTGCCGTCTGAATTCAAGACCACGGACCTCTTGGCGGTTGCGAACCACCGCGACCCGTATTCGGAACAGAGCGCGATTTGCGCGTCGGATTAACAGCACGAACCGGTCCCGTCGAGACATTCATGCCGCTTTGCGCCATCTCCTGCAGCGCAGCAATGCGGTTTTCCGTATCCGGATGCGTGGAAAAGAGATTGTCCATGCGCTCGCCGGAAAGCGGATTGATGATGAACATATGCGCCGTCGCCGGATTGCGCTCGGCATCCTCGTTCGGCACATGGGCCGCACCCCGGGCGATCTTGCCGAGCGCCGAAGCAAGCCAGAGCGGATTGCCGCAGATTTCGGCGCCGCGGCGGTCGGCCGAATATTCCCGCGTGCGGCTGATCGCCATCTGCACCAGCATGGCGGCGAGTGGCGCCACGATCATCGCGACGAGGACACCGACGAACCCGAGAGGATTGTTGTTGTTGTCACGATTGCCGCCGAAGAAGAAGGCGAAATTGCCGAGCATCGAGATCGCCCCGGCAAGCGTTGCCGTGATCGTCATCGTCAGCGTGTCGCGGTTCTGAATGTGGGCCAGCTCATGCGCCATCACGCCGGCGACCTCCTCCGGAGACAGTGCCTGGAGAAGACCCGTCGAGGCGGCGACGGCGGCATTTTCGGGATTGCGGCCGGTGGCGAAGGCATTCGGCTGTGGGCTGTCATAGAGATAGACCTTCGGCATCGGCAGGCCGGCATTGCGGGCGAGGTCGCGCACGATCGCAAAGAATTCCGGCGCGTTGCGCTCGTCGACCTGCTGGGCGCGATAGGCCGACAGCACCATGCGATCGGAATTCCAGTAGGAGAAGAAGTTCATGCCGGCGGCAATGAGGAATGCGATCGTCATGCCGGCCCGACCGCCGATCAGGAAGCCGACAAACATGAAAAGCGCCGTCATGAAGGCGAGCAACATGGCAGTGCGAACGAGGTTCATTGCGAATCTCCAACTCCGATTTCGGTGCCGCAAGCTTTCAATCCCGGCGCCGGCGCATTATGATTTGGTTATTCACCAGCCATTTTCAATGTTTTCCGGCAGGAGAAGCCATGCAGGACGCCGATAACGACAATAGCCAAACGCCGAGGGCCGAAGGATCGGAACCGCCGCGCAAAATGCTGTCCCCGGCGGCCCAGCGTGCGCTTGCGGAGGCCGAGGAGCGGCGAAAAAACCAGAAGCCGCTGGAGCTGGCGCCGGAGATCGGCGGCCGCGGCGGCGCCGAGCCGGCCCGCTTCGGCGACTACGAGATTAATGGCCGGGCGATCGATTTTTAGGAAGAGAGGCGCTTCGCCGGCGACCTTCTGCTCGAAGGCGCGTCCGAGCATGACGCTGCCGCAAATGCACGCGATGTGTGAAAGTGAAATGAGCCGCTCCGGGAACAAGACCCGGGGCGGCTCATTTTATCAGGCCGTCGCCTTGTTCTGCCGGTTGGCGATCAGATCATCGACGACCGCGGGATCGGCAAGTGTCGAGGTATCGCCGAGAGCGCCGAAATCATCCTCAGCGATCTTGCGCAGGATGCGGCGCATGATCTTGCCCGAGCGGGTCTTCGGCAGGCCAGGCGCAAACTGGATCTTGTCGGGCGAGGCGATCGGCCCGATTTCAGCGCGCACGTGCTTCACAAGTTCCTGGCGAAGCGTGTCCGTCCCTTCGTGGCCGGCCATCAGCGTCACATAGCAATAGATCCCCTGGCCCTTGATCGCATGCGGATAACCGACGACCGCGGCTTCCGAAACCAGATTGTGCGAGACGAGCGCCGATTCCACCTCCGCGGTGCCGAGCCGGTGGCCGGAGACGTTAAGCACATCGTCGACGCGGCCGGTGATCCAGTAATAGCCGTCTTCGTCGCGCCGGCAGCCGTCGCCGGTGAAGTACTTGCCCTTGTAAGTCGAGAAATAGGTCTGGATGAAGCGCTCGTGATCGCCATAGACCGTGCGCATCTGGCCCGGCCAGCTGTCGGTGATGCAGAGATTGCCATCGGCTGCCCCTTCCAGCACCTTGCCCTCATTATCGACCAGCTGCGGCTTGACGCCGAAGAACGGCACCGTCGCCGAACCGGGTTTCAGATCGATCGCACCCGGCAGCGGCGTGATCATGTGGCCGCCGGTCTCCGTCTGCCACCAGGTATCGATGACAGGGCAGCGCTTGTCGCCGACGACATTGTAATACCACTCCCAGGCTTCCGGGTTGATTGGCTCGCCGACCGTGCCGAGCAGGCGCAGCGATGAGCGCGAGGAGCGCGTGACGAAGTCGTCGCCGGCGCCCATCAGCGAGCGGATCGCCGTCGGCGCCGTATAGAAGATGTTGACCTTATGCTTATCGATGACTTCCCAGAAGCGGCCCTGATCGGGGAAATTCGGCACGCCTTCGAACATCAGCGTCGTCGCGCAGTTGGCCAGCGGCCCGTAGACGATGTAGGAATGGCCGGTGACCCAGCCGACATCGGCCGTGCACCAGTAGATGTCACCATGATGATAGTCGAAGACATATTCATGCGTCATCGAGGCATAGACGAGATAACCGCCCGTCGTGTGCAGCACGCCCTTCGGCTTGCCGGTCGAACCTGAGGTGTAGAGGATGAACAGCGGATCTTCCGCTTTCATCTTCACCGGCGGGCATTCCGGCTTCACCGTGGCGACTTCCTGATGATACCAGAGATCGCGGCCCGGCGCCCAGCCGGTCTTGCCGCCGGTGCGGCGCACGACCAGCACCTTGCTGACATGCACATGCTGGCGGGCGGCGATATGGATCGCCGTATCGGTATTGTCCTTCAACGGCACCGGCTTGCCGCCGCGCAGACCTTCGTCACAGGTGATGACGAAGGTAGATTCGCAGTCGACGATGCGCCCGGCCAAGGCTTCCGGCGAGAAACCGCCGAAGACGACCGAATGCACGGCGCCAATGCGGGCGCAGGCGAGCATCGCGTAAGCCGCCTCAGGGATCATCGGCATATAGATGGTGACCCGATCGCCCTTCTTGACGCCGTGCTTCTTCAACACATTCGCCATCCGGCAGACGTGCTCGTAGAGCTCGTTATAGGTGATCTTCTTGTCGATATAGGGGTTGTCGCCTTCCCAGATGATCGCCACCTGGTCGCCGTTCGTCTTCAGATGGCGGTCGATGCAATTATAGGAAACGTTGGTCTGGCCGTCCTCGAACCATTTGATCGAGACCTTGCCGGTAAAGGAGGTGTTCTTGACCTTGGTATAGGGCTTGAACCAGTCGATCCGCTTGCCGTGCTTGCCCCAGAACTTGTCCGGGTTCTCGACGCTTTCCTCGTACCATTTCAGGTACTTTTCCTTATCGATGAGGGCCTGCGCCTTCACCTGCTTCGGCACCGGATGGATCTTCTCCGACATGTAACTCCTCCTCATGGGACATGCGACGGGCCGCGAGCAATTGGGCCCGGATTTCAAATCAGGGCAATTCATAGCAGGTCGCATCGTCGCGGCAATTAGACAAAGGTCATTTGATTTCGGAAGAATTGCAATTCTGCGACAGTCCGGTTATATAGCGGCATATTTCCCGGACATTGTGGTGACAATCCACGGACCGCGACCGGCGCGGACGATAGAAGGACTATATCCATGGCTCAAACACTGCTCATGCCGAAGGCGACCGCCATCTGGCTTGTCGACAACACGGCGCTGTCTTTCGATCAGATCGCGCAGTTCTGCAAACTGCACCCGCTCGAGGTCAAGGCGATTGCCGATGGCGAAGCGGCGCAGGGCATCAAGGGCCTCGATCCGATCTCGACCGGTCAGCTTTCCCGCGACGAAATCGCCCGCGCCGAAGCCAATCCGAACCACAAGCTCAAGCTGTCCGAACCGAAGGTGCGGGTGCCGGAATCCAAGCGCCGCGGCCCGCGTTACACTCCGGTTTCCAAGCGTCAGGACCGCCCGAACGCCATCCTCTGGCTCGTTCGCAATCATCCGGAACTGAAGGACGCGCAGATTTCCCGCCTCGTCGGCACGACGAAATCGACGATCGAGCAGATCCGCGAGCGCACCCACTGGAACTCCGCCAACCTCGCGCCGATGGATCCGGTGACGCTCGGCCTCTGCAGCCAGATCGATCTCGACATGGAAGTGGAAAAGGCCTCCAAGGGCCGGCCGCTGCCGACCGCCGCCGAACTCGGCGCGACGCTGCAATCGGCGCAGGAAACCGAACGCCTGACCCCGAGCTACGAGCGCGAAGAGGAAAAGGAAATCGACGCCGACGCCGTCTTCCGCAAGCTGAGCTCGCTGCGCTCGGCCCCGAAGGACGAGGACGAAGACGACCAGTACTGAGATATCAGCGATCTCATGACGAAAACCCCGCCGAGCGAACCGCCCGGCGGGGTTTTTTGATGGAGGATCGCCTGTCCCCGGATCAGCTGCGGAACAGGGTGAGGATGTTCTGTGCCGAACTATTGGCAATCGAAAGCGACTGGATGCCGAGCTGCTGCTGCGTCTGCAACGCCGAGAGCTTGCTCGATTCCTCTTCCATATCGGCATCGACCAGGCGACCGATGCCCGAGTCGATGGAATCGTGAAGACCGCTGACGAAATTCTCCTGCAGCTGGATGCGCGTCGAGATCGACCCGAGAGCGGAGCCGGCGGCGGTCATGGCGCCGAGAACCAGTTCGATCCCGCTCAAGGCTGCGTCGAGCTGGCCCTGGGTGAAACCGGTAATGTCGAGATCATAGATTGACGGCATGACGATGACGGTGCCGCCATAGGTGCCGTTGAAGGCGGTGCCGATGATGCCGCTGCTGGTCTCGATCGCACCCGTGCTGGTCATGCCGAAGAGCACATTGCCGAGCGTCCCTGAATCGAGCACATAATCGGTCATCTTCACCGAAACGGCATTGCTGCCGTCACGGACGAAGGACGAGACGACGCTCTTCGTTCCGGAGGCGCCGGCCACCCAGTTTTCGCCGGAGAAGGATGCGGACTGGGCGATGCTGAGCAGCTGCTCCTGCAGCTGGTCGAGTTCCTGCTGGATCTTCGTCTTGTCGACGCCCTTTTCCGTGGCGGCAACGATCTTCGCCTTGATTTCACTGACGACGTCGAGCGCGCTGTCCATGGCCGCATAGGCGGTATCGACCTTGGCCGCACCGAGGCCGAGGGCGTCGGAGACGGCAGAAAGCGCCAGGTTGTCGGAACGCATGGTCGTTGCGATCGACCAGTATGCGGCATTGTCGGCAGCCTTCTCGACACGATAACCGGAGGAAACGCGACCCTGGGTGTCCTTGAGGCTATCGTTTACGCCGCGCAAAGTCTGCAGCGCTGCCATGGCAGCGTTGTTGGTGAGGATGCTCGTCATGATCCGTTCCACAATCGGAGAAAGGGGCATTCCGGACTACAGCGACGCGCCCTTTCGGACGCGCAAAGGACGCTGGAGCACTTCGACTGCTGCATAATTTCTCCTCAAATCGATTCCGATTTAAGAGAATTATGCAGCAGGCCGGGAACGGCGCCTGCGTCATGCAAAGCCTGCTATGCAAGCCTTTGCCGTTAACAAATCCTTGCGCAACATGGTTAACAATTCCTCAATTAGGGCTTTTCGAATACTTAACTTTTACATTGGCAGCGAGCCGAAACCGCGCTTGCGCAAGGCCTCGGCGATCTCCTCCAAAATCGCCGGATCATCAATGGTCGCAGGCATTTTCCAAGGTATGCCGTCGGCAATTTTCTGCATGGTGCCGCGCAGGATCTTGCCCGATCGCGTCTTCGGCAATCGGTTCACGGTGATGGCCGTCTTGAAGGCGGCGACAGGCCCGATCTGATCGCGAATCATCGCCACCACCTCCGATTCAATTGTCGTCGATTCGCGCAAAACATGCCGCTTCAGCACCAGAAAGCCGCAAGGCGCCTGACCCTTCAGCGCATCGATGACACCGATGACCGCGCATTCGGCGACATCGGGATGCTGCGCGCAAACTTCCTCCATCGCGCCGGTCGAGAGGCGATGACCGGCACAATTGATGATGTCGTCGGTCCGCGACATGATGAAGAGGTAGCCGTCCTCATCGACATAGCCGGCGTCGGCGGTCTTGTAATAACCGGGAAACTCATCGAGATAGGCCGATCGGAAACGGTCATCCGCATGCCAGAGGGTCGGCAGGCAGCCGGGCGGCAGGGGCAGCCTGATGACGATATTGCCGAGCGTCCCCGCCTCGATCGGATGGCCGGCATCGTCGAGCACCGTTACCTCGTAGCCCGGCATCGGCAGCGCCGGCGAACCATGCTTGACGGGCAGGGCGCCGAGGCCGAGCGGATTTGCGGCGATCGGCCAGCCGGTCTCCGTCTGCCACCAGTGGTCGATGACGGGGATGGCAAGCATGCGTTCGGCCCATTTCAAGGTCTCGGGATCCGCCCGCTCGCCGGCAAGAAACAGCGCCCGCAAATTGGGCATCTTGTAGCGCGCGATCAGGTCGCCGTCCCCATCTTCTCGCCGGATGGCGCGAAAGGCGGTCGGCGCCGTGAAGAGCACGCGCACGTCGTGCTCTGCAACGACGCGCCAAAATGCGCCGGCATCCGGCGTGCCGACCGGCTTTCCCTCGAAGATCAAGGTCGTCACGCCCGATATCAGCGGCGCGTAGACGATATAGGAATGGCCGACAACCCAGCCGATATCGGACGCCGTCCAGAAGACCTCGCCCGGTTTCAGCCCGTAGATGTTCCGCATCGACCAGTTCAGCGCGACCATATGCCCGCCATTGTCGCGCACCACGCCCTTCGGCTGGCCGGTCGTGCCCGAGGTATAGAGGATATAGAGCGGATCGGTCGCCTTGACGGAAACACAGGCCACCTCGGCGCCGCGGTGGGGCGCCACCGCCGCCTCGAAATCCTCATCGCGGCCGCCGACGAGTTCTGCACGGAGCTGCGGCCGCTGCAGCACCAGGCAGCGCTCCGGCTTCACCCGCGCCATCTCGATCGCCTGATCGACCAGTGGCTTATAGGCGACGACGCGGCCGGGCTCCAGCCCGCAGCTCGCGCTGATCACCAGCCTGGCGCCGCTGTCGTCGATACGCGCCGCAAGCTCGCTGGCGGCAAACCCGCCGAAAACGACGGAATGGACCGCACCGATACGAGCACAGGCAAGCATGGAGAACACGGCCTGCGGCAGCATCGGCATATAAAGGATGACGCGGTCGCCTCTGGCGATGCCGAGCGCCAGCAGCGTCGCGGCGATGGCCTTGACCTCGCCGAGCACCTCGTCATAGGAGAACCGGCGCTTCTCGCCGGTCATGGCGCTGTCGAAGATGATGGCCGTCTCGCCGCCGCGGCCGGCCGTGACATGCCGGTCCAGGCAATTGTGACAGGTATTGGTTTGCGCTCCCGAGAACCAGCGGCCATATATGCCTTCGTCAGGCGAAAACACCCGCTCCGGCGGCGTGAACCAGTCGATATCGGCGGCGGCTTCGCGCCAGAAGGCTTCGGGATCGCGTTTCCAGGCCGCATAGGCCTGATGGTAGCCCTTCTGCATCTGCTCCTCCCCAGGAATGCAAGCCTCGATATTAATCTAGGCACAGGGGAGGGGTACGGGAAGCCCCCCCAAAGCAGCGTATCAGCGCGCGCCGAAAATCGCCGACCCGACGCGGACGCTGGTGGCGCCGAAGGCGATCGCCGTCTCGTAATCGCCCGACATGCCCATGGAGAGTTTTTCAACGCCGCATTTCGACGCGAGCTTTGCCAGAAGGGCAAAATGTGGCCCCGGATTTTCCTCGGCCGGCGGAATGCACATCAGACCTTCAATGGAAAGGCCGAGCTCGCCGCGGCAAAGCGTAACGAAGGCCGGCGTGTCGTCAGGCGCAATGCCTGCCTTCTGCGGCTCGAGCCCGGTATTGACCTGGACGTAAAGCCGTGGCGTCCTGTCTTGCCGCTTCATCTCCTCCGCAAGGGCGCGGGCAATCTTTTCCCGATCGACGGTCTCGATCACGTCGAAAAGCGCCACTGCGTCCGCCGCCTTGTTCGATTGCAGTGGTCCGATCAGATGCAGCTCGATATCGGGATTCTCTGCCTTCAGCACCGGCCATTTGCCTTGGCTTTCCTGCACCCGGTTCTCGCCGAAAACCCGCTGACCGGCGTCGATGGCCGGGCGGATCGCCTCCGCCTCGAAGGTCTTCGACACCGCGACAAGCCGAACGGAACCGGCCGGACGGCCTGCCGCGCGTTCTCCGGCTGCAATCTTCGACCGCACGTCGTTCAAGCGCTCTTGAAGTTCCATCGTTCTGCCTCGACATTTCCGTATGAGAGTGATGGCAATGAACTAGCCAGCCATTCTGTGCTTGCCAAGACCCGCTGCCACGAAATCGCCCGGCCGGGACGAAGATCGGGCGCTTGCAGCGCCTGCAAAACTTGACGCTACGGTGGTTTCATGGTGAAGGTCTCGACCAACCTCCCCTGATTTTCCGGAATTTTGAATACAATGGCCACCGAACGTTATAATCCGCGCGATGCCGAGCCCCGCTGGCAGCAGAAGTGGAATGAAGACAAGGTCTTCGAGACCGACAATGCAGATCCGCGCGAAAAATATTACGTCCTCGAAATGTTCCCCTATCCGTCGGGGCGCATCCATATGGGCCATGTCCGCAATTACGCCATGGGCGACGTCGTTGCCCGCTACAAGCGTGCCCGCGGCTATAACGTGCTGCACCCGATGGGTTGGGACGCCTTCGGTATGCCGGCGGAAAACGCCGCCATGGAGCGCGGCGTCCACCCCGCCTCCTGGACCTACCAGAACATCGCCTCGATGAAGGCGCAGCTGAAGGCCATGGGGCTTTCGCTGGACTGGAGCCGCGAGTTCGCCACCTGCGACGTCGAATATTACCAGCACCAGCAGCATCTCTTCCTGGATTTCCTGGAGAAGGGACTGGTCTACCGCAAGCAGTCGAAGGTCAATTGGGATCCGGTCGACAACACCGTGCTCGCCAATGAACAGGTGATCGACGGCCGCGGCTGGCGTTCCGGGGCGCTGGTCGAACAGCGTGAACTGACGCAATGGTTCTTCAAGATCACCGATTTCAGCCAGGACCTGCTGGACGCACTGGATACGCTCGACCAATGGCCGGAAAAAGTTCGCCTGATGCAGAAGAACTGGATCGGCCGCTCGGAAGGTCTGACGGTGCGCTGGGAAATCGTGCCGGAAACGGCGCCGGCCGGCGAGACCGAGATTACCGTCTATACGACCCGGCCTGACACGCTGTTCGGCGCCTCCTTCTTGGCGATCGCCGCCGACCATCCGCTGGCCAAGGATGCGGCTGCAAAGAATGTCGAGATCGAGGCCTTCTGCGAGGAATGCCGCCGTGCCGGCACCTCGCTCGCCGCGTTGGAAACCGCCGAGAAGAAGGGCCTGGACACCGGCATCCGCGTCCGCCATCCGCTCGATCCCTCCTGGGAGCTGCCAGTCTATATCGCCAATTTTGTGCTGATGGATTACGGCACGGGCGCAATCTTCGGCTGCCCCTCCGGTGACCAGCGCGACCTCGATTTCGCCCGCAAATACGGCCTGCCGGTCGTGGCCGTGGTCATGCCCGGCGATGGCGACGCTGCGAGCTTTTCCGTCGGCGATACCGCCTATGACGGCGATGGCGTGATGATCAATTCGCGCTTCCTCGACGGCAAGACGACCGAGGAGGCCTTCAATATCGTTGCCGACCAGCTTTCGGCCGCGTCCCTCGGCAATACGCCGGTGGCGGAGCGGAAGGTCAATTTCCGCCTGCGCGACTGGGGCATTTCGCGCCAGCGCTATTGGGGCTGCCCGATCCCGGTCATCCACTGCGATGCCTGCGGCGTCGTGCCGGTGCCGAAGACGGACCTGCCGGTGAAGCTGCCGGAAGACGTCACCTTCGACCAGCCGGGCAACCCGCTCGACCGCCATCCGACCTGGCGTCACGTGGCCTGCCCGCATTGCGGCAGGGATGCCCGCCGCGAAACCGATACGATGGACACCTTCGTCGATTCGAGCTGGTATTTCACCCGCTTTACCGCGCCGTGGGAAGCAAAGCCGACCGATCCTGAGGCGGCTAACCGTTGGCTGCCGGTCGATCAATATATCGGCGGCATCGAGCACGCGATCCTGCATCTGCTCTATTCGCGCTTCTTTACCCGCGCCATGCGCGAGACCGGTCACGTCGCGGCGAGCGAACCTTTCAAGGGTTTGTTCACCCAGGGCATGGTGGTTCACGAGACCTACAGCCGCAATGCCGGCGCCGGCCGCGAATGGGTGGCTCCCGCCGATATCCGTATCGAGGAGATCGACGGCAAACGCCGTGCCCTGCTCTTGGCGACAGGCGAGGAGGTCGCCATCGGCTCTATCGAGAAGATGTCGAAGTCGAAGAAGAATGTCGTGGATCCTGACGACATCATCGCCTCCTACGGCGCCGATACCGCCCGCTTCTTCGTGCTGTCCGATTCTCCGCCGGAGCGCGACGTCATCTGGTCGGAGGCGGGTGTCGAAGGTGCACATCGTTTCACCCAGCGCCTGTGGCGGCTGATTTCCGAAGCGGCAGGTGTGCTCTCCACCGTTGCCGCCGCACCGGCAAGCGCGGGCGATGCCCTGACCATCTCGCAGGCGGCGCACAAGACGCTGAAGGCGGTTCAGAACGACTACGACAAGCTCTGGTTCAACAAGGCCGTCGCCCGCATCTATGAGCTCGTCAATGCGCTCGCCGGGCCGCTGACGAAGGTTGCGGCAGGTGAAGGCGATATCGCCTATCGTGCCGCCGTGCGTGACGCGGCCGAGATCCTGATTCAGCTCGTCGCCCCGATGACGCCACATCTTGCAGAGGAATGCTGGGCCACGCTTGGCAATACGGGGCTGCTTGCTCGCACCGACTGGCCGCGTTTCGTCGAGGCGCTCGTCGTCGAAAATGACGTTGTCCTGCCGGTGCAGATCAACGGCAAGAAGCGCGCCGAATTGACAATTTCTCGCGACGCGGATCAGAATGCCGTCACCAACGCCGTGCTGGAACTGGATGCGGTAAAGAACGTGCTGAACGGTCAGGCACCGAAGAAGATCATCGTGGTTCCCCAAAGGATTGTGAACATTGTCGTCTGATATCGCCCGCAAGCTGGCTCGCCATGCCGGCATCGCCATGATCCTTGCCGCCTCGGCATCTCTGTCGGCCTGCCAGGTCCGGCCGCTTTATTCCGAAAGCTCGGGCGTCACCGAAAAACTGTCCTCGGTCGGCTTTTCAGACGCATCCGGTCGCGTCGAACAGCAGGTCCGCAATCGGCTGATCTTCCTGGCGTCACGCGGCGCCGGCGAAGCGGCAAATCCGCAATATCACGTCGAACTGCGGGCCACGTCGAGCGTCGCCGATACGCTCCTGCGGCAATCCGGCGATACGTCGCGCGCCGGTCGTGTCACCGTCACCGTCACCTATACGCTGAGCGCTGTCGCCGACGGTCGGGTCATCAAGGCCGGCAGCCGCCAGACCACCGCGCTGGTGGATTTCTCCGAGCAGGAATTTGCCAAGCAAAGGGCGATCCGAGATGCCGAGAATCGCGCCGCGGATCAGACGGCGGAATTTGTAGGGGCCGATCTCGCCGCTGCCCTCAGCCGCTGAGAGCGGGCAGATGGCGGAGATCAAGTCCCACGAGTTCGAGAACTTTCTGCAAAAATCGGTGCGGAACTACCGGATTTTCGTCATTTACGGCCCGGATCGCGGTCTGGTGTCCGAACGTGCCGGCCAGCTCGCCGGCAAGACCGGCGTCGCGCTGGACGATCCTTTCTCGCTGACCAAACTTGATATCGCCGATCTGCAGAAGGATGCCGGACGGCTGGTTGACGAGGCCCAATCGATCGGGCTGTTCGGCGGCGAAAAACTCATTTGGATCCGCGGCGCCGCTAACGAGAAATACCTCGTCGATTCGCTGGCGCTGCTGGCTGAAAAGCCGCTTGAGGCCGCCTATTTGATCGTCGAGGCCGGTGATCTGAAAAAGGGATCTCTGCTCCGCAAGACCGCCGAAGCGGCACGCGCCGTGATGACGGTGCCCTCATACGCCGACGACAGCCGCGCCTTGAACGGCTTGATCGATGCTGAACTCGGGGCGGAAAAACTTGGTATTACACCGGCGGCGCGCCAGGCCCTGGTCGCACTGATCGGCGGCGATCGCATTGCCTCACGCAATGAAGTGCGGAAGCTCGCCCTCTACTGTCGTGGCCTGGATACGGTCGAAGAACATCACGTTACCGAAATAATTGGCGATGCCAGCGCGATCTCCGTCGACGATGCTGTCGACGCCATTCTCGGCGGAGACCTCAACGGCTTTCTCCACGCCATGCAGAAGATCAGCAGTTCGAAAACCGCGATCTTTCTCGTGCTGCAGGCCTGCCTGAAGCAGTTCCAGCTTCTGGACACAATGCGTGCAGAGATGGAAGAAAAACGCCTGCAGGCGCCGCAGGTGATGCAGACGATGGGCCGGCATCTGCATTTTCGCCGCAAGCCGATCCTTGAGCAAGCGCTTCGCCAGTGGTCGGCGGAAAGCATCGCGCGTGAATCCAACCGCCTGCAGGCAGCGATTCTTCAGAGCCGACGTCGGCAGGTGCTGGAAGACAGCGTTGCCATGCAAACCCTTCTCTCCACCACCCTGCAATCCGGCCGCAAGTCGGCGTGATTATCGCCGTTCCAGCAAACGGCAGATTTCCTCGAGCTGCTCCAGCGACTTATAGGAAATTTTGATCTGCCCGCCGCTGGTTTTATGATTGATGGAAACGTCCAGCCCGAGGGCATCGGAAAGCGTGCGCTCCAGCGCCAGCGTATCCGAGTCCTTTTGATCGCGTCGCAAAGCCGGTTGCTGCGGCTCCGACTGCGCCTTGATATTGTTCTGCGCCAGTTTCTCGGCATCACGCACTGACATGCCCTTGGCGACGATCGTGCGGGCGAGGCTCGCCGGATCGGGCGTCGACACCAGCGCCCGCGCGTGTCCGGCCGAAAGGCTGCCGGCCGCAAGCAGATCACGAACCGGATCCGGGAGCTTCAACAGGCGCAACGAGTTGGCCACGTGACTGCGGCTCTTGCCGATGATTTCACCGAGGTCGTTCTGGGTATAGCCATATTCGGCAATAAGCTGCTCATAGCCCAGCGCCTCTTCCAGAGGATTGAGGTCCGCGCGTTGGACGTTCTCGACAATAGCAATCTCGAGTGCCGTCTTGTCGTCGACGTCGCGGATAATCACCGGGATTTCGATCAGGCCGGCGAGCTGCGCTGCGCGCCATCGCCGTTCTCCAGCGATGATCTCATAGCGATCCCGCTCCATCGTACGCACAACGATCGGCTGAACGATACCGTGCTGGCGAATGGAACTGGCAAGATCGTGCAATTCGGTGTCGTCGAAAAAACGACGGGGGTTGCGGGGGTTGCGACTAACAAACTCGATCGGGATCATCCGGTCGGCGCTGACGGTTCGCTCAGCTTCCACCGGAACGGGTTGATCCATTTCACCGATCAGCGCCGCAAGGCCACGACCCAATCGTCTTTTCGAAACATCGTCATTCATGGTCTAAACTCACCTAACTCCAGAAATGATCTTACGCGGCCAGTCTCTGGCGCTCGCGTTGAATGACCTCGGAGGCCAGCTGCAGATAGGCCTGGCTGCCCGCACATTTCAGATCATAGAGGATAGCGGGCTTGCCGTAGGACGGCGCCTCGGACACCCGGACATTGCGCGGAATTAACGTATGATAAACCTTCTCGCCGAGATGCGTCCGCACATCATTGACCACCTGCTGGGCCAGATTGTTGCGAGCATCGAACATTGTCAGGACGATACCCTGGATATCCAGCCGCGGATTAACCGTCCGACGCACTTGGCTGACGGTTTCGAGCAGCTGGCTCAGGCCCTCCAGCGCGAAGAATTCACATTGCAGCGGTACCAGCACCGAATGGGCAGCCGCCATCGCATTCATCGTCAGCAGATTAAACGACGGCGGGCAATCCAGGAGAATATAAGAGAAGCCCATAGCCTCGGGAGTGGACAGCGCTTTCCGCAATTTAAAGACTCGGTCGCTCTGCTGCGAGATTTCCATCTCGATGCCGAGCAGATCCATGGTCGACGGGACGATGAAGAGGTTGGGAACCGCTGTCTCGAGCGTGACCTCGCTGATCCCACGTTCGCCGACTATTAGGTCATAGGAGGAAAGCTTGCGATCGCGGCGATCGATACCGAGGCCGGTGCTGGCATTGCCCTGCGGATCGAGATCCACGATCAGGACACGCTCGCCAATGGCGGCCAGCGCCGTTGCCAGGTTGATGGCAGTGGTCGTTTTGCCAACGCCACCCTTCTGATTTGCGATGGTGATTATCCGATGTCGTTCGCCAGCCATTGCCGCAATATCCGATCTGTTAAACCAAGCGCCGGAGATTCGATATTTCCAAAATAACAGATTCCTGCTCGACGGCGCTCTTATGTTCTACCAGATCGAATTCCCACCGGCCACGCGCTTCGTCGATTTCCCTCAGATAATCCCGGCCTTTATGAAAAAATCCACGACAATTTTCCTTGCCGAGCATCCACGGCGCCGCATAACCGATTAGTCCGTGAAGGTCGGCGAGGGCTCTGGCGGAAATCGCCCCACACTCGCCGATCTCGGCAGGAGCATCCTCGATTCGAATGGCATGGACGCTTCCGCGTGCCTCTGTCTCCCGCAACGCGGTCCGCAGAAAAGCTGCCTTTTTGTTGTTGCTTTCGACAAGATGCACCCATCCATCTTGCAGCTCCGCCAGGAAGATCGCGGTGATCACGCCGGGAAATCCGCCGCCGCTGCCGAGGTCGGCCCAGCGAATCGGCTCGGGGCAAATCTGGAAAATCTGGCTGCTGTCGGCAATGTGACGGTGCCAGAGATCATCGAGCGTTGAGGGCGCCACCAGATTGATCGTTTTTGCCCATTTCTGAAAGAGCGCCGCAAAGTGCTGAAGCCGTGCCTGTGTTTCACGTGAAACACGCAAACCGTTTAATTCCATTCTCAGAGACTCTCAAATCTTGTGTCAGGCAGTCTGGCGCTCAGAACCGCTCTGTCGACGCAAATGGACGAGCAGCAGGGCAATCGCGGCCGGGGTCATCCCTTCGACAATGGCCGCCTGTGCGACGTTGAACGGACGAGCTGTGCTGAGTTTTGCTTTGAGCTCGTTCGACAGGCCGGAAAGCGCGGAATAGTCAAAATCGGCCGGGATTCGCCGCTCCTCGTCGCGCTGCTGATCGGCGATTGCCGCCGCCTGCCGGTCAAGGTAAACCGAATAACCCGCCTCGATCTCCAGCGCCTCGGCGACCTTCGGCCGGACCGCCGCCAGCGCGTCCGGCCAAACCTGCCGGAGGGCGGCAAAGTCATAATCTGGGTAGGACAACAAATCATAGGCCGTCCGGCGCTGGCCGTCGAGATTGATATGCAAGCCGGCGCGCCGCGCTTCATTGGGCGTCAGCGTCAGCGACATCAGCAGTGATCGACCGGCGTCAACCTCGACCTGATAGGCCGTGAATCGCTGTTCGCGTGCGCTGCCTACACAACCGAGCCGCATGCCGAGCGGCGTCAGGCGGACATCGGCATTATCGGCCCGCAGAGTCAGCCGGTATTCGGCGCGCGACGTAAACATCCGGTACGGTTCCGTAACACCGCGCGAAGTGAGATCGTCGATCATTACCCCGATATAAGAGTTGGTTCGGCTAAAATGGAACGGATCCGAATCGGTGCTTCGCAATGCGGCATTCAAGCCCGCAGCCAATCCCTGCGCCGCTGCCTCTTCATAGCCGGTGGTGCCGTTAATCTGGCCGGCGAGAAAGAGGCCGCTCAACCGTTTGACTTCCAGCGACGGCGTCAGCTCTCTCGGGTCGACATGATCATACTCAATGGCATAACCCGGCTGAAGGATCCGCGCCGCTTCCAGCCCGGGAATGGTTTTTATGAAATCCGCTTGGACCTCGGCGGGCAGGGAAGTCGAAATGCCATTCGGATAAACCGTGTCGTCGTCGAGGCCTTCCGGCTCGAGAAAGACCTGATGGCCATCCCGCTCGCCGAACTTGAACAGCTTGTCCTCGATCGACGGGCAGTAACGCGGCCCCACGCCTTCGATCTGCCCGGAATATATAGCCGAGCGCTTAATGTTGTCGATAATGATCCGATGTGTCGCCCCGGTCGTCCTGGTGACACCGCATTCGATCTGCCTGGTCGTGATCGAATCCGTCATGAAGGAAAAGGGCACGAGGTCCTCATCCGCGCCCTGCCGTCCAACGGATTGCCAGTCGATCGTCTTGCCATCCAGCCGGGCCGGCGTGCCAGTCTTCAATCGCCCCAGGCGCAGCCCCAACCTGGCCAAGGTCGCCGACAACCCGAGCGACGGGGGTTCGCCGACGCGGCCGGCGGGTGTCTTGTCTGAACCAATATGGATGAGACCACGCAAAAAGGTGCCGGTCGTCAATACCACCGCCGGTGCTTTCAGCAGCCGGCCGTCCTTCATGACCACCCCGGCAACACGGTTGTCGACGACGTCGAGATCGAATGCATCGCCCTCGACGATATCGAGCCCTGGTGTTGCCTCGATCGCAGCCAGCATCGCCAATCGATAGAGCTTTCTATCGGCCTGTGTTCGCGGGCCGCGGACGGCCGCACCTTTCTTCCGGTTCAACATTCTGAACTGAATGCCGGCTGCATCGGCAATCCGGCCCATCAGGCCATCCATCGCGTCGATCTCGCGGACCAGATGCCCCTTGCCGAGCCCGCCAATGGCCGGATTGCAGGACATGACCCCAATCGTGTCTCGCCTGTGGGTGACCAAGGCGGTCCTCGCACCAAGGCGCGCAGCCGCGCTGGCAGCCTCCGACCCCGCATGGCCGCCGCCGATCACAATCACATCATAGACATTGCCGATCATCTCAAACTCCAACTCGGCCGCGGTTTCAGGTGAAACTCCGGGCAGCGCAGCGTCACGAAGGTTTCACGTGAATCATTTGCCGATACAAAACTCCGAGAAAATCACGTCGAGCAGCTGCTCGACGTCCACTCGCCCGGTAATTCTACCCAAATACTCGGCCGCAAGGCGAAGCTGTTCCGTGCGCAGCTCCAAATTCGCGCTTCCCTGCGAGATTGCAGCATCGAGGGCGGCCAAACATTTCGCCAGCGAATCCTTATGTCGCTGCCGGCTCGGGATCGCCAGAGACTGGCCACCATAACGCTCTTTGACGACACGGCCGATCAAATCCCGCAATTCCGGCAGACCTTCGCCGGTCGTCGTCGAGATCTGCAGATCATATCGATCGGAAGCAGTCTCGATCAAATCCTTCTTCGTCCCGACCGTAACATGCGGCAAAGCCTGCTCCAAGTCGGGGGGGATGATGGGGTCGCTCATATCGACCAGCAGCAGCACAACATCGGCATTGCGAAGTGCAACACGCGCGCGGCGCACCCCCTCTATCTCCACCCTGTCCTCCGCCTCGCGCAGACCGGCCGTGTCATAAAGTTTGACCATATAGCCGTCAATATCGAGATCGACGTGAAGCACATCGCGGGTGGTGCCGGCAATATCGGTGACGATGGCGACCTCACGCTTGGCCAGAGCGTTCATCAGGCTTGATTTCCCGGCATTCGGGGCGCCGGCGATCACCACCTTGAAGCCATCCCTGATGATCTCGCCGGCCGAGGCGGCTTCCAGATGCAGCGCGATGTCGTGACGCAGCCGCGCCATGTCGGCCCAAACCATATCCGACACGGAACCTGGGACATCATCTTCGTCAGGAAAGTCGAGCTCGGCCTCGATCAAGGCCCGCGCGCGGGTTAATCGTTCCGCCCACGAATCGTAAATCGCCGAGACGCCGCCGGCGCTCTGTTCGACGGCGAGACGGCGCTGCATTTCGGTTTCGGCGCCGATGAGATCGGCGAGCCCCTCGACTTCGACAAGATCGAGCTTGCCGTTTTCGAAGGCGCGTCGCGAAAACTCGCCTTCCATCGCCATGCGCACGCCTGGAATATCGCCAAGTTCACGAAACAGTGCCGCCAGCACGGCTTTGCTGCCATGGATCTGCAACTCGGCGGCATCTTCGCCGGTGAAGGAATTGGGGCCGGGAAAAAACAGCACTAGACCACTGTCGATCGGCTGATCGTAACGACTCCGAATCGTTCGGTACGAAGCCATTCGAGCGACCGGCACGGACCCGACCAACTGGACCAGGATATCTCTCGTCAGCGGGCCGCTGACGCGAATGACTGAAACACCCGAGGGCGGAGCACCGCTTGAGAGCGCATAGATGGTGTCATTCAGCATGGCCATGGCATCCGATTGTCAGTTCGAGTCCGAATCAATTCCTCTCAAACAAAAAGCTGGCGACATCGAGACGATGCGCCAGCTCTGATAGGATTAATCCGGCTAAGGATCAGGTGTTCATCGAGTCGAAGAAGTCGGAATTGTTCTTCGTCTGCTTCAGTTTGTCGATCAGGAATTCGATCGCATCGGTGGTCCCCATCGGCGCGAGAATGCGGCGGAGGACGAATATCTTCTGCAGATCCTGGCGCGGAACAAGAAGATCTTCCTTACGCGTACCGGATTTGAGGATATCCATCGCCGGGAAGATGCGCTTGTCGGCGACCTTGCGGTCGAGGACGATTTCCGAGTTGCCGGTACCCTTAAACTCTTCGAAGATCACTTCGTCCATGCGGCTGCCGGTATCGATCAGCGCCGTGGCGATGATGGTCAGAGAACCACCTTCTTCGATGTTGCGCGCCGCGCCGAAGAAGCGCTTCGGTCGCTGCAGGGCGTTGGCGTCAACACCACCGGTCAGAACCTTCCCGGAGGAGGGAACGACCGTGTTGTAAGCGCGGCCGAGGCGCGTGATCGAATCGAGCAGAATGACGACATCACGGCCGTGCTCGACAAGGCGCTTGGCCTTTTCGATAACCATCTCGGCCACCTGGACGTGGCGCACCGCCGGTTCGTCGAAGGTTGAGGAAATAACCTCGCCGCGGACGGAACGCTGCATGTCCGTCACTTCCTCCGGACGTTCGTCGATCAGCAGGACGATGAGATAGCATTCTGGATGGTTTGCCGTGATCGAATGGGCGATATTCTGAAGAAGGACGGTCTTACCGGTGCGCGGCGGCGCGACGATCAATCCACGCTGGCCCTTGCCGAGCGGCGCGACCAGATCGATCACGCGGGGCGACAGATCCTTGGAGGTCGGAATATCGAGTTCCATCTTGAAGCGCTCATTCGGATAGAGCGGCGTCAGATTGTCGAAATGAACCTTGTGACGGATCTTTTCCGGATCGTCGAAATTGATGGTGTTGACCTTGAGCAGCGCGAAATAACGCTCGCCTTCCTTCGGTCCGCGAATCGGGCCCTCGACCGTGTCGCCTGTCTTCAAAGAGAAACGGCGGATCTGCGACGGCGAGATATAAATATCGTCAGGGCCGGGCAGGTAGTTGGCGTTGGCCGAGCGCAGGAAGCCGAAGCCGTCCTGCAGCACTTCGACCACCCCTTCGCCGATGATCTCCACATCCTGGCTGGCCAGCATCTTGAGGATGGCAAACATCAATTCCTGTTTGCGCATCGTGCTTGCATTCTCAACCTCGAGCGATTCGGCGAAAGCCAGAAGATCCGTCGGGGATTTGCTCTTAAGTTCCTGAAGCTTCATTTCAGCCATGAAGTGACCAATACTCTTTTCAATTTCGAAGGGGAAAGGCGATGTTGGGTCGTATTCGGTACTGCGAAAGGGGCTCGCAGACGACTGAACTCTTCACACATGCCACGTAGATGAGATGCGCGGAAAATAGCGAGTCGCAATCGCCGCCGCAAGGGGGCTGCTTAAAATGAAGCAAATTTAACCTGAGGAGGATTTCCCTCAGAACGGCTTCACCACGACGAGGATCACGATCAGGATCATCAGCAGGGTCGGCGCCTCGTTCATGAACCGCCAATAGCGTGCCGAGCGGCGATTTTCGTCACGCTCGAACGCGCCGACCGCCCGGCTGAAGAAGATATGAATGGCGGTCAGCAGCACCACAAGACCGATCTTGGCATGCAGCCAGCCGCCCTGGAATCCATAGACCGACCAGGCGAGATAAAGGCCGAGGATCCAGGTCAGCATCATCGCCGGCGTCATGATGATCCGCAGCAGCCGGCGCTCCATCACCTTGAAAGTCTCCGACTGCACTGAGCCCGGTTCTGCGTCGGTATGATAGATGAACAGCCGCGGGATGTAGAACAATCCGGCCATCCAGGAGATCACCGCGATGATGTGGAGCGCCTTGATCCAGAGGTAGAGGTTGTCGGGGTTCCAGGCGAAAAGCCCGACCGCCATCAGCGCGAAGAAGGCCAGCGCAAAATGGGCACGGCGCCGGGCATAAGCGCCAGGTTTCCGATCCGTCTGCCTTTCCCTAGTCACGGCGCGCCCCGCACGCGTTCGACCAGCTGCCGCACATGGTCAGGGTCGGCCTGCGGCGTGATGCCGTGACCGAGATTGAAGATCAGCGGTCCATGGCCGAGATGCTGCAGAATATCGTCGATACCTTCTTCCAGCGCCCGACCGCCGGCAACGACGCGCATCGGATCGAGGTTGCCCTGCACCGGTCCATCCTTCTGAAGTTCGGCGGCAAAGGCCAGTGGAACCGACCAGTCGAGGCCGATCGCATCGGCGCCGGTCTTCTGACGATAGGCTTTCAGCTGATAGCCGGCGCCCTTGGCGAAGGCGATGATGCGCGCATGCGGCCGCTGCGATCTGATCGAAGCGATCATCCGCGCAACCGGCCTGATCGCGAAGGCTTGGAACTCCTTCTCCCCGAGAACCCCAGCCCAGGAATCGAAAATCTGCACGGCGTCGGCGCCGGCGTCGATCTGGGCGACAAGATAGTCGGCCGACACGTCGGCCAGCAGCATCAGCAGACGCTCGAAGGCGCGGGGATATTTGTAGGCGAAGAGGCGGGCAGGGGCCTGGTCCGGCGTGCCGTGCCCGGCGATCATATAGGTCGCAACCGTCCAGGGCGCACCGCAGAAGCCGAGCAGGGTCGTCTCATCAGGCAACGCCTCGCGCAACCGTCGCACCGTTTCCAGAACCGGTCTGAGATAAGCGATGACCTCTTCCCCGTTCAGTCTTGCGATCCCGGCTTCATCGATCGGATCCATCTCCGGTCCATGCCCTTCGGTGAACCGGACATTCCGTTTCATTGCATCGGGGATGACCAGAATATCGGAAAACAGGATGGCCGCATCAAAGCCATAGCGGCGGATCGGCTGCAGCGTCACTTCAACGGCGTAATCGGGCGTATAGCAGAGATCGAGAAAACTTCCGGCCTTCGCCCGTGTCTCTCTATATTCCGGCAGATAACGTCCCGCCTGCCTCATCAGCCAGAGAGGCGGGGGGCTGAGGCTTTCGCCATCGAGAACCCTCATGATCTTTCGGCGCGTGTCGCTCAAGCGCTTCTTCCCTATAAAAAATCAAAGATATTTTAAAAGGTTTCTATTTCTTAGAGTCGGTGTCTATCAAGGATTAAAATCCATCCACTGCCGATGCCATTTGTCGCGCGCCCGCAACCAAACTCGAAGAGAATTTTCCGATTCTTCAAAATTTCGGGGAGAAGGCGAATCCGGAAATGATTCCAAAACCTTGCTCCCACACCAATTTTCTGCTTCCTGTGGATAGCTTGTGGAGGCGTATTCGACAAACCGATTTCGTCCCCATCCTCCACAGGACCTGGCAAAACCGGTCCGCCAAATTCGAAATGTGGATAAGGCGGCATGTTTTCCCTTGCCGGAGGCAGCCTCGCCGCCTTAGCTCTCCATCATCCAGTGTTTTCAACAGGCAGCGGAAAATAGCGTGGAGAACAGAACGAACTTCTTTCATCTACATCTGATTTCTGACTCGACGGGAGAGACTCTGATCTCCGCCGGCCGTGCAGCTTCGGCCCAGTTCCGATCCGCTCAGCCGATCGAGCATGTCTATCCGCTGATCCGCAACCGCAAACAGCTGCTGCCGGTTCTGCAGGCAATCGACGATGCCCCCGGCATCGTGCTCTACACCATTGTCGACCGGGAGCTGGCGAGCCTGATCGACGAGCGCTGCACCGAAATGGGCGTTGCCTCGGTCAATGTGCTGGAGCCGGTCATGAATGCGTTCCAGATCTATCTCGGCGCGCCGTCACGTCGCCGGGTCGGCGCCCAGCATGTGATGAATGCCGGTTACTTCGCCCGCATCGAAGCGCTGAATTTCACCATGGATCACGACGACGGCCAGATGCCGGACGATTACAATGATGCCGATGTCGTCATCATCGGCATCAGCCGGACGTCGAAGACACCGACAAGCATCTATCTCGCCAACCGCGGCATCAAGACGGCCAACATTCCGATCGTCTACGGCGTGCCATTGCCCGAGAGCCTTCTTGTCGCGACCAAACCCTTGATCGTGTGCCTGATCGCCACCACCGACCGCATCTCCCAGGTGCGGGAAAACCGCATCCTCGGAGCGACCCAGGGTTTCGATCGCGAACACTACACCGATCGCGCCGCGATCTCCGAGGAGCTGAAATATGCGCGCTCGCTTTGCGCCCGTCACAATTGGCCGCTGATCGACGTGACCCGCCGCTCGATCGAGGAAACCGCCGCGGCAATCGTTGCCCTGCGCCCGAAGCTGCGCTAAGCGCTGACCGAAAGCCGGCACTCCGAGGAGCCTATGACAACAACAATCATCCTTGCATCGTCGAGCCCGTTTCGGCGGATGCTGATGGAAAATGCCGGCCTGTCCTTCGAGGCGCATGCCGCAACGATCGATGAAAGGGCGCTGGAAGCCCCGCTGGAAAAAGCCGGCGCGACGCCGGATGCCGTTGCCCTCGCGCTCGCCAGGGCCAAGGCCGAGGATGTCAGCCGCCGTTTTTCGAACAGCCTGGTTATCGGTTCGGATCAGACGATGTCGCTCGGCGACCGCGTCTTCCATAAGCCGAGGGATATGGCCGACGCAGCGAGCCATCTTCACGCCCTGTCGGGAAAAACGCATCGATTGAACAGCGCCGTTGCCATCGTCAACGATGGCGTGGTCCTGTGGGAACATCTCGCCCATGCCCAACTGACGATGCGGCCGCTGACGGCGGATTTCATTGCCAGGCATCTGGCGCGGGTCGGCGACAGAGCGCTTTCGAGCGTCGGCGCCTATCAATTGGAGGGGCAGGGCATTCAGCTCTTCGAGAAAATCGAAGGTGATTATTTCACCATTCTCGGCCTGCCGATGTTGCCGCTCCTGAAAAACTTGCGCGAACTCGGAGCGATCGATGGGTGATTCACGTGAAACATTCGGGCCGAAAGCGTTTGTCACGGGCTTTCCGATCAAGCATTCGCGCTCGCCCTTGATCCACGGCTATTGGTTGAAGACCCTCGGCCTGCCGGGCAGCTACCGCGCCCATGAAGTCGCACCGGAAGCCTTTGCCCATTTCATCGCTTCGCTGAAGGATGGCAGTTCCGGCTTTACCGGTGGCAACGTCACCATTCCCCATAAGGAATTGGCCTTCCGCCTCGCCGACAAACCGGACGCGCTGTCGCAGGAACTCGGGGCGTCGAACACGCTCTGGCTGGAGGATGGCCTTCTCCACGCGACCAATACCGATGGCCGCGGCTTTACGGCCAATCTTGACGAACGCCATCCGGGCTGGGACCGCCGCGACACGGCCGTGATCTTTGGCGCCGGCGGCGCCAGCCGGGCCATCATCCAGGCGGTTCGCGACCGCGGCTTCAAGACGATCCACGTCGTCAACCGGACCGTCGAACGGGCCCGCGAACTGGCCGACCGTTTTGGCCCGAGGGTTCAGGCCCATCCGGCCGGTGCGCTTGCCGAGGTCATGAAAGGCGCCGGTCTGTTCATCAACACCACATCGCTCGGCATGGACGGCGAAGCGGCACCGCAGCTCGATTTCACCCCTCTTGTGGCCGACGCCGTCGTCACCGATATCGTCTATGTGCCGCTGAAGACGCCGCTGCTGGCGCAGGCGCAAGAGCAGGGCTTTCCGATCGTCGATGGTCTCGGCATGCTGCTGCATCAGGCCGTGCCGGGCTTCGAGAAATGGTTCGGCAAGCGCCCCGTCGTCGACGCCGCACTGCGCGCGCTCATCATTGCGGATATGGAAGCTCATTGATGCTGACGATCGGATTGACCGGCTCGATCGGAATGGGAAAGTCGACGGCCGGTAAGCTCTTTGCCGAGGCCGGAATTCCGCTCAACGACTCGGACGCCGTGGTCCACGATCTGTACGCCGGCGAAGCTGCGCCGCTGGTCGAGGCCGCCTTCCCAGGCACGATGAAGGACGGCGCCGTCGACCGCCATGAACTCGGCCGCCAGCTGGCGCACGATCCCGCCGGCTTCAAACGGCTGGAGGCGATCGTTCACCCGCTGGTCCGCAAGCGCGAGACGGAATTTCTGGCGCGCCACCGCGCCGCGGGTGCCGAGATGGTTCTGCTCGATATCCCGCTGCTTTTTGAAACCGGCGCCTGGGAAAGGGTGGATGTCATCGTCGTCGTCAGCACCGATCCACAGATTCAGCGCCAGAGGGTGCTTGCGCGCGAAGACATGACGGAGGAAAAATTCGACATGATTCTCTCTCGCCAGACGCCGGATGCAGAAAAACGGCGCCGTGCCGACTACCTGATCGATACAAGCCATAGCATTGAGCAGACGAGGGAACGGGTGCTGGAGATCGTCACCGATCTGAAAATGCGAATTGCCAAGGGAGATTTCCGGAATGCGTGAGATCATTTTCGATACGGAAACCACCGGCCTCGACAACCGGATGGACCGCATCATCGAAATCGGCGGCATCGAACTCTTCAATCACTTTCCGACCGGCAACACGCTTCATATCTACATCAATCCGGGAGATCAGAAGGTCCATCCGGATGCGCTCGCCGTGCACGGCATTACCGACGAGTTCCTGAAGGACAAGAAAGCCTTCGCCGAGGTCGCCGAGGAAATCCTTGCCTTCTTCGGCGATGCCAAATGGATCGCCCACAACGCCACCTTCGACATGGGCTTCATCAACGCCGAATTCGCGCGGATCGGTTTGCCGCCGATCCTGCCGGAGCGGGTGGTCGATACGCTGTCTATGGCGCGGCGCAAACATCCGATGGGACCGAATTCGCTCGACGCACTTTGCCGGCGTTACGGCGTCGACAATTCGCACCGCGCCAAACACGGCGCGCTTCTCGACTCCGAACTGCTGGCCGAAGTCTACATCGAAATGATCGGCGGCAGGCAGGCGGCCCTTGGCCTCGGCCTATCGGGCCAATCCGGCCAGACGGCGCGCGGCGACATGGCGATGGAAGATGATGGGGTGATATCAGCGGTGCTCGAGCGGCCCCGTCCGCTTGCGCCCCGTCTCAGCCAAGCCGAAGCGCAGGCGCATGCGGCGCTTGTTTCCAAGCTCGGCGAAAAGGGCATCTGGTCGAAACTCGCCAGCCCGCCGGCGTGATTCCTTAAATCGGGGCCGCCGCGCCCCTTGCGCGTCTTTCAGACGCACGGCGGCGAATTGAAAATGCCCGGGACTTGCCCGGGCATCCGCATGTCAGAACCGAAGGAATTCGATCAGTTCGGAACGGCCTGAACCTTGGCGCGGGCCTGCTCTTCGGCAACGCGCTGGGCGAACATCTGCGTGAAGTCGATCGGATCGATCATCAGCGGCGGGAAGCCGCCGTTGCGGGTCACGTCGGCGATGATCTGACGGGCGAAGGGGAAGAGCATGCGCGGGCACTCGATGAAGAGAACCGGCAGCATGTGCTCCTGCGGGAAACCGGCAACGCGGAAGACGCCGCCATAGACGAGTTCGGTGTGGAACACCGTCTTGTCATCGTCCTTGGCTTCGGCATTCAGCGACAGCACGACATCGAAATCCGTGTCGGAAAGCGGATTGGCGTTGACGTTCACATTGATGTTGATCGTCGGTGCCTTGTCGCGCGCCTGCAGCGAACGCGGCGCACCCGGATTTTCGAAGGAAAGATCCTTCGTATATTGCGCAAGGATCGAGAGGGTGGGGTTGGTCGCACCGTTGCTGTTGTTGTCGTCTGCCATTGGCTTTTCCTCGAAGGGCATGGGAATGGTGCCGCCATCTAACATTTCGGGGAGGGGCTTACAACCCTGGGCGCTAGGCGCAGTTGCTCGCTCGAACCACCTCAATCACCGAGATGTTTGCCGGACCACGGCGAGTTGCGATCCGGCTCCCTATGATAATCCTCCTCGTCGAGATCCACCACCTTCGAATTCCGGTTGCCGTCGCAGAAATCCGGTTTCGGGCCGGCGGAAAAGCCACGCTCGGCGTTGACGACGACAAAGCGCTTGGCAATCGAGCGCCAGACGAGATCGCGCACCGGCGGAATAAGAATGAGGATTGCGATGATATCGGTGAGGAAGCCGGGGATGATCAGCAGCAGCGCGGCGATGACGTTCATCGCCGGCTTCAGCAGATCGTGGCCGGGCATCACGCCGTTTCGTCCTTCGCTCGACATGCGGCGCAGGATACCGATGCCCTGCCGGCGCAGCAGGACCGCGCCGAAAACAAAGCTAGCCATGACGAGCGCCAGTGTCAGCGCCAAGCCGAGCGCCCGGCCGACGACGACGAAACCGGCAATTTCGCCAAGCGGCAGCAGCAGAATGAAGGCCGGCAGGATTGAAAAACGCATGGTCGTCATGTCCCGGACTGGCCGGTCTCCTCTTGGCGCGGCGAAGATGCCAGCCATCATTTGAATCATCTGTATAGGCGGACTATATGGGAGTACAAATCAGAGATGTTAACGGCGGTTGCGATACGATATGAGTTCGAACGACTTCATCACATTATTCTTCCTGGTGGCGGCGGTGCTGATTTTCTTTCAGCTCCGCTCCGTTCTCGGTCGCCGCACGGGGAACGAGAAGCCGCCGCGCGATCTCTATCAGCCGCGAGACGCGGCACCTGCCGAAGCCGCCGATGCCGGCAAGGTCGTGACGCTGCCGCGGCGTGATGCGACGGCCGAGGATGAGGATCGCTTCTCCGCCATCGATGCTGTCGCCGCACCCGGAACGCCGCTCAACGAATCGCTGCGCGCGCTGAACAAGGCCGATCCCTCCTTCACCCCGAAGGAGTTTCTGAACGGTGCCCGCATGGCTTACGAGATGATCGTCATGGCCTATGCCGACGGCGACCGGAAAACGCTGAAGAACCTGCTGTCGCGCGAAGTCTATGACGGCTTCGATGCGGCGATCGGCGAGCGCGAAGCCCGCGGCGAGAAGGTGAAGTCCACCTTCGTCGGCATCGACAAGGCCGAGATCACCCATGCCGAGACGAAGGGCAGCGAAGCGCAGATCACCGTGCGCATCGTCAGCCAGCTGATATCGGCCACTTACGACAAGGCGGATGTGCTGATTGAAGGCGATGCCGAGAACGTCGCCGAGGTCAATGACCTCTGGACTTTCGCCCGCGATACCCGCTCGCGCGATCCGAACTGGAAACTTGTGGCGACCGAATCGGAACATGAGTGACCACGCATCGGACTTTGTCCTGCAGGCCATAAGCTTCGACACTTTGGAAGGCTGGAAGGATGATGATCCCTCCGGCCTTTTTGAAGTCATGCGATCCTGTCGCCGCCAGATCACCGAGGTCAAACCTTACCGCACCGGATCGCTCGGCCTGAGTTCGGAAGATTTGCTTCCGCTTCTGATCGCCGCCGAAGATTTCACACCGTCCTCTCGGGCATCGGCGCGCGGCTTTTTCGAAACACACTGCCGGCCATTTTTGATTTGCCGCAACGACGGCAGTTCCGGTTTCGTCACCGCCTTTTACGAACCCGAGATCGAGGTGTCGGACCAGCCGGACGACGTGTTCCGGTTTCCCTTCTACCGCCGCCCGGACGATCTGATCGATCTCGATGAGTCCAATCGACCCGCCGAACTCGATCAAGCCTATGCTTTCGGCCGCCTGCATGACGGCCGCGTCAGTGCGTATCCGGATCGCCAGGCGATCGACCAGGGTTTTCTCGAGGGCCGGGGGCTCGAGATCGCCTGGGCGAAATCGAAGGTCGATGTCTTCTTTGTTCATGTGCAGGGCGCCGCCCGGCTGCGTTATAGGGATGGCCACATCGGTCGCATCACCTACGCAGCGAAGGCCGGTCATGCCTTTTCGGCGATCGGCAAGCTGCTGATCGAGCGCGGAGAAATCGACCGAGCCGAGATTTCGATGCAGTCGATCCGCAGCTGGCTGGCGCACAATCCCGAGCGGGTGGACGAAGTGCTATGGCACAACCGCTCCTATATTTTCTTCCGGGAAGCGGCGGTCGCCGATCCCTCGGCCGGTCCGATCGCAGCTGCCAAGGTGCCGCTTCTTGCCGGCCGCTCGCTGGCGGTCGACCGCTTGATCCATACCTTCGGCTTTCCCTTTTTCATCCGCGCCGAAAGCCTCACCCATCTCGATGATGGCCGCGCCTTCGCCCGGCTGATGCTGGCGCTCGATACCGGCTCGGCGATCGTCGGGCCGGCCCGCGGCGACATTTTCACCGGCTCGGGGGATCTGGCGGGAGAACGAGCCGGCACTGTCCGCAACGCTGCCGATTTCGCCATCCTCATTCCCAATGCCGCCGCCGGACGGTTCGACTGATGGCCAAGGATCGCAAGCTCAGCGCCGATGAGAGAATCCTCTGGGGCAAGGTGGCCCGCAGCACCCGGCCGATGCCCGGCAAGACGGGTGAGCTGAGTGAACTCGATGCCTTCCTCGCCGAGACGCAAGCGGCGGTGGAGCGGGAGAAGGCCGAAAAGCATACGCCTGCGTCGTTTACAGCGGAACAGCCGGCAACGCCATCGGTGTCGAAACGGCCTGCCGGGGTGCATCAGCCGCTGGAAAGGCCGGTCAAGCGCAAGATCGCCAAGGGCCGCCTGGCGCTGGAAGCACGCATCGACCTGCACGGCCTGGTGCAAAGCGAAGCCCATGTCATCCTTCTCGATTTTCTGATCCGCGCCCATGAGCGCGGCATGCGCCACGTGCTCGTCATAACCGGCAAGGGCAGTTCGATGGGCAGCGACGGCGCGCTGAAGCGGGCCGTGCCGCTCTGGTTCTCGAAGCCGGAATTCCGCTACCTGATCTCTTCCTATGAGCCGGCCGCGCAGCATCATGGCGGCGAGGGAGCGCTCTATATCCGCCTGTCGCGACGGCAGGGGGAAAGGCCATGACCCCCTTCGGAGAAGCGGTTCGCCGGCTGAGGGCGCGCAAGGGCGTCTCGCAGAAGGAAATGGCGGCAGCCCTGAACGTCTCGCCCGCCTATCTCTCGGCGCTCGAACATGGCAAGCGCGGTCTGCCGACATTCGATCTGCTGCAGCGCATCGCCGGCTATTTCAACATCATTTGGGACGAGGCGGAGGAACTGTTCCTGCTCGCCCGTTCCTCCGACCCGCGGGTCGTCGTCGACACCTCCGGGCTGCCGCCGGAATACACCGAATTCGCCAACCGGCTGGCCCGGCGGATCCGCAAGCTTGACAGCGCCGAGATCGCCCGGTTATCCGCTCTTCTCGAAAATGGCGCCAAAGGCGACGGAAAAGCGTCATAATCCCCTGTTTTATGGCTTGTTCAGGGGACTTGCCATTGGGAACCGGGCTCAAAAAACCTATATACGAGAGTGAAGAAAGCCGGTGATTCGCAAAGCCTGCCGCCGCTTTACGACAACAGGGAAAATCTCGACAGAATGAGCGATACATCCGCGACGGAAAACGGCGTAAGCACCGAATATGGCGCAGATTCCATCAAGGTCCTGAAGGGCCTCGATGCTGTGCGCAAACGCCCCGGCATGTATATCGGCGATACCGACGACGGCTCCGGCCTTCACCACATGGTCTATGAAGTCGTCGACAACGCGATCGACGAAGCGTTGGCCGGTCACGCCGACATCGTCACCGTCAGCCTCAATCCGGATGGCTCGGTGACGGTCACCGATAACGGCCGCGGCATCCCGACCGACATCCATAGCGGCGAAGGCGTGTCGGCGGCCGAAGTGATCATGACGCAGCTGCATGCCGGCGGCAAATTCGACCAGAATTCCTACAAGGTTTCCGGCGGTTTGCACGGGGTCGGCGTTTCCGTGGTCAACGCGCTTTCCGTCTGGCTGAAGCTGAAGATCCGCCGCCATGGCAAGATCCATGAGATGAGCTTCACCCATGGCGTGGCCGACGCGCCGCTGAAGGTCACCGGCGACGCCCCGGATGCGACCGGCACGGAGGTGAGCTTCATGCCGAGCAGCGAAACCTTCACCATGACCGAATTCGACTACGGCACGCTGGAGCATCGCCTGCGCGAACTGGCCTTCCTGAATTCCGGCGTACGCATCCTGCTGAGCGACAAGCGTCATTCCGATATCAAGCAGGAAGAGATGCGCTATGACGGCGGCCTAGAGGCCTTCGTCGCCTATCTCGACCGTGCCAAGAAGCCCCTCGTCGACAAGCCGGTCGCCATCCGCGGCGAAAAGGACGGCATCACCGTCGAAGTGGCGATGTGGTGGAACGACAGCTACCACGAGAACGTGCTCTGCTTCACCAACAACATTCCCCAGCGCGACGGCGGCACGCATATGGCCGGTTTCCGCGCGGCCTTGACGCGCCAAGTCGTGTCCTATGCCGACAATTCCGGCATCACCAAAAAGGAAAAGGTGACGCTGCAGGGCGAAGATTGCCGCGAAGGTCTGACGGCTGTTCTGTCGGTCAAGGTGCCCGACCCGAAATTCTCCTCGCAGACCAAGGACAAGCTCGTTTCCTCGGAAGTCCGTCCTGTTGTCGAAAGTCTCGTCAACGAGGCACTGAGCACCTGGTTCGAGGAGCATCCGAGTGAAGCCAAGATCCTCGTCGGCAAGGTCGTCGAGGCGGCAGCCGCACGCGAGGCAGCCCGCAAGGCCCGCGAATTGACCCGCCGCAAAGGCGCGCTCGATATTGCTTCGCTGCCGGGCAAGCTGGCCGACTGCTCCGAGCGCGATCCGGCAAAATCCGAAGTTTTCCTGGTCGAGGGCGATTCCGCCGGCGGCTCGGCCAAGCAGGGCCGTTCGCGCGAAAACCAGGCGATCCTGCCGCTGCGCGGCAAGATCCTCAACGTCGAACGCGCCCGTTTCGACAAGATGCTGTCGAGCCAGGAAATCGGTACCTTGATCACGGCGCTCGGCACCGGCATCGGCAAGGACGAGTTCAACGCCGAAAAGCTGCGTTATCACAAGATCATCATCATGACGGACGCCGATGTCGACGGCGCTCATATCCGCACGCTGCTGCTCACCTTCTTCTTCCGCCAGATGCCGGAGCTGATCGAGCGCGGCCATCTCTATATCGCCCAGCCGCCGCTCTATAAGGTGGCGCGCGGCAAGTCGGTGCAGTATCTGAAGGACGAAAAGGCGCTCGAGGAATATCTGATTGGCCAGGGTCTGGAGGATGCCGCCCTGAGGCTCGGCAGCGGCGAGGTCCGCACCGGCCAGGATCTGCGGGAGGTCATTCTCGACGCGTTGCGCATGCGCGCTCTGCTCGACAATCTGCATTCGCGTTACAATCGCGCTGTTGTCGAACAGGCGGCGATTGCCGGTGCGCTCAACGCCGAACTCGTCAGCGACGCTGCAAGGGCGCGGGCATTGGCAAGCGAAGTCGCAAGCCGTCTCGATATCATCGCCGAGGAAACCGAACGCGGCTGGCAGGGCGATCTGACCAGCGATGGCGGCCTCCGTCTTGAACGCATGGTCCGCGGCGTCAAGGAAATCGTCGTGCTCGACATGGCGCTGATCGGCTCTTCCGATGCCCGGCACATCGATCAGCTGACGTCACGACTCAAGGAAATCTATCAGACGCCGCCGTCGCTGCATCGGCGCGAAGGCGACATCGAGATTTCGGGGCCGCGTGCCCTGCTTGACGCCATTTTCGCCAGCGGCCGCAAGGGCCTTACCATGCAGCGCTACAAGGGGCTGGGCGAGATGAATGCCGAACAGCTCTGGGAAACGACGCTCGATCCGAACGTCCGCTCGCTGCTGCAGGTCAAGGTCGCGGACGCCACCGATGCCGACGGCTTGTTCGCCCGCCTGATGGGTGACGAGGTCGAGCCGCGGCGCGAATTCATCCAGGACAACGCGCTGAGCGTCGCAAACCTCGATATCTGATCCAGATGTTCTCAGCATAAGGCCCCGCTGTTCTCGAACCGCGGGGCCTTTTTTTTCGGTTTTACTCAGTTCGCGACGAAACCGCCGTTGAAGGCAACTTCGGAGAGCGGCTTGCGCTGGCTGGGGAATTCGCGCGCCTGATTGCGTTCGGAAAGGACGCTCTTATCGGCCAGGCGGCCGACGGCAACACCCGCCTCGACCCTGTATCCCGCGGGAATGCCGAAGGTCTTCATGATGTCGTCATGTTTGATGCCGCCCATGCCATGGGCGTAGAAACCGGAAAGGCGCGCCTGCAGCGCCAGGTGGCCCCAGGCAGCGCCGGCATCGAAGGAATGCGTGTAGCTTGGCTTTTCCTCGCCGGAACCGGCAACTCCGGTGAAGCTGCGCGACACCACGAAGATTAGCGCTGACGCATTCTTCGCCCATTCCTGATTGGCATCGACGAGCAATGCGACGAATTTCTCCCAATGTTCCGAACCTTTCAGGGCATAGATGAAGCGCCAGGGCTGCTGGTTGGAAGAAGACGGCGCCCAGTGGGCGGCGTCGAGCAGGCTGAGAAGCTGTGCCTCCTCGATGACCTCGCCGGTGAAGGCGCGCGGCGACCAGCGATCGAGAAACATCGGATCGATCGGATATTGGGATTCGCGGCTATTGCTCTTCGTCATGCTTGTTCCGGGGTTGGGGACATAAATTCGGATCGGGTTGAGGTCAGTCCGTCCAGACGATGTCGAGCTGCTCGCGGAAGGCGAAGCGCTTCAGGTGATCGTCGATAACGCCCTGCATCCTTACCTGCTGGGCTGGATCGGCAACGGAAAGCACCATGGTCAGGCCCGCATCATCGGCAGTGAACGTCACTTCGGCGCTATCGTTGAACGGCACCCGACCCTTATGCGGATCGAAATCGACGCTGAACTTGTGGCTCCAGTGCTTGCAGAGCTGCTGCAGGTAGCGGCTTGCATGCTCGGTGCGCACGGTTGCCTTGGAGAGGTGCATGTCGAACTCCGTCTCATCTTGGACTGCAGCAAAGTCATATTTCCTGCCTCGCCAGCTTGGCAAGCGTGTCGTCGTCGCAGTCGGGTGGACGGACTGTCTTCATAAAGCTGGCCTTACGCCGTCGCTGAAGCAGGATAAGGAACTGCTTCGCTGACATCGAACGGAGGGCGCGCATGCTGGTAAATGGAAAATGGACGGAAGACTGGCAGCCCGTTCAGGCAAAAGACGAAAAAGGCGGCTTCGTCAGACAGGTCTCCAGCTTCCGAAACTGGGTGACGCCGGATGGCAGCGCGGGACCGACGGGCGAGGGCGGCTTCAAAGCCGAGCCGGACCGTTACCATCTCTATGTCGCCTATATCTGCCCTTGGGCCTCACGCACCCTGATCGGCCGCAAGCTCAAGGGCCTGGAGGAGGTCATCTCGGTATCCGTCGTCGAACCGGTGCTGACGAAGCAGGGCTGGCGCTTCGGAGACTATCCCGGTGCAACGCAGGATCACGTCAACGGCACAACTTATATGCATGAAATCTATACGCGGGCGGCGCCGGAGTTCACCGGCCGGGCCACCGTCCCGGTACTTTGGGACAAACAGGCGCAGACTATCGTCAACAATGAATCCGCCGATATTCTGCGCATGCTGAACAGCGGTTTCGGCAATCTGGTAAAACATTCGATCGATCTTTATCCCGCGGAGAGGCGCGCCGAGATCGATGCTTTCAACGATCGCATCTATCCTGCGCTTAACAACGGCGTCTACCGCGCCGGTTTCGCCACCACCCAAATCGCTTACGAGGAAGCTTTCGCCGATGTCTTCTCCTGCCTCGACTGGGTCGAACCGCAGGTCGAGGGCCGGCCTTTCCTCTTTGCCGATCATCCGACGGAAAGCGATATCCGTCTTTTCGTGACGCTGGTGCGCTTCGATGCCGCCTATCACGGTATCTTCAAATGCAATCTGCGCCGACTGTCGGATTATGCCAATCTGCGCGCATTCTGCCGTCGCATGCTCGATTGGCCGGGCATCGCCGAAACCGTCAATCTGGATCATATCAAGCGCGGCTATTACTCGGTGGAAAGCCTCAATCCGACAAAGATCGTTCCCGCCGGTCCTGATTTTTCTGAAATTTTCTAGAAGCCGTACCGCTTCGCGGCGAAGCCGTAATGACACCGATGAATAATTCGTTCATAGGTGATCGTAACTTTCGTTTTGATGAGGAGGAATTCCATGAAGCTGATGCGTGTTGGCGAAGCAGGTCGAGAAAAACCGGCACTTCTCGATGCCGATGGTAAAATCCGCGATCTGTCCGATCATGTCGCCGATATCGGCGGCGAGGCAATCTCCCCGGCGGGCCTCGCAAAGATCGCGGCGATCGACCCGAAGAGCCTTCCCGAACTGGCTGCCGGCCGCATCGGCGCCTGCGTTGCCGGCACCGGCAAATTCATCTGCATCGGCCTCAACTTCTCCGACCACGCTGCCGAAACCGGCGCCACCGTGCCGCCGGAGCCGGTGATTTTCATGAAGGCGACGTCGGCCATATCAGGCCCGAACGACACCGTTCTCATCCCGCGCGGCTCGGAAAAGACCGATTGGGAAGTCGAGCTTGGCGTCGTCATCGGCAAGACGGCCAAATATGTCAGCGAAGCCGACGCGCTCGACTACGTCGCCGGTTACTGCGTGTCGCACGACGTTTCCGAACGTGCTTTCCAGACGGAACGCGCCGGCCAGTGGACCAAGGGCAAGTCCTGCGACACCTTCGGACCGATTGGCCCCTGGCTTGTGACCAAGGACGAGATTGCCGACCCGCAGAACCTCGGCATGTGGTTGAAGGTCAACGGCCAGACAATGCAGAACGGCTCCTCGAAGACGATGGTCTACGGTGTCGCCCACATTGTTTCCTATCTCAGCCAGTTCATGTCGCTGCATCCGGGCGACGTGATTTCGACAGGCACGCCGCCCGGTGTCGGCATGGGCATGAAGCCGCCGCGCTATCTCCGGGACGGCGACGTTGTCGAACTCGGCATCGAAGGTCTCGGCAGCCAGAAGCAGAGCTTCGTCGCCGATCGTTAACGACACTAATTGCGCTGAAGCTTAAGCTTTCAGTTCCATGGTGATGCCAAGGATCAACACCCTGGCATTTCCTGTGCAGGTTCGGCACGTCCATGTTGCTGTGCAACAAAAACCTGTTAGTCTGCGTTAGGGCCAGCGTGCGGAAAGAATGGGTGTCTATCAGTCGACGTCATCTTTTCGATAGAGAAAGGTGGCGCCTTCTATGTTTTATCAGCTTTATGAATTGAATCATGCCGCCATGGCGCCGTTTCGCGCCGCGGCGGATATTATGCGATTTGCCTATGCCAATCCGTTGAATCCCTTCTCGCACACTCCGTTCGGCCGAACGATGGCGGCAAGCCTAGAAATGTTCGAACGCACGACACGCCGCTACGGAAAGCCGGAATTCGGCTTGAAGCAGACGACGATCGATGATCGAACGGTTTCTGTTCGTGAAGAGGTCGTCTGGTCGCGCTCCTTCTGCAATCTGCTGCATTTCGCCCGGAACGTTCCCCCCGGCCGCGCCAGCGATCCCCGCATCCTGATCGTGGCGCCGATGTCCGGCCACTATGCCACACTGCTGCGCGGCACCGTCGAGGCGCTGCTGCCGAGCGCCGATGTCTACATCACCGACTGGATCGACGCCCGCATGGTGCCGATGACGGAAGGCACGTTCGATTTCGACGATTATGTCGACTACGTCATCGAGATGCTGCATTTCCTCGGTCACGACACGCATGTGATCGCCGTCTGTCAGCCCTCCGTCCCTGTGCTGGTCGCAGCCGCGGTGATGGAGGAAGCCAACGATCCGCTCTCGCCATCCTCGATGACGCTGATGGGCGGCCCGATCGATACGCGCATCAATCCGACGGCGGTCAACAAGCTCGCCCAGGAACGGTCGCTGCAGTGGTTTTCCGATAACGTCATCATGAATGTGCCCTGGCCGCAGCCGGGTTTCATGCGGCCTGTCTATCCCGGATTCCTCCAGCTTTCCGGCTTCATGTCGATGAACCTCGACCGGCACCTTGTCGCTCACAAGGAATTCTTCATGCACCTCGTGAAGAACGACGGCGAACCGGAAAAACATCGCGATTTCTACGACGAATATCTGGCGGTGATGGATTTGACGGCCGAATTCTACCTGCAGACGGTCGAGCAGGTCTTCATGAAGCACTCGCTGCCGAAGGGCGAATTGATGCATCGTGGCAAGCGCGTCGATGCCGCGGCGGTCCGCAACGTCGCGCTTCTGACCGTTGAAGGTGAGAATGACGACATTTCGGGCGTCGGCCAGACCAAGGCGGCGCAGACCATCTGTGTGAACATTCCTGAAGATATGCGCATGCACTATCTCCAGCCGGATGTCGGCCATTACGGCGTTTTCAACGGCTCGCGATTCCGCCGTGAGATCGCGCCGCGCATCGTCAATTTCGTCCGCCAGCATTCGCGTGCGGCGGTCAAGCGGCCGGTGCAGCGCGTCATCAAGGGCGGACGGACGGCCTAAATCAGGATTAGCTGAATTAAAAAAGCGGATTCAAGGCCTTGTCCGATTTAACGGGCAATCGTCTTGAAGGCGGTTCTTGCGGTAACCACATCGATTTCAGCGTTCGGCATCTTGCCGGGCGCAGAACGCGAGGATACCGCACGATGAACCAGTCAGCATTGCTTCGACCGGATTGGACTCCGGCTACCATTGCCCTGATGATTCTCGGCTTCATGGTTTTCTGGCCTCTGGGTCTGGCCATGCTTGCCTATATCATCTTCGGCGAGCGTCTGCGCGGCTTCAAGCGCGACGTCAACCAGGCGACCGACGGCTTCTTTGCCTCCTGCCGCCGTTCGCATGGTCATCATCGCCCGCATTTCTCGACCGGCAACGTCGCCTTCGACGACTGGCGTAAGGCCGAGCTCGACCGGATCGAGGAAGAGCGCCGCAAGCTCGACGAAATGCGCGAGGAATTCGACGCTTATCTGAGGGAACTCCGCCGCGCCAAGGACCAGGAAGAATTCGACCGCTTCATGCGCGAGCGCAGGAATGCCAAGCGCGACGACAATGGCGGCCCGGTCACAGAATTTCAGACGCCGTAATGGTCGAGCGATGAATTGATGACCGGCATCTTCACGATGCCGGTTTTTCCATGCCGGGCGGCCCGCTGGATCGTTTAGATTCCTCGGCGAATCGTATAGAAACACCCCATGTTTCCGCTTATGAAGACACGGCCAAAGGCGCGAAAGCCGGCTCCGCCCGAAACGCGGACGCTCGATGTCGCTGGCCGGCTCATGCCTCTCACCATCAAGCAGCACGACCGGGCAACGCGCATCACGCTGCGCATCGAGCCCGGCGGCCGCGCCTTGAAGATGACGGTGCCGAGAGGCCTTGCGGCGCGCGAGGTCAATGCTTTCCTCGATCGGCACCAGGGATGGCTGCTCACCAAGCTTGCCAAGTTTTCGACCGACACCGGGCTGCGCGACGGCGGCAAGATCCTCCTGCGCGGGGTTTCCCATCGCATTGCCCATACTGGCAGCCTGCGTGGCTTGACGGAGGTGGTCTCGGTGGACGGCAGTCCAGTACTGCGCGTCAGCGGCATGCCGGAACATGTCGGACGGCGCATTGCGGCCTTTCTCAAGAAGGAGGCGCGCGCCGATCTCGAGCGGCTGGCGGCAGCGCATGCCGCGGCGATCCGGGCGCCGATCCGCTCGATCTCGATGAAGGATACCCGCAGCCGCTGGGGCTCCTGCTCGTCGGAGGGAAATCTGAGCTTCTCCTGGCGCATCGTCATGGCGCCGCCTTCGGTGATCGATTATCTTGCCGCTCATGAGGTCGCCCATCTCAAGGAGATGAACCACGGGCCGCGCTTCTGGGCGCTGTGCAAGAAGCTCTGCCCCGGCATGGAGGTAGCGAAATCCTGGCTGAAGCGGCACGGCAGTCAGCTGCACGCCATCGATTTCGACTGATCGAAGCTCGCCTTAAATGCAGCTTTGCATGCAAATTGGCTCGACTCTTACTGCATTTCGTGTCACTTCGCTGCCATGAAACCGGATATCAAAATCTGTGGCTTGAAGACGCCGGAAGCGATCGATCGCGCGCTGAAACGCGGCGCGACCCATATCGGTTTTATCTTCTTTGAAAAGAGCCCGCGCTATATCGACCCGGACCTGGCGGCAAAACTTGCCGAACCGGCGCGCGGCAAGGCGAAGATCGTCGCTGTCGTCGTTGATCCCACCAATGACGAGTTGGATGAGATCGTTTCGCTGTTGAAGCCGGATATTCTGCAGCTTCACGGCAACGAAAGCCCCGAACACGTGCTGACCATCAAGGCACTCTATGGTCTGCCCGTTATGAAAGTTTTTTCGGTGCGCACCGCCGACGATTTGAAGCGGGTCGAAGCCTATATCGGCATCGCCGATCGTTTCCTGTTCGATGCGAAAGCGCCGAAGGGTTCCGAACTGCCCGGCGGTAACGGTATTTCCTTCGACTGGAGCCTCCTGAGCTGGCTCGATGGCAGCATCGACTACATGCTGTCCGGCGGGCTGAACAAGGACAATGTCGCCGATGCGCTGGCGAACACCACGGCGCGTGGTATCGACGTCTCCTCGGGAGTCGAAAGCGCACCCGGCGTCAAGAGCGTCGCAATGATCGATGAATTTTTCGATGCGGTCGAAGGGGCGGATGCGCCCATCATGGCCTCAGGGAGTTGAGAGTGAACGAAACGCCTAAACCGAATTCCTTCCGTTCCGGGCCTGACGAAGACGGCCGCTTCGGCATCTATGGCGGTCGTTTCGTTGCCGAAACGTTGATGCCGCTGATCCTCGATCTGCAGGACGAGTGGAACAAGGCGAAGACCGATCCGGCCTTTCAGGCGGAACTGAAGCATCTGGGCGCGCACTACATCGGCCGCCCCAGCCCGCTCTATTTTGCCGAGCGGCTGACGGCCGAACTCGGCGGCGCGAAGATTTACTTCAAACGCGAGGAGCTGAACCACACCGGCTCGCACAAGATCAACAACTGCATCGGCCAGATCCTGCTCGCCAAGCGCATGGGCAAGACCCGCATCATCGCCGAAACAGGCGCCGGCCAGCACGGCGTCGCCTCGGCCACCGTTGCCGCCCGCTTCGGACTTCCCTGCGTCGTCTACATGGGCGCAACCGACGTCGAGCGTCAGGCGCCGAACGTTTTCCGCATGAAGCTGCTTGGAGCGGAAGTCAAACCGGTGACGGCAGGCAGTGGCACGCTGAAGGACGCCATGAACGAGGCGCTGCGCGACTGGGTCACCAATGTCGAGGACACCTATTATCTCATCGGCACGGCGGCCGGCCCGCATCCCTATCCGGAGATGGTCCGCGATTTCCAGTCGGTGATCGGCGCGGAGGCGAAAGAGCAGATGCTGGCGGCCGAAGGCCGTCTGCCGGATCTCGTTGTCGCTGCCGTCGGCGGCGGCTCGAATGCGATCGGCATCTTCCACCCCTTCCTCGACGATCCCTCCGTGAAGATCGTCGGCGTCGAAGCCGGCGGCAAGGGCCTGCAGGGCGACGAACATTGCGCCTCGATCACCGCTGGTTCGCCGGGCGTCCTGCACGGCAACCGCACCTATCTGCTGCAGGATGGCGATGGCCAGATCAAGGAAGGCCATTCGATTTCGGCCGGTCTCGATTATCCCGGCATCGGTCCGGAACATTCGTGGCTCAGCGATATCGGCAGGGTCGATTATGTGCCGATCATGGACCACGAAGCGCTTGAGGCCTTCCAGACCCTGACCCGCCTCGAAGGCATCATCCCGGCGCTCGAGGCCGCGCATGCGATTGCCGAGGTGATCAAGCGTGCGCCGACGATGAGCAAGGACGAGATCATCCTGATGAACCTCTCCGGCCGTGGCGACAAGGACATCTTCACCGTCGGCAAGATTCTGGGAATGGGACTGTAAGACATGACCGCACGCATGGACAAACGCTTTGCCGAGCTGAAGGCCGATGGCCGTCCGGCGCTCGTGACCTATTTCATGGGCGGCGATCCTGATTACGACACCTCTCTCGGCATCATGAAGGCGCTGCCGGAGGCAGGGTCCGACATCATCGAACTCGGCATGCCCTTTTCCGATCCGATGGCCGACGGTCCGGCGATCCAGCTGGCCGGTCAGCGTGCGCTGAAGGGTGGCCAGACGCTGAAGAAGACGCTGCAGCTGGCTGCCGACTTCCGCAAAACCGACGATGCGACGCCGATCGTGATGATGGGCTATTACAATCCGATCTACATCTACGGCGTCGAAAAATTCCTCGATGACGCGCTGACCGCCGGTATCGACGGGCTGATCGTCGTCGACCTGCCGCCCGAGATGGATGACGAGCTCTGCATTCCGGCGATCCGCAAGGGGATCAACTTCATCCGCCTGGCAACGCCGACCACCGACGAGAAGCGCCTGCCCGCCGTGCTGAAAAACACCTCCGGCTTCGTCTACTACGTCTCGATGAACGGCATCACCGGCTCGGCGCTGCCCGATCCGTCGCTGGTTTCGGGCGCCGTCCAACGCATCAAGCAGCATACCGAGCTGCCCGTCTGCGTCGGCTTCGGCGTCAAGACGGCGGAACATGCCAAGGTCATCGGCGGCTCGGCCGACGGCGTCGTCGTCGGCACCGCCATCGTCAATCAGGTCGCCACCAGCCTGACCAAGGACGGCAAGGCGACCGCCGACACGGTTCAGGCGGTCGCAACGCTGGTGCGCGGCCTCTCATCGGGAACCCGTTCGGCGCGCCTTGTTGCTGCCGAATAGTTTTCCCACATTGGCACTCGTCAATCAGGAGTATTCGAGTTGAACTGGATCACCAACTACGTTCGCCCGCGGATTAATTCCATGCTGGGCCGTCGCGAAGTGCCGGAGAACCTCTGGATCAAGTGCCCGGAAACGGGTGAGATGGTCTTTCATAAAGATCTCGAATCCAACAAATGGGTCATTCCGGCATCCGGTTATCACATGAAGATGCCGGCCAAGGCGCGTCTCGCCGATCTCTTCGACAATGGCGAATATGAATCGCTGCCGCAGCCGAAGGTCGCCCAGGACCCGCTGAAGTTCCGCGATTCCAAGAAATATAGCGATCGCCTGCGCGATAGCCGCGTGAAGACCGAACAGGAGGACACGATCCTTGCCGGTCTCGGGAAGGTGCGAGGGCTGAAGCTCGTCGCCGTCGTGCACGAGTTCAACTTTATCGGCGGTTCGCTCGGCATTGCCGCCGGCGAGGCGATCGTCAAGGCGTTCGAACGTGCGACGTTGGAAAAGTGCCCGCTGGTGATGTTCCCCGCCTCCGGCGGTGCGCGCATGCAGGAAGGCATTCTTTCGCTGATGCAGCTGCCGCGCACGACGGTTGCCGTCGACCTGCTGAAGGAATCCGGCCAGCCCTATGTCGTCGTGCTGACCAACCCGACGACGGGTGGCGTGACCGCCTCCTACGCCATGCTCGGAGACATCCATCTGGCCGAGCCCGGCGCCGAAATCGGCTTTGCCGGCAAGCGCGTCATTGAGCAGACGCTGCGCGAAAAGCTGCCGGAGGGCTTCCAGACCTCCGAATATCTGCTGGAACATGGTATGGTCGACATGGTCGTCAAGCGGCACGATATTCCGGAAACCCTGGCGCGCCTGCTGAAGATCCTGACGAAGAAGCCCGTCTCGGCGGCCAATGACATGAATGGCGGCGCCATCGCTCTGGCGGCGAGCGCCTGATAACCGACAAGCAGGCGGGGTGCCGAATTGATACCCAGAGGCCAAACCGCGGTGAGTGAGGCAGCGCACGAGATCGAAAAACTCATGGGATTGCATCCCAAGGGATTCGACTTGTCGCTTGATCGCATCACCCGTCTTCTCGATCAACTCGGCAATCCGCACCGGAAATTGCCGCCGGTGATCCATGTCGCCGGCACCAACGGCAAGGGCTCGGTCACCGCCTTCTGCCGCGCTTTGCTCGAGGCCGGCGGCTACAGCGCCCATGTTCACACCTCGCCACATCTCGTCAATTGGCACGAGCGTTATCGCATCGGTGTGGCGGGCGGACGCGGGCAGCTCGTCGATGATGCCGTGTTTGCCGATGCCGTGCGCCGTGTTGCCGAAGCCAATGCCGGTCAACACATTACCGTCTTCGAAATCCTGACGGCGGTCACCTTCATTCTGTTTTCCGAACAGCCGGCCGATGCGGCCATCATCGAAGTTGGTCTCGGCGGCCGCTTCGATGCCACCAATGTCATATCCGATCCGGCTGTTTCGGTGATCATGCCGATCTCGCTCGATCACCAGCCCTATCTCGGCGACAGGGTCGAGCTGATCGCAGCCGAAAAGGCCGGCATCATGAAGCCGGGATTGCCTGTGGTCATCGGCCACCAGGAATATGATGCCGCGCTCGATGTGTTGATGTCGACGGCCGAGCGGCTGCATTGCCCGAGCGCCGTTTTCGGGCAGGATTTCATGGCGCATGAGGAATATGGCCGGCTCGTCTATCAGGACGAATACGGCCTTGCCGACCTGCCGCTGCCGCGCCTTCCCGGCCGCCATCAATATGCCAATGCCGCTGCCGCCATTCGCGCCGTCAAGGCCGCGGGCTTCACCGTCACTGAGACGATGATGGAAAAGGCGATGAATTCGGTCGAATGGCCGGGCCGGTTACAGCGCCTGAGCGATGGCCGGCTGTTGCAGCATGCGCCCGCCGGCGCCGAAATCTGGGTCGATGGCGGGCATAATCCCGGTGCCGGCGAAGTGATCGCCGAAGCCATGGCCAATTTCGAGGAACGCCAGTCTCGGCCGCTGTTCCTAATCATCGGCATGATCAACACCAAGGATCCGGTCGGCTATTTCAAGGCCTTCGCCGGGCTGGTCGAGAAGGTTTTCTGCGTGCCGATCCGCGGCAGCGATGCGATGATCGACCCGGTGATCTTGTCGAATGCTGCCTATGACGCCGGTTTGGTTGCCGAACCGATGTCGACGGTCGGCGAGGCGCTTGAAGCCATAAAAGCAGTGACCGATCCGCAGGCGTTGCCGCCGCGCATCCTCGTCGGCGGTTCCCTCTACCTCGTCGGCGACGTGCTTTCCGACAACGGCACGCCGCCGAAATAAAGAATATAAATGAAAAAGCCCGGCTTTGACCGGGCTTTTTCATCAATGCGATATCAATCAATCAGGCAGCGTTCGAAATCCAGTTCGAAAGCGCGGTCTTCGGCTTGGCGCCGACCGAGATATCGGCAACTTCGCCGCCTTTGAAGATTGCAAGCGTCGGAATGGAGCGCACGCCGAACTGCGCGGCGAGTTCCGGATTCTCATCGATATTCAGCTTGGCGACCTTGACCTTGCCTTCCATCTCGACGGAGATTTCTTCGAGGCTCGGAGCAATCATTTTGCACGGCCCGCACCATTCAGCCCAGAAATCGACGACGACGGGTTCTGCGGATTCCAGGACTTCCGACTGGAAGTTATTGATATCGACTTTCACGGTAGCCATGGGCTGCTCCTTTTAGAGGAATTGGGTGTTGAACCACATGTGATGGTGCGGTGCCGAATTTTCAATGTCCGGTATTTCACTTTGTCTTCAGTCCTGCAAGCGCCAAACCGAGCGCCTTTTCGCTCAGCGTGTAGAGCGTAGCATTCTCGGTATAGACGAGCATGCAATCGATGCGCTTTCCGGGATAGAGCGGCGCCAGGATCTCGCGATAGATCGCCAGCTGTGCCCGGTGCGCGAAGGGAATGGCCTCTTCGGTCGCCGGCGGCACCCGATTGGTTTTGTAATCGAGAATGACGACGCGATCATCAAGCACCGCCAGCCGATCGATGCGGCCGGAGACGGCATAGCGCCTGCCGTCGAGCATCAATGTCCCCATGATCGAGACCTCAGGCCGGGCCTGCTCGCCGAGGACGGGCTGCAAGTCCTTCTCGTCCAATAGCTTCAGAACCGAATCGACCAGCTTGCGCCGTTCGGCCTCCGGCCAGAAACGGGCTGCCCGTTCGCCATAACGCTGCGCCGCACCGGGCCGTTCGTCTGACGGAATATCGGGAAGCGCCTGCAGCATACGATGCAGCAGCCTGCCTTTCTCCAGCGAGCGATCGCTGCGTTGTTTCTCGGAAAAGAGCGGCGAAGCGACCACCAGGCCGCCTTCGTCCTCGTCGATGATCGTCCCGGCGCCGGAAGGGCTGAGAGGCCGGGGCAGCTCCGCCTGTGGCGGCAATGGCCGCAACAGGCCTTCCGGCAGGCTGATTTCGTCGTCGCGCGCCTCGCTGCGGTTGATACGCTCGAAGCTCCGCTCCACCCGCGGCACGCGCCATCTGATGCCGGGCCATTCCCCGTCGGGGTCGGAGAAGCTGGCCGCCTCCACATGCGGGTGGCCTTCGCTGAGCGCGGTGGAAATCATCATATGCCAGGTGTCGTTGTTGGCGCGCATGCCGCGATAGCCGCAGACGACCAGCCGGTCGGCGGCCCGCGTCATGGCGACATAGAGCAGCCGGCGATACTCCTCTTCGGCCAGTATCTGGATGCGCGCGGCATCGTTCTGCGTCAGCGAATTGGCGAGATCGGAAACGGGAACCCAGGCGGGCATCGGCGGTTCGTCCGGGTCGGTTTCGATCAGGCGAAGCTTCGGCAGATGCGTATGCGTGAAGGCTTTTGAGCCGCCGTCGACCAGGAACACGATCGGTGCTTCAAGACCCTTAGAGGCATGCACGGTCATGATCCTGACCTCATTGCGTCCCTTGTCCTGCTCGCGCTTCACTTCGGGCGCTTCGAGCTCGAGCGTCGAGATGAAGGATTGCAGCCCGGGAAGGCCGGAGCTCTCATGGTCGAGGGTGAAGGTCAGGAATTCGTCGAGAATGTCGCTGACTTCGGTGCCGAGGCGGGCAAGAAACTGCCGCCGCCCGCCGTGGCTGCCCAGCAGGCGTGCATAGAAATCATGCACCGATAGGTTTTTCGATTGTCGGAGGAACAGTTCCAGCTTTTCGACTGCCGCGCGGAAACGCTCGTTACCGTCGGCGGCGAATTTCCTGAGATGGCTCCAGACGCTCTCATTGTCGCCCCGCAGTGCCGCGATGGCAAAGATGTCCTCTTCGGAGAGATCGAAAAGCGGGCTCTTCAGCACGGCCGCGAGCGACAGGTCATCCTCCGGCAGAAGCAGGAAGCGGCCGAGCGCCAGCAGATCCTGCACGGCGATATGGCTGGTCAGCACCAGCCTGTCGGCGCCGGCGACGGGAATATCGCCGCGACGCTTCAAGGCGCGCGTCAACGCATTGACGAAGGCGTCGCGCTTGCGCACCAGCACCAGAATATCACCGGCCTCGATCAGCCGCTCCTTGCCCTTGTCGACGATCGTTTCTCGGCCGACCAGCGTGCCGATCGAATGAGCGATCCTCCGCGCCAGAATTGCGGCCGGCGCGCTTTCCGGCGTCGCATCGAAGGGGGCCGTCCAATCCTCTTCCTTCACCACCGCCTCCGGCGCGACCATGTCCCAGAGGTCGACGGCGCCGGGATGTCCGATGCGGCTGGAACGATGCACGACCGGCTCGCCGACGGCGCTGAGGCCGCGCGCATTGTCGGATGTTCTGAAGATCTCGTCGACGGCCTCGAGCACGTCGGCGGTCGAGCGGAAGGAGAGCGGCAGCCGCACGGAAGAAAAGCTCTGTCCGCTGTCGGAGACGCGCCGCCGCGTCCGGTCGCTCTCTTCCGAAAAACGCTCGGGCCGCGCCCCTTGAAAGGAATAGATCGACTGTTTCTCGTCGCCGACGGCAAACAGCGTGCGCACGATCGGCCGGGCGCTCTCGCCGGAAAAGAAATCCTCGGCGAGCGACTGGATGACGCTCCATTGGATCGGACTGGTATCCTGCGCCTCGTCGACAAGGATGTGATCGATACCCCGGTCGAGCTTGTAATGGATCCAGGGACCGACGCCGCTTTTCGTCAAAAGGTCGGCGGTGCGGGTGATCAGATCCTCGAAATCGAGTTGGCTGCGCTGTTTCTTCAGCTCCTCGTAATCGTGATTCAGCCGGTCGGCGAGCACGAGCGCGGCCAGCGTGGCGCCGTGCATCCGCATCAGTTTCAGCCGGTCGCGGCTTGCCGCGACATGCGCGCGGGCGGCCGCGATGGCCTCGGTCAGTTGCGGCGCTTCGGCAAGCATGGCCTTGACCAGGAACTGCGAGTCCGTTTTCTGCTCGCCCTTCGCCGTCAGGAAGATTTTCTCGAGCATTGCGGCGCGCTTGGCGTCATCCCGCTCTCGGCCGGCGAGCCTGAGGCCATAGGCAACCTCCTGCGCCTTGGCGCCGCCCTTATGATCGGCCAGCGACAGATAAAGTTCGAGCGTGCCGCCCGACAGTTCCGGCAGCGGCCAAAACTGTGCCGCAATGCCTTTCTCCGTGTCATCGGCGGCGAGACCGAGCCTTTTGCGCAGAACCATGTCCACGCCGCCCTGCTGGTCGGCGGCCGCGGCAAAGCGGCGGATGGCGTTGCGATTGGCGACAATGTCGCCGAGCAGGTTTTCCAGGCCGGATTCGTCGCCGAGATTGAGCACGTAGGCGAAAGCCTCTGCCAGGGCGCTGCCTTCTTCCGGCGCGGTCGCCGTCAGCAGCGCCCGGCGCGCATCGGAAAGCAGTGCCGCGGCGGCGCGATCGTCGAGAACCGAGAAATGCCCGGCGACATTGGCCTCCAGCGGGAACTGATGCAGCAGCGCCTCGCAAAAGGCGTGGATCGTCTGGATCTTCAAGCCACCTGGCGTCTCCAGCGCCTTGGCAAACAGCCGCCGGGCCTCGGCCAGTTTTATGCGGTCGGGCGCCGTCCCTTCGATCTGCATGATCCGCCGACCGAGATCGTCATCGTCGAGCACCACCCAGTCGGCCAGCCGTTCGAAGACGCGGTTCGACATTTCCGATGCCGCAGCCTTGGTGTAGGTGAGGCAGAGAATGGCCGAAGGCCGCGCGCCGGCGAGCAGAAGCCGGATGACGCGCTGAGTCAGGACATGCGTCTTGCCGGAACCGGCATTGGCCGAAACCCATGCCGAGCGCACCGGATCGGAGGCGATCGCCTGCTGGATCGTCGTCCAGCCGATCCAGGCTCCGGGATCGTCGCTATCAGGAAGGTCGCTCACGTCACTCATCGCCGCCGCCTTCCTCATTCTCGGCCGTCGACCATTCGGAGACGCGGGCGAGATGATCGTAGTCGCCGCCGAAATCAAATTGCTGCGCCGGAATGAGCCGCGAGGTAAAACCCTTTTCGCCGGATTGCAGCAGGCTGACGAACTTGACCAGCTGGTCGACCGATTCCTCGGCAAGGTCGATCGCCGACTTCGCCTTGTCGCTACGGGCGGCGTTTTCATTATTGACCATATCGACCTGGAACCGGTTTCCGGGACGCAGGCGGACATAGAGCAGATCCTGCGGCGTGAGGCTGCCGGCATCACGAAAGGCGCCGGCGCGCAAGGCCGCCGCCTCCAGCGCGAGCTGCGGATCGAGCAGCGCGCGTGCCTGCGCCGGCGAGGGGTTGTAGCCGGTCTTGTAGTCGATGATATCGGCGGCGTTCGGCCCGATCATGTCGATCCGGTCGGCGACGCCATTCAGCCGGATATTGATTGCCTCCAGCTCCACGCCGCCGCGGACTTCCGTCAGTGTCCGGCGGATGGCCGGCCGTCGTCCAGCCTCCCATTCGAGGAAGGCGCGAGCCACCTCCCGAAAGCGCGGCCGCCAGACGGCATCGATATGTGGCGGCAGCTTTTCCATGTCGAAAAGCTCGGTCAGGATAAGCTCCATCGCCGCTGCCGCCTCCGGCGTGCCGGCCACATGGGCCGCGCGGATGAACCGGTCGATGATCTTGTGATAGAGCGTACCGCGTTCAGCTGCTCCGGGATCGCGATTGAACGCGTCGACCGGATCGAGCCGCAGGATGCGGCGGGCATAGATGGCATAGGGATCGCGGCGCAGCCGCCCGACCTCGCTGAAGGAGTAGGATTGCGGCTGCAGTGCCCGCGGCGGTTTCGGCGAGGGCCGCTGCGCCGGCGCCTGGGTCTCTCCCCGATCGACGAGACCGGCCCATTGCAGGAAGCGGGCGCCGCGCCCCTTGAGTTCCGCCTCGAACGCCTCGCCGCCGAGCGCCAGCAGCCGCTGCAGCCAGCGCGAGGCGACTGTCGGCGTCGAGCCCTGGCGTAGCGCCCTGGAATAGATCAGGTGGCGAGTGCCGTTCGCCATCTCGAAATCATGCGCCAGCTGGCCGATGCGCCGCTCCGGCGGTTCGAGCCCGATCTCCGTCTTCATCATTCGCGGAATGAACGGATTGTTGGCGCTCTGTCCGGGCCATGAGCCTTCGTTCAGCCCGCCGAGGATCAGCGTGTCGACGCTTTGCAGCCGGGCTTCCAGCGTGCCGAAAATGAACAGCCTGGGGTGGCTTAGCGCCCGAGGCTTTACCGCATGGCCGGCGGCAAGCGCCGCCATGATGTCGATCCATTGCGGCCCGTCGGCCTCCATCTGCCCGTCCGTGTCGATCACTTCGCCGAGAAGGGAGGCAAGTGCGTCCCCCGCCTCGTTCGACCAGAGATCGGCAAGATTGCCCTGCGGATCGACGGCGACCGCTTCAAGCGCACGGCCGGTGCGCGCGGCCCATTCGGAAAGCGTGAAACGCGCCGTCTTGCCGCGATCCTCCGGCCGATGCCGGACCAGCGCGGCGGCAAGGGGTTCCGTCGCCCGGCTAACCCGGCGGGCAAGCTCGAATGCGGCATCGGCGGCTTCAGTGGGAAGCGCCTTGCGCCATTGTGGCGCGTGCCGGTCCAGGGCCTGTTCGGCAAGCTGATGGGTGAGCAGCGGCTCCAGCGCGCCGATATCCACTTCCGCTACGCCGCCGCGCAGCGCCAGCAGCTCGAGCGCTTCGGTGGCGAAAATCAGGGTGTTGCGTTCGAGGCCGAAGCGGGCCAGCGGATGCTTGAGCAGCGAGACGATCGCCACCGGATCGCCGGGGCGCAGCGACGCCTCCAGCAGCAATTGCAGCAAGCTGCCTTGCGGCGTGGCCGAAAGCGGTGTGCCGGCCGAATCGTCGGCGAGGATGCCGAATCGGGAAAGCTCCGCCATCACCCGACGGGCGAGGTTGCGATCCGGTGTGATCAACGCTGCCCGACTCTCGCCGTCCTGCCCGGGCCGTTCCAGCGCCAGTCTGAGCGCGACGGCAATCGCGGTTGCTTCCTCGCGCTCGTTGGCGGCTTCGATCAGCGAAACGTCGTTGAAGGCCGAAGTGAGCGCTCCCCCGGGCAACTCACTCTTCCATATACCCCAGTCGCTGGTCGCCTCCGACGGGGCGAGCGTCCGGGACAGGATTTCGGCGCGCCGGTCAAGATCGGCCTCCGGTCTGTCAAGGGTGCTGACATCGGCCCGTGTCAGCCTCAACCTTTTCAGCAGTGACGACAGCCCGTATTGCGGATGGCTCCGGCTGGCCGGATTGGCATGCTGGCCCGGCACCGGTTCCGGCGCGACCATCTGCCAATGTTCTTCGGGCATGGCGAGATCGAGGCCCGGAAGGACGATCACGCCTTCGCGCAGATTGGCGACGGCGGCAATCAGATCGGCAGTCGCCGGAACCGAACCCGTCGACCCGGCGATGATGATCGGCCCGCCGGGCTTTGTCGCCGAAAGCCGGGCCGCTTCGGCCCTGAGAATGGCGTTTCTGTGCCGGGCCGGCGAAGATTTGCCGAGTTCGGCAAGCCGCGCCGGCCAGAAGGCGCTGGCGATCTGCAGAAACTCGGCGGTCAGCTGCCACCAGGCGGCATAGTCGCCGGTGTCGAGCTTCGATAGTTCCGACCAGTCGAGATCCTCGGTTTCGATGGAATCGATCAGCTCGGCGAGGTTGCGGGCAAGCCAGATCGCGTCTGCCGGGCTTGCAGGCGCAACCAGCGGCGAGTCCGAATGAATATGGCGGACGATCTCCGGCAGTTTGTTTCGCCAGGCAAGGATCAGGCGCGCCAGTTCCAGCAGGCGGGCGGTATTCGACAGCGGCTGGGCGAGATCGATCGTCGCCGGCAGCGCCTCGTCGAAATAGCCGCTGTCATCGTCGGTTTCGCCGAGAGGGCGGATGACCGGCAGGATCGCCGACCGGCCGCCAAGCAGATCGACGAATTCCGAGCGCAGCACGCGCACGGCGCGCCGGGTCGGCAGGTAGATGGTTACTCTGGCGAGCGACAGCGGGTCGTCGACATCATGCCGGAAAAGCGGCGTCAACCGGCCGTCGCACAGCGTCGTCGCCAGGGTTTTCAAAAAGGGAAGGCCCGCCGGGATCGTCAGGATGCGTGGCTGGTGCCGCTCCGTCATGGCTCACGCGAACGCCCGCAACCTGCGGATCGTTTCCTCCGCCTCGCCGATCGCCTCCGGCGTTCCCACAGTCAGCCAGTGCCCATCGAGCACCAGGCCGAAAAGCCGGTCGCGTGCGATCGCCTTGTCGAAATAGATATTCAGATTGAAGGCGTCCGTCGGCGCGTCGTCGAGCAGCGACGGGTTCATGACGATCGCGCCGGCATAGACGACGGGATTGGACGGGTTGTCGCGGTAACGCCGCAGTCGGCCGTCGGCCGCGAGGCTGAAGTCGTTCTTGCCGTTGTGACCGGTGGTATCTTCGATCCGCACGCAAAGCAGCGCCATGTCCATCTGCTCGGCATCGAAGAATCCGGCTAATCGCTGCAGGTTCGTCGGCCGTCCCGGCAGCTCGCCGATCCAGAAGAGGTCGGCATTCATGACGAAGATACTGTCGCGCCCAAGCAGCCTCAGTCCTTTCGCCAACCCGCCGCCGGAATTCATCAGCCCGTCCCGCTCGTCGGATATGATGATCTCGAGGCCGCGATACTTGCCGAGATGGTCGAGCATCTGGTCGGCATGGTGGTGAACGTTGACGGCGGCCCGTTCGACGCCGGCCGCCACCAGCGCGTCCAGCGCATAATCGATCATCGGCTTGCCGTCGATCTTCACCAGCGGCTTCGGGATCGTGTCGGTGATCGGGCGCATGCGGGTTCCGAGACCCGCGGCCAGTACCATGGCTTGTCTGATGGTCATCTTGATCCGGAATTTATGATTCGCTCTGGCCTATTCCAGCCCTTGCGCACCAATCGCGCAAGGGGGCAAGCGCCTCATGCTCAAGCGCGACGTTGAGATAGGCGAGCGTGCGCGGCATATGCCTGAGATAATCGGGTTTGCCGTCCCGCTGCAGCAGCCGCACCCAGAGACCGGCCAGTTTGCAGTTGCGTTGTGCCGACATGATCGCCCAGGCCTTCATGAATCCGGCTTCGTCGAAGCCGTCCTGCGCACGGCGACGTGCGAGATAATCATCCATCAGCTGCCGGAACAGTTCCGGCTCGATCGTGACGCGTGCGTCCTGGACGATCGAGGCAAGGTCATAGGCGGTGGGGCCGATCATGGCGTCCTGGAAGTCGATCAGGCCGACCCGTCCGACGCCGGCCTCCTGCGGGCGCCAGATGATATTCGGCGAATGGAAATCGCGCAGCAGCAGGTTCTTTTCGGCGGCGGCGAGCTCATCGATCAGCGCGTCCCAGATCGCCAGATATTCCTTGCGCTCTGCGTCCGAGGGTGCGGAACCACGCTTCCAGCCGATGTGCCAATCGAGCACAAGCTGCACTTCCATCTTCATCGCCGTGCGATCGAAATCCGGAATGTGATGCGTGTGCGTGTCGGAAACGGGGATATCCCGCGGAAACGGCATGGAATGAAGATGGGCAAGGCAGGCGACGCTTTGGCGGTAACGCTCGGCGATCGGCCGCCCGGCGTCGTCGAGCACGCCCTGCGTACCGAGATCCTCAATTAGCAGGATGCCCTGCTCATAATCGACCTTGTAGATCTCCGGCGCTGCAAACCCACGTTCGCGCAGCGCATCGGCGATCGCAACGAAGGGATAGGCGTCCTGGGCGAGATGCGCGACCTTGGGATAGGGCCTGCCGTCGTAGACCGGCGGCCCCTCCGGATGCGGGCGCCAGTCCATCAGGATTTTTCGCGGAGCAGCGTCCGGATAAATCGCTTCATAGGCGCGCAGCGATGCATCGCCGGTCAGGAAGCGGCGTTTGGCCTCGGGATAGCCGGCCGCGTCGAGGAATTCGCGGATCGCGAAGACCCGGCGGATGCGCCGGGCCTGCTGGCCGGCTGCTTCGATCGTTGCCCGGCGGCCGCTGCCCTCATGGGCCAGCGTCAGGGCGATACGCTCGGCCGGCAATTCGCTCGCAGCCATTTCCGGCCATTCGACGAGACAGATGCCGTTCTGCAGGGCTTCGTCGAAGCCGAGCTCCGTCAATTCGCTGGCGTCGCCGAGCCGATAGAGGTCGAAGTGCGAAACCGGGATACGCAGGTCGTAGGATTGCACCAGCGTGAAGGTCGGGCTCGGGACCTCAAGCCCTTCGTCATCGGCAATGGCACGCAGGATTGCCCGGGCGAGCGACGATTTGCCGGCGCCGAGATCGCCGGAAAGGGCAAGACAATCGCCGGCCTTCAATGCGAGCGCCAGGTCTTCGCCGAGACGAATGGTGGCCGCCTCGTCCTTCAGGAAAAGCGAGATCGTATCGGTGGTCGTCATTCGGCAGCGGCGGAATGGGGGATATCGACCGAGGGGATACGGCAGACGACCGTCGTGCCCTTGCCCGGTTCGCTGTCGATCGTCACGTCGCCGTGATGCAGGCTGACGAAACTGTCGACGATCGACAGGCCGAGGCCGGCACCGCCGCGCTTTCCGCTTTTAGCGCCGGTTGCGAACCGGTCGAACACGGTCGCGATCATGTCGGGCGAAATGCCGGGGCCGCGATCCCTCACGGAGAACACGAAATCGGTGCCTTCGCGTTGGCATTCCAGCGAAATCGAGCTGCCCTCCGGCGAGAAATTCGCCGCGTTGGAAAGAAGCTTCAGAAGAATCTGCTTCAGCCGCTGCGGATCGGCGACGATCGAGCCGAGATAGGCGGGCGCGGTGATTTCGAGCGCCACGCCGCTTTCCTGCAGCCGATCGGCGATCTGCATCGAGACGTCGTCGAGCAGGTCGTTGAGATCGATTTCCGCATAGTTGAGGCGCATGATGCCGGCATCGACGGTCGCAAGGTCGAGAATATCGTTGACGAGCGTCAGCAGGACCGAGGACGAGGTCGAGATATGGTCGATATATTCCGCCTGCCGCTCGTTCAGCGGCCCCACACCTTGCGTGCGCAGCAGATCGGTGAAGCCGATAATATTGGTCAGCGGCGAACGCAATTCATAGGAAACGTGCTGAACGAAGTCGTTCTTCAACTCGTCGGCCTTGCGCAGCGCCTCGTTCTTTTCGGTCAGCGCCCGCTCGGCCCGCACGCTGTCCGTCATATTGACGAAGGTCAGCATGGTCTGGGCGTTCGGCAGCGGGATGACTGCGTAGTCGAGCACGAGGCCGGAGAACAGTTCGAGGGTCCCCTGGCCCGAGCGGCGCTCGTCGTCGAAGCTGGTGATCAGTTCCGCGAAGGTCTTCCAGCCGTCCGGCCGGTCGTAGGAGGGGGCGCAGGCCTCGCCAAGCGCACGGATATGGGTGCCGGGCTTGGCTTCGGCTTCGGTGATTCCCCAGAGCGCTCGGAAGGCCGGGTTCGACAGGCGGATGCGTCCATCCGGCCCGAACACCGCCACACCTTCGGACAGATGGTCGATCGTTTCGCCCTGCACCTTGACCAGCGTGTTGTAGCGCGTTTCGAGATCGACCTGTTCGGTCAGGTTTTCGAACACCCAGGTGGCGCCGCCCTGCGGATGGGCAGTGGCGAACACGCGCAGCGTCTGACCGTTCGGCAGGTGCCAGAGGTCCGATTGCGTATCGAGGGCGCGATAGACGGAAAGTGCTGCTTCCTTCCAGCTTTTCCAGTTGAGCTGGTCCGGCAGCTTCTTGGCCGCCCGCAGCCGCTCGAGCAGCTCGCTATTGTCCGGCCGGCCTTCGAGGAAGGCGATATCGAGTTCCCAGAGGGCAACGAAGGCCTGGTTGTAGAATTGCAGCCGGCGCTCGCCGTCGAAGATGGCGACGGGTGTGGCGAGATGGTCGAGCGTCTCGGCATGGCTCTTCAGCGTTCGGTCCAGCTCGGCGCGCACCGCCTCGATATCGGACACGTCGACCGCCATGCCGGCCGAGCCGCCGGGAAGCGTGACATCGACGACATCGAAGAATGTACGGTTGCCATGCACGACCGTCGAGATCGTGTCGTGGAACGGCGATTCCGGCGTCGTCGTCGCGCGAATGCGTTCGCGCGCCACCGTCGTTAGCATCTCGCGGCCTTCATTGATTGCCTGCTGCGGCGAGCGCGCCTCGACCGCGTCGCCATAGGCCTGGTTGACCCAGGTGAGGCGGCCCGCCGGATCGCGCTGCCAGGCCGGCATGTCGATCGCGTCGAGCATGGTCTGGAAGGCCGAGATCGAAGTCATCAGCCGGTCGCGCTCGATCCGGAGTTCGGCAAGCTCGGCGCGCAGATTGTTGAGCGCCACGAAGCGGACGAAGGCGCGTCCGCCGGAAACTCGGCCCTGCGCCTCGAGAATCTCATCACGGATGGTCTCGACCACCATGTCGAAGCTCTGCGCCCCGTCGCGCAGCCGGTCGATCGCCTTTTCCAGGTCGGAGGCCGAGCGTGATTTCAGCCAGAGGCCAAAGGCCAGGAATTCGCCATCCTGCGGCGCGCCGGTCTCCGCCGGAAGCTGGCCGAGCAATTCAGGACGGGCATTGCCGTCCCAGATGACGATCCGCCGGTTCTTGTCGGCGATCAGCGCCTGATATTGTGAAATGCGTTGCTGGGCATCGGACAGCGCCGAGCGGATTTCCCGGCTCTCGTTTTCCAGATTGCCGCGCTGGCGCACCAGCCAGAGCGTCGAAAGCAGGGCTGCCGATATGACGCCGATGACGACGGAAACGCCGATGACCTGCGAGGAGGTGAAGAGGTGAGCCGAGGCCGCCGCCTGCTGCTCGCCCTGTGCCAGAACCGGCCGCGCCAGGGCGGCAAGCGCCGTACCGGCCGCGCAGGTTTTCAGGAAGCGCGCCAATGATCCATGCTCCTGCTTTGCGGCCTCGTGTGCCGCTGCAGATTTATAGCCTTGGCCTGCCGTCCGCGAGCGGCGATGGGCGCAAGCGCCGTCGTCCGCCTGACCGGGCAGGCTGTTTTTCAATTCCGACATCCGCGGTATGTCTCCGTCCTTCAATGTGCCGCATTACGACAAGACATCCCATTTTCGGAGCGGTCGGACGGGGTCCGGCGCCACGAATCAAGTCTTAAAACAATACTTCGGAAGGGAATCGGCGGAAAGGGAGCGGCCAAAAAATAAGCCGCGGCATTTGTCAATGCCGCGGCTTCTACATCTTGTGGATATCGATGATGAGATCAATATCTGTAGTGGTCGGACTTGAACGGGCCCTGCGGCGTAACGCCGATATAGGCAGCCTGCTCTTCGCTAAGCTGGGTAAGCTTCACACCGAGCTTGTCGAGATGCAGGCGCGCAACCTTTTCATCGAGGTGCTTCGGCAGGATGTAGACCTTGTTCTCGTATTGGCCGGGCTTGGTAAAGAGCTCGATCTGCGCCAGCGTCTGGTTGGTGAAGGAAGCCGACATGACGAAGGACGGATGACCGGTGGCGTTGCCGAGGTTGAGCAGGCGGCCTTCGGAAAGCAGGATGATGCGGTTGCCCTTGGGGAACTCGATCAGGTCGACCTGCGGCTTGACGTTGGTCCACTTGAGGTTCCGCAGGGCAGCAACTTCGATTTCGTTATCGAAGTGGCCGATATTGCCGACGATCGCCATGTCCTTCATCTCCCGCATATGGTCGATGCGGATGACGTCCTTGTTGCCGGTCGTGGTGATGAAGATATCGGCCGAGGAAACGACGTCCTCGAGCAGCACCACTTCATAACCGTCCATGGCGGCCTGCAGGGCGCAGATCGGATCGGCTTCGGTCACCTTGACGCGGGCGCCGGCGCCGGAGAGCGAAGCAGCAGAGCCCTTGCCGACGTCACCATAACCGCAAACGACGGCGACCTTGCCGGCCATCATCACGTCGGTGCCGCGGCGGATGCCGTCGACCAGCGATTCCTTGCAGCCGTACTTGTTGTCGAACTTCGACTTTGTGACCGAATCGTTGACGTTGATCGCCGGGAAGGGCAGCAGGCCCTTCTGGCTGAGCTGGTACAGGCGGTTGACGCCCGTCGTCGTTTCTTCGGTCACGCCCTTGATCGCATCGCGCTGCTTGTTGAACCAGCCGGGCGAAGCGGCAAGGCGCTTCTTGATCTGTGCGAAGAGGATTTCCTCTTCCTCGGAATGCGGATGGGACAATACGTCCTCGCCGGCTTCGGCGCGGGCGCCGAGCAGGATATACATGGTGGCGTCGCCGCCGTCATCGAGGATCATGTTGGAAAGGCCGCCGTCGGCCCACTGGAAGATCTTGTCGGTGTAGACCCAGTAGTCCTCGAGCGACTCGCCCTTGATGGCGAAAACGGGAACGCCGGCAGCAGCGATTGCGGCAGCGGCATGATCCTGCGTCGAGAAGATGTTGCACGAAGCCCAGCGGACTTCGGCCCCGAGCGCCACCAGCGTTTCGATGAGCACGGCAGTCTGGATGGTCATGTGCAGCGAACCGGTGATGCGCGCGCCCTTCAGCGGCTTTGCGTCGCCGAATTCGGCGCGGCAGGACATCAGCCCCGGCATTTCGGTTTCGGCGATCGTAATTTCCTTGCGGCCGAAATCCGCAAGCCCGATATCGGCGACGACATAATCTTTTTCAGTGCTCATAGAGGTCTCCAGGCTGAAAAACGTCTCAAAAATTGGCGCAGGCGCGAAGATGACCGCGCGACGGATAGGCCGCGTGCCGATGCATGTCGCCCGGCTATGGACAGCGGTTCCGGGAACGCGAGATGCATAACACCAAAGAGCCGAACCGCATTGCATGAACCAGGTTCGATGCGACACGCTTCAGCGCACGGCATGTCCGCCGTTTAGCAGGCTTCCGATGGGAAGGCAATAAGGATATAAAGAAGTCTTTATATGTTGATATGAGCTCGGCCGTCGCTCACATCTCTTCGCCGAACCGGTTCTGGATCAGCTGGTCCAGGGCCTCGAGGGCTTCCTCGGCCTCGCTGCCGCTCGCCGAGACGACGACGCTGGAGCCTGGGCTTGCGGCCAGCATCATCAGGCCCATGATCGACGTGCCGCCGACCGTCATTCCGTCCTTGGAGACGGTGATGGCGGCATCGAAGGTCTCGACCATCTGCACGAATTTGGCGGAGGCGCGCGCGTGAAGGCCGCGCTTGTTGATGATGAGGAGTTCCCGGGAAAGCGATGTCATGAAGCGCCGTTATTTTCCGCTGAGCACACGGCTCGCGACATTGATATATTTCCGACCGGCTTCGGAAGCCTCGACCAGCGCCTTCTCCATGTTGTTCTCGCCGCGCACGCCGGCGAGCTTGATCAGCATCGGCAGGTTGACGCCGGCGATGACTTCGGTGTGGCCGCTGCTCATGACCGATATTGCGAGATTGGACGGCGTGCCGCCGAACATGTCGGTCAGGATGACGACGCCATGGCCATCATCGGCGCCGGAAACGGCTTGCAGAATGTCTTGCCGTCTCTGGTCCATGTCGTCTTCGGGGCCAATACAGACCGTCTCGATGAATTTCTGAGGACCGACGACGTGCTCGACAGCATGACGAAACTCTTCAGCCAGCTTGCCATGAGTGACAAGCACAAGTCCGATCATGATATTACTGCTCCCATATACGCAAACGATGGCTGAGATATCGCAATGCAGCAATTACGTCCACCGGTGGGGGCACATCTTGGCGATGAAAAGCCGAAGTGCAAGATAAAAATGCAAACATATAAGGCAGACTGATCAATCCGGAAGCCCTCAATCCCCGATATCAGGCGCTTTCGCCATCAGAACTGCCAGCGGTGAAGGCACGCCTGTGAGCAACCGCAACGCGGGAAGCGAAATACCGGTGGCGAAGCTGACGAATTCGCCGTCGGGGGGGACGCGGTTTTCGCCGGAAGCGCTGCCGGGAAGCACGGCATAATGCATGGCCGCCTGAGAAATATGATCCTGCCGGACAATGCCGGTGCCGCGCAGTTCGATCAGCCCCGCGATCGATGGCGGGCAGGTGGCGATCACCGTGCCTGTCTCTTCTGACAGCAGCACTTGGTCGTCGGCAACCAGCGCCGTGAACAGACCGAGGCGTCGGGCTTCGGTCATGCAGGTGAAAGCCAGCATCGATTTCCCCCAGCCCGAGGGACCGCTGAACAGGAGACCGGTCCTGCCGACGACGATCGCCGTGGCATGGATGTTCGCGGCCTCGCTCATGCGGCTGGATCCAGCGGCAGGGCGAGGATGAAGCGCGCGCCGAGCACCTCGCCGCTGTCGGCGTCGGTGATGTTCTCTGCTCTGAGCGATCCGCCATGCGCCTCGGCGATCTGGCGGCTGATCGAAAGGCCGAGGCCCGAGTTCTGGCCGAAGCCTTCCGATTCCGGCCGGTCGGTATAGAAGCGCTCGAAGATACGGTCGATATTCTCCGCCTGGATGCCGGGACCGTTGTCTTCGATCGTGGTGACGCAGCGCGACCGTGTCCGCATCAGCCGCACGGTGATCTTGCCGTCTTTTTCGGGGACAAAGGAGCGGGCATTCTCGATCAGATTGGTGACGATCTGGCCGATGCGCAGATCGTGACCGTTGACGAGGAAGCGTGTCTTGACGTTGGGCTTGCGTTCGATCGAATAGGCGATTTCCACCTGCTTCTTGCTGCCCCGGATCTGGCGCGACACCTCGATCAGATCGCGCAGCAGCACTTCCATGTCGATGGAGGCGGCATCGACGCGCGCGAGCTCGGCGTCGAGGCGCGAGGCATCGGAAATATCGCTGATCAGGCGGTCGAGACGGCGCACGTCGTGCTGGATGACATCCAGCAGCCGTTTCTTGGAATCCTCGGACTTCGCCAGCGGCAAGGTTTCGACGGCGCTGCGCAGCGAGGTCAGCGGATTCTTGAGCTCGTGGCTGACATCGGCTGCAAAGCTTTCGATTGCATCAATGCGGTCGTAAAGCGCTGTTGTCATCTCGCGCAATGCAATGGAAAGATTGCCGATTTCATCCTGGCGAGCGGAAAAATCAGGGATCTCCTCACGCGCCTTGGCGCCGCGACGCACGCGGATGGCGGCGGCCGAAAGGCGGCGCAGCGGATTGGCGATCGTCGACGACAGCACCAGCGAAAGCAGCACGTTGACAAGCGTCGCGACACCGAAGACACGCATGATGGCAAGCCGTTCGGCATGCACGATATTGTCGATGTCGCCTGCCTGCGTCGATAGGAGCAGCACGCCGAGCACGGCGCGGAAACGCTGGATCGGCACGGCGACGGAAACGATGAGTTCGCCTTTCTCCGTGGTGCGCACGACTGCGCCGCGGACACCGGTCAGGGCGTTCATCACTTCGGGATAGATCGAGCCGTCGCCGCCCGGCGCTTCCTTATAGAGCGGCAGATTGCCGGGCTGCAGCGCCTTGTTGAACAGGGTGGCGAACCAATCGCTCCAGGTCTGCTTCTCCTCCTCGACCGGCGGCAGGTCGAAGCGCAGCACCTGGCCACGTGAATAAAGGTGACGCGAATCGAGCAGCAGATTGGCATCGGCATCGAAGATGCGCGCGCGCGTGCGCGTCGGAGAGATCAGCCGGCGCAGCACGGGGGCGACCTTCTCGGGATCGATCGGAAACTCCAGGTCCTCGTCGTTCGGCACCGGGGTGATGCTCTGGCCGGCCTGTAGCTCGAGCAGCTTCTGCGGATCGATGGTGATCGAATTCGTATCGACCGATGCGGAGGCCGAAACGGCGCCGGCGATGATCTCGCCCTGCGTCAACAGGCTTTCGGCGCGGGCGTCGATCAGGCCTTCGCGAAACTGGTTGAGATAGAGGATGCCGCCGACGAGCACCACCAGCGCGACCAGATTGAAAAACAGGATGCGCCGAGTCAGGCTCGAAAACACGGCATTGCCGAAGATCCGGCGGATCAGCGTGAAGGGATGCGACCAACGGCGGCCTCGGACGCGACGGGTGCTCACGCCCTCCGCATCGTCCAGATCCCTTTCCTGCACCAACTGTGCCAATGACAGGCCCTTTCAAAGGGCGGGGCCGGATGACCGGCCCGCAACCCTCAACTATGTCTCGCGCCGCGCCGGCTGGGCTCAGGCTGCTTCGCGGAAGCGGTATCCCACTCCGTAGAGCGTTTCAATCATATCAAAATCGGTATCGACCATCTTGAATTTCTTGCGCAGCCGCTTGATGTGGCTGTCGATCGTCCGGTCGTCAACATAAACCTGTTCGTCATAGGCGGCGTCCATCAGCGCATCGCGGCTCTTGACGACGCCCGGGCGCTGCGCCAGCGAATGCAGGATCAGGAACTCGGTCACCGTCAGCGTCACGGCCTCACCCTTCCAGGTGCAGGTATGGCGCTCCTGGTCCATGACCAGCTGGCCACGCTCCAGCGAACGGGCCTGCTGCACGGCGCCGGCCTTCGGCGCGCCGCTGGGGCTCGTGCCGCCGGCGGCCGCGGCTTCGCGGCTCGAAGCGCGACGCAGCACGGCGCGCACCCGCTCCACCAGCAGGCGCTGCGAAAACGGTTTGGTGATGAAATCGTCGGCGCCCATCTTCAGGCCGAACAGCTCATCGATCTCTTCATCCTTGGAGGTGAGAAAGATGACGGGAATATCCGACTTCTGCCGCAGGCGGCGCAACAGCTCCATGCCGTCCATGCGCGGCATCTTGATATCGAAGATCGCCAGTTGCGGCGGTCGCGCCAGCAGCCCGTCGAGCGCCGAAGCACCGTCCGTATAGGTCTCGACCTTATATCCTTCGGCCTCCAGTGCGATCGACACCGAGGTGAGGATGTTGCGGTCGTCGTCAACGAGCGCGATTGTCGGCATGGTGTTGGTCTCCATCATCGGTGCGCAATCTCCCGGATTTTCGTCGTCCCCAGGCGGTCTCAGTGACCGGATGCGCTTATGGAGGATAAAGGTGGAACAAATTGTGGCAAAGATAAAGGGGAGGATTGTCGCAAAATTTCCCGACAATCTGAGGTGGCGCGTCGAATGGTTGCAACGGGGCTTCTTAAAACGATTTAAAACGGAAGGCCAAAATTTAAATCGATTAATTGTTTGATATTACTAATCTTTCTGGATTTTAATCCCTTGTGTTTTAAAATTTCTGCCCTTATTTTCGCGGTCAGTTTTAACGGCAACGCGCCTGAGCGAAGGGAAGTAGCCATGGAAAAGTTCGGAGTTCGTAACCCGGCAACGGAGCTGGCAACGGTTGGATTGGGCGGCGCAGCCAGCGTTCGCTATAACTTTTCCGCCGCAGCGCTGTATGAGGAAGCGATCCGCCGGGGCGAAGCCGAACTGACCGCTCAGGGGGCGCTCAGGGCTCTCACCGGCCAACATACCGGCCGCTCGCCACGCGACAAGTTCGTCGTTCGCGACGCCAATACCGATGGCGAAATCTGGTGGGACAACAACAAGCCGCTCTCGCCGGAGCATTTCGCCCTGCTGCGCGACGACATGCTGGCGCATGCCGCCGGCAAGGACCTTTTTGTCCAGGACCTTATCGGCGGAGCCGAGGAAGGCCATGCTCTGCCGACCCGCGTCGTCACCGAATTCGCCTGGCATTCGCTGTTCATCCGCAATCTCCTGATCCGCCCGGAGACGGCAGCACTCGCCACCTTCGTGCCGAAGCTGACGATCATCGACCTGCCGAGCTTCAAGGCCGATCCGGCCCGCCACGGCTGCCGCACGGAAACGGTGATCGCCTGCGATCTCACCAATGGCCTCGTCCTCATCGGCGGCACCTCCTATGCCGGCGAAATGAAGAAATCGGTCTTCACCGTTCTTAATTACCTGCTGCCGGCCAAGGGCGTGATGCCGATGCACTGCTCGGCCAATGTCGGTCCCGACGGCGACGCCGCGGTCTTCTTCGGCCTTTCCGGCACCGGCAAGACAACGCTTTCGGCCGATCCGGCACGCACGCTGATCGGCGATGACGAGCACGGCTGGAGCGAAAACGGCATCTTCAATTTCGAGGGCGGCTGCTACGCCAAGACCATCCGCCTCTCGGCCGAGGCCGAGCCGGAAATCTATGCGACGACGCAGCGTTTCGGCACCGTGCTCGAAAACGTGGTGCTGAACGACCGCCGCGAGCCGAATTTCGACGACGGCTCGCTGACCGAAAACACCCGCTGCGCCTATCCGATGCATTTCATCCCGAACGCCTCGGCAACCGGCTGGGCCGGGCATCCGAAGACGATCATCATGCTGACCGCCGATGCCTTCGGCGTCATGCCGCCGATCGCTAAGCTGACGCCGGATCAGGCCATGTATCACTTCCTCTCCGGTTACACCGCCAAGGTGGCCGGCACCGAAAAGGGTGTCGTCGAGCCGGAAGCGACCTTCTCGACCTGCTTCGGCGCGCCCTTCATGCCGCGGCATCCGGCCGAATACGGCAACCTGCTGAAGGAGTTGATCGGCCGCCACGGCGTCGAATGCTGGCTTGTCAACACCGGCTGGACCGGCGGCGCCTACGGCACCGGCAAGCGGATGCCGATCAAGGCGACGCGGGCGCTCCTCGCCGCCGCCTTCAGCGGCAAACTCGGCCAGGTCGAATTCCGCACGGATACGAATTTCGGCTTCGCCGTGCCTGTTTCCGTCGATGGCGTCGACGGCGGCATCCTCGATCCGCGCTCGACCTGGGCCGACAAGGCAGCCTATGACGCCCAGGCCGAAAAGCTGGTTTCGATGTTCATCGCCAACTTCGCCAAGTTCGAGAACCACGTCGACGGCGGCGTCCGCGACGCGGCTCCCGGCGTGAAGGTCGCAGCCGAATAAGCTCAACCCGTCTGAAGACAAAGTCTTTGACTCACGTGAAACCCGGCATCGCAGGATTGCCGGGTTTTTCCGATGCCGGCTGATATTTTCAACGGGCTGCCGATATGAGATAGAACGCCGCATGGCCAGCGACGCGCTCTATATCGACGACAGGATCACCATCGCAGGATGGGAGCTGACGGAACAGTTCGTTCTGGCGGGCGGCCCCGGCGGGCAGAACGTCAACAAGGTCTCGACCGCAGTCCAGCTGTTCTTCAATATCCCGAATTCGCCTTCGCTTAATGATCGCGTCAAGGCCAATGCGATCAAGCTCGCTGGCCGGCGTATGTCGAAGGATGGCGTGCTGATGATCGAGGCAAGCCGCTTTCGCAGCCAGGATCGCAACCGTGAGGACGCGCGCGAACGGCTGAAGGAACTGATTCTGGAGGCCGCCAAGCCGCCGCCGCCGCCGCGCAAGAAGACCAAGCCGACCAAAGGCTCGGTCGAGCGCCGTCTGAAGGAAAAATCCGGCCGCTCGGAAGTCAAGAAAATGCGCGGCCGCCCCGGCGGCGGCGACTGACATGCCCGAACTGTCGAACGGTGTCCGCCATCTGCCTGAATATCTCGACCGGTCGCGTCAGGAAGCGCTGGTCGAGGTGATCCGTGCCGTGGTCGCCGAGGCGCCGCTCTTCGTGCCCGTTATGCCAGGCACCGGCAAGCCGATGTCGGTGCGCATGACCAATTGCGGGCCGCTCGGCTGGGTGACGGATAAGGAACGCGGCTATCGTTATCAGCCGACCCATCCTGTCACCGGCAGGCCCTGGCCTGCCATGCCGCAGCAACTGCTCGAGATCTGGAACGACGTTGCCGGTTACGAGCCGCCACCGGAGGCCTGTCTCGTCAATTTCTATTCCGACGAGGCCCGCATGGGCCTGCATCAGGATAAGGACGAGCGCAACCTGCAGGCCCCCGTCGTCTCGATCTCGCTCGGCAGCAGCTGTCTCTTTCGCGTCGGCGGTCTGAACCGCAATGATCGCACGCTATCTTTCAAACTGTCGAGCGGCGATCTGGTCGTGCTGGGCGGCGAGGGCAGGCTGTGTTTCCACGGCGTCGACCGTATCCATCCGGCAACATCGACACTGCTGAAGAATGGCGGCCGCATCAATCTGACGCTGCGCCGCGTCAATCCATGAACCGCCGACTATAATAGCCTGCTATAGTTTTCGCAGCGCCACCTGCTCGATCAGATGATCCTTGCCTTTTTTCAGAATGAGATCGGCGCGCGGCCGCGTCGGCAGGATGTTCTGGCGCAGGTTTTTCAGGTTGATATTCGTCCACAGATCCGCTGCGATATCGAGAGCTTCCGCATCGCTGATAGAGGCATAGCGATGGAAGTAAGAGTTCGGATCGCGGAAGGCGGTCTCCCGCAGCCGCATGAAGCGCGTAACGTACCAGTTATGAATCTGGTCTTCCGCCGCATCGATATAGATCGAGAAGTCGAAGAAGTCGGACACCATGGGCACGATCTTGCCGTCGGCCGGCAGGTCTCGTGATTGCAGCACATTGATGCCCTCGAAGATCAGGATGTCTGGCCGGTCGACGATCTTGTACTCGTCCGGCAACACGTCGTAGACGAGGTGTGAATAGCAGGGCGCCTGCACGTCCGGCCGGCCGGCCTTGATCGCTGATAGGAAGCGAAGGATGGCGGCCGTGTCGTAACTCTCAGGAAAACCCTTGCGCTGCATCAGCTTTTCCCGCTGCAGCACGGCGTTCGGATGCAGGAAGCCGTCGGTGGTGATGAGATCGACCTTCGGGCTGGAGGGCCAGCGCCCCAGGAGCTCCTTGAGGATACGGGCGGTGGTCGATTTTCCCACCGCGACCGAGCCGGCGATGCCGATGACGAAAGGTGTCTTCGTTACGTCGGAGAGGCTGAGGAAGCGGTTGCGCTGTTCGAACAGTAGCTGCGATGATTCGACATGCGCCGACAGCAGCCGCGACAGCGACAGATAGATGCGCCGGACCTCATCGAGATCGATCGGGTCGCCCATCGAACGCAGCCGCTTGACCTCGTCGCTGGTCAGCGTCAGCGGCGTGTCGGCGCGGAATTTCGCCCATTGTTCGGAAGAGAAGAAGTGGTAGGGCGAATAGGATTCCGACTGGAAGTGATCCAATGTTTCCGGCACCCCGATGATCTCAGTCGCGATACTCATGAACTCTGCCGATTGGCCTTTTCCTTGAGACCGGACTGCGCGGTTCTGCGCTCGAGTTCGGCCATGACATTCTCTAACGGTATTTCAGCAATCTTCAATACGACCAATAGGTGATAGAGCACGTCGGCGGCTTCATAGGTCAGATTGTCATGGTCGCCGGTCACCGCCGCCATCACGGCTTCGATCGCCTCCTCGCCAAGCTTCTTTGCCGCTTTGGGCTGGCCGCCGGCCACGAGTTTCGCCGTCCAGGACTGCTCCGGCGAGGCCTTCGATCGCTCGTCAACGATCCTTTCGAGATCGGCAAGGGAAAATCCGCTCATATGTCCGCTTTCAAGCCTCAGTCGAGACGCATGTCGATGCCGCACTTCGACATATAGTGTTTCGCCTCGCTGACGGAATAGGTGCCGAAGTGGAAGATCGAGGCGGCGAGCACCGCATTGGCATGGCCTTCCTTCACTCCGGCGACGAGATCGTCGAGGTCGCCGACACCGCCGGAGGCGATGACGGGCACCCGCACCGCGTCGGCAATCGCCCGGGTCAGTTCCAGGTCGTAGCCGACCTTGGTGCCGTCGCGGTCCATCGACGTGACCAAGAGTTCTCCCGCGCCGCGCGCCACCATCTTCTGGGCGAATTCGATGGCGTCGATGCCCGTCGCGTTGCGGCCGCCATGCGTGTAGATTTCCCAGGCGCTGAGATTGTCGCCGTCGACCGCCTGCGTGAGCCTGCGCTTGGCGTCGATCGAGACGACGATGCACTGGTCGCCGAACTTGTCGGCCGCTTCAGTGACGAAGTCTGGATTACTGACCGCTGCCGAATTGATCGACACCTTGTCGGCGCCGCAGAGCAGCAGTTTGCGAATATCGGCGATGGCGCGTACCCCGCCGCCGACCGTCAGCGGCATGAAGCACTGATCGGCCGTGCGCGACACGACATCGAAGATCGTTTCGCGATTGTCCGATGACGCGGTGATGTCGAGGAAGCAGAGCTCGTCGGCGCCGGCCGCATCATAGGCTTTCGCCGCTTCGACGGGATCGCCGGCATCGACGAGATTAAGGAAGTTGACGCCCTTGACGACACGGCCGTCCTTGACGTCGAGACAGGGGATGACGCGGGCCTTGAGGGTCATTACGCAGTCTCCTTGGCCCTGCTGGCCTTGATCAGCGCCAGCGCTTCCTTAGGGTCGATACGGCCGTCATAGAGTGCCCGGCCCGAAATCGCTCCTTCGAGCTTGCCTGCATCTGGTTCCAGCATGCGTCTGACGTCGTCGAGCGAGGCAAGACCGCCGGAGGCGATGACGGGAATGGAGACGGCACCGGCAAGTTCCAGCGTCGAAGCCCAATTGATGCCGGCGAGGATGCCGTCACGGTCGATATCGGTGTAGATGATCGCGGCGACGCCGGCGCCTTCGAATTTCTGGGCGAGCTCGATGACGCCGAGTTCGGACGCCTCCGCCCAGCCTTCGACCGCCACCTTGCCGCCCTTGGCGTCGATGCCGACGGCGACCTGACCAGGAAATTTCCGGCAGGCCTCGATGACCAGATCAGGATTTCTGACCGCCACCGTACCGAGAATGACGCGCCGCAGCCCGCGCGCGAGCCACGCCTCGATATGATCGAGCGTGCGGATGCCGCCGCCGAGCTGTACCGGATTTTTCGTCGCCTTCAGGATTGCCTCGACGGCGTCGCCATTGGCCGAATGTCCCGCAAAGGCGCCGTCGAGATCGACCACATGCAGCCACTCGAAACCCTGCTCTTCGAAGGATTTCGCCTGGGCGGCCGGATCGGTGTTGTAGACCGTTGCCTGCTGCATGTCGCCGAGCTTCAGGCGGACGCATTGGCCGCCCTTCAGATCGATCGCGGGAAAAAGGATCATGTCGTCTACGTCCGTAAAGTGGTCGATACCATCAGCGCATTCCACGCATCTACGATATCCGAGCGGAAAAAGACAGCGGCAATGGCGGCCGCGCCGAAAAGCAGAAGCAGCAGCAGGGTGACGGTGAAACCGGCGCTAACCTGGCGCCAGAAGCCGAGGCGCCGCTTCATTGATTTCTCGATGTCGCGCACCTGCCGCAGCGCCTGGCTGTTGACGGCGCCGAGCCGGATTTCCGGCTCCATCGCCTCCACATAGGTCTCGGCATAACTGGCAAGGATCTGCGAGGCGCGGTCGCGCAGCGTATTGCGCAGGTCGGTCGAGAGATAATTGCCGGAGACGGCGGCAAGCTCGGCCTCGTTGGGCGACCGGCCGGCATTGCGCTTGCGGTAGCTGAGCACGAAGTCGCGCTTCTGCCGCTCATAGAGGGCATAGGCAAGCAGGCCGATCAGATCATCCTCGCCGTCGATATAAAATTCCAGCACGGCTTCAGTGATGTCGGCGGCGTTGATGCCGTTGGCGCGCAGCTGCGAATTCTCGTTGCCGGCAAGGAATTCGTGGATCATCGGTCCAGCCTTTCTGTCAGCGCCCTGGCGGCTTTGGACAGTGCTTTCCGGTGAATGGCTTCATCGACACGGCGGATGATCGTTCCATCGGGAAGCCGGAGGTCCGAGAAGGGCGGCACGCCCTCCCTGGAAGGTCTCAGCCTATAGAACACCTTGCCTGATTTCCGCGAAGACGGCATCGAGCGCACTCCTGTTCCACGGTTTCCATAAAGGAAAAATAAGGCGGCGGTATTACGGGTTCCAGCGCAGGAAATTGGCGATCAGGGCGAGGCCGAGCTTCTGGCTCTTTTCCGGGTGAAACTGAGCGCCCACCATGTTGTCGCGCCCGACAAGAGCCGTCATCGGCCCACCATAATCGACCGTCGCAATGACGTCGCCGGCATTTTCGGCGGCGAGATGGTAGGAGTGCACGAAATAGGCGTGCAGCCCTTGCGCCCCCGTCGGAATGCCGTCGAAGAGCGGGTGTTCACGCTTCAGATCCAGCGTGTTCCAGCCGATCTGTGGAATTTTCAGCGCGGGATCGTCAGGCGTCATCTCAATGACGTCACCGGGGATCCAGCCGAAGCCCTGCGTCACCGTCTTCTCGAGGCCGCGCGAGGACATGAGCTGCATGCCGACGCAGATGCCGAGGAACGGCCGCCCCTTCTTTTCGACAGCCTCGATCAGCACCTCGGCCATGCCGGGCACGGCATCGAGGCCGCGCCGGCAATCGGCATAGGCGCCGACACCAGGAAGCACGATGCGATCGGCGCTAGCAACATCCTCGGCCTTGTCGGTGAGATCGATCTGCGCGTCGATGCCCGCCTCGCGCGCGGCCCGCTCAAAAGCCTTGGTGGCCGAACGCAGATTGCCGGAACCATAGTCGATAATTGCGACGCGCATCGTCAGCGTCCTCCATCAAAACCAAAGAGACCAAGCGATGTCGCCTGGCCATGCGGGCCGTTCGGTCGGGTCTTGTTCTCCCAGCCCGGGGCGGCGGTGTCGGTATCGGGCTGGACCGCCTTGTCGGAGAAGTAGACGTCTTCGGCAATGCCGATCGTGTCGGCCGCAATGAGCGCGTCTTCGTTCCAGCCCTTGCCGGCGAGGGTGCGAATACGGAGGTTCTGGCCCTCGAGACCGACCAACAGATTCACGCCCAGCGTGATTGCCGCTCCCGCCGACCAGAGACCCGGTTCGTCCATCAGCACGCCGCCGATTGCCTGCATCAGGAAGGCCGCCGCCGCGTATAGCCACAGCCGATGGACCAGCAGCCAGACCCATGGAAACAGCAAACCGAGCCATGTGAAGCCGTCGCGGATCACCCGCGTCTCGTCAAGGCGAGTGCCTGCGCTGCCGGGCGGCGTCAGGAAAATATAGCTGGCTGTCATTGTCGCCGCTCCCTTGAGAGGCTCAGACGAGCGTGCCCTTGGTCGAGGGAACGCGGCCCGCCTGTCTCGGATCGATCTCTGTCGCCGTGCGCAATGCGCGGGCGACGGCCTTGAAGCATGTCTCGGCAATGTGGTGGTTGTTGGCGCCATAATGATTGAGGATATGCAAGGTGATGCCGGCATTCTGGGCGAGCGCCTGGAAGAATTCGCGGACGAGTTCGGTGTCGAAGGTGCCGATCTTCGGCGCGCTGAAGGCGACGTTCCAGACGAGGAACGGCCGGCCGGAAAGATCGACCGCTGCCTTCGTCATCGTCTCGTCCATGGCAAGGTCGATCGAGGCATAGCGGGTGATGCCGCGCCGGTCGCCGAGCGCCTTGGAGATCGCCTGGCCGATCGCAATGCCGGTATCCTCGACCGTGTGATGGTCGTCGATATGCAGGTCGCCCTTGGCCTCGATCTCCATGTCGATGAGGGAATGCCGCGCAAGCTGGTCGAGCATATGATCGAAGAAGCCGACGCCGGTCGAAATCTTCGATTTGCCGGTGCCGTCGAGATTGACGGAAACCGAAATCGAGGTCTCGTTGGTCTTGCGGGAAACGCTCCCCGCGCGGCTTGCTGCGGTCTCGGCCATTTGGCCCTCCATCGGAATAAGGCCGTTCCTTATCAGGCGCATCGGCAAATATCCAGAAGCCGAGGAAGAGAAAAGCCGGCCCATTTGCAATCGGCTCCGGCCTGCTTACATAGGGCTCAACAAGGCCGATGTGCGGTCGAGGTAAAAGCCCGCGTGATGGGCAGACAGGTGTTTTATGACAACGATCATTACTGTTCGAAAAGGCGGCAAGGTGGTGATGGCGGGCGACGGCCAGGTGAGCCTCGGCCAGACCGTCATGAAGGGCAATGCCCGCAAGGTGCGCCGGATCGGCAAGGGCGAAGTGATCGCCGGTTTTGCCGGCGCCACCGCCGATGCCTTCACGCTGCTCGAGAGGCTTGAAAAGAAGCTGGAACAATATCCCGGCCAGCTGATGCGCGCCGCCGTCGAGCTCGCCAAGGACTGGCGCACCGACAAATACCTGCGTAATCTCGAAGCCATGATGCTTGTTGCCGACAAGTCGACGACGCTGGCAATCACCGGGAATGGCGACGTCCTGGAACCGGAGCATGGTACGACGGCGATCGGTTCGGGTGGCAATTTTGCTTTCGCCGCCGCCCGCGCGCTGATGGACACCGACAAATCGGCCGAAGAGATCGCCCGCCGCGCCCTCGATATCGCCGCCGATATCTGCGTTTATACGAACCACAATATCGTGGTGGAATCGCTGGATGTCGAAGGCTGAACCTTATGCTTTTCGGCCGCTACGCCTGGACAAGACAGACTTCAGGGACTTGGCGAAACAACGACGAATTCCGGCCGGGCGCCGCTGAAGGCCCCGTGCTGCCAGGAGAATGATACGCAATGACGACTTTTTCCCCCCGCGAGATCGTTTCCGAGCTCGACCGCTATATTATCGGCCAGCATGAGGCCAAGCGCGCCGTCGCGATTGCGCTGCGCAACCGCTGGCGCCGCCAGCAGCTCGACCCGAGCCTGCGCGACGAAGTCATGCCGAAGAACATCCTGATGATCGGCCCGACCGGCGTCGGCAAGACGGAGATTTCCCGCCGCCTGGCAAAACTCGCCGGCGCGCCCTTCATCAAGGTGGAGGCGACCAAATTCACCGAGGTCGGCTATGTCGGCCGCGATGTCGAGCAGATCATCCGCGACCTGGTCGAAGTCGGCATCGGCCTGGTGCGCGAAAAGAAGCGGGCCGAGGTCCAGGCCAAGGCGCATGTGAGCGCCGAAGAGCGCGTCCTCGATGCGCTGGTCGGCACCACCGCTTCGCCCGCCACCCGCGAAAACTTCCGCAAGAAGCTGAGGGACGGCGAACTCGACGACAAGGAAATCGACATCGAAGTGGCCGATACCGGCTCCGGCATGGGCGGCTTCGAGATCCCCGGCATGCCGGGCGCCAATATCGGCGTGCTCAACCTGTCGGAAATGTTCGGCAAGGCGATGGGCGGGCGCACCAGGAAGGTCCGCACCACGGTCAAGGCCTCCTATACCGACCTGATCCGCGATGAGTCCGACAAGCTGATCGACAATGAGGTGATCCAGCGCGAGGCAGTTCGTTCCACCGAGAATGACGGCATCGTCTTCCTCGACGAAATCGACAAGATCGCCGCCCGCGACGGCGGCATGGGCGCCGGTGTTTCGCGCGAAGGCGTGCAGCGCGACCTGCTGCCGCTCGTCGAAGGCACGACTGTCTCGACCAAATACGGGCCTGTGAAGACCGACCATATACTGTTCATCGCCTCCGGCGCCTTCCATGTCTCCAAGCCTTCGGATCTTCTCCCCGAGCTGCAGGGTCGCCTGCCGATCCGTGTCGAACTGCGGCCGCTGAACAAGGAGGATTTCCGCCGGATCCTGACCGAGACGGAAGCGAGCCTCATCCGCCAGTATCGCGCGCTGATGGAAACCGAAAGCCTGAGCCTCGACTTTACCGAAGACGCGATCGACGCGCTGGCCGATGTCGCGGTGCATTTGAATTCCTCGGTCGAGAATATCGGCGCACGCCGCCTGCAGACGGTGATGGAGCGGGTCCTGGACGATATTTCCTACAACGCCCCGGATCGCGGCGGCACGGCCATCACCATCGATGCCGCCTATGTGCGCGAACATGTCGGCGATCTCGCGCAGAATACCGATCTCTCGCGCTTCATTCTGTGATGTCGGCGCACCGTTTCGTGTCTTTACCGGCGTGAATGCCGCTTTGTGACGAACTCCACTCTCGACAGCGGGCCTTTTACTTTCTAGTGAAGGCCCGTTTTGTTTTCCGCTCCGGCTTTATTCGGCCAAGATTCTGGTCCAGTCAGCCGCATCGCGAACAGGACGATGAACGGACGGGATAGCGGATCGTGCGACGCCTTTTGACAAGCCTTTTGATTGCCGCTGCCCTGGTAAATTCGGCGCCGGCCTTCGCAATGCAGACGGTGCCGGCGGGCAACCGCCATGCCGAGCAGCCCGATATTCCGGGCGCGTCCGTCCGCCGCACCAAGGGCACCAAGAGCAGCTTCGATCTGAAATACGAGAAGGTCCATGAGCTGCTGGCGACCGACCGCGAGCTGATGGCCAAGATCCGCAAGGTCTCCGGCGCTTATGGCATCAATCCCATCCATGTCGTCGGCGCCATCGTTGGCGAGCATACCTATAATGTCGACGCCTACGACCGGCTGCAGGCCTATTACGTCAAGGCCGCTTCCTATGCCGGACAAAGCTTCCGCTTCGCCTATGACGGCGAAAGCGTCGATGATTTCGTGGCGCGGCCGCAATTTGCTCAGTGCAAGGGCAAGAGCGATTCCTACACGCTCTGGTCCTGCCGGGAAGATGTCTGGGAAAGCGATTTCCGCGGCAAGACGGTCGGCGGCGAGGGCTTCCCCAACAACCGCTTCAGCGCGGTCTTCTTCCAGCCCTTTTATGCCGGCCAGACCTTCGGCCTTGGCCAGGTCAATCCGCTGACGGCGCTGATGCTTTCCGATCTCGTGAGCCGCGTGTCGGGCTATCCGAAGCTCAACGAGAAGGATGCAGGCGCCGTCTACAAGGCGATCATGGACCCCGATATCTCGCTGGCCTTCGTCGCCGCTTCGATCCGCCGGTCGATCGACGATTACAAGGAGATTGCGGGGATGGATATATCGGGCAATCCCGGACTGACGGCGACGCTTTATAATGTCGGCAATTCGCGCCAGCGCGCCGCCGCACTCGCTGCGAAAAACCGCTCTTCCGGTGCGACCGTTTGGCCAGAAGAGAATTATTACGGCTGGCTGATCAACGACAAGCTGGACGAACTCAAGGGCCTGCTCTAGCTTCAGGCCTGACGGGAAGCGTTGATCTTCCCCGAAAGGCTTTTTGCGATGGACATGCGTCCTGATCCCTTCGTTCCGCCGGCACCGCTGCCGCGCACCGTGCCGCCGAGCCGGCTTGATATCATCCGCATCATCCTGCGCAATCCGCTCGAACTCTGGGGCGAGCCGTCTTATACGCTGCCCTGGATCAAAACGAGCTTCTTCGGTCAGCACACACTGATCGTCAACGATCCCGGCCTGATCAAGCATGTGCTGGTCGACAATGCCAATAATTACCGCATGTCCGATATACGCCAGCTGGTGCTACGGCCGATCCTGCGGGACGGCTTGTTGACGGCGGAAGGCCAGGTCTGGAAGCGGTCGCGAAAGGCAGTGGCACCTGTTTTCACGCCTCGCCATGCCCAGGGTTTCGCCGGGCAGATGTTGCGCCAGTCGGAAGATTATGCCCGCAAATATGAGCGCGCGGAGCCGGCGGGGGCAATTTTTGATATCAGCATCGACATGACCGAGCTGACCTTTGCGATCCTCGCCGACACGTTATTTTCAGGCGAAATCGTCACTTCGAGCGGCAGTTTCGCCGATGACGTCAATGCTCTCCTGCATCGCATGGGTCGCATCGATCCGATGGATCTGATGCGCGCTCCGTCCTGGGTTCCACGTGTGACACGCATCGGCGGTCAGAAAGTGCTGGAGAAATTCCGCGCCATCGTGCGTGACACGATGGATATGCGCCTGGCCAAGATGAAGGCTGATCGCGCCGCCGCGCCCGATGATTTCCTGACCCTGCTTCTGGAGCAGGCCGGCCCCGACGGGCTGACGAAGGAGGAGATCGAAGACAATATCCTGACCTTTATCGGCGCCGGCCATGAGACCACGGCACGGGCACTGGCCTGGACGTTGTATTGCGTCTCGAACAGCCCGCATATCCGCGAGGCGATGGAAACGGAAATCGACGCGGTGCTCGCCACCGGGGCCGAACCCGTGGAATGGCTGGATTTGATGCCGCAGACGCGCGCTGCCTTCGAGGAGACCTTGCGTCTCTATCCGCCGGCGCCGTCCATCAATCGCGCGGCGATATCGGATGATTCCTGGACAAATCCCAAAGGCGAGCGGATCGAGATCGAGGCTGGGGTCACGGTGCTCATCATGCCCTGGACGCTGCATCGCCACGAATTCTATTGGGAGAAGCCGCGTGCCTACATGCCCGAGCGCTTCCTGCCCGAAAATCGCGGCTCTATCGGCCGCTTCCAGTTCCTGCCTTTCGGCGCCGGCCCGCGTGTCTGCATCGGCGCAACCTTTGCGCTTCAGGAGGCGGTGATTGCCCTTGCCGTCCTGATGCATCGCTATCGCTTCGATTCCACCGACGAGACCAACCCCTGGCCGGTGCAAAAGCTGACAACGCAGCCGCAGAACGGGCTGCCGATGCGCGTGACGCCGCGCACAGTTTCCCGTGCGGCATAAATCTTTCGAATTATTGCGGAATTGACTGTGAATGAAAGCCGGGCAAAGTGGCAGCATTCAAAGTCGTTGCCAGGGAGAATGTCGCATGAGCCGCATTGATAAGAACGGTCTTGCCGTCGAAACCGTCCTTCATGATTTCCTCATCCAGGAAGTTCTGCCGGGTCTGGCGATCGATGCGGACAAGTTCTTCGCCGATTTTTCGGCGATCGTCCATGATCTCGCCCCCATCAATCGGGCGTTGTTGAAGAAGCGCGACGAGTTGCAGCTCAAGATCGATGACTGGTATCGCCAGCACGGCGCTCCGACCGATATGGATGACTACCAGTCGTTCCTGCGCGCAATCGGCTATCTCCTGCCGGAGGGGTCGGACTTCCAGGTTTCGACCCAGAATGTCGATCCCGAGATCGCCTCGATCGCCGGTCCGCAGCTCGTCGTTCCCGTCATGAACGCGCGTTATGCCCTCAACGCCGCCAATGCCCGCTGGGGTTCGCTCTATGATGCGCTCTACGGCACGGACGCCATTCCCGAGAGCGACGGCGCCGAAAAGGGCAGGGGATACAACCCGAAGCGCGGCGAGAAGGTCATCGCCTGGGTGCGCGATTTCCTCGATACATCGGTGCCGCTGCAGGACAGCCGTTGGAAGGATGTGGGAAGCTTCGCGGTCAGGGATGGGGCGCTCATCATCCGATCGACCGATGGCGAGCAGGCAATGCTGCGGGATGGCGGCCATTTTGCCGGCTATCGCGGCGATGCCGCCACTCCGACGCATATTCTCCTGAAGAACAACGGCATCCACATCGAGATCGTTATCGATGCGGCAACGGCGATCGGCAAGACCGATCCGGCCCATATCTCCGATGTCTGGCTGGAATCGGCGATCACCACGATCATGGATTGCGAGGATTCGATTGCCGCCGTCGACGCCGAGGACAAGGTCGTCGTCTACCGCAACTGGCTCGGCCTGATGAAGGGCGACCTGCAGGAAGAGGTGGCAAAGGGCGGCGCGAGCTTCATCCGAAAGCTCAACCCGGATCTGGACTATACCGGTCCCGATGGGACCGCCTTCGAGCTGCATCGCCGCTCGCTGATGCTGGTGCGCAATGTCGGCCATCTCATGACCAATCCTGCCATTCTCGACCGCGATGGCAACGAAGTGCGGGAGGGCATCATGGATGCCGTCATCACCGGCCTGATCGCGCTTTACGATATCGGCCCGGCCGGCAGAAGGAAGAATTCCCGCACCGGCTCCATGTATGTGGTCAAGCCGAAAATGCACGGACCGGAAGAAGTCGCCTTCGCCGTTGAGGTCTTCTCGCGGGTCGAAGATGCGCTTGGGCTGGCGCGCAATACCATCAAGATGGGCATCATGGACGAGGAGCGCCGTACCACGGTCAATCTCAAGGAATGCATCCGCGCCGCCCGCGAACGTGTCGTCTTCATCAATACCGGCTTCCTCGATCGCACCGGTGATGAGATTCATACCTCGATGGAAGCCGGGCCGATGATTCGCAAGGGCGACATGCGCCAGGCCGCCTGGATATCGGCCTATGAGAACTGGAATGTGGACATCGGCCTCGAATGCGGCCTCGCCGGTCATGCCCAGATCGGCAAGGGCATGTGGGCGATGCCAGATCTGATGGCGGCGATGCTGGAGCAGAAGATTGCCCATCCCAAAGCCGGCGCCAACACCGCCTGGGTCCCGTCGCCGACGGCCGCGACCCTGCATGCCACCCATTATCACCGCATCAATGTCGCCAAGGTTCAGCAGGGACTGAAGGACCGCGCCCGCGCCAAACTGTCCGACATTCTCTCGGTGCCGGTCGCGGTGCGGCCGAACTGGTCTCAGGAGGAAATCCAGCGCGAACTCGACAACAATGCCCAGGGCATCCTCGGCTACGTCGTGCGCTGGGTCGATCAGGGCGTCGGCTGCTCGAAGGTGCCTGATATCAACAATGTCGGCCTGATGGAGGATCGCGCCACGTTGCGCATTTCGGCCCAGCACATGGCGAACTGGCTGCATCACAAGGTGGTCAGCGAAGCTCAGATCGTCGAAACGATGAAGCGCATGGCTGCCGTCGTCGACCGGCAGAACGAGCAGGACCCGGCCTATCAGCCGATATCAGGTAATTTCGATGGGTCGATCGCCTTCCAGGCCGCCCTCGATCTCGTCCTGAAGGGCAGGGAGCAGCCGAACGGCTATACCGAGCCGGTGCTTCACCGCCGCCGCCTCGAGCTGAAGGCGAAGCAGGCCGGTTGAGCTCATGGCTGAGAATAAGAAAGGCCGCCGGAACGACAGTCCGGCGGCCTTTTTTATACCGAATTCGGTCTCTACCTTACTGGATGACGATGACCTTGGACGTGTCCTTGCCGGGGCGGACGCGGCTGTAGAGGTCGATGACGTCCTGGTTCATCAGGCGAATGCAGCCCGAGGAAGCGGCAGTGCCGATCGAAGCCCATTCCGGCGTGCCGTGCAGGCGGAACAGCGTATCCTTGCCGTCCTCGTTGAAGAGATACATGGCGCGCGCGCCGAGCGGATTGGTGAGGCCAGGCCCCATGCCGTCTTCGACATATTTGGCGACGTCGGGGCGGCGCTCGGCCATTTCCTTCGGCGGGTGCCAGGTCGGCCATTCCTGCTTCCAGGCGACGTAGGCGGTACCGGCCCATGCAAAGCCCTGCTTGCCGACGCCGATGCCGTAACGCATCGCCTTGCCGTTGGCGAGGATGTAATAGAGGAAGCGCTCGCGCGTGTTGACGATGATCGTGCCGGGACGCTCGGTGGTCTGGTAGCTGACGACCTGGCGGCGGAACTGCGGCTTGACCCTGTCGATCGGGATCGCGGGCAGGGAGTATCCGGCATCCTTCGTCACGCCGTAGGCGTCATTGAAGATCTGGGCCGTCTGGACCGTCGGGCCAGCGCCCTTGTCGTCGACAGAGGCGCTGTCGGAGCTCGTGGAGCAACCGGCCAGAGCGAGCGTCGTCAGCAGGCCAAGTACAGGGAATGCATTGCGGAAGCGCATAGATGACTCTTGAAGTTTTGCGGCAGGGAGAATGGTCTTTCGACCATCGTTGATTATGGTTTATTTTCGATTAACTTGCGCTTTGCAAGACTGCTGCGGCGCAGTGAATTGGTCTGCCGCGCAAATTAAAAGCGCATGGTTTTTTTGCAACAACCCGCCTAGCCCCGCGATGGTTATCCATGACGATTTTGAGTGTTTACAATAACAATCCGTTAATCGATGGCCGGCAATCGGACAGGGCCATGATGGTGCGGAGGGGCACGCAGATATTGCTGCACGAAATGCGCCACGCCGTGCTGCCCGAACTGCCGCTGGCGAGCGGGCGCCGCGCCGATCTGATCACGCTTTCGGAAAAGGGCGAGGTCTGGATCATCGAGATCAAGACCTCGATCGAAGATTTCCGGGTCGATCGCAAATGGCCGGAATACAGGCTGCATTGCGACCGCCTGTTCTTTGCCACCCACCAGGACGTGCCGCTCGACATCTTTCCCGAGGAATGCGGGCTTTTCCTCTCGGATGGTTATGGCGCCCATATGATTCGCGAGGCGCCGGAACATCGTATGGCACCCGCCACGCGCAAATCCGTCACGCTCAATTTCTCGCGTGCCGCCGCGCAAAGGCTGATGATGGCCGAATGGGCGAACGGAAAACCCTTCACCGTCGACGATGTCTGAGGGATGCCGTCCTATTTCGGCGCGCGTTTGGCGAGAATGCGCTGCAGCGTCCGCCGGTGCATGTTGAGCCGGCGCGCCGTTTCCGAAACATTGCGTTCGCACATTTCATAGACCCGCTGAATGTGTTCCCAGCGCACGCGGTCGGCCGACATCGGATTTTCGGGGAGTTCGGCCTTTTCGCCCGGCCGCTGCGTCAGCGCCGAAAAAATGTCGTCGGCGTCCGCAGGCTTTGCCAGATAGTCGACCGCTCCGAGTTTTACGGCCGTCACCGCCGTTGCGATATTGCCATAGCCGGTGAGCACGATGATTCGCGTGTCGTCGCGCCGCTGGCGAATCGCCTCGATGACGTCGAGCCCATTGCCATCGCCGAGGCGCAGGTCGACCACCGCATATTTCGGCGGCCTGCCTTTCGATTTCGCAACGCCTTCGGCCACGGACTCAGCCGTTTCCACCTGAAAGCCGCGCGTCTCCATGGCTCGGGCAAGACGGCGCAGGAACGGTCCGTCATCGTCGACGATCAGCAAGCTGGCGTCGGGCCCGATGTGGTCTTCATCCGACGCGGTGAAATTATCTTGATTCTGTTCTGTCATCGTCTCGGGTCCCGGCGCTTGAACGCCCGATCTTGGTCAACCGTCTTTCATTCTACTTATGCCGACAAAGTCATTTTGTCGAATTTGCGTCGATCAGCATCCGCGGCCATTCGATGCGGATGCGCGCACCAGCTCTTTCAGGTTCGCGATTTTCGAAAACCAGAGATGCACCCGAGCGCTCGAGCAGCGTCTTGGCGATGAATAGCCCGAGTCCGAGACCACCGGCCGTATCTTCCTTCTGCCTTTTGGTCACATAGGGCTCGCCGATCCGCGTCAGGATTTCAGGCGAATAACCGTTGCCGTCGTCCTCGATGACGATCAGCACTTTGTCGTGATCGTGCTCGACGGTGATCGTTACTTTCTCCCTGGCGTAATCGACGGCATTTTCGATGAGGTTGCCGAGCCCGTACATGATCCCGGCATTGCGATCGGTGACCGGCTCGCCCTTACGCGGGCTCTTTTCGATCAGCTCGAGCGTGATGCCGAATTCCCGGTGCGGCGCAACGATCTCCTCGATCATCGAGGAAAGCGGCAGCCGGCGCATATGCGCCTCGTCTTCGGAAGACAGCGTCGTCAGCCGCCGCAGAATGTCACGGCAGCGTTCGCTCTGGCTGCGCAGCAGCATGACGTCCTCGCGGAAACGATCGTCGTCCTTCAGTTCCCGCTCCATTTCCTTGGCGACGACGCTGATCGTCGCAAGCGGCGTGCCGAGTTCGTGGGCGGCGGCGGCCGCCAATCCGTCGAGCTGCGAAAGGTGTTTTTCCCGCTGCAGCACCAGTTCGGTCGCGGCCAGCGCATCGGCAAGCTGGCTCGCTTCCATCGAAACGCGATAGGCATAGAAAGCGGCAAAGGCCATTGTCGAGGCGATCGAGCACCAGACGCCGAACTGCATGACATTGTGGACGTTGATCTCGACGCCGTCGAACCAGGGCAGCGGAAAGGGCGAAAAGGCAAGCACCGTGATGCAGACCATCGCAATGCCGATCAGCGCGGTGCTGTAGCGGATCGGCTGCGAGGCAAAGGAAATGATAACAGGCACGCAGACAAGGGCAGCGAAGGGATTGGCAAGACCGCCGGTGATGAAGAGCAGCGCGCAGAGCTGCAAAAGATCGAAACCGAGCAGCGCAAAGGCGGCCGGCGGTTCCAGACGATGCGTCGGCGGATAGCGAATCGTCAGATAGAAATTCACCCAGGCAAGAGCGGCAATCAGCGAAGAGCTGGCAATCAGCGGCAGGGGAAATTTCAGCCAGAAGGCCACGATGAAAACCGTCAGCGCCTGCCCGCCGACGGCAAGCCAGCGCAGCCGCACCAGCGTCTGCAGGCGCAGTCTGCGGCTGCTATGCCGGTCCTCCATCGTATGGCTCTCTGCCTTGTCGATCATTCCGAGCGGCTCCTTGCGTCGTCGCCCTCATGTACCACGCGGCTTTGCCCGTGTCGTCGGCAATGCCTCTTCCGGCCGCTCCGGCCACGGATGGCGTGGGTAGCGTCCGCGCATCTCGGCGCGCACGTCCCTCCATGAGCCGGCCCAGAAGCCCGGCAGGTCGCGTGTGGTCTGGATCGGCCGGTGCGCCGGCGACGTCAGTTCGAGCAGCAGCGGCAGGCGGCCTCCGGCAATCGCCGGGTGCTGCTTGAGCCCGAACAGCTCCTGCACGCGGATCGTCAGCACGGGCTCCTCACCCTCGTATTGTATCGGATGCCGTTGGCCGGTCGGCGCCTCGAAATGCGTCGGGGCAAGCCGGCTAAGATCACGCTGCAATTCGTGCGGAACCAGCGACATCAGCCCAGCGGAGAGCCCGCCCGCCGATATGTCCGAGAGGCCGCGGGCCTCGCTCTGAAACGGCGCGAACCATTCGTCCAGTCGGGAAAGCAGCGCGGCGTCGCCGACATCAGGCCAGGGATCGCCGATCGTCCTGTGGAGGAAACCGATCCGCTCGCGAAGCTGAATGGCTTCCTTCGAGAAAGCAAGCTGGTCGAGCCCGAGCTCGCGCACGCCTTCCACCAGCGCCTGGGTCACGGCTGCCCCGGAAGGGCGCGGCAGGGGCGTCTCGTCGAAGATGATCGCGCCGAGCCGGGTGGCGCGCCGCGCCCTGACCTGCCGGCTCTGCCGATCGAAGAATATCTGGTCGTCGGTTCTGATTTCACCGGGCAGCTCGGCTTCGATATCGCCACGCGTCACCTCGGCGGCCGCCAAAACACGTGCCTGCGCCGCCCGGCCGGTGAGATCGGCGATGACAAGCATCCGGCTGCCGGCCAGCCGTTCGGTTTCCGGCAGCTCCGCTCCCCGCCCGTTGGCCATCACATACCGCCCGCGCCCGCCGCGCTGAAGCGCTATTCTGTCGGGGAAGGCATGCAACAGCAGCTGCCCCGCCAGAGCCGGCGCCGCTGCCTCGACCCTGTCGAGGCCACTCGCCAGCCGTCCGGCCAGCCGCCGCGAGGCCTCCGCCCTTTCGCCGCGCTCGGCCTTGAAGCGCCGCAGCCGCTCCTCGATATCGACGCTCGTGCCGCCGAGCCCCTGTTCGGTCAGCAGCACGGCGATCGATGCCGCATCCCGGGCATGCCCCGATTCGCCCGCCGACACGACCATCGCGGCAAGCCGTGGCGGCAGAGCAAGGTCGCGCATCACCCTGCCGCGCGCGGTCAGCATTCCATCCTTGTCGAGCGCGCCGAGCTGGCCAAGCAGCATCCGCGCTTCCTTAAGCGTGGTTTCCGGCGGCTGATCGACAAAGGCGAGCGATGCCGGGTCCTGAACGCCCCAGTGCGCGAGATCGAGCACCAGTCCGGAAAGGTCGCTGGACAGGATCTGCGGCGGCGTGAAGGCCGGCAGCGCCGCCGTCTGTCCCGGGTGCCACAGCCTGACGGCGATGCCGGGTTCCGTTCGCCCGGCGCGGCCCGCGCGTTGATCGGCCGAAGCCCTCGATACGCGCACCGTCTCGAGACGGGTGATCCCGGTCGATGCCTCGAACACCGGCAGACGCTGCAACCCGCTGTCGATGACGATCCTCACGCCGTCGATGGTGATCGAGGTTTCGGCAATCGATGTCGCGAGCACGATCTTGCGCATACCGGCGGCTGCGGGCCGGATCGCGGCGTCCTGCTCCTTCTGGCTGAGGTTGCCGTAAAGCGGCGCAATCAGCGTTTCGGGCCCGAATCGTCCCTGCAGCCGCTCCGCGGTCCGCGTGATTTCTGCCTGGCCGGGCAGGAACGCAAGGATTGAGCCGGTTTCGCTGGTATGCGCGGCCACAATCGCCCCCGTCACGGCATCTTCGATGCGTTCGCCGCCCGGCCGATCCTGGTAACGGATATCGATGGGAAAGCTGCGTCCCAGGCTTTCGATGACAGGCGGATAGTCCAGCAGGGCAGCCACACGTTCGATGTCGAGCGTCGCCGACATCACAAGGATGCGCAGATCCTCGCGCAGGGCCGACTGGACATCGAGCGCCAGCGCCAGCCCGAAATCGGCATCGAGCGAACGCTCGTGGAATTCGTCGAAGATCACGGTCGAGACGCCGGAGAGTTCGGGATCATCGAGGACCATCCGGGCAAAAACCCCTTCCGTCACCACCTCGATCCGTGTTGCCGCCGAGACCCTGTTGTCGAGGCGCATGCGGTAGCCGACCGTGCCGCCGACCTGTTGACCGATCAGCGACGCCATCCGGCTTGCCGCCGCCCGGGCCGCCAGCCGCCGCGGCTCCAGCAGGATGATCCTGCCATCGCCGCGCCAGGCTTCTTCGAGCAGGTAAAGCGGCACCAACGTCGTTTTGCCGGCGCCGGGCGGTGCCGAAAGAACCGCGCGCTTCTGCTCGGCCAACGCCACGCCGATAGCCGGCAGGACATGGGAAACCGGAAGTTCCGGCAATGAAGGACTGATGGTCACTTTCGGGCCGTCACCGTTTCATAGGCAAGAATCGCTCCGGCGAGATCTTCCAGTGCCGCGCCAACGGATTTGAACAGCGTGATTTCGGTCTCATTGCCTCGCCCGCCATCGGCGCCGCTGACGAGTTCGGCAAGCTCTGCTCTGATGTCGCTTTCCCTCAGCACGCCGCTTTTCAGCGGCTGGACGATATCGCCAGCCTCGCTGATGGCGCCGGCACGGGTATCGACATAGACGCTGGCGCGGCGGATCGCCTCGTCATCGCTCTCGCGCATGCTTGGCTTGAAGGCGCCGACAAGATCGAGATGGGCGCCGGGTTTCAGCCATTCGCCTGAGATCAACGGCTCGCTGGAAAGCGTGGCGCAGCAGATGATATCGGCCTTTCGCGCCGCGGCTTCCGCATTGGCCACCGCCTCGGCATTCAGTCCGAGGGCGCGGGCCTCGGCGGCGATCTTATCCGCAGCCTGTGCGTTGCGACCCCAGACCCGGTATCTCTTGATCGGCCGGATCGTGCCATGCGCGAGCATCAGATTAAGCGACAGCCGGCCGGTTCCGCAGACAAGTATCTCCTCGGCGTCGGCGCGGGCAAGATAACGTGCTGCCAGCGCCGATGCCGCCGCCGTTCGTCGTGCCGTCAGCTCACCGCCGTCGATCGCGGCCAGCATCTCGCCGGTGGTGCCGGAGGAAAGAAGATAGGTTCCTGAGATGGCCGGCAGACCGCGTCGCATATTGCCGGGAAAGACGGAGACCGTCTTCACCCCGGCATAGCGGCCGGGGACCCAGGCCGGCATCAGAAGCAACGTGGCAACCTCCTCGTTCGGCACTTCCATCTCATGGTGATGGCGCACCGGCATGACGCAGTCGCTGCCGAACATGTCGGCGATCGCCGCGATCAGTTCCGGCCAGGGCAAGGCCGCGCGCGTCTGTTGTTCATCGAGGACAAGCATTCTTCTCTCCGCTGGATCGTCTTCGCCGCCAAATTAGCGAGCGTGCCGCGCTATAGGCAAGAGCTCTGGAATCTCGCGTCAGGCTCCCCATATATGATCTTGTCTCCCTTGCCGAAGTTCCTTCCTTGAGGATTCGGCAAAAACGAATCTCAAAACCGCCCCATCGGGCGGAGGATTTGCTCGTTCGGAAGCAAGCGATAAAAGCCCTTCATTTTCAACCCGTTACAAAAATGTCAAAAAACTTTTGGTATGGCTGTTGACTTGGAAAAGGGGTTGGTTCTATAAGCCCACTCACTGACGAGGGCGGCGGCGCTGCTGGCGACGAAGTCTCTCGTTCTAAAGAAACTCAAGCGGATTGGCGGATTGCTGGTTTGTGTTCTGGGCGCGAGTTTGGAACGGGTTTTGGTGACGGCTTAGGGTCGTCGGTTCTTTGACAATTGAAGATTGGAAGAAAGAGAAACGTGGGCGGCGGAGCTTCGCGGGACCGGGAGAGATTTCGGTTCTTTGAAAGAGACTTTGGCGGTCACGTTTATCAAGAGAATACACCTCATTATGAGCGCAGTGATGCGCTGAATGATGGGTGTGAGTTCTCGTCGATTCAGAACGTGACGTAATTGCCAATGATTGAATTCTCAACATGAGAGTTTGATCCTGGCTCAGAACGAACGCTGGCGGCAGGCTTAACACATG
>NZ_ML133568.1:0-337738 GCF_003985125.1 Rhizobium phaseoli
CACCCGCCCCGATCTGATCTTGCAACCCGGACCAGCCGCTCAGATCGGGGCTGATCGCCTGCCGGATGCAGACCAAAGTGACATTTCTACTTTGCAAACATCCGGACATTTCAACTTCACCGCCACATTGCACTTTAAAATTGCATATATGACTTATGTTAGGTTGTGGCGCCTACCCTGCGCCGCGCTTCATGGCGATAGAGACCGCAGGCGCGCGCCGCGTCCGTGGTTTCCTATCGCACCTCGAATTCCGGATCGGGCGGAACCTGCATGGCGAGAGCCAGATGATTTGTCTGCGCGGCAAGCCCGATGACCGTCAGGAGTTCGCCATGCTGGGCATCGGTCATGCCGCGGGCGCGAGCGGCCGCGGTATGGGATTGAATGCAGTACTGGCAGGCATTGGCCGTCGACACGGCGATGTAGATCATCTCCCGCGTCAGCGGATCGATGGCGCCTTCGACCGTCATGACCGATTTGAGCGTCTCCCATACCCGCTTGAGATTGGCCGGATCGTTTGCAAGAGCACGCCAGAAATTGTTGATGAAATCGGTCTTGCGTGTCGCCCTGATGTCATCGAACACGGCTTGCACGGCTGGAGTGGCCGCGGCCTCTTGATCCGACAGAAGTTTGACAGTTGCCATCGAAGTTCCTTTCCGGGCGCCGATCCACGGCCTCAAATATGATTTGCTCGGCGGTCCCACGCCGCCGTCGGACGATACGAAGAAACGGCAATGGCCGCCAGCCTCCCCGTCGGCGAGGAAATCGAAGCGGCTGTTTTACGAAAACAGGCAAAATTAGAAATTATTGTCTACATTTTTTATAGATTATACGGTTCCATAGCCCTGTCGACTTCAGCGCTGAGAATTCGAACGCCCAATGGATGCGATCCTTGGGCGCATGCGACCTGCCGACTTCTTCCAAATCAACAGGAGATTTCCATGAGCAATCCGGTTCTCGTCCATCAGATCATTCCCGAGTCCGATGTCGTCCCGCTGACCGGCCGTGTCGGAGCCGAAATCAAAGGTATCCGCCTTGGCGGAGAGCTTTCGGATGCAACGGTAGCAGCCATCAACCAGCTTCTGCTGAAGCATAAGGTCATCTTCTTCCGCGATCAGGGACATCTCGACGATTCCGAACAGGAAGCTTTCGCGCGCCGCCTCGGCGATCTCGTGCCGCACCCGACCCAGGGACCGGTCTCCGGCACGGCTTCCATTCTCAATCTCGATTCCAGCCGCGGCGGCGGCAGGGCCGACCAATGGCACACCGACGTCACCTTCGTCGATGCCTATCCCAAATTCTCGGTGCTTCGCGGCGTCGTCATTCCGGCAGCCGGCGGCGACACGATCTGGTCCAACACCCATGCCGCCTATGAAAGTCTGCCGGCGCCGCTGAAACTGCTGGCGGACAATCTATGGGCTGTTCACAGCAATGCCTATGACTATGCCGCCGTGCGCCCCCGCGCCACCGCCGAAGAGAAGAAGCATTTCGAGGAGGTTTTCACCTCGACCATCTACGAGACCGAGCATCCGGTCGTGCGTGTCCATCCGGAAACCGGCGAAAGATCGCTGCTGCTCGGCAATTTCGTTCAGCGCCTTGTCGGCTTGTCGAAGAACGATTCTGCGAAACTCTACGAAGTGTTCCAGTCCTACGTCACCGCCCCGGAAAATACCGTGCGCTGGCGCTGGCGGGCCGGAGATGTCGCGATCTGGGATAATCGTGCGACACAGCATTATGCCGTTAACGATTATGGCGACCAGCACCGCGTCGTGCGCCGCGCCACCGTTGACGGCGATGTTCCCGTCAGCATCGACGGCCGCCGCAGCATAACCCATGTCAAGGCTGCCAAGCCGCAAGCCAAGGCGGCGTGACCGCCCACATATGAGTGTCGCCCGGAAACAAAATGCGCCGCATGCCTTACGAGAAGGACAGCTTCTCGCTCGGCCGGGTTAGCGTTTCCGGGCGCAGCACCGCATCGAGATGCTCCTTTTGCATCAGGCCCCGCTCGAGAAGGATTTCGTAGACCCCCCGTCCGGAATGATGCGCTTCCAGCGCAACCTCGGTGGCGTTGCGATAGCCGATATAGGGGTTGAGCGCTGTCACGATGCCGATCGATTGCTCGACCGTCTGGCGCAACCTCTCGCTATTGGCGGTGATGCCTTGAATGCAATTCGCCTCGAGCGTCAGGCAGGCATTGGTCAGGTGGCTGAGACTCCGATAGAGGCTGTAGAAGATCACCGGCTCGAAGGCATTCAACTGCAGCTGGCCGGCCTCGGCGGCCATGGTGATCGTCACGTCATTGCCGATCACTTCGAAAGCGACCTGGTTGACCACCTCGGGGATAACAGGGTTGACCTTGCCGGGCATGATCGAGGAGCCGGCCTGGCGCGCCGGCAGGTTGATCTCGTTCAAGCCGGCGCGCGGCCCCGAGGACAGCAGCCGCAGGTCGTTGCAGGTCTTGGAAAGCTTGACCGCCACGCGCTTGAGAACACCCGAAAGCTGCACGAAGGAGCCGCAATCCTGCGTCGCCTCCACCAGGTCAGGTGACGTCACCAGATCGACGCCGACGATTTCGGACAGGCGCTCGCGCACCAGCGCCGCATAACGGGGATGGGCGGTGATGCCGGTGCCGATCGCCGTTGCGCCGAGATTGATCTCGCGGATCAGCGAGACGGCTTCGGAAAGCCGTGCCTCGTCCTCCGCCAGCATCAGCGCATAGGTTCCAAACTCCTGGCCGAGCGTCATCGGCACGGCGTCCTGCAATTGCGTGCGGCCCATCTTCAGAACGTCGGCAAACTCGACCGCCTTGGCCTCGAATGCCCGGCGCAGGATCGCCATGGCGTCGACCAGGCGATGAACGCCGATCCACGCGGCGAGCTTCAACGCCGTCGGGTAGACGTCGTTGGTGGATTGCGAGAGATTGACGTGCTCGTTCGGATGCAGGTGCTGGTACTCGCCGCGGCGATGGCCCAGGATTTCAAGCGCCCGGTTGGCAATCACCTCATTGGCGTTCATGTTGGTCGAGGTTCCCGCACCGCCCTGGATCAGATCGACGACGAACTGGTCGTGCAATGCGCCGTCGCGGATTTCGACGCAGGCCGCGATGATCGCATCGGCCCGCTGCTGATCCAGAAGGCCGAGGCTAACATTGGCCTGAGCCGCCGCCTGCTTGATCGCCGCGAGCGACGCGATCAGATCCGCCGATTCCTTCAGCGTCTGACCGGTAATCGGAAAATTCTCGACCGCGCGCAGCGTGTGCACGCCGTAATAGGCCGAGGCCGGCACGTCGCGATCGCCGATCAGGTCGTGCTCAACGCGGATAGCAGTGATATCGGATGTCGTCATGGCAGGAACTTTCGAGTGGGGCGCTGCGGGCACGCATTGCGGCGGCAGGCTGAAGACGAGAATGGCTGGTGACGCGGCGGGATAGCCGCGTCCGCAGACGTCATCGGGCCAGGGCGGCAAGACGAGGATCCTCCCCGTCCACCTTCGATCCACGCAGCTTGAACGGAAAAGAGACGCCGCCTGTCGTGACACCCATCGTGTTCACGCGCTGGGGATGATGGAACGGTGCGAGCTGGCTGCGGATCTCAGGCGAACCGATGCCGACCCGCTCGAGAAGCTCCGTCACGACGGCGTAAAGGATTTCAAGATTGCCGTCCTCGATCTTGACCGAGATGCCGAGCGCACCGTCCGTCCCCAATCGCCGGGTTTCATCCGAGGCCCGCACGCCGATCGCGTAGCTGGCATCGGCGCCGAGCTTGCCGATGAGGGCGCCGTTATATGCGCGCATCAGCGCCGTGCAGTAGCGCCCCTCGCCCGCGACCATGTCAGGGTGGTGTGCCATTGCATGGAAGATGCGGGCCAGTGCCGCACCCCGCGCCGACAGCCTCTCGCCCGCCCCGCCGCCATCCGCTGCCGCGGCAAGCTTGGCATAGATACGGGCAAGGCGGTCCAGGGGAAAGGCCGGGGTCGGGAGATTGCATCCGTCGATCCCCCATTCGACATCCCGAACATCCAGATCGCAGAGTTCGGCGACGGTGCGTTTGACCCTCCCCTGCATCGGATGATCCGCCAGGTGGTAGCCTTCCATGTCTGCTCCGATCGCCCGGGCGCCGGCAAGCATGCCGACGTGCTTGCCCGAGCAATTGCTGCAGACGGCTGTCGGGACAAAGTCCTGCCTGATCCAGGCGCGGTTGACCGATTCGGACAGCGAAGGATGACCGCCGCAGCGAAGGTCAGCCTCCTCGGCCTTGATCTTCGACAGCATGGTTCGCGTGCGCGCGATATGCCGCTCTTCGCTGCTGTGGGACGCACACATCAGCGCAATATCCGCATCGTCGAAGCCGAAGCGCTCGACGCCCTCCGCCTCCAGGATGGCAAGCGCCTGGGCCGGCTTGGCGGCGGAGCGGGCAAGCGTCATACGCTCGGGATTTCCCAGCGCGTAAAGCAGCCCGCCCTTTGCATCGACGACAGCCGCGTGGACGCGATGACTGTTCTCGACGATGCCGCCACGATCGGTGACGACGAAATCCTCACTCGGGGTCATGTCTCTCTCCATTCATGCCGCACCCCGGCGGCAACATGCGCCGCCGGAGCAAGCTCGGGTTATCGGGCGCTATCAGGCCAGATCGAAACCGCCGCGGTCCTCGCCCTGTTCGGCGGCGAGCATGTAGATGCGCTCACGCATCAGCAACCAGCCGACCACCAGCGCCGGAATGATCAGCGCCAGAGAAGCGACCGTGTAGGTTCCGACCGGATAGTCGAGTGCCATCAGGATCACGACGACGGCGAGGAAGCCCAGCGTCAGCAGGCCGGTGTAAGGCGCGCCGAACATCCGGAATTCAGGCCGCGCCAGCTTGCCCTGCCGCGACAGCTGCCACAGCTTGAGCTGGCACAGCACGATCACGCCCCATGCGGCGATGATGCCGAGGGCGGCGACATTCAGGCCGATTTCGAAGGCCTCCGCCGGAACGACGGCGTTCAGCACGACGCCGAAGGCGGTCACGACAGCCGTCACCGCGATGCCGACATAGGGCACGCCGGATCGGTTCATCTTCGCCAGCGCCGCCGGCGCCGAGCCTGATATCGCCATGGAATGCAGGATGCGGCCTGTGGAATAGAGGCCGGCATTGAGCGACGACAGGACCGCGGTCAGCACGACCAGGTTCATGACGACGTCGGCGCCCTGGATGCCGATCTTGCCGAAGAAGGTCACGAACGGGCTCTCGCCGCCCTTATAGGCGGTATAGGGCAGCAGCAGCGACAGCAGCAGGACCGAGCCGACATAGAAGACCACCAGGCGCAGCACGACCGTCCGGATCGCCCGCGGCATGACCTTGCGGGCATTTTCGGTTTCACCGGCGGCGGTGCCGATCAGCTCGATCGAGGCATAGGCGAAGACCACGCCCTGTATCACGACCAGGGCCGGCAGGACGCTGTTCGGGAACATGCCGCCGAAATCGGTGATCGTATTCAGGCCCGGAACATGGCCGTCGATCGGCGTGCCGGTGACGACGAAGTAGACGCCGACGATCAGGAAGACGACGAGGGCGAGGACCTTGACGAGGCTGAACCAGAATTCCAGTTCGCCGAAGACTTTCACCGACAGAAGGTTCATCGAAAGGACGAGGACCAGCGCCGCGAGCGCAAAGACCCACTGATCGATCATCGCGATCCACGGGACATAGGCCTTGAAGAAATTCATGTAGAGGGCGACCGCGGTGACGTCGGCGACCGCCGTCATCGCCCAGGTCAGCCAATACATCCAGCCGACCGCGAAGGCGAGCTTTTCGCCGTAAAATTCCCGGGCATAGGAGACGAACGAGCCCGAGGTCGGGCGATGGACGATCAGTTCGCCGAGCGCCCTCAGAACGAGAAAGGCGAAAAAGCCGCACAGGGCATAGACCAGCACAAGTGCCGGACCGGCAGCGGCAAGCCGGCCGCCGGCGCCGAGAAACAGCCCCGTGCCGATGGCGCCGCCGATGGCGATCATCTGGATCTGCCGCGGCTTCAACGCCTTGTGGTAGCCGAGATCCTCCTCGGCAAAAACCTGGCCATCGGCCTCGCTTCTGTTGGATTGCATGACTGTCATTTCTCCTCCCTATCCCTGGGTTCGGCAACCTCCCGGCCGCCCCTCCGCGCAGATGCCATAAAGATGTTAATCTGCTATGCGGTCTGACAGGTTTGGCGAATAAAGGAAAAACCACCCTGCAGTCAAGGATTTTCCGCCTGCTATTTGTGGATGCGTCACCGGCGGCTTGGAGAAAGGCAGTCTTTGGCGGCTGAACAACGTCGCTTCCCTACGCTGCGCGACGGACTTTAGCGCGGCTCGGCGCCGATGATGCGGCTGACAGCCGCCGCGACCTTCCTGAGATGGATTTCCATCGCCGCCTGGGCCTCGGCCTCCGCCCCTATGCGGATGGCTTCGACGATGGCGCGATGCTCTTCATTCGATTCCTGACGCCTTGGCCCCAAGGCGGTCAGCAGCCCGGATTGCTGCGCCATCGCCTCGCGCACGTCATCGACGATGTCGCGAAAGACGGCATTCTTCGATGCCTCGGCGATCAGCCCGTGAAAATCCGAATCCAGCCGCACCCAGGCTTCGGTATTTTCTTCCTGCTCCATCTGGTCGCAAAGTCGAAGCAGCCGGGACAGCTCGTCATCGCTCCGGCGCAGCGCTGCCCAGCCGGCAGCGGATACTTCGACGAAGGGCCGCGCCTCCATCAGATCACGCGCCGAATAATCGCCGTAACGGATATCTCCGCCGCCGCCAGCCGCGAGCACATAGGTTCCGCTTCCCGTTCGCGTCTCCGTCAGCCCCAAAATCTGCAGCGAGCGCAGCGCTTCCCGCACGATCGGCCGGCTGACGCCATATTTTCCGGCGAGCTTGGCTTCCGACGGCAGCTTGGAACCGGCGGAAAACCGGCCGGAGACAATGAGATTGCGCAGCTCCTCGAACACCAGTTCCGAGGCACTTTTTCGACTGAGGATCGCAGAGTCGGATAGCCAGTTTTCTAAATCGTTCATCGCTTTGCATTCGATCGGCAGCGACCCGGATATCCGGGCGCGACATTGGAAATCATATCGCCAGCGGCGCTCTCTCTTCACCGGCAATGCCGATGATGGACCGCTTGACCTCCAGCAGGTGCTCCGCCATGGCGGCGCGCGCATCCGCCTCGCTGCCTGCGGCGATTGCCTCCAGAATGCTGCGGTGCTCGGCATTGGAGGCTTTGCGCCGTCCGCGAACATGCTCCACCAGTTCCGATTGCGTCGAAAGCGCGCCGCGGACATCGGCGACGACTTTCCTGAAGATCGTATTGCCGGAGGCTCTAGCGATCTCTCCATGAAACTCAGCGTCCATCCGCACCCATGTCTGGACGTCCTCCTCCTCGTCCATCCGGTCGCACAAGGATGAGAGCGAAGCCAGCTGCTCGTTCGAGCGCCGTAATGCCGCCCAGCCCGCAGCCGGTATCTCGATGCAGGGGCGCGCCTCCATCAGATCGCGGGCGGAATAGGCGCCGCCGCCGAGCTGCCGCGCCGGGCTTTCAGAAACGACGAAAGTGCCTCGGCCGGTCCTGGTTTGCGTGAACCCCAGCGTCTGCAGCGAGCGGAGCGCTTCACGCACGATCGCCCGGCTGATGCCGTAACGTTCGGCGAGTTGCACCTCCGCGGGAAGACGGGTTCCGAGCGCCAGTTTCCGACTGACAATCGCCGTCCGGATATCTTCGAAGACCGCTTCGGCAGCGTTTCTCCGGCCTATCTCTTTCTTCTCCGACAGCCATGAATCCATATCCTGCATCGAGGGACGATGCGGGCATTCGAAAGAGCTGTCAAGCAACTGGACAGGTGCGCGCAGACGCGCCGGCGGAATGCCGGCGCGGGGCCTACCAGAGCTTCATATGGCGGTTGACGTCCTTGTAGAGCAGGTAGCGGAACCGGCCGGGACCGCCGGCATAGCAGGCCTGTGGGCAGAAGGCGCGCAGCCACATGAAATCGCCGGCCTCGACCTCGACCCAATCCTGGTTGAGGCGATAGACCGCCTTACCCTCAAGCACATAGAGCCCGTGCTCCATCACATGGGTCTCCATGAAGGGGATCACCGCACCCGGCTCCAGGGTGACGATGTTGACGTGCATGTCGTAGCGCACGTCGGCGGGATCGATGAAGCGAGTCGTTCCCCAGCGTCCGTCGGTATCGGGCATGGCGCGGATCGGATGGTCGTCCTCATGCGTGACGATCGCCGGCGGCGGCTCCAACCCCTCGACCTCCTGAAACGCCTTTCGGACCCAATGGAAGTTCGCCGCGGCCGAACCGTCGTTTTTGAGGCGCCAGCTCGAACCGGCGGGAATATAGACGAAGGAGCCGGCGCGCAGGGCGTGGCTGACGCCTTCGAGTTCCACCGTCATGCCGCCTTCGACGACGAAGAGCACCGCTTCCGCCCGCTTGTCGGGCTCCGGCCGGTCGCTGCCGCCGCCCGGCTGAACCTCCATGACATATTGCGAGAAGGTCTCGGAGAAACCGGAAAGCGGCCGGGAAAGAACCCATGCCCGCGTTCCCGTCCAATGCGGCAGCAGGCTCGTGACGATATCGCTCATGACGCCGCGGGGGATGACCGCGTAAGCCGTGGTGAAAACGGCTCTGCCGGAAAGCAGCTGGGTCTGCGGCGGCAAACCGCCGAGCTTCGAAAAATACTCTGTCTTGTCCATTAATGCGGCTTTCCAGGCAGGTGTCTCTGCATCTGCTTTATGCGCCGCCGGCCCGTTAGGCAACTGCCAACGGCTTTCGCTACCGGTCGGCCATCACCAGATGGCCCGGCCCGACTTCACGATAGAAGGTGGCCGGAGGCTGGTAGTCGACTGATCGCATCGGGCTCTTGATCTCATCATTCGCCACCATCCGCTTCTCGTGGCGACGGTCCGGATCGGGCACCGGCACGGCGGCGATGAGCTTCTTCGTATAGGGGTGCTGCGGATTTTCGAAGACGGCAGCGCGCGGGCCGATCTCGACGATCTCGCCGAGATACATCACCGCCACCCGATGGCTGACACGCTCGACCACCGCCATATCGTGCGAGATGAACAGGAAGGCGAGGTTGAGGCTCTGCTGCAGGTCGAGCATCAGGTTGATCACCTGCGCCTTGATCGAGACGTCGAGCGCCGACACGCTTTCGTCGGCAACGATCACCTTCGGCTGCAGGGCGAGCGCCCGGGCGATGCAGATGCGCTGGCGCTGGCCGCCGGAAAATTCATGCGGGTAGCGCGAAGCCATATCGGGGGAGAGGCCGACCTTGACAAGCAAGTCCGCCACGACATCCCTCGCCTGTTTCGCATTGCCCATCCGGTGCTCGAGATAGGGCTCGGCGATCGCAGCGCCAACCGTCATGCGCGGATTGAGGCTTGCGAAGGGATCCTGGAAGATCATCTGCACGGATTTGCGCATCTCGCGCAGATCCTTCCTGTCGAGGCCGAGCACCTCCCTGCCCTCGACCAGAACGGAGCCGGCCTGCGGCTCGATGAGACGCATGATGGCGCGCCCGGTCGTCGACTTGCCGCAGCCGGATTCACCGACGAGCGACAGCGTCTCGCCGGCGTGCAGATCGAAGGAGACGTTTTCGACAGCATGCACGCGGCTGGTCAGCCGGCCGAACAGGCCGGAATGAATGTCGAAACGCTTGGTGAGGTTCCTCACCTGCAAGACCGGCGTTGCGGCGACGGTATCGGCAGCCTCGGCCGGTATGTTCGATTCGCCCGTCGCGGTATTGACCACCGGAAAACGCAGCGGCCGCCGCCGGCCCTGCATCGAGCCGAGTACCGGCACGGCCGAGAGCAGCGCCCTGGTATAGGGATGTTTGCCGCGATGGAAGATATCGGCGGTGGGCCCGCTCTCGACCTGTTCGCCGCGATACATCACCACCGTCCTGTCGGCGATCTCGGCGACGACGCCCATATCATGGGTGATGAAGAGCACCGAGGTCCCCTCCTCTTCCTGCAGCATCTTGATGAGATCGAGGATCTGGCCCTGGATCGTCACGTCGAGCGCCGTTGTCGGCTCGTCGGCGATCAGCAGTTTCGGCCGGCTGGCGAGCGCCATGGCGATCATCACCCGCTGGCGCATGCCGCCGGAGAAACGATGCGGATATTCGTCGAAGCGCGAGGCGGCAGAGGGAATGCGGACCTTTTCCAGGAGCCTGATCGTCTCGGCCCTGGCATCGGCCTTGCTCATCGCGGAGTGGCAGAGCAGCGCTTCGGAAATCTGGTCGCCGATGGTGAAGAGCGGATTGAGCGATGTCATCGGCTCCTGGAAGATCATCGCCACCTCATTGCCGCGCACCTGCCGCATGGCCTGTTCCGGCAAGGCCAGGAGATCGCGGCCGCCGAGGATCACATGGCCTTCGATGCGGCTCGTATCCACCTGCAACAGCCGCATGATCGACAGCGAAGTGACGCTCTTGCCTGAGCCGGATTCGCCGACGATCGCCACGGTTTCGCCGGGCGCGACGGTGAAGGAAACGTCGCGCACGACAGGCTTCCAGGCGCCGTCGGCCAGAAAGGACGTCGTCAGCCCCTCGACGGAAAGAACGGGGATGGCGGTCTCGATCGATTGTGCTTGGACGCTGCCCATGTCGGCTCCTCTTGCGGCGGATGAGAACGGCGGATCAGTCCGGCCAGCGCAGCAAGCCGTCGAAGCGGTGCCTGCTGCGGTTTTCGATCGGGGTTGCGATGATCTCGTTGGAGGCGCGCGCCTTATCGAGTTCCTCGGCGAGGCGGTTTGCGACGATGACCTCCTGGCCCGGATGCAGGTTGCACGGGTCGAGATAGAAGTAGCGATGCTCCACCTCATGGTCGCGCACGATGATCGGCGGGTTGCCCCTCGCCAGCGCATCGGCGAGATCCCAGGCGCTGATATGCGCCTGTTCGGCATCGACGATCAGGCGCAACCGGTCGAGCGGATTGTTGGTCGGGTCGGGTTCGATCAGCGCAGTGATGCCGGGGCGACCGTCGAGGGTGCGTTTCCACAGATTGAGATAGCCGGTCTCGCGCTCACGGATGCCGGCATGGTCGCGGCGTTCCCAGGCTTCGAGTGCGGCCATGACGCCGAAGATGCTTTCCTTGCCGACCTTCATGCCGCGGCCGATACCCATATTCTGCAGGAAGGCGTTGCGCACCAAGTCCTTCCGGCCGGCGACGATGCCCGAGGTCGGGCCGCCGAGGAACTTGTGGCCGGAGTACAGCGCAATATCGGCCCCCTGCTCCAGGAAAATCCTGAGATCATATTCCGAGGCCGCATCGACGATAACGGGCACGCCCCTGGCATGGGCGATCTCGACGAATTCCTTGAGGTTCAACAGACCGTAATCGACGACATGGTGGGAGACGACATAGACGGCAGCGGCCGTCTTGTCGGTGATCGCCTTCTCCATGTGGAAGCGATGCGTCGAGGTCGCCTGCCCCACGAGCACGACCTTGCCGCCGGTCAGCCGGATCGCCTGATCGACCGGCGCGCCGTAGCTTACCACATGGCCCATCTGCACCAGCACTTCGTTCTTCTCGGGCACGGCATCCGGCAGCTTCTCGATCGCCAGCAGATTGTCACCGGTAATGGCGCCGGCGACGGCGAGCGAAATGCCGGCCGAGCAGGAGGCGGTGACGAAGCCGGCCTCGCCGCCGGTCAGCCTGGCGATCACGCTGCTGGCCTTGCGCTGCAGGTCGTTGATCTCGACGAAGTGTGGCAGGATCGACGTCATCGCTTCGATCGCCTCCGGAACGACGATCGAGGCGCCGAGGCTGGTCATCGTGCCGGATACGTTGATGACGGGGCGAAGGCCGAGCGAGGGTCTGATATCATCGGGCATGAAGATCTCCGGAAGTCTGGGGCGAAAGGCAGAACATGGCGCGGTCATCCGGCAGTGTCGAGCAGCCGGAGCAAAAGCCTGGGTTAAAATAGAAAGAGCTCATCCGAAGACCACTCCAAACATGAAAGCGCGTCAGCCATGCAAGGCGACGATGGCCTCGATCTCGACGGTGATGTTGCCGGGCAGCGAGCCGAAGCCGACGGCCGAGCGGGCGTGTTCGCCGGCGGCGCCGAAGACCGCGATCAACAGATCCGAGCAGCCGTTGATGACACTCGGATGATCTTCGAACTCAGGCACGGCATTGACCATGCCGAGCAGCTTGACCACCCGCTTGACGCGGGAGAGATCGCCGAGCGCCTCCTGCATGACGGCAAGCAGGTTGATGCCCGTCAGCCGCGCATGCCGGTAGGCCTCCTCGACACCGACGCCGCCGCCGACCTTGCCCGCATGCAGGAAGCCGTCGGCCTCGCGCGGCCCCTGGCCGGAGAGGTAGAGCATATTGCCCTCCACCACATGCGTCACGAAATTGGCGATCGGCGGCGGCGGCGGCGGCAGCTTGATGCCGAGGGCGGCTAACCGTTGGTAAGGCGAGTTCTCGACCTTGCCGGCGGCGTTGGGAAATTGATTCACGCAAACTCCTGTCATGCGAATTTTCGATTGGCGAATTTGGTTTTGGATTGGCCGATTTAGGTCGGCGGATTAAAGGTCCTTGCGAAGTCTCGGGTCGAGCATGTCTCTCAGGCCGTCGCCGACCATCTGCAGCGACAGCACCGACAGCACGATCGCCACTCCGGGAAACAGCGTCATCCAGTCGGCCTGGCCGATATATTGCCGGCCGGCCGCAATCATCGTTCCCCAGGTCGGGATTTCGGGGCTGACGCCGAGGCCGAGGAAGGAGAGGCCGGCTTCGGCCAGCATGGCGCTGGCGAAAAGGAACGTGGCCTGCACCAGGATCGGCGACAGCAGGTTGCGCAGCACGTGCCGCGTCATGATGTGAAAGGTGGAAATGCCGAGCGCCCTTGCCGCCTCGACATAGGGCAGCTCGCGAATGACCAGCGTCGAGGCGCGGACGATGCGGGCAAGCCGCGGCGCATAGACGATCGACAGCGCGATGATGACAGTTGTTAAGGACGGGCCGAGGGCAGCGACGAGGGCGATGGCGAGCAGAATATCCGGGAATGCCATCATCGCGTCGATCAGCCGGGCGATCGGCGTGTCGAGCTTCTGGAAGAAGCCGGCCAGCAGGCCGAGCGTGACGCCGATCACCGCCGACAGGCTGACGACCGCAGCACCAACGAGCAGCGACAGGCGGCCGGCGAAGATCGTACGCGAGAAGACGTCGCGGCCGAACTCGTCGGTGCCGAAGAAGAAGGTACCGCCCGGCGGCTTCAACCGGTTGACGATCGAAAGCTTGGAGGGCGAATAGGGCGCGACCATAGGCGCGAAGACCGCCAGCAGCACGAAGATCGCCAGGATGACGAGGCCGAAGGCCACCGTCTTGCGTTTCAGCAGGCGGCGGACGAACTTGCTGCCCTCGCGTTCGGCGGGCTTGATTGCGATATCGGCCATCAGTAGCGCACCCTCGGATCGACCAGCAGGTAGAGCATGTCGATCGCAAAATTGATCAGCACATAGAGGGCGGCGATAACGAGCAACGCCCCTTGGATGACGGGATAGTCGCGGCGCAGCACCGCCGAGACGACGAGATTGCCGACGCCCGGCAGGCCGAAGACCGTCTCGGTGACGACAGCGCCCGATATCAGCACCGCCGCCGTCAGGCCGAGCACCGTCAGGATCGGAATCAGCGCATTCTTCAGCGCGTGCTTGAGGATCACCTTGCGCTCGATCAGCCCCTTGGCGCGCGCCGTGCGGATATAATCATCGCCGAGCACGTCGAGCATCGAGGCGCGGGTGAAACGCAGGATCAGCGCCGAGGAGACGATGCCGAGCGCAAAGGCCGGCAGCGTCAGATGATACATGCGGTCGGCGAAGGTCGAGCCCGGCCCGGCATAACCGGAGACCGGGAAGAGGTTGAGCCGGACGGCGAAGAACTGCATCAGGATGAGGCCGAGCCAGAAGCTCGGAATGCTGGCGGCGAACATGGCGAGCGTCGTTGCCGCCTGGTCGACGAAGGAACCGCGTCGATAGGCGGCATAGATGCCGATCGGCAAGGCAATGATGCTGGCGATGGCAAGCGAAAACAGCGTCAGGAAGAAGGTCGGCTCTGCCCGATCGATGAGCGCCGACGTCACCGGCATGTTGAGGAAGATCGACTGGCCGAGATCGCCCTTCAGCAGCTGGCCGATATAATAGACATATTGCAGGCCGAGCGACTGATCGAGGCCGAGCTTGGTTCTGAGATCGGCAATATCCTGCGGCGTCGCATCCGGCCCGAGCATGACGGCGGCCGGGTCTCCCGGCGTCACGCGCACGATGACGAAGACGATCGTGACGACGAGGAACATCACGACGATCATGCCGAACAGGCGCTGGAGGATGTAGCGGATCATGAATGCTGGCCTTCAAGCCTTTGCGGATACGGCAGAAAGGAAGACCGGCACCGGCCGCAAAGGGCCGGCGCCGGCGGTGATGTTACTTCTTGATCGAGGCATTCCAGAAATACGGCCACGGAGCCGGATCGACGCCCTCGAGCTTGACCGATTTCGCCGAGACGGCGTTGAAATCGCCGATCTTCATGAAGGGCGCGTCGGCATAGACGGCTTTCTGGACATTGGCCCAGAGTGCCACACGCTTCTTCGGATCGACCTCTGAGGTGAAGGCATCGACGGCGGCCTTGCGGGCCGGCGTATCCCACCAGCCGGGAGAGCTGGTCGAGAGCGAGCCGATCAGCGCCGGTTCCGGCAGGAAGGGGCTGTGGGTGATGTAGATATCCCAGAGCTTCGGATCGGTGCGGCGCTGCGTCAGCGTCGCCCAGTCCACCACCTGCATATCGACGGTGAAGCCGGCAAGCTTCAGATATTCGGCGGCGACCTGCGCCATCTTGTAGTGGAATTCATACTGGCGGCTGGTCAGGATGCGGATCGGCTCGCCATTATAACCGGCCTTCTTGGCGGCCGCCGCCGCCCCTTCCGGATCGGCGACATTATAGGCGCCTTCGGCGCCGGCATCGGTCGACCAGGAAAAGCTCTTCGGGTAGATGGCGCCGTCGAGCGCATAGAAATCCTTGCTGCCGAAGGCGGCGGCCAGCATGTCTTCCATGCTGAGCGCCTGGCGGATCGCCTTGCGAACCTCGACATTCCCGGCAACACCTTCCTTCGTGTTGAAGACGAAAACAGGATAGCCGAAGGGCTTCAGCATGACCGGCTGCGAGGCCGTCGAGCCCTTCAGCTTGTCGTAGGATTCGACCGGGATCGAATCGACGTAATCATACTGGCCGGAAACGGCGGCCTCGACGCGAGTGTTCGGATCCGGCACCGGCACGAAGCGGATTTCGTCGAGATATTGATGGCGGGCGCCGCCATAACCATTGCTGCCGCCTTCGCGCGACTTGTATCCGTCGAAGCGAACGAGCTGGATATATTGATCGGCCTTGCGCTCCTTCAGCATATAGGGGCCGGTGCCGATGAACTCCTTCATCGGTTCGTCCTGCTTTTCCGACGGGATGATGATCGCCGCCGAATTGTTGAAGGCGAGCAGCGAGGTCAGCGGCGCATAGGGTTGCTTCAGCGTGATGGTCACGGTCGCGGGATCGGCGGCAGCGATCTTGTCGATGAAGCCGGCCACCTGCTTGCCGCGCGAGGCGATCTTCATCCAGCGGTTCAGCGAGGCGACGACATCATCCGAGGTCATATCGCTATTGTCGTGGAACTTGATGCCGGTCCGGAGCTTGATCGTATAGGTTTTGCCGTCGGCGCTAATCTCGGGCAGGCTTTCGGCCAGAAGCGGCGTGACGTTCCAGCTCTTGTCGAAGGTGTAGAGCGTTTCGAAAATATGCTGGGTGACGATGCCGACGAGATCGGCCGTCGACGACATCGGATCGAGCGTCGGCGGCTCGCCGATCGTCGCGACATTGATGACGCCGCCCTTTTCCGCAGCAAGCAGGGTCGAAGGCAGGGCGACGAGCGCAGTGCCGAGCAGGAATGCGACAAGCGTTTTCATGTGAGGGCTCCCGAGTTAAGTTCCACAATTATGTAATTCATCTTTTTGTAAGAGAATAAGAGATGACGTGATCGTGTCAAGCGCAACCCGTGGATTATGTCGTGAGACGAGGGTCGCAGCGGCGGAAACGGCATCGAACCGCAAGTGCGGCTGGCCGCCTGCGTGAAGCTCGCGCATTATGCGGGCGCGAAGAATCGGCAGCGCCACGGCTTCAATAGAGTGAGGATGGGATGAACATCGATTTCAACGACGGAAAATGGCTGAACGAACCGGAAAGCTGGCAGGCCGACGCAACCGGCCTGACGCTGACGACTGGCGAAAAAACCGATTTCTGGCGGGAAACCTATTACGGCTTCACCCGCGACAGCGGCCACTTCCTCGCCTTCCCTACCGCCGAGAGCTTCACCGCCCAGATCCGCATCCGGGGCGAATTCCGCACCCTCTACGACCAGGCCGGCCTGATGGTGCGCTTCGACGAAAGCCGCTGGGTCAAAACCGGCGTCGAATTCACCGACGGCGAAGCCTTCCTCAGCACCGTCGTCACCGACGGGAAGTCCGACTGGTCGGTGTCGCAGCCGTTCAGGCAACTCGAGGACTTCCACATCCGCGTCACCGTCGCAGGCGGCGCCCTTCGTATCCAGGCCTCCCGCGACGGCAACCGCTGGCCACTGCTACGGCTAGCGTCCTTCCCGGTTGCCGACCGATACGAGGTCGGCCCGACCGCCTGTACACCGGAGAGGAGTGGATTGACGGTGCGGTTTTCGGAGTTTTCGATCGGGCCGGCGATTGCGACGGATCTGCATGATTTGAGTTGAGGAGCGCTGTGATGCGTTCAACCAGTTTGTCGGAGGGAACGCGGAATGTCATTTTCGGGATGACAGCCGCGCCCTTCTCTGCGAAAAAGGGCGTGATGAGAGACAGGGGCGTTCGTCGACAGACGGGCTGAGAAGAACCCTTCGAACCTGAACCGGATAATGCCGGCGGAGGGAGTCGCTCGGGGATCGCCGTAGACGCCGCCCCGCGCCTGCCCCGCCTGAAAGGGGCGCTATGCAGAGCAAGACCACTTCGGGAGCCATGCTGGAGGCGATGCGCGAAAAGCCGCCGCTCGTCCACTGCATCACCAATTATGTCGCCATGAACATCGCGGCCAATGTCCTGCTGGCATCCGGCGCTTCGCCCGCCATGGTACATGCGGCTGAGGAAGCCGGCGAATTCGCCGGCATCGCGAGCGCGCTGACCGTCAATATCGGCACGCTGTCGACGCAATGGCTCGACGGCATGCGGGCGGCGGCGAAGGCGGCTGCCTCATCAGGCAAACCCTGGGTGCTCGATCCGGTGGCGCATTATGCGACGGCCTTTCGCCGCCAAGCAGTTGCCGACCTGCTGGCGCTCAAGCCCACGATCATCCGCGGCAATGCCTCCGAGATCATCGCGCTTGCCGGCGGGGAGAGCCGCGGTCAGGGCGTCGACAGCCGCGATCCGGTCGAGCAGGCGGAGGATTCGGCCAGTCGGCTCGCGGAGCGGCAGCAGGCAATCGTCGCCGTCACCGGCGCCGTCGATTTCGTGACCGATGGTAACAGGGCGGTCCGGATCAAGGGCGGATCGGTGCTGATGCCGCAGGTCACCGCGCTCGGCTGCTCGCTCACCTGCCTTGTCGGCGCCTTTGCCGCCACAGCGCCGGAGGATCTGTTCGGCGCGACGGTCGCAGCGCTCGCAACCTTTGCCGTCGCGGGCGAGGATGCCGCGCTCGGGGCGGCCGGCCCCGGCTCCTTCGCCTGGCGCTTCCTCGATGCGCTGGCCGCGCTCGACGGCGAAGCTCTGGATGCGAGAGCCAGGGTATCGATCGCATGAAGGCTTTTGACCTTTCGCTCTACCTCGTCCTCGATCCGGATCTCTGCGCCCGGATCGGCATGGTCGAGACCGCCCGCCTCGCCGTTGCCGGCGGCGCGACGATGGTGCAGCTGCGCGACAAACAGGCGGGGACAGCACGCATGATCGAGACCGGCCGCGCCTTGAAACAGGCGCTTGGTGGCACCGGCGCCCGCCTCATCGTCAATGACGACGTCGAGGCGGCGATCGCCATCGGCGCCGATGGCTTGCATATCGGCCAGGAGGACATGGATGCGCGCACCGCGCGCGGGATGATCGGCCCCGACATGATCCTCGGCCTCTCGGTCGAGACCGAGGCGCTCGCCGCTGCCGTCGATCGCGATCTCGTCGATTATACCGGCGTCGGCCCGGTCTTTGAGACGCCGACCAAGGCCGACCACAAGCAGCCGATCGGCTTTGACGGTCTTGCCAGGCTGGTGCAGGTCTCGCCGGTGCCATCAGTCGCCATCGGCGGGTTGAAGGCGGAGCATGTGGCCGAAGTCTTTGCTGCCGGCGCCAAGGGGCTCGCCGTCGTCTCCGCCGTCTGCGGTACGCCGGATCCGGCGGCGGCCACCCGCCGCATCGCCGCAGAAATTCGAAAGGTCCCGGCATGATCCGCAACGTCCTCTCCATCGCCGGCTCCGATCCGTCCGGCGGCGCCGGCATCCAGGCCGACCTCAAGGCCTTTTCGGCCCGCGGCGTCTATGGCATGGCGGTGCTGACCGCGTTGACGGCGCAGAACACCCAAGGGGTCACCGGCGTGCATCTGGTGCCGCCGCAATTCGTTGCCGACCAGATCGATGCCGTCTTTGCCGATGTGCGCGTCGATGCCGTCAAGATCGGCATGATCGCCAATGCCGAGATCGCCGAGGCCGTCGCCGCCGCCCTTTCCGCAGCTCTGGCCGCAGCAACCGCCAACGGGCGCAGCATTCCCGTCGCCCTCGATCCCGTCATGATCGCCAAAGGCGGTGCTGCGCTGCTCGCGCCCGAAGCGGTCGACGTGCTGACGCTGCGGCTGCTGCCGCTTGCCACGCTTTTGACGCCGAATCTGCCGGAGGCCGCCGCACTGTTGCATCAGCCGGTCGCGACAAACCGGGCGGAGATGGCGGCGCAGGCCGAACGGCTGCGCGCTCTCGGCCCGGCCGCCGTGCTGGTCAAGGGCGGCCATCTCGACAGCGACGACAGCCCCGACGTGCTGGCCGCCGCCGACGGGCTGCACTGGTTCGAAGCCCAGCGGGTGCCGACGAAGAACACCCACGGCACCGGATGCACACTGTCGAGCGCGCTGGCGGCCGAGCTTGCCAAGGGCGCTTCCGCGCGAGAGGCGGTCGCCATCGCCAAGGATTATCTTGCCGGCGCGGTCGCGGCGGCCGGACGCCTCACCGTCGGCTCAGGCCATGGCCCGGTGCAGCATTTTCATGCGCTCTGGAAAGACGGCGCATAAGCGCTCACCGACGAACAGCGCCCATCGAACGGCCCGGTCTCCCCGGGCCGTTTTCGCCTGTGCCAGCCACCCTGCGTTAAGAGCGCAGCCAGAGCGGCTGAATCACCGGCGCTGATTGAAAAACCCTGTTGACAAGCCCGGCGAGATGGCCAAGTCTATGACATAAGAGGGGTATATATTCCGTAACAACGGAATAATAGGAGGAATGTCGGGTGCCGGACCTGCTTGTGAGCCTTTACTCCACGCAGCTCGCCGAGCTGAAACAGAGAGCCGACAGCGTCGGCGCCTCCATCCGCCCGGCCCTCCCCCCGGAACTGCATCTCGTCGTCAACTGGGTTCGCGAACGGTTCAGCGAGAATTGGGCAAGCGAGGTCTCGGTCGCCTTCTCCCGCCAGCCCGTCGCCTGCCTGATCGCCATCGAAGGCCGTGAGCTGCTCGGCTTTGCCTGCTACGACACGACGGCGCGCGGCTTCTTCGGCCCGACCGGCGTTGACCCGCAAGCGCGCGGCAAGGGCGTCGGCCTCGCTTTATTTTCCGCCTGCCTTCAGACCATGAAGACGCTTGGCCATGCCTATGCCTTTATCGGCGATGCCGGCCCCGTCGATTTCTACGCCCGAACCGCCGGAGCCGTCACCATCCCCGCCCCCGACAAGGGCATTTACGAAGGCATGCTGAGAAGTATGCCGAAATGACCATCTGATCCCGGAGTTATAGACTTGTCCTCGACCCCGCTCGCCCTTTTTGTCGGCCTTCCCAATCCCGTTCTTTCGGATGATGAATTTGCGCTGTTTCGCGAGACAAATCCGCTCGGCCTCTTCGTCGGCCGGCGCAACCAGCGCGAGCCGGAGCAGACGAAACGGCTGATCGAGCGCTTTCGCGAAGCCGTTGGCCGCAACGACGCCCCCGTCTTTACCGACCAGGAGGGCGGGCGCGTCCAGCACCTCGATGCCGGCCCCTGGCCGCTATTCCGCAGCTTCGGGCAGTTTGCCGAACTGGCGCGCCGCGATGTCGAGCTCGGCAAGAAAGCATTGCGCCTTTCCTCCCAGGCCATGGGCGCGATGATGACGGAACTGGGCCTTTCGAGCGGCTGCTCGCCCGTTCTCGACCTCGTCTTCGAGACGACGAGCGCGGTCATCGGCGCCCGCTCCTTCGGCCCCGATCCCGATGTCATCGCCGCCCTCGGCCGCGAGGTGGTCGACGGCCTGCTCGAGACCGGCAACATGCCCGTGATGAAGCATATTCCCGGGCATGGCCGGGCAACGCTCGATTCCCACAAGGAGCGGCCGGTGGTCGATGCCAGCCGCGAAACGCTCACCGCCACCGATTTCAAACCCTTCGTCGCGCTGAAGGATACGCCCTGGGCCATGGTCGCCCATGTCGTCTATTCGGCCTACGACAAGGAGCTGCCGGCCTCCGTCTCGCCGGTCATGCACGACGTGATCCGCAACGATCTCGGCTATGACGGCGTGCTGATCTCCGACTGCATCTTCATGGAATCGCTTTCCGGCACATTGCCGGAACGCGTCGAACAGGTGCTCGACGCCGGCTTCGACATCGCGCTCCACAGCCATGGCGATCTCAGACAAAGCGAAGCCGCCGCCAAGGCCGCCCGGCCACTGACGGACGCTGCGCTCAAACGCATTGCCGCCGGCAAGGCCCGCCTCGGCAGCCTCAAGGTCGATGTCCGCGCCGCCTACCGCCAAGTTGAAGACATGTTTGCCAGCGCCTTGGTCTCCTGACCGGCGCACCATCTCTCACCGCATAAGAAAAAGGGGAATAGAACATGAAAAAATATCTTCTAGCAGCCGCTGCCCTGACACTGCTTTCGGGCTCCGCCATGGCGCAAACGGTGTTGACGGCCAATATCGAACCGGCGACGACCTGGGTGCGCAACTTCAATCCGTTCAATCAGACATCGGCGCGCCAGTCGACGCTCGATTTCATCTATGAGCCGCTGGTTATTTTCAATCGCTTCGACAGCAACAAACCGGTCTACCGTCTGGCCGAAAGCTTCAAGCTTTCCGACGACCTGAAGAGCATCGATTTCAAGCTGCGCCCCGACCTGAAATGGTCCGATGGCAAGCCGCTGACCTCAGCCGACGTCACCTTCACCTATGCCTATCTGAAGAAATTCCCGGCGCTCGACTTCGTCAGCATCTGGAGCTTCGTCACGGACGTCAAAGCCGTCGATGCCCAGACCGTGCGCTTCACGCTCGCCAATCCGAGCTCTCTCGCCGCCGAGCAGATCTCGCAGCTGCCGATCGTTCCGGAACATGTCTGGAAGGATGTCGCAGATCCCGTCACCTTCGCCAACGAGAATCCGGTCGGCAGCGGACCGCTGACCGAGGTCCCGCGTTTCACCGGCCAGACCTACGACCAGTGCCGCAACCCGAACTATTGGGACAATGCGCATCTGAAGGTCGATTGCATGCGCTTCCCGCAGCTGGCCGACAACAACCAGATGCTGACGGCAACGGCCGACGGCACGCTCGACTGGGGCGTCTCCTTCATTCCCGACATCGACAATGTCTATGTTTCGAAGGACCCGGCGCATTTCCACTACTGGTATTCGCCGAGCAGCATGGTCGCCTTCCTGTTCAACCTGGAAACCGCGAACGAAAACAACAAGAAGGCCTTCAACGACGTAAAATTCCGCCGCGCCGCCTCGATGGCGCTCGACCGCAAGACGATGATCGACGTCGCCGGCTACGGCTATCCGACGCTGAACGAAGATCCCGGCCTGATGGGCGAGCTTTACAAGAGCTGGTCGGATCCGTCGGTCAAAGCCGACTTCGGCAAGTTCGCGACCTATGACGCCGACGCCGCCAAGGCGCTGCTCGACGAGGCCGGCTACAAGGACAAGGACGGCGACGGCTTCCGCGACAATCCGGACGGCAGCAAGATCTCCTTCTCGATCATCGTGCCGAATTCCTGGACGGACTGGATCGACACCGTCAACATCGCCGTCGAAGGCATGCAGGCGGTCGGCATCGACGCCAAGATCGAGACGCCTGAGGAGGCCGTCTGGACCGGCAACCTGATCAACGGCAGCTTCGATGCGGCGATCAACAGCCTGCCGGCCTCGGCCTCGCCCTACTATCCCTATAAGCGCGCCTTCAGCGCCTCGGACAAGGGCAAGACCCGTTTCACCGCGCAGCGCTGGTTCAACCCCGATGTCGAGAAACTCGTTACCGAGTTCACCCAGACCGCCGACCTTGCCACGCAGAAAGAGGTGATGAACAAGGCGCAGCGCATCGTCGCCGAAAACATGCCCGTGATTCCGGTGTTCAACAATCCGAACTGGTATCAGTACAACACCAAGCGCTTCACCGGCTGGTCGACCAAGGAAAATCCCTTCGTCAATCCGTCGATCTCGCGCACCAATCCGGCACGCCTCTTGAACCTGCTCGCGCTCGAGCCGGTCAAGTAAGCATCATCCTCCCGGGAGCGGCGTCAGACACTGATGCCGAAAAGCGTAAGCGGTTTCCGATGAGATCATCCTCATCCGGAAGCGCCGCTCCCGTCACGACGGAGTTTCCATGGCTTTCCTGCTTCGCCGCCTCGTCTTCTACATGGCAGCCTTCATCGCAGCAGCGACGATCAATTTCTTCCTGCCGCGGCTGATGCCGGGCGACCCCGTGCAGATCATGTTCTCGAGCGCCGGCACCGAATTGCCGCCGGAAAGCCTGCAGGCGCTGAAGCTGACCTTCGGCTTCGTCGACGGGCCGCTCTGGCAGCAATATCTCACCTATCTCGGCAGCATCTTCACCGGCGATCTCGGCCGTTCGATCAAATATTTCCCGCTGCCGGTCACCTCGGTGCTCGGCCATGCCCTCGTCTGGACCGTCGCCCTGATGGGAACGGCGACGATCGTCAGCTTTGCGCTCGGCACCCTCCTCGGCATCGTCGCTGCCTGGCGCCGCGGCAGCAGGTTCGACGTCGTCGTCTCCGTCGGCGCGATCTTCGCGACCTCCGTGCCGGCCGTCGTCACTTCGCTGATCGTGCTCTTCATCTTCGGCTTCACGCTCGGCTGGTTCCCGAACGGCTATGCCGCCGATCCCTCGCTCGATCCTGCCTTCAGCCTGCAATATATCGGCAGCGTCGCCTATCACGGCATCCTGCCGATGGTCACGCTCTGCACCGTGCTGATCGGCGGCTTCACCGTCACCATGCGCAACAACATGATCAACCTGCTCGGCGAGGACTATATCGTCATGGCTCGCGCCAAGGGCCTGTCCGACCGGCATGTGATGCTCTGGTATGCCGCGCGCAACGCCCTGCTGCCGACCGTCTCCAGCCTTGCCATCGCGATCGGCACCATTCTCGGCGGCTCGCTGGTGACGGAGGTCGTCTACAACTATCCCGGCCTCGGCAACATTCTCTACCAGGCGATCCTCGCCCGCGATTACCCCGTCATCCAAGGCCAGCTGCTCATCATGACCGCGACCATGCTGATCGCCAATTTCATCGTCGACGTCAGTTATATCCTGCTCGACCCGCGGCTGAAGGGAGCATGAGATGAAGACCCTGCTTCGAAACCGCAAGGCGCTCACCGGCCTCGTCATCATCGCCGTCATCGTCATCGTCGCGATCGCCGCGCCGCTGCTGACGCATTACGATCCCGCCGCCCGCACCGGCCGGCCGCATCAGCCGCCGTCGCTCGACCATATTCTCGGCACCACCCGCATCGGCCAGGATGTCTTCGCCCGGCTGATCTATGGCGCCCGCACCTCGCTCGCCGTCGGTTTCGGCGCCGGCCTGCTGATCACGCTCGCCGGCACCGCGCTCGGCATCATCGCCGGCTATCGCGGCGGCAAGACCGACGAGATCATCAGCTTCTTCACCAACATGGTGCTGGTCGTTCCCAACCTGCCTTTGCTGCTGGTGCTCGCCGCCTTCATCGGCCAGGCAAGCCCCGTCGTCATCGCGCTGATCCTCGGCGCGACCTCCTGGGCCTGGGGCGCCCGCGTCACCCGCGCCGAGACGCTTTCCGTCAAGCACAAGGACTTCGTCAAATCCGCCGAGATGATGGGCGAGCCGCAATGGCGCATCATGACATTCGAGATCTTCCCCAACGTGATATCGATCGTCGGCATCAATTTCATCGGCAGCGTCATCTTCGCCATCATCACCGAGGCGACGCTGGAATTTCTCGGCCTCGGGGATCCCCGCGCGATCTCCTGGGGCAGCATGCTCTACAACGCGCAGAAGGCCTCGGCCCTCTCGGTCGGCGCCTGGTGGGACATCCTCACCCCCTGCTCCGCGCTCGCCTTCCTCGGCATCGGCATGTCGCTCCTCAATTTCGCCGTCGACGAGATCGCCAATCCGCGGCTGCGCACCGGCAATCATCTGAAGCGCTGGTCGCTGCTCGTTCGTTCCGGGGAGGGACGCCTGTGACGCAGCCGCTGCTCTCGGTGAGGAATCTCACCATCGACTATATCGGCGAGGAGAAGGATTTCCGCGCCGTCGACGACGTCAGCTTCGATGTCGCGCCGGGCGAAGTCTTCGGTCTCGCCGGCGAATCCGGCTGCGGCAAGAGCACCATCGCCTTCGCCGTCAGCCGCCTGCACAGGCCGCCGGCGCTGATCCGCAAGGAGAGTCGCATCCTGCTCGACGGCCGCGACGTGCTCGGCCTCGACCAGCAGGCCCTTGCCGCCTTCCGCTGGCGCCAGGTCGCCATGGTCTTCCAGAGCGCCATGAATTCGCTGAACCCGGTGCTGCGCATCGAGGCGCAATTCTATGATCTGCTGCGCACTCATAAGGGCATGAGCCGAATGCAAGCCCGCGAGCGCACCGCCGAGATGCTGACGCTCGTCGATATCGCGCCGGACCGCATGCGCGACTATCCGCACCAGTTTTCCGGCGGCATGCGCCAGCGCATCGTCATCGCCATCTGCATGGCGCTCGACCCGAAACTCGTCATCATGGACGAGCCGACGACGGCGCTTGACGTCGTCGTTCAGCGCGAGATCCTGCAGCGCATCAACGAGCTGCGCCGCCGCTTCGGCTTCTCCGTGCTGTTCATCACCCATGATCTCGGCCTGATGGTGCAATTCTGCGACCGCATCGGCATCATGCTATCAGGCAGGCTGGTGGAGCAAAACACCGCCGAAGCGATCTACCGGACGCCGCAGCATGATTACACGAAGAAGCTCTGGGCCTCCTTCCCCTCGCTGCATGGAGGCGTGCTGCTGTGACTGATGCCATTCTCGCACTCGACACGGTGACGAAGACCTTCGGTCATGGCGCGTCCGCCGTTCATGCTGCCCGCTCGATCTCCTTTTCGCTGCGCGCTGGCCGGGCACTGGCGCTCGTCGGCGAATCCGGCAGCGGCAAGACTACCTGCGCCCGCATGGCGATGCGCGAATATCTGCCGACATCAGGCCGTATTCTCTACAAGGGCCGGCCGGTCGAGACGGCGAATTCCGCTGAAATCGCCCGCTACCGCCGCTCGGTGCAGATGATCTTTCAGGATCCCTTCGCCTCGCTGAACCCCGCCCATACCATCGCGCACCACCTCCGCCGGCCGCTGAAACTGCATCGCCCTGATATCAAGGGGACGGAGATCGATGTCACCATCCGCGAACTGCTGCAGCGCGTCAGGCTCGATCCCGATCTCGTTGCGCCGAAATATCCGCATGAGCTCTCCGGCGGCCAGCGCCAGCGCGTCAATATCGCCCGTGCGCTTGCCGTCAGACCGGAGGTGATCGTCGCCGACGAACCGACCTCGATGCTCGACGTCTCGGTGCGCCTCGGCGTCCTCAACCTGTTGAACGAGATGAAGCAGCAGATGAATCTCGGCCTGCTCTACATCACCCATGATATCGCCACCGCCCGTTATGTCGCCGAGGACATCGCTGTCATGTACGCCGGCCAGATCGTCGAATGGGGGAGCACCGCCCGGGTGATCGACAATCCGCTGCATTCCTATACCAGGCTGTTGCTCTCGGCTGTGCCGGATCCCGATGTCCGTTTCGACGATCCGAAGGCGCGGCTGAGGCCCGATGAGGTCAACGATATCCGCCGACGTTCGGCCGCGCCGCGGGACGATATCGTCGAAGTGGAGCCGGAGCATTTCATGCGGATGGTCTGACGCCGGTTTGCTGGTTTCGCTCCTCTGCCTGTGCTAGGGGACGCTTTCTTCAGATGAAGGCGAAACCATCATGCTGCCCTGGATTCAACTCGATTCCGCGACCATTCCCGGCGAAGGCGGCGAGTTGCGCCTGAAGCAGCGCGGCAGCGAGTTCTCGATCATGCTCGGCGCCAACGAGTTGATGAACAGCCGCCTCAGCGGCTCGGAAGAGGCGCTGGCGACCCTCTCCTGGGAGCGGATCAAGACGCAGCCGAAGCCGAGGATCCTGATCGGCGGGCTCGGCATGGGTTTCACCCTGCGCGCCGCTCTCGCCGGCCTTCCCGAGGATGCCGGCGTCACCGTCGCCGAACTGGTGCCGGCCGTCGTCGCCTGGGCGCGCGGGCCGATGGCCGAGGTGTTCAAGGGCTGTCTCGACGATCCCCGCGTCGGCATCCATCAGGGCGATGTCGGGGAAGCGATCCGTGCCGGCAAGAACGCCTATGATGCGATCCTGCTCGATGTCGACAATGGACCGGATGGGCTGACCCGCAAATCCAACGACCGGCTCTACGATTTCGCCGGCTTGCGCGCCGCCCGCGAGGCGCTTCGCCCCGGCGGCGTGCTCGCCGTCTGGTCGTCCGGCCCCGATCCGGATTTCACACGGCGCCTCAAGGACAGCGGCTTTTCCGTCGATGTCGTCAATGCCCGCGCCGGCCGCAAACGCGGCGCCCGCCACGTGATCTGGCTTGCCGTCAAATCGGCCGGCTGACGAAGATCAGCTGCCGGAAGCGATCCTGCGGGCGGCATTGATGGCGCGGCGGGCGCCGGCACGCAGCTGTATGGTCTCGGCGCCGGCGATGACCAGATCAAAGCCGAACTTCAGCAGTTCGCCGGCCCGCTCGCCATCGCCGGCATAGGCGCAGGCGAATTTGCCGTGGGCGCGGCAGCGCGCAACCGCGTGCTGCATGGCGCTGTCGATCTCGGCTGCATTCGGCGCCACCTGATCGCCATTCGACAGCGCGATCGAAAGGTCGGCGGGACCGACGAAAATGCCGTCGATGCCGGTCACGCCAAGAATGCCGTCGATCGCATCGAGCGCCGCGCGGGTCTCGATCATGGCGATGGCGACGGTGAGGTCGTTGGCAGTCTTCAGATAGGCGTCGGCCGACAGGCCGCTATGGTTCAGCGCCAGGGACGGTCCCCAGCTGCGCTCGCCGAGGGGCGGATATTTCGTGGTCCGGACCAGGGCTCGCGCATCCTCGGCCGAATTGATCATCGGCGCGATGATGCCGGAGGCCCCGGCATCGAGCAGCCGCGAGGCGGAGGCGAAATCGCCGACCGGAATGCGCGCGATGGCCGGCTTGCCGGCAAGACGCGCCTGAGCAACGGCATTTGCCGCCGACTGCATGTCCCACATGCCATGCTGCATATCCAGCACGACGGCATCGAAAGCTTCCTGCGCCAGATGGTTGACGAGCATCGCGTCGGGGATGCCGACCCAGGCCGAGATCATGCCGCCCTGGTGTTTCCTGATACGGTCGGCAAAACCGTCGATTTCAGCTGCGCTCATGCCATTCTCCTCATTTCGACAGGCCGCCAGCGGCCGGATTGCCGCCAAACGGCAGCAGCCATTCATCCTCTGCGGCGAAGCCGCGAGATGATGACCATCATGACGATGCCCGCGACCGCCAGAATGGCGCCCCAGAGCACCCAGATCTTTTGGGCAATCATGAAACTCGACGCCGGATAGGGAAAATAGCCACTTCCCTGGCCGATCCAGATCAGTCCGAAGATGATCATAAACACTCCGAGAACATATCCGATCGTTCGCCACATGCTTCAGCCGCCTTCGCTATCGATTCGCCCCACAATGTCGATCACCATCGCCGATGACAAGGCTTCTCCTGGGCACAAACGTCGGCGTTGAGGCGTGGTGAGCCGCAAGGCTGCTGCTAGCCACCAGATCGGCGGGCATCCATGTGGCGCTTTTGAAATCCCGATATAGACCAGGAGAAGGAAAGACACCCGCTGACTTACCGAATTCCCTCTCTATGACTCATGTTGCATAGATCGCTAGCAAGCCACGATCCAGTACGGGAGGAAGAACTCCATCGAATCTCGCAAATCCGAAGGAATCACAACTCGCTGAAATCGCTCAATTCTTTTTGAGGCAGCCTCTCATGTGCTTCAGCAACCCAGCCATGGTCATAGTGATTATTGCTGTACGCCCAATGACTGACTTTAGATTTGGGAAAATATCAATCACTATGAGCCGCGTACAATCCCAACGAACGAGTCCAAGGCCGAGCCATATTGCTTGGCGTTTCTTTGGTCTCTGATGATGTTGCGCGCGAATTCTGCTGGGTAGAGCACGCCGGACATTGCCGTGCTGGAGTTTCGATGAAAAAGGTGGCGCCATGACCCATATTGCACTTCGCTCCCTCGCCAAGGGAGTGGGTTCCTTTGTCCTTCCGCAACTGCGAAATACGCACGTAGAAGGGGGCACTGCTTCTGCGCGCCACTGTTATGACCTTTTCTTTCGCCACTACGGTCACTTAGCGCCTTGGCTGAACGGCAAAAGACCTGAAGTATTGGTCGAGGTCGGTCCCGGAAGTTCGCTTGGCGTTGGGCTTGCCGCACTGCTTGCGGGCGTTGACACGTACATCGGGCTGGATTTGCAAGACCATCGGAGCATCGAGCACGATCTTGAAGTCCTGGACGGTTTGATTGAACTCTTCGGCGAGCGGGCCGCATTTTGGGATAACACCGTATCGGGCGACATCTTTTTTCCACCGTCCCCGACGAACTTCGCCTGGGATCGGATAGATGGGATCGTGCAACAGCGCCTCAGTGCGGAGGCAATCGACGCGCTGAAAGCGGACCTCGTGAATGGCAGCGAACGATTAAAGTTCGTCGCACCATGGACCGATTTCAACGTACTGCAGGCGGGTGTGGCGGACTGGCTGATGACGCATTCAGTCATGGAGCACGTGGACAACCTCGTTGATACCTATATCGCTATTGCCCGGTGGCTGAAGCCGGGAGGGTTTGCGACGCACCTGATCGACTTCCAATCTCACGGTCTGTCAAGCGACTGGAATGGGCACTGGGTTTTGAGCGCGCCCACATGGACGATGATGCGTGGACGACGACCCTACCTGATAAATCGGAAGTGGCGCAGCCATCACATCAATCTGATGCAGGAGAGCGGCTTCGAAATCCTTGCGGAACTCCAGTACATCCGTACGGACGGACTAGGACGGAAGGAATTTCGAGCGCCGTTCACGTCAATGCCAAATGGTGATGAAAAAGTTGCGATGAGTTTCTTTGTGACGAGAAAAATCGGCTAAGAGTCGGACTCGAAACGGCTTCAACTATATCCATGCCTTGCGGGGGCGTCTGGCGAGCATGCGGATGTGGCGATGGTTATCCGGGATAACCGCCGTCATAGCCTTTCCGCCATGCGGCGCGGCTCTAGCCGACCTTCCCCGCCTCATCCGACAGCCAGGTACTGAGCCTCTCGCTGTGGACGTTTGGAGATCGCGGCGGCACCAGCCAGTAACCCCGGTCTTGCGCCTCCAGTGGCGGGCCGGCTTCCAGCAGCATGCCTGCCGAAAGCAGTGTATCGACGAGCCCCATCCAGCCGAGCGCCACGCCCTGCTCGCTCAGCGCGGACTGAACGACCAATGAATAGGTGTTGAAACTAATATCACCGCGGCCGGCATGGGCGTCGCGCAGCATGGAGAATTCGGCAAAATAGGTGCGCCAGTCGAACCAGGGCGATGGCAGCGGCGCATCGAGATGGATCAGCCTCGCTCCGGCCAATTGCCTTGGATCGTCGAAGGGTCCGTTGCGATCGAGGAATCCCTGCGTGCAGACGGGCACGACCTTCTCCGGCAACAGAAGGGTGCCGACAGCGCCGAACTCCGCCCGCGTACCGAAAGCGACCGCGACATCGGCGTCGTCGCGAAATCCGGCTGCAAGCCTCTGCGTCGCGACGATCTGTATGTCGGTTTCCGGATGCAGACGTCGAAAACCATCCATGCGGGGGATCAGCCAAAGTGCCGAGAACGCATAGTCGGTTCTCAGCCTGACGACCGGCCTCTGGGCCTCGGCACGGAAACTGCGGGCGAGCGCATCGATGTCGCCGACCGCCTTGGCTGCGACCTCCAGAAGCCGCTCGCCTTCCGCGGTCAATACGACGCCGCGATGCTGACGGCGCACCAGGCTGACACCGAACTGTTCCTCCAGCCGGCGGATCTGATAGCTGACGGCCGGCTGGGTCAGCCCGAGAAGCGTTGCAGCCGCCGAAAAACTCCCGAGCCGCGCAACCTCGACGAACAGGCGCATCCATCCGAGCTCAGGTGGGTGATCTGACATAAAAATACCTTTGAGCAGCTATCGAAAAAAGCTGTCTTTACAGCTCTCATAATAGGCGTTTCAATAAAATCCTCAAATAGCAAAAGGCAATTGACATGGCGCGCCCGAACATCCTCATCCTGATGGTGGACCAGTTGAACGGAACCTTCTTTCCCGATGGTCCCGCCGATTTTCTTCACGCGCCGCACCTGAAATCACTGGCCGGCCGCTCCGTGCGTTTCGCCAATACCTATACGGCAAGCCCGCTCTGCGCGCCGGCGCGAGCCTCCTTCATGTCCGGGCAATTGCCGAGCCGGACGCGCGTCTACGACAATGCGGCGGAATTTGCCTCCGATATCCCGACCTATGCGCATCATCTGCGCGCGGCCGGATATCAGACGGCGCTGTCCGGCAAGATGCATTTCGTCGGTCCCGACCAGCTTCACGGCTTCGAGGAACGCCTGACGACGGATATTTACCCCGCCGATTTCGGCTGGACGCCCGATTATACCAAGCCCGGCGAGCGCATCGACTGGTGGTACCACAATCTCGGTTCGGTGACCGGCGCCGGCATTGCCGAGATCACCAATCAGATGGAATATGACGACGAGGTCGCCTATCACGCCACCCGCAAGCTCTTCGATCTCTCGCGCGGCCATGATGAGCGTCCCTGGTGCCTGACCGTCAGCTTCACCCATCCGCACGATCCCTATGTCGCACGCCGCAAATTTTGGGATCTCTATGAGGACTGTCCGGCCCTCGACCCGGCCGTAGCGCCGATCCCTTTCGAGCAGCAGGACCCTCATTCTCAGCGCTTGATGAAAGCCTGCGAGCACGATGCTTTCGACATCAGCAGCGATCAGATCAGGCGGGCAAGACGCGGCTATTTCGCCAATATCTCCTATGTCGACGAGAAGATCGGCGAGCTTCTCGACGTCCTGGAACGCAGCCGCATGGCCGAGAACACCGTCATCCTCTTCGTGTCCGACCATGGCGACATGCTTGGCGATCGCGGTCTCTGGTTCAAGATGAACTTCTTCGAAGGATCGTCCCGGGTGCCGCTGATGATCGCAGCCCCCGGCTGGACGCCGAAGCGCATCGATCAACCCGTCTCGACCCTTGATGTGACGCCGACGCTCGCCGGTCTTGCCGGCATCGATATCGCGTCGTTGAAGCCGTGGACCGAAGGCCAGGATCTCGCAGCCCTTGTGAAGGGCATCGGCAGCCGCGGCCCGGTACCGATGGAATATGCCGCGGAAGGCTCCGAGGCGCCGCTCGTCTGCTTGAGGGACGGGCGCTACAAGCTCTCGCTCTGCGAAAAGGACCCGCCGATGCTGTTCGATCTCGAGGCCGATCCGCAGGAGCGCGCAAATCTGGCAGCCGACCCGGCGCATGCCGACATTCTGGCACGGCTTGCCGAGCAGGCCAGCCGGCGCTGGAACCTTGCCGCTTTCGACGCGGCCGTGCGCGAAAGCCAGGCCCGCCGCTGGGTGGTCTACGCAGCGCTGCGCAACGGCGCCTACTATCCATGGGACTATCAGCCGCTGCAGAAAGCATCGGAGCGTTATATGCGCAACCACATGGATCTGAACGTCCTAGAGGAAAACCAGCGGTTCCCGCGCCAGGAATAACGGCAGCGCTTCGGTTCAAGCCGTCCGGCGCGCCGGCGCCCCACGCAGAAAATCCTCGATGAAGGTCTTTTGCAGCAGGATGCCGTCCCATTCTTCGGCGAAGAAGGGCGAATCATAGATCAGCGTGAAGGGACCGCCGTAACCGGCCCTTTCGCACATCTCCAGGCACTTGTAGTAATCGTCTGCATCAAGGCCGCCGGCATTGTAATCGGCCTTGGCGTGGCAGATTTCCGCCCGGCCCATGATGTCGGCCAGGCCCGCATATTTCGCGGGCGCCGACCAGTTGCCGAGGTCACCGTTGAGCCCGACCTTGCCATCCAGCCGGTCGAGCAGCCAGTTCATCTCGACCGGCGACGGAAGCAAGTCGAACCAGTTCTCGACGACGACGCGCACGCCGCTGCCTTCCGCCCTGTCGGCCAGCCAACTCAGGTGACGGGTGGCCCGGCCAAGATTCTCCTCGGTCGGCTTCTGTTTGCCGGCGACGACGCGCATTCTCTGCGCTCCAAGGGCCGCGGCAATGCCGATCCACTCCGCCATCCAACCGATGTCGCGCTCGGCCGTCCCGGCATGACTGGGATCGCCATCCTCGACGAGCAGCGTCTGGAACAGCACGTTCGACGCCGTCATCCCATCCCTGAGTTCACTGAGATAGGCGGCATCGAGGCTCGGCAGATGGAAGGAACAGATTTCCAGCCGGTTGATGCCGCGCGCCGCCAGCATCGCCGGCACGTCGATCAGCGTCGCGCCGCCGGGGCCGTAGGGCTCCTTCGGCGCCGCGCTTTTGTCGGGATCGGGGCTATAGGCGTGGACCGCACCGAGCAAGCGATGCAACGACCATGTCGAAACCGCGAAGCGTCCGTTTTGCAAAAGCTGCATCTGCCGTCCTCCTGGATCTCCTGATGCCATCAATGGCAATAAACGCCCGACGGTTCAATTGTCGATCAGGCGAAATCGCCTCGGATGACCGACTCGGCGGCGAGTGCTGCCCCGAGCAGCGCCCCGTCGCGGCGCGCCGTTGCCGACAACAGCAGGCCGACCGGCATGCCGGCCTCGCCGGTGCCGCAAGGGACGGAGACGCCGCACCAGTCGAGGAAATTGCCGAACATGGTGTTGCGCAGCGTCTTGTTGTTCGTGGCGAAGAAGAGCTCGTCATCCTGTTCCAGCGGCGCGATCGGCGGCGCCACATGGGCGACGGTCGGAAAGGCGATCAGGCGATCGCCGACGAAGCGGTCGACATCGGCGATCAGCCGGCTGCGCGCTTCGAGGAGCGCCATGTAGTGTGGCGCCGTCGTCCTCGCTCCCAAGCGGGTGCGCATGACGACGCGATGATCCATACGATCCGCTTCCGGCCCTGCCAGCCGTTCCTGATGAAGGGCATAGGCTTGCGCCGTCACCAACGGGCCGTACTTCGTCAAGAGATCAATGATCCCGTCGAAAGCCGGGATGGTGATGCGTGAAATCCGGACACCCGCCCTTTGAAGGCGCTCCAGGGCCGCTTCGAACGCCGCGACAACACCCGGCTCGGCCCCATCGAAGACGATGTTTTCAGGCACGAGCAATTCCTGCGCCTGCAAGGACTGCTCAGCGACCTCGGGCGCCGTCAGGCCGCGCATCGCCGCATCGATCCAGGCCGCATCCTTGACGGTGCGGCAGAGCGGCCCCAACGAATCCAGGCTTTTTGCCAGCGGATAGACACCGTCCATCGCATAGCGGCCCCGGGTCGCCTTGTAGCCGACGATGCCGTTGAAGGCAGCGGGAATGCGCACCGACCCACCGGTATCCGTGCCCATCGCGACCGGTACGAGTCCAGCGGCGACCGCAACGCCGGCGCCGGATGAGGAGCCGCCGGGGATGCGCGGGCGATCGGAGCTTCGCGGATTGACCGGCGTGCCGTAGTGCGGATTGATGCCGAGGCCGGAGAAGGCGAACTCGCTCATATTGGTGCGGCCGCCGGCGATCATGCCGGCACTCTTCAGCAAAGCGACGACGGCCGCATCCCGCTCGGCCGGCGCATCTCCTGCCAGGACGCGCGACCCCGCCGTGGTCGTCACACCTTCGATATCGAAAAGATCTTTCCAGGCGATCGGAATACCGTCCAGCAGTCCGAGCGAGCGCCCTTGCCGCAGCCGTTCGGAAGACGCGCGCGCTTCTTCCATCGCCCGGTCTTCAAGCAGCGTGGTGAAAACGGCCTTATCGGCGTAATTCACAATGCCGTCGAAGACGGCCTCGGCCACATCGACCGGATCGGCTGCGCCGCTCTGAATGAGGACGGAAAGCTGGGCGACCGACATGGCGCCGAAGGATTTGCTCATGGGACCATCCAGACGAACTATCTCTCCGGATTACCGCGGATCATTTCGATGAGCCAGAGCTTCACAATATTTTGCATTCATTAGTTCGATTTTTTGAACACTGCGTTTGCGGATCGCCCCTTCAATTGCCGCGATTGAAGACACACATGATGCTCGCATTTGGAGTGGGATTCGGCGCGAGGGTGAGGGTTTGCTCCCGGGACGCTGCTTCGCATGTGTTGCAGGAGTAATTAGAATGACAGATTGTGAAACTCTAAACCGTCGCCTGGACATGGTGACCGTCCATGTGAAAGAGGACGAAATCGCCGGCGCCGGCGAGCGCGATTATGCCGAACATGTCAGCGCCCAGAAACTGTCGGGCTTTGAGCGCATTGTCGTTGTCGGCGCATTGCTTGTCTTGAGCTTTGCGGGTTTTGCCGCATATTCTTCCGGCAATACCGATCCGATGACGACATCGGCGATTGCCGCCCCCGCCGGCGACAACACGCCGCATCATCAGCCTTACGGCCATTGCCGCGAGAGCAGCCCTTACGCTGAAAGGGTCTGCTGACGGCAAGCGAGTTTGCCGGGCAGAAAAGTTTCGCCGGGCATGGAACCCCTTGGCCCAGGCTGCAAAGACAGCAGGAAAAGGGAGAAGGACCATGGCCGGTGATATCGACTTTAACCTCGACCGCTTCGTCGAAGCCCAGAACGGCATCTATCAACAGGCGCTCTCCGAGCTGCAAGCCGGGCGCAAGACATCCCACTGGATGTGGTTCATCTTCCCGCAGATATCAGGTCTCGGCACGTCGGCGATGGCGCAAAAATATGCGATCCGTTCGGCCGAGGAAGCCGCCGCCTATCTCGCCCACCCCATTCTTTCAGGCCGGCTTCTACGCTGCGTCGAGGCGATTTTATCGGTCGACGGTCGATCGGCGCACGACATCCTCGGCTCGCCGGACGATCTCAAACTGCGCTCATCGATGACCTTATTTGCCGCAATCAGCGATCACGGTTCGCCTTTCCATCGGGCGATCGAGCGCTTTTATCAGGGAAAATTCGACGAACGGACGATGGAAATCCTCAGCGCCAGCGACTAGCCGGCCTGTTCTCCAGCGCGGCGATCTCGTCGGAGACCTCGCTCAATCGCTGACGGAGATCGCTGTTGGTGCCGTCATCGACCTCTTCCTCGCCGAAACAATAGCGCGCATCGTGAAGCTCCAGCTTGGCTTCGAGCTCGGCGCGTTTGGCATATAGGCGCTTGAGATAGACGTTCATCTCTGCCTCCACATCGCCCCTCCGGTGATGGAAAAACGGCAGGGAGGCGGTAAGGTTCCCCGGAGGTCAGGTGAAAGAGGCGATCGCCGCTCTGCAGGCCTTGGCGAAATGACCGCAACAGCTGGCCGCACCCATCGCCTGGCGACTGACGCGCGCGCCCTCCAGCAGCAGCGTCAGCGTATCGGCAAGAAGTTGCGGTTCGCGCGCACCGGCCGCCGAACAGAGCGCCGCCAGACGATCCCGCTGTTCGGCCTTGTGCCGCTCGATCATCTCGTGGGCAGGATGGCCCTCGCCCTTGAGTTCGATGGCGGCATTGGCGAGATCGCAGCCTGCGGGCTCGCCGTTCAGACACTGGGCCCGCATCTCGACCCAGGCATCCAGCTGGGCGCCGGGATTGCCGGGATGGGCCGCCTCCAGATCCCGCCAGATGGCATCCGCCTTTTCGGAGGCGCGGCGCAGCGTCTCGCAGACGAGCTCGTCCTTCGAGCCGAAATGCCGGTAAAGCGTCATCTTGTTGGTCGACGCGGCATCGGCGATGGCATCGACGCCGATGCCGCGAATGCCGTGCTCGCGGAAAAGCTCCGAGGCGGTCGAGACGATACGCTCCCGCGGCGGGATGCGATCTTCTGGGGCTGCGGAGATTTCATTCGAAGTTTCTGATTTTTTTGCGGACGAAGTCCTTGACATCAATGTGACCGATCGGTAACAACTGTATTGTTACTTACCGGTAACACCACACACCGCCAAAGTCAATGCCGAGAGCTTGGCGGCGCAAAGTGGAACACGGGCGACCGCCCACGAAAGGAGGACAAGCCATGAGAAAGACCAGAGACGACCTGACCATATCCGAAGCCCTTCGCGACCCCCTGATCGCCATGGTATTGCGCGCCGACGGCGTGAAGCTTGAAGATTTCAAGCAACTCCTGGAGACGGCTGCCGGCAAACGCGAACCGCGTCCGACGCCGGTCGGCAAAATGATCGGAGCGCTCGCCGGCCGCGCCAACCTGCCGGCGATGCCCTGCTTCGGCTGAAACAACCGTCTGAATACCGGGGGATCTCTCCCTGCCCCCAACAAGGGCTGCCGTCATAAAGAGGCGGCGGCCCTTGCTGCTTGATCGTAATGGCCGGAAAGCGCCCTGAGCGTCGCCGCCACCGCCGATGCCGCTAACCGATCGAGCGCAAGCCCCCTGAACGGATCCACCAGCAGCGCTTCGCGCACCGCGCGATATTTCAGGCAGGTTTGAGGCCCCTTGCCGGTGGCGGCGATCAGCTTCTCCTTGCCTGCCCGCGTGCTTTTCACGAGACCGCGCTGATCGAACAATCCGGCCTTGCGGCTTTTTCGGCGGGGAAGACGGGCAGTTGGGGAAAACCGAGATCCGTCGCGCGGACGGCAAAGTCGAAAGGCTGGAGGCTGCGACCAGGCAATGCTCACCGCCGGCGACGCCGTGACCGTCACGACGCCGACCGGCGGTGGCTACGGCAAGCCGTACTGAAGCGCATCCAATCAGTTGATCGATCCGCTTCAGTTCCTTGTCTCATGCGTGTCTTTGACCCGGAACCGCCAATCCCGGGCGACCTGCATCAGAGGATCGGCTTGCCGCCGGTGACCGCAATTGTCGTGCCGGAGACATAGCTCGACAAAGGATCGGCCAGCATCACATAGGCTGTTGCAAGCTCGGCCGGCTGGCCCGGCCGTTTCATCGGCACCTGCTTGCCGAAATTGCTGACGCTGTCCTCGGGAAGCGTCGAAGGGATGAGCGGCGTCCAGATCGGACCTGGCGCCACGGCGTTGGCGCGAATGCCTTTCTCGGCCAGAAGCTGGGCAAGGCCGGCGGTGAAATTCTGGATCGCACCCTTGGTCGTTGCATAGGCGAGCAGCGTCGGGTTCGGACTGTCGGAGTTGATCGAGGCCGTATTGATGATGGCGCTGCCGGGCTTCATATGAGGAACAGCCGCCTTGGTCAGGTAGAACATCGCATGGATATTGACCTTGAAGGTCAATTCCCACTCCTCGTCGCTGATCTCGTCGATGCTCTTGAAGCTTGCCTGATGCGCGGCATTGTTGACGAGAATATCGATACCGCCGAGCTCCTTGACGGCCGTCTCGACGATCTGCCGGCAGAGCGCTGGATCCTGGATATCGCCGCTGACGAGCACGGCCTTGCGGCCGGCCTGCTCGACGAGCCGCTTCGTCTCATCGGCATCCTCATCCTCGTCGAGATAGGAAATCACAATATCGGCGCCTTCCCGGGCATAAGCGATCGCCACCGCCCGGCCGATGCCGCTGTCGCCGCCGGTGATGATCGCCCGCTTGCCTTTCAAGCGGTCGGAGCCGCGATAGCTCTCTTCGCCGTGATCGGGCACGGGATCCATCTGCGCGGTAAATCCGGGCATCGGCTGTTTCTGGGACGGGAAAGGCGGTGTCGGATAATTCGTCATCGTGTCCTCCTGGGTTCAGGGTCAAAACTCAGGCTGAAGCATGTTGTTCCAGCCTTCTGACACGATGTCCTCTCAAGCAATTATTCGCGTCTCCCGCAGCTGACCGCGGACGACTGACCGTGAAAAAGCGCTTCTCCTCGCCTGATCTGCCGACGGGCATAAACGCCGGCGCTGCAATCGCCCAAACTATCAAGCTATAAAATGTTGCGATTTGCCACAGGGACGACTATCCCATAGTAATGTAACATACTGGCAATTGTTCATGAGGTGCATGGAATTGGACGGAAAGACATCACCCGCAGTTTATTCCGAAGATGAGGGCCATGCCGACGAAGCCGCCGGCAAGGGTGCGCGCCGCGCGCGCGTCAGCGGCATCGACCGGGCGCTTCAGGTGATCGATCACCTCTATGAGACGGGATCGCCTGCCGGCGTCTATGCCATCGCCAAGGCGGTCAAGGCGCCGCTTTCGACCGTTTACGTCATCGTCGACGATCTGGTCGAGAAGAACATGCTGACCCGCCAGGCGGACGGCTCGATCTGGCTCGGCGCCCGGCTTTATCACTACGGGCTCGCCTATGCCCGGTCGCTGGATTTCATGAGCATCGCCACTCACGAGATGCACGACCTCTGCCGCCAGGCCGGCGAAACCGTGCAGGTCTGCGGCCGCGACGGCGATTATATGCTGGTGCTCGCCATGGCCGATGGCCCGAGCCACTTCCAGGTGGCGTCGCGCGTCGGCACTAGGGTGCCGCTGAACTGGACGGCGTCGGGCCGCCTGCTCGTCGGCCATCTGCCGGAAGAGGAGCGCATCGAGCTGTTCAAGCGCTGCGCCCGCTCGTCCCCGACCGGCCGCGCCGTGATCGATCCAAGCACGCTATCGGAAGCCGCCGCCAAGGCCTTTGAGGCGCGCCTGTCGATCCAGGCAGGCGAATCGGATTATGCGGTCGCCTGCATCGCCTCGCCGATCTGCGACCGCGACGGCCACTGCGTCGCCACCATTTCCATCGTGCTGCCAGAGCAGAAAGCCTTCTCCGACGAGAACCATTACACTGCGCATGTACGCAGTTCGGCGGAGCAGATCGAAAAGTTGATGGGCTGGCGCAACCGCTGACCTGCCGGTCGGTAGACCTATCTGTAGGAATAGCCATGGCTATGCCGCACGAGCTTGCGCGCTCGCGGCACATAGCGGCTGGCGCTAACCGCATCAGCGCCCATCACCGCATAGCGCGGCTCGAACAGCTTGTTCAAGACCGAGACATCGCCATTGGAATCCGTCGCTTCGAGGTCCGAATCGACCAGGTCGAAAATGGTGAACTCGGCCTGGGCGCCGACCGAAAGCCGGTTCTCCATCGACAGTTTGATGACGGATGCCGGCGCATGGGTGACGGCCTCGACCACCTTGTCGAAGGGCATGCCGACGCTGAGCAGCTTCGACATCGTCGTCGCCAGGTCCCAGACCGGAAAATTCATCGAATGGCCGTGCAAGTCGGTCGAGATCGAGAAAGGCAGCAGACCGCGGGCGATCGCCGCTTCGGCGACCTTGAAGGAGAAGGAGGCACCGCCATGGCCGATGTCGAGGCGGATGCCGTCGGAGGCGCAGCGCTCGGCGAGATTGAAAAGATCCTCATCCTCCATGATGCTCGAACCGGCCTTGCCGTTGAAGCAGTGGGTGACGACGTCGCCCGGGCCAAGAATTTCGAGCACTTCATCATAGAGCGCCGGCGGCTCGCCGACATGCACCATCATCGGCACTTTGAGGATCTTGGCAATCTTCTTGCCGAGCTTGACCGGCGTGACGCCCCAGGAACCGGTGATGACGTGGCTGGCGCGCACCTTGATGCCGACGATGTGCTCGCTGTTTTCGGCATAGACTTCGAGGATGCGGTCAAGGTCGATATCTCTGATATCCCTGAGTTCGGCGACACGGTTGCAGGCCACAAGTCCGATCGAGCCGAGGTTCAGAAAGGCCTTGATGCGCTCGCGCGAGGGTTCGATGATATATTCGCGGAAACCGTGGAAATTCGCCTCGCCGGCCGACCCGGCATCGACGAGTTACGCCGCGCTCGAGACCGCATTCGGAGGGGCGGATCGAAATGTCGGTGCCGCCATGCCAGATATGCACATGCAGGTCGACCCAGCCGGGCGAGACGAAGGCACCCTTGCCGTCGATGCGCGTGACATCTTGAGAGACCGCGAGCGACGGACCAATCTCGGTGATCCTGCCTTCGGCATCGACGAGAATGTCGATCACCCCCTTGCCCGTGCCGGCCCCGAAAGCCACCGGTTTGACGTTGGTAAGGAGAAGCGGCTTCTTCGCCTGATCGCCGGACATGATATGCTTTCCTTTCGAGGTCTCGAAAACCTGTCTGCAGGTTACGCTTAGAGGCAATGGGAGGTGGGGGACGGCGCCGCTGCATCACCTGCGATAATTCCATAATTATGATACATCAGGCCTTATAACAGAATAAGGCGGAGGGCTTCGCTGTCAAGAAAAATGACGCCCGCTTGCGGCCCGACGATCGGACGCGGCGCACCTCCTGCGAAGCACGCGGGTTTCAAAGAACGGCATTTGTTCAATCCCGCAGGATCGAAAAGTCGAGCCGCTCCAACTGATCCGAGTCGGCGACGGCGTCGATCGCGACGATCCTCCCCTCGTCGATCGTCAGCGTCACCGCGACGCGGATCTGGCCCCCAATGTGCACGACAAAGCCGAGCTCACCATCGACAATGGCCAATTCCGCCGCCTGGGCCCTGCCCTTGAAGGCCGCAGCGACGTCGGTCGCGCCGCGCATGGCGCCGATGCCGTAGCGGGCGGCCGTCGCATCCGGCCGGAAGACGACGTCGGGGGCGAGCACCGCGATCAGCGCCTCCAGATCGCCATTGCGCGACGCCGTCAGAAAGGCCGCGGCGATCGTCCGCTTGCGGCCAAGATCGACATCAGGCGTTTCGTCCGTGCCCTGCACGCGGCGGCGGGCGCGGCTTGCGAGCTGCCTGGCGGCGGCGGATGAGCGGCCGATGATCGGCGCGATCTCATCGAACGGCAGATCGAACATGTCGTGCAGCACGAAGGCGACACGTTCGGCCGGCGCCAGCGTCTGCAACACCACGAGCAGCGCCAGACCGACGGAATCGGCGAAGGCTGCTTCGCGTTCGGGGTCGCCGGCCGGATCGGCGACCGCTGCATGCATAGGCATCTCCAGCGGCTCTTCGCGCCGGCTCTTGCGGGCGCGCAGCATGTCGAAGCAGATGCGCGCCACGACCGTCGTCAGCCAACCGCCGAGATTGCCGATGCCGGTCGCATCGGTGCGGTTGAGCCGCAGCCAGGCTTCCTGAACGGCATCCTCCGCCTCGCTGCGCGAGCCGAGCATGCGAAAGGCCGCGGCCCTGAGATGCGCCCGGTTCGCCTCGAATTCATCGGCCAGCCATTTTTTCTCGTCCATGCGTCACATTCCTCCGCTGCGTTGCGTCAAGGCCATGACGAATGAAGCCCGGCCGGTGTGACAGCGCCGGCGCATCGTCGAAGAGCAAACACATCAAGGAGACATATCATGCAGGAGAGAATGGGAAATCCCGCCCTCGTCCTTCCCGCGGCCATGCAGGCGCTGACGGCGCTCGGCAAGGTGCCGGCAGAGGCCGGCCTTTCGCCGAAGCTGCTCGAACTCGTCAATCTGCGCGCCAGCCAGATCAACGGCTGCAGCGTCTGTATCGACGGGCATCCGCGCATCGCAAAGAAGCTCGGCGAGACCGATGAGAGGCTTTTTGCCGTCAGCGCCTGGCGCGACACGCCCTATTTCAGCGATGCCGAACGGGCGGCCTTGGCGCTGACCGAGGCGGTGACGCGCACCAGCGACCGCGCCGACCCGGTGCCCGACGAAATCTGGGACGAAGCGACCCGGCATTACGACGGCAGAAGCCTTGCGGCCCTCGTCGTCGCCATCGCCAATATCAATGTCTGGAACCGGCTGAACATCGCAACCCGCCAGATCGCCGGCGCCTGGAAGCCGTAAACGATGATTGCCGGCAGCGCATCACCCATCCGCTGCCGGCAACTCAAACTCAGATGATACCGCCGCCGCCGGCAACGGAAGCCGGGCGCTCGGCGGCCACCTTTTTGCGGTAGCCGCTGGCGCGATAGGCGGCAACAGGATCGATCGCACCGCCGGCTCTGCGCCGGGCCTCGGCAAGGATTGGCTCGACATCGGCGCGATAGGCGCGCTTCAACGTTTCCGACGCCATCAGCGCGTCATTGTCGTTCTGATAGCCCTCGAGCGCCTTGCGGTCGACGATCAGCGCCTGCGCATAGGCGCGGCGGATTTCGTTGGCGCTGTTGATCAGGCTCTCGATCGGATCGGTGACATTGTGCGACTGGTCGATCATATGGGCCGGGTTGAAGTCGTTGACGCCGCGCTGTTCGGCATCGACCAGTTCGTTGAAGACGAGGAACAGCCGGTAAGGATCGATCGATCCGGCGTCGAGATCATCATCGCCATATTTCGAATCATTGAAGTGAAAACCGCCGAGTTTGCCGAACTGAATCAGGCGGGCGACGATCATCTCGATATTGGTGTTCGGCGCATGGTGACCGAGATCGACCAGGCAATAGGCCTTCGGACCGAGTGTCTGGGCGATTAGGTAGTTGGTGCCCCAGTCCTGCACGATCGTCGAATAGAAGGCCGGCTCGTACATCTTGTGCTCGGAGAACAGCTTCCAATCGTCGGGCAGCGCCTTGTAGATATCGGCCATCGAGGCGAGATAACGTTCGAATGCCCTGGTGAAATTGCTCTGGCCGGGGAAGTTCGAGCCATCGCCGATCCAGACGGTGAGCGCCTTGGAGCCGATCGCCTTGCCGATCTCGATGCATTCGAGATTGTGCTCGACCGCCTGCGCCCGCGTTGCCGCATCGGTATGGCTGAGCGAACCGTATTTATAGGAATGGACCTGCCCCGGCGCATCGGAGAAGGTGTTCGAATTCATCGCGTCGAAGCCGAGACCGAGCGCATCGCCCTTGGCTTTCAATTCCTTGGCATCCGCCTTGTCCCAGGGAATATGCAGCGACACGTTCGGCGTCGCCTGCGTCAGCTGGTTGATGACGGCGCAATCGTCGAGCTTGTCGAAGATGCCGCGCGGCTCACCGGCGCCCGGAAAACGGGCAAAGCGCGTGCCGCCGGTGCCGACACCCCAGGAGGGAACGGCGACGAAAAATTCGGAGACCTTACGGGTGATTGCTTCGATATCGACGCCGCGGCGGTCAAGGTTCGCCCCCAGCGCCTCGTAATCGGTTCTTAAGGCCGCAGCCCGCTTGTCGTTTTCTGTCGCGACGAGATCCTGCGCAATCCTGAACTCGGCCATTCTTTCCTCCCACTGATGCAATTTCTACATTGGGACCGCCGTGGGGCCGCCCCTCATCCGCCTGCCGGCACCTTCTCCCCGCTCAGACGGGGAGAAGGGATATGCAGCGCCGTCTCCGTCCCACTCCAACTTTTCGCTGGGCAAGTCCCCTCTCCCCGTCATGACGGGGAGAGGGTTAGGGTGAGGGACAGACGCATCCGCCGCCGATCAGATATTACCGCGTAAAACTCTGCACGTTGCCGGCATCGACGTTGATGATGTTGCCGGTCGATTTTGCCGAAAGGTCCGAGGCGAGGAAATAGATCGCCTCGGCGATATCCTCCGGAAACACGTTGAGTTTCAGCATCGACCGCTTGCGGTAATGTTCCTCGAGATCATCCACTTCGATCTTCGAGGAGGCGGCGCGCTGTTCGCGCCATTCCCCGCTCCAGATCTTCGAACCGCGCAGCACGGCATCCGGATTGACCGTGTTGACGCGAATGCCGGCATCCGCACCTTCGAGCGCCAGGCAGCGGGCAAGATGGATTTCGGCGGCCTTTGCCGTGCAATAGGCCGACGCATTCGGCGAAGCCGCAAGGCCGTTCTTCGAGGCGACGAAGACGATGTTGCCGCCGAGCGCCTGGCGGCGGAACAGACGGAATGCTTCGCGCGACACCAGGAAATAACCGGTCGCCAGAATATCGATATTGCGGTTCCAGGTCGCAAGCTCGGTTGCTTCGATCGGCGCGGACGAGGCAATGCCGGCATTCGAAACGAGGATGTCGACGCCGCCGAATTCGACTGAGGCTTCCGCGAAGGAGGCGATCACCGCATCTTCCTTGGTGACGTCGAGCCGGAGGCTGCGCACCGCATCGGCGCCATATTTCTTGACGAAATCGGCTTCAGTCGATTCGAGCGCCGCCTGGTCGATATCGGCAAGCACGACGCAGGCGCCCTCGCCGACGAGGCGCGCGGCCGTCGCCCGGCCGATGCCACCGGCGCCGCCGGTGACGAAGGCCACCCGGCCGGCGAGGCTCTTCGGCCTCGGCATACGCTGGAGCTTCGCCTCTTCGAGCAGCCAGTATTCGATATCGAAGGCTTCCTGCTCGGGAAGGCCCTGATATTCCGAGACGGTCGAAGCGCCACGCATGACGTTGATGGCGTTGACGTAGAATTCGCTGGCGATGCGTGATGTCGCCTTGTCGCGGGCAAAGGACAGCATGCCGACGCCGGGAACGAGGAAGATGACGGGGTTGGCGTCGCGCATGGCGGGCGAATTGTCATGCTTGCAATCGTTGTAATAGCGGGCGTAGTCGGCGCGGTAATCTTCCAGCGCCTTGTCGAGGCCGGCGACGATCGCATCGACATCCGGCTTGGCGGGATCGAAATCGACGATCAGCGGCCGGATCTTGGTGCGCAGGAAATGGTCCGGGCAGCTGGTGCCGAGCGCGCCGAGCGGGCGCAAATCCCTGGAATTGACGAATTCGAGCACGGCCTCCTGATCGTCGAAATGCCCGAGCTTGCGCTCCTCTCTGCCGATGCGGCCGCGAATCTCCGGCATCAGCCGGGCGGCGATGGCGCGGCGCTCGGCAACCGGCAGGCTCTGCGTGACCGCGCCGCCGAAAATCGTCTTGCCTTCGGTCTTTTCGGCGAACCAGACGATCGCCTTGTTGATGATTTCGAGCGTCAGTTCGTAGCAGGCCTTCGCATCATTCGCCCAGGTGAAGAGGCCATGGCTTTCGAGCACGACACCCTTGGCATTCGGGTTCGCCTTGACGAAAGCTTCGAGATCGAGGCCGAGCTGGAAGCCCGGGCGGCGCCACGGAAGCCAGCCGATCTCCTCGCCGAAGATCTGCCGAGTGAACTCTTTGGAATTCTTCGACGCGGCAATGGCGATGATGGCGTCGGGATGCATATGATCGACATGGGTGAAAGGCACGAACCCATGCAGCGGCGTGTCGATCGAGGCGGCGCGGCCGTTGAGATTGAAGGTGCAGTGCGGCAGGAAGCCGACCATGCGGTCTTCGTCTTCGACACCTTTATAGATGGATTTCAGCGATTCCAGCTTGTCCTGGTAGAGTGTGGCGAAACCGTCGAGCCTGATGGTGCCGACGTCGCCGCCGGAACCCTTGACCCAGAGGACTTTGACCTTGCCGCCATCAAGCGGATCGGTTTCCATCACCTTCGCCGAGGTGTTGCCGCCGCCGTAGTTGGTGATGCGCTTGTCGGCGCCGAGCAGATTGGAGCGATAGAGCAGCTTGCCGGGCTCGTCGAGGCCCGCCGCGTAACCATCATCCCACCGGTTTTCCAGAAGCCGGACGTTCGCCGCCATATCATCCTCCCATATAAGGCTTGTCGGGCGCCGCGATCAGCGCGCCCTTTCGCTCACGGTATCGCGCATCAAAAGTGCGCTTGTCAATCGAAAACGATCAAAATCGATTATGCTGCATCGCAATATGAAAATTTATGATCGTTTGTGATTGACAGCGTTTAACGGATACGAAATAAATATGACAAGAGGAGGAGCCCAATGCACGAACGCGAACGCCATCGCATCATTTTAAGCGCCGTTCAGGAAAAGTCCGTCGTCACGATCCAGGACATTTCCGAGCTGACGGAAGCTTCCGAAGCGACAATCCGGCGCGATATTGCGGCTCTACACGTGCAGGGCAAGATCCGCCGTGTCCGCGGCGGCGCGGAGGCAGTGCATCCGCCGCAGCTCGGCAATCTTGCCGGCCGGCCTTTCCGGGTTTCAGAATCAGTCAACATCGATAAAAAGCGCGCAATTGCACGCGCCGCCGTCGATCTCTGCGAAGCCGGCGACGCCATCATCATCAATGGCGGCACGACGACCTTCCAGATGGTTCACTATATGGCCGGCCACCGCATGCAGGTCATGACCAACTCTTTTGCCATCGCCGAACATCTGGTGAAGCATTCCAAAAACACGGTGACGGTGCCGGGCGGCGCGATCTATCGCGAGCAGAGCCTGATCCTGTCGCCTTTCGACAATGACGCGATCCGCAATTTTTACGCGCGGCGCATGTTCATCGGCGCGCAGGGCGTCGGCCCGCTCGGCATCATGGAGGCGGATGCCCTCATCATCCAGAGCGAGCAGAAGCTGATGCACCAGGCTGACGAGCTCGTCGTCATGGTTGATTCAAGCAAATTCAATCGCCGGTCGAGCCTCATTCTCTGCCCGCTCGACCGCGTTTCTGTGGTCATCACCGATGACGGAATTTCGGAAGAGGCGGCCCGCATGGTCGAGAATGCCGGCATCCGGCTCGTTGTCGCAAGCCCGGTCGCCCAGCTTGTGAAGGAGGATTCCTCGTCGGTCGCATGAGGCGCCGCCGAGGTGTGGAAGTCTAATCTTTAAGGGAGGAAAGTACATGAAACTCGCAAAGACACTTGCGCTCGGCGTCGCACTCGCCGTCGCGATGATGGCCGGCACCGCCAGCGCCAAGGACATCAAGATCGGCCTCGTCGTCAAGTCGCTCGGCAACGGCTTCTTCGACGCCGCCAACAAGGGTGCCCAGGAAGCCGCCAAGGAACTCGGCGGCGTCGAGGTCATCTACACCGGTCCGACGTCGACGACGGCCGAAGGCCAGATCGAAGTCATCAACTCGCTGATCGCCCAGGGCGTCGACGCCATTGCCGTTTCGGCCAACGATCCGGACGCGCTCGTCCCGGCGCTGAAGAAGGCAACTCAGCGCGGCATCAAGGTGATCTCCTGGGATTCCGGCGTCGCACCGGAAGGTCGTATCCTGCAGCTCAACCCGTCGTCCAACGAGCTGATCGGCAAAATGTGCCTGACGCTCGCCAAGGATCATCTCGAAGGCGGCAAGGGCGACTTCGCCATCCTGTCGGCAACGACCACCTCGACCAACCAGAACATCTGGATCGACCAGATGAAGAAGCAGCTCAAGGATTTCCCGGGCCTCAACCTCGTTACCACGGTTTACGGCGACGACCTCTCGGACAAGTCCTATCGTGAAGCCGAAGGCCTCTTGAAGTCGAACCCGAACGTCAAGGTCATCGTCGCTCCGACGACCGTCGGCGTTCTCGCCGCCTCCAAGGTCGTCGAAGACAAGGGCCTTGTCGGCAAGGTCTACGTCACCGGCCTCGGCCTGCCGTCCGAAATGGCCGGCGCGATCAAGTCGGGCGCGACGAAGGAATTCGCCATCTGGAACCCGATCGACCTCGGCTACTCCGCCACCCAGATCGCCTATCGCCTCGTCAAGGGCGAGACCGATGGCAAGCCGGGCAGCGAGATCAATGCCGGCCGCATGGGCAAGATCAAGGTCGGCGACAACGGCGAAGCCGCCATGGCCGATCCCTTCGTCTACAATGCTTCGAACATCGACCAGTTCTCCAAGGTCTTCTGATCCGGAGCGACGTTTAAAAGCCCGGCGGCCGACGGTCGCCGGGATTTCCCATTCGACACTGGTAGAAATCTGATGAACGCCGCCTTTCAACAACCCGTCACGGACAGCAAAACCGGCGACGCGCCCGCCATTCTGGAAATGCGCGGCATCTCCCAGATCTTTCCTGGTGTGAAGGCGCTCGACAATGTCAGCATCGCGCTTCATCCCGGCACGGTGACGGCGCTGATCGGCGAAAACGGCGCCGGCAAATCGACGCTCGTCAAGATCCTGACCGGCATCTATAGGCCGAACGAAGGCGAGATCCTGGTCGACGGCCACCCGGTGATATTTGCCAGCGCCCAAGCCGCGATCGATGCCGGCGTTACCGCCATCCATCAGGAAACCGTGCTTTTCGACGAGCTGACGGTGGCAGAAAACATCTTCCTCGGCCACGCGCCGCGCACGCGCCTACGCACCATCGACTGGCAGACGATGAACAGCCGGTCGAAGACGCTCTTGACGGCGCTCGAAAGCAATATCGACCCGACCATCCGGCTCAAAGACCTCTCGATCGCGCAGCGTCACCTGGTGGCGATCGCGCGCGCTTTGTCGATCGAGGCCCGCATCGTCATCATGGACGAGCCGACCGCCGCCCTTTCCCGCAAGGAAATCGACGATCTCTTCCGCATCGTCCGGGGCCTGAAGGAACAGGGCAAGGCGATCCTCTTCATCAGCCACAAGTTCGACGAACTCTACGAAATCGCCGACGATTTTGTCGTCTTCCGCGACGGCCGCGCCGTCGGCCAGGGGAGCCTCAAGGAAACGCCGCAGGACGAGATCGTCCGGATGATGGTCGGCCGTGACGTCGAGAACGTCTTTCCGAAGATCGATGTCGCCATCGGCGGCCCCGTGCTCGAGGTCGAAAAATACTGCCATCGCACCGAATTTCGTGATGTTTCCCTGACCCTGCGCCGGGGCGAAATTCTCGGTATCTACGGCCTGATCGGTGCCGGCCGATCGGAACTTGCTCAATCGCTCTTCGGCATCACCAAGCCGCTGTCGGGCAGGCTGACGCTTGAAGGCCGGGAAATTTCGATCACTTCACCGCATGACGCCATCAAGGCCGGGATCGTCTACGTGCCGGAGGAGCGCGGCCGCCACGGCCTGGCGCTGCCGATGCCGATCTATCAGAACATGACGCTGCCGTCGCTGGCGCGCACCTCGCGCAAGGGCTTTCTCAAGGCGGCGGAAGAATTCGCACTTGCCCGCAAATATGCCGAGCGGCTGGATTTGCGCGCCGCAGCCCTCTCCGTGCCGGTCGGCACCCTGTCGGGCGGCAACCAGCAGAAGGTCGTCATCGGCAAGTGGCTCGCCACCATGCCCAAGGTCATCATACTCGACGAGCCGACGAAGGGCATCGACATCGGCTCGAAGGCCGCCGTGCATGGCTTCATCAGCGAACTCGCCGCGGAAGGCCTTTCGATCATCATGATCTCTTCCGAACTGCCCGAAATCATCGGCATGTCGGACCGCGTGCTTGTCATGAAGGAAGGCCTGTCGGCCGGGCTATTCGAGCGCGATCAGCTTTCGCCGGAAGCGCTGGTGCGCGCGGCAACCGGAAATGCATGAGGTGACGGCATGGCCAAACTGATCAAAAAACGCGAAACTCTGCTCTTTGCCATCATCGTCGTGATGATCGTCGTCTTCTCGACGCGGGCCGCCGATTTCGCCACACCGGATAATCTCGCCGGCATCTTCAACGACACCGCGATCCTGATCATCCTGGCGCTTGCCCAGATGACTGTTATTCTGACGAAATCGATCGATCTTTCGGTTGCCGCCAACCTTGCCTTTACCGGCATGGTAATCGCGATGATGAACGCCGCCTTTCCCGGCCTGCCGTTGATCGTGCTGATTCTTGCCGCGGTCGCGATCGGCGCAGCCCTCGGCACCATCAACGGCTTCCTCGTCTGGCGCCTGGAAATCCCGCCGATCGTCGTCACCCTCGGCACCCTCACCATCTATCGCGGCATGGCTTTCGTGCTTTCGGGCGGCGCCTGGGTCAACGCACACCAGATGACGCCGACCTTCCTCGCCGTTCCCCGCACGCCGATCCTCGGCCTGCCGGTGCTGAGTTGGGTTGCGATCATCATCGTCGCGCTGATGTACATGCTGCTGCGCTATAGCCAGTTTGGTCGCTCGGCCTATGCAACCGGCGGCAATCCGACCGCCGCCGTCTATGCCGGCATCGATACCGGCCGGACGAAGTTCCTTGCTTTCGTGCTGTCGGGCGCTCTCGCCGGTCTTTCCAGCTATCTCTGGGTGTCGCGTTATGCCGTCGCCTATGTCGATATTGCCAACGGTTTCGAGCTCGACAGCGTCGCGGCCTGCGTCATCGGCGGCATTTCGATTGCCGGCGGCGTCGGCTCGGTCGCCGGCACCGTGCTCGGCGCACTGTTCCTCGGCGTCATCAAGAATGCGCTGCCGGTCATCGGCATCTCGCCCTTCACGCAGATGGCGATCTCCGGAACCGTCATCATTCTCGCCGTCGCCTTCAATGCCCGGCGCGAGCGCAACCGCGGCCGCATCATCCTGCGTGACCGCGCCGCAGCCGAGATCAAAGCGGAGGCCGCAGCATGAGCACCGTGTCCACACCCGAAAAGCGGGTCATCCCCGATCGTCTTGGCACGCCGCTGCGCCGCATCGTCGCGAGCTGGGAAGTGCTGCTCTTTGGTGTCGCCGTCCTGATCTTCATCTTCAATTCCCTGGCATCGCCCTATTTCCTCGATGCCTGGAACCTCTCGGACGCCACTTTCAACTTCACCGAAAAGGCGATGATCGCCTTTGCCATGGCGCTGCTCGTCATTTCGGGTGAGATCGACCTCTCGGTCGCCGCGATCATCGCGCTCGCTTCGACAGCAATGGGAGCGGCAGCCCAAGCCGGCATCGGCACGCCGGGTCTGGTGCTGATCGGCATCGGCACCGGGCTTGCCTGCGGCGTCTTCAACGGCGTGCTCGTCTCGGTGCTGAAACTGCCGTCGATTGTCGTCACCATCGGCACGATGAGCCTGTTCCGCGGCATTTCCTATATCGTGCTCGGCGACCAGGCCTATGGTAAATATCCCGCCGATTTCGCCTATTTCGGCCAGGGGTATGTCGTCTGGGTGTTCTCCTTCGAATTCGTGCTGTTCATCGTGCTGGCGATCGCCTTCGCCGTGCTGCTGCATGCGACGAATTTCGGCCGGCAGGTCTATGCAATCGGCAATAACGATTTTGCCGCTCGTTTCTCCGGCATACCGGTCGAGCGCGTCAAATTCATTCTCTTCCTGCTGACCGGCATCATGAGCGGCATTGCGGCCGTCTGCCTGACCTCGCGCCTCGGCTCGACCCGGCCGTCGATCGCCCAGGGATGGGAACTCGAGGTCGTCACCATGGTCGTGCTCGGCGGCATCTCGATCCTCGGCGGCTCCGGCACGATTGGCGGCGTTGTCATCGCCGCCTTCGTCATGGGCCTCGTCACCTTCGGCCTCGGCCTGTTGAACGTGCCCGGCATCGTCATGTCGATCTTCATCGGCCTTCTCCTCATCATCACCATCGCCATCCCGATCATCGCCCGCCGCATCAAGATCATGAGCTCCCGATGACATCAGAAAAACACGCCTTCAAGATGCAGCTCAATCCCGGCATGGAAGCCGAATACCGCAAGCGGCACGACGAAATCTGGCCTGAGCTGGTCGATCTCCTGCACCAGTCCGGCGCCAGCGACTATTCCATCCATCTCGACCGCGAGACCAACACGCTGTTCGGCGTGCTGACGCGGCCGAAGGACCACACGATGGCAAGCCTGCCGGGACATCCCGTCATGAAGAAATGGTGGGCGCACATGGCCGATATCATGGCAACGAACCCGGACAATTCGCCCGTCCAGAGCGACCTCGTCACTCTCTTTCATATGCCATGACCGCTCCCTATCGTCGCATCGCCGTTCTCGACATCGGCAAGACCAATGCCAAGGTCGTCGTGCTCGACGCTGGGACAGGCGCCGAAATCGCCGTTCTGAAACGGCCGAATATTACGATCAAGACCGGCCCCTACCCGCATTACGACATAGAGGCGCTCTGGTCCTTCGCGCTCGATGCGCTGAAACGCCTTGCGCAGGCGCCTGGTTTCGACGCCATTTCGATCACCACCCACGGCGCCGCAGCCGCACTGCTCGATCGGGACGGCACGCTTGCCATGCCCGTGATCGACTACGAACACGAATATCCGCAAGAAATCCGCGATGCCTATACGGACTTGCGCCCCTCCTTCGACGAAACCTTCTCGCCGCGCCTCGCAATGGGCCTCAATGTCGGCGCGCAGCTGCATTACCAAAAGAGCGCCTTTCCCGCGGCATTCGCCGAGGTGGCGACCATCCTCACCTATGCGCAATATTGGACAGCGCGGCTCACGGGTGTTGCCGCCAACGAGTTGACCTCGCTCGGCTGCCATACCGACCTCTGGAACCCCCGGGCGGGCGGCTATTCCTCGCTGGTTGACAGACTCGGCATCCGGGCGCTGATGGCGCCGATCCGCTCCGCCTTCGATGCGCTCGGGCCTGTTCTGCCTGATATCACCGCGGAGCTCGGCCTTGCCGCGCCCGTCCCGGTCTATTGCGGCATTCACGATTCCAATGCCTCGCTGCTGCCGCATCTCGTCCATCGCGAGGCCCCCTTCGCCGTCGTCTCCACCGGCACTTGGGTGATCAATTTCGGCGTCGGCGGCGATCTCGATCATCTCGATGCCCAACGCGACGCGCTCGCCAATGTCGACGCCTACGGCCGGGCCGTCCCTTCCTCGCGTTTCATGGGCGGGCGGGAATTCGAGATCCTTTCGGCCGAGATCGGCCCTGTCAATGAAAAAGCTGCCCAGGCGGCGATCGGGCCGGTCATCGACAAAGGTATGATGCTGCTGCCCAATATCGCCCCCGGTTCCGGCCCTTTCCCGGGAAAGACCAGCCGCTGGATCGGTGCCGAAGAGGCAAGCCGCGGGGAACGCCATGCCGCTGCCTGCCTCTATCTCGCTTTGATGACCCATGCCTGCCTCGGACTGATCGGCGCCAAAGGTCCCATCATCGTCGAAGGACCTTTCGCCCTGAACGAAACCTATCTGAAGCTGCTTGCCGCCGTTGCCGGCCGCGAGGTCACGGCCCTTCCCGGCACGACCGGCACAAGCCAGGGGGCGGCCCTTCTGACCGGCATCCGGCCGGTATCAGGCGCCGAGACGCACGTTCCCCCGGCCGAGATCGCGGGGCTCGGCGCTTATCGCGATCGCTGGCACGCGGCGATAGAATAAGAGCTTTCCCCCAAGAACGGCCGAAGACCCACTTGTTCATTGCTGCTCTGCCGTTAGTGTGCCACCTCGAAAATCAGCTCGAGGAGACAGCATGACAGAGGCATTCGATCCGCGCGCGCTCGCAGCCCGGCTTCACAATTTGCGCCAGGCCGGAAGACAGGAGGAAACCGGCACTTTCCCGCTGCCGGCCGATCTGCATCAGGCGATGGAGGCGCAGAATTTCCTGACTGCGGCCGACGGCATTTCCAGCAATGCCTGGAAGGTGACGGTTTCGCCGCAGGGTCAGGCGGTCACCGGTCCGCTGCATCCCTATGCCGAGGCCGTCTCGGGTGCTGATATTCCCTGGCATCCGGGCATGAAATTCGAGACCGAGATCGCCGTGCGTCTCGGCAAGGATCTGCCGGTCCGCACCGGCACTCCCTATAACCGCGCCGACGTGGTCGAGGCGATCTCCGCTGCCTATCTTGGCGCCGAGCTGCTGGTCAGTGCGGTCAGGGAAAGCGGCAGCGTCTCCTTCCTGCTGTTTACGTCAGACCGCCTCGGCAATAGCGGCTATGTGCTCGGCCCAGAGCTCGACAAAAGCGTGGTCGATACCGCCGGCGGCACGCCGCTCAAGGCCACCCATGCCGGCCGCACGATCTATGATGCTCCGGCCCAGCATCCGAAGGGCGACGTTCTCACCTGGCTTGTCGATTATGCCAATGACGGCTTGCGGCCCGAGACATCGCTGAAGGCCGGCGCGCTCATCACCACAGGCACGTTGAGCGGCGCGGTCGTCCTGACCGAACCCGGCGAGATCGACATCCTGTTCGGCGATGCCAGACTGAGCTTCTCGGTGTCAAAGGATGATTGAACGCTGGCCTACGCCGGCCGATTTCAACCCTATGCCGAAGCGTAAGTTGACAATTCCGGTTTAGTTTTGCAGGGAAAGGGAGGGCTCACCCTCCCGAGCCCGTTCGCAGCGCCGAACCTGGAGCAGACCATGTCTTCGCCTTTCCTTGCCCTGTCGGCAATCGAATACGCCCTGGGGCCAAAATCCATCCTGCATGGTATCGACCTGACGCTGGAGCAGGGCCGCATCTACGGTCTGGTGGGGCCGAACGGCTCAGGCAAGAGCACGCTCTTGAAGATCATCGCTCGCCAGGCCGCGCCGAAATCCGGCGCCATCGCCTTCGACGGCCGGGCGGCCGGTGATTGGGGTGCCCGCGAATTTGCCCGGCACGTCGCTTACATGCCGCAATTCACGCCGGCGACCGACGGGATGACCGTGCGCGAACTCGTGTCGCTCGGTCGTTTTCCCTGGCACGGCACGCTCGGCCGCTTCAAAGCAACCGATCGCAACATGGTCGAGGAAGCGATCGCCCGCACCGAGCTCGAGGATTTTGCCGATCGTCTCGTCGCCAACATGTCCGGCGGCGAGCGTCAGCGCGCCTGGATCGCCATGATGCTCGCCCAGAACGCCCGCTGCCTGCTGCTCGACGAACCGACATCAGCACTCGACCTCGCCCATCAGGCAAGTGTCCTCTCGCTGGTCAAGGAACTCAGCCACGAACGCGGGCTGACCGTCGTCATCGTGCTGCACGATATCAACCTCGCCGCGCGCTACTGCGACGCAATCATCGCGCTCAACCGCGGCCGGATCACGGCCGAAGGCACGCCCGCTGAGATCATGCAGGCCGACAAGCTGCAGTCGATTTTCGGCGTCGGCATGGGCGTCTTTCCCCATCCGGTGCGAAACGAGCCGGTCAGCTATCTCTTATAGGTTCTCGGCGTTTACGTCTTTTCCCGGAACATCTCGATAATGGCGGAGAAATCCCTGCCGCCATTGCCCTGTTTCTCGAACAGCGCGTAGAGCTGCGCCGCCTCGGCACCCATCGGCGTGGAGGCGCCGCTGGCCAGAGCCGCCTCCTGCGAGAGCTTCAGATCCTTCAGCATCAGCGCTGCGGCGAAACCCGGTTTGTAGCCGTTATTGGCGGGTGAGGTCGGCACCGGGCCCGGTACCGGGCAATAGGTATTGATCGACCAGCACTGGCCCGATGAGGTCGAGGCGACGTCGAACAGCGCCTGATGCGAAAGGCCGAGCTTTTCGGCAAGCACGAAGGCTTCGCAGACGCCGACCATCGAGATGCCGAGGATCATGTTGTTGCAGATCTTCGCCGCCTGGCCGGCCCCCGCCTCGCCGCAATGGACGATCTTCTTGCCCATCGCCTCGAGGATCGGCTTGCCCTTGAGGAAGGCCTCATCCGAGCCGCCGGCCATGAAGGTCAGCGTGCCGGCGCTCGCCCCGCCGGTGCCGCCGGAGACGGGTGCGTCGAGCGACAGGCAGCCTGCGGCCTTGGCCATTTCATGCGCCTTGCGGCTGCTCTCGACATCGATGGTGGAGCAATCGATGACCAGCGTGTCCTGCGCCGTCGACTGCAGGATGTCCGTCCAGGCCGTCAGCACATGCCTGCCCTGCGGCAGCATTGATATGACGATCTCCGCGTCCTTGACGGTCTGGCTGACATGGCTTGCGGGCTTGACGCCGCTCGCCTCCGCCGCCTTCAGCACCGAAGCCGCGAGATCGAAACCGAGGACCTCGTGACCCGCCTTGACGAGATTGGCCGCCATCGGCCCGCCCATGTTGCCAAGCCCGATGAATGCGATCCTTGCCATGGTCTTCTCCTATCGATTGTCTTCGAGGATCATCGCCGCCGCCTTTTCGGCGATCATGATCGTCGGCGAATTGGTGTTGCCCGAGGTGATCGACGGCATCACCGAAGCGTCGGCGATCCTCAGCTTGCCGAGCGCCCTGAATTTCAGCCGGGGATCGACGACGCTCTCCCTGTCGGCGCCCATGCGGCAGGTGCCAACGGGATGGAAGATCGTCGTGCCGATATCGCCCGCCGCCCGCTCCAGATCGGCCTCGGTCTGATAGCTGGGGCCGGGCTTGAACTCTTCCGGCCGGAACCTCGCAAAGGACGGCTGCGCGACGATCTTGCGTGTCAACCGTATCGAACGGACAGCTATGTCACGATCGCGCTGCGTCGAGAGGTACTTTGGGCTGATCGTCGGCTGCGCGGCAAAATCGGGGCTCGACAGATGCACCGAGCCGCGGCTTTCCGGCCTCAGATTGCACACGCTCGCGGTGATCGCCGGGAAGGGATGGACGGGGTCGCCGAATTTTTCGAGCGAGACCGGCTGCACGTGATACTGCAAATCCGGTGTCTCGCGGTCCGGACCCGAGCGGGTAAAGATGCCGAGCTGGCTCGGCGCCATCGCCATTGGCCCGGAGCGGCGGACGAGATATTCAAGCCCGATCGCCGCCTTGCCGATCAGTTTCGTCGCCTTCTCGTTCAGCGTCGGAACGCCGGTCACCTTATAGGCCAGACGCAGTTGCAGATGGTCCTGCAGGTTCTCGCCGACACCCTTGGCCTCGGTGATGACATCGATGCCCGCCCGCTGCAGCACCTCACCCCTGCCGATGCCCGAGAGTTCCAGGATATGCGGCGAGCCGATCGAACCGGCCGAAAGGATGGTTTCTCTGCCCGCATAGGCGCGTTTCGCCACGCCCTGGTGCTGGAATTCGACGCCAGTGACGGCCCCCTCCTCCACCAGCAGCCGCCGGACCTGCGCCTTGGTCAGCACGGTCAGGTTGGCGCGCTTGCGCGCCGGGCGCAGGAAGGCCTTCGAGGTGTTCCAGCGAATGCCGGAACGCTGGTTGACGTCGAAATAGCCGGAACCCTCATTGCTGCCGCGATTGAAATCCACCGTCTCGGGAATGCCGGCTTCTCTCGCCGCCTGCTGGAAAGCGTCGAGCACGGCCCAGCGCACCCGCGCCTTTTCGATGCGCCATTCGCCGCCGGCGCCATGCATCTCGTCTTCGCCGCGATAAAAATCCTCGGACTTGCGGAAGAAGGGCAGGACGTCGTCCCAGCCCCAGCCGGCACAGCCCATCTGCCGCCAGAGATCGTAATCGCGCGCCTGGCCGCGCATATAGATCATGCCGTTGATCGACGAGCAGCCGCCGAGCACCTTGCCGCGGGGATAGCTCAGCGCCCTGCCGTTCAGTCCGGCCTCCGGCGCCGTGGTGAAACACCAGTCGGTGCGCGGATTGTTGATGCAATAGAGATAACCGACAGGGATATGAATCCAATGGTAATTGTCGCTGCCGCCGGCTTCGAGCAGCAGCACCCGGCTCCTGCCGTCGGCGGATAGACGATTGGCGAGTACGCAGCCGGCGCTGCCTGCCCCGATGATGATGTAGTCGTAACGATCCATGTGCGCCCTGCACGAAAATCCAGATGCTTGGCCACCCGCCTCTTCCCGCGCTGCGGGAAGAGGGAGACGGCCGCCCATTAGCGGCGATAGACGAAGCCCAGCTTCCGCCCCAGCCGCGAAGCGTAGAATTCGCCGATGATGCCGCGGCGGAAGATCAGCACGCAAACCATGAAGACGATGCCGGTGATGATCGTCACCGGGAATTCCGAGGTGGCGAGGTAGTTTTCCAGCGCCACCACCAGCCCGGCGCCGAAGAGCGGACCGATCAGCGTGCCGATGCCGCCGAGCAGCGTCATCAGGATCACCTCGCCCGACATCTGCCAGGCGACGTCGGTCAGCGTCGCGAACTGAAAGACAATCGATTTGACCGCGCCGGCGAGCCCCGCAAGTGCTGCCGACATGACGAAAGCGCCGAGCTTGTAGCGTGCGACGGAATATCCGAGCGAGATTGCCCGCTGCTCGTTCTCGCGGATCGATTTGAGGATCATGCCGAAAGGCGAATTGATGAAGCGCCAGATGATCAAGATACCGACGAGGAAAACGGCCAGCACGAAATAATACATGTTGGTCGAGTTGTTCAGGTCGATGAAACCGAAGAGATGGCCGCGCGGCACCGACTGGATGCCGTCCTCTCCCTCGGTAAACTCAGCCTGCAGGCAGAAGAAAAAGAACATCTGCGACAGCGCGAGCGTGATCATCGCAAAATAGATGCCCTGGCGGCGGATGGCGAAGAAGCCCATGACGAGGCCTAAAAAGGCCGCCCCAGCCACGCCGATCAGGATGCCGAGTTCCGGCGGCAGGCCCCATGATTTCACCGTATAGGCGGTGAAATAGGCCGCACCGCCGAAGAAGGTGGCGTGTCCGAAGGACAAGAGGCCGGTATAGCCGAGCAGCAGATTGAAGGCGCAGGCAAAAAGCGCGAAGCAGAGCAGCTTCATCAGGAAGATCGGATAGAAGAAGAAGGGCGCGAGCAGCAGCAGCAGCAGGCCTGCGAGCAGGAAGCCGGCCTGGACCGAGAGGGCGGTTCGACTCTTTTCCGTGCGGATGGTGTCGGTGATGTCAGCCATGTCAAGCATCCCGGCCGAAGAGGCCCGCGGGCCTGATGAGAAGCACGATCGCCATGATGACGAAGATCACGATGTTGGAGGCCTCGGGATAGAAGACCTTGGTCAGGCCCTCGGCGATGCCGAGCACATAGCCGGTGATGATCGCACCCATGATCGATCCCATGCCGCCGACCACGACGACGGCAAAGACGACGATGATCATGTTCGAGCCCATCAGCGGCGAGACCTGGTAGATCGGCGCCGCCAGCACGCCGGCAAAGGCGGCGAGACCCGCGCCGAGCGCGTAGGTCAGCGTCAGCAGCACCGGCACGTTGACGCCGAAGACCTGCACCAGCACGGCATTTTCGGTGGCGGCCCTGAGATAGGCGCCGAGCTTGGTCTTTTCGATCAGCAGCCATGTGCCGAGGCAGATGACGAGCGAGACGACCACGACCCAGCCGCGATAGATCGGCAGGAACATGAAGCCGAGGTTCGCCCCGCCGGCAAGGGCCGCCGGCGTCGCATAAGGCTGGCCGGACGAGCCGTAGAGGTAGCGGAAGGTGCCTTCGACCGCGAGCGCCAGCCCGAAGGTGAAGAGCAGGCCGTAAAGCGGATCGAGATCGTAGAGCCGGCGCAGGAACAGCCGCTCGATGATCGCCCCGGCAAAGCCGACGATGACGGGCGCCAGGATCAGCGACGGCCAGTAGCCGATGCCGGCATAGGTCAGCAGCAGATAGGCGACGAAGGCGCCGAGCATATATTGCGCGCCATGGGCAAAGTTGATCACCCGGAGCAGGCCGAAGATGATGGCGAGGCCGAGGCTGAGCAGCGCATAGAACGAGCCGTTGATCAGACCGATCAACAGCTGGCCGAGCAGCGCCTGCAGGGGAATGCCGAAGATCATCGTCATCTGGTCATACTCCCAGAACCTTGTGCAGCGTATCCATGCGCTGCGGCAGTTCGCCGACCGGGAATTCCGACACCATCTGCCCATGATCCATCAGATAGAAGCGGTCGGCAATACGGCTGGCGAAGCGAAAGTTCTGCTCGACGAGCAGGATCGTCATGCCGCGTCCTTTCAGTGTCTGCAGCACCTCGCCGATGCGCTGGACGATGACGGGGGCGAGCCCCTCGGTCGGTTCGTCGAGAATGAGCAGCCGCACACCGGTGCGCAGGATCCGGGCGATCGCCAGCATCTGCTGCTCGCCGCCTGAGAGTTTGGTGCCGGGGCTGGTGCGGCGCTCGTAGAGATTGGGGAAGAGTTCGTAGATCTCGTCGAGCGTCATGCCGCCCTTCGCTACGACAGGCGGCAGCAGCAGGTTTTCCGACACGGTCAGCGTCGAGAATATGCCGCGCTCCTCCGGCACGAAGCCGATGCCGCGATGCGCCGTCTTGTGCAGCGGCACCTGCATCATGTCGCTGCCGGCAAAGCTGATCCTGCCCTTGCGGGTCCGCACGATGCCGGTGATGGTGCGCAGCGTCGTCGTCTTGCCGACGCCGTTGCGGCCGAGAATGGTGATCGTCTCGCCTTCGGCCACCCGCATGTCGACGCCGTGCAGGATATGGCTTTCGCCATACCAGGCGTTCAGTCCCTGGACTTCGAGGAGATCGGCCATCAATGCTCCTCCGTACCCATATAGGCGACGCGCACCCGCTCGTCCTGGCTGACCCTGGCATAATCGCCCTCGGCAAGAATCTCGCCGCGCTGCAGCACCGTCACCTGCTGGCAGATATTGGCGACGACGGAGAGATTGTGCTCGACCATCAGCACCGCCCGGTCGCGGGCGACATCACGGATGATCGCCGAGACGACGCCGACATCCTCCAGCCCCATGCCGGCCATCGGCTCGTCGAGCAGCAATACTTTCGGATCGAGCGCCAGCGTCGTGGCGATTTCCAGCACGCGCTTGCGGCCATAGGAAAGGTCGGCGGCGATATGATCGCGCTCCTTGGACAGCCCGACGCTGGCAAGCAGCTGCTCGGCGCGCTCGTTCAGCCGGTCGAGCGCCGAAAGCCGCCGCCAGAACTGGGTGGAAAGATTGTTCGGCCGCTGCAGCGCCACCCGCACATTGTCGAGAACGGAGAGATGCGGGAAGACCGCCGAGATCTGGAAGGAGCGCACCAGCCCCATGCGCGCCACCTTGTCGGGCGGCGTGTGGGTGATGTCGGTGCCCATCAGGATGATCGTGCCCGCCGTCGGCTGCAGGAACTTCGTCAGCAGGTTGAAGACCGTCGTCTTGCCGGCGCCGTTCGGGCCGATCAGCGCATGCACGCTGGCGTCATGGACGTCGAGATCGACGTTCTTGACGGCCGTGAAGCCGCCGAAATCGCGGCGCAGGCCGCGGGCGGAGAGCACCACCCGCGGCTTTTCCTGCGTTTCAATCGCGGAAACCGCCATTGCGCTTACTTCACCAGATCGCAGCCGCTCTTGGCGGGATCGATATAGGCTTCCTTGCCGGGAATGGTGGCGAGAACGTTGAAGTAATCCCACGGCTCCTTGCTGTCGGCCGGCTTCTTGACCTGCAGCAGGTACATGTCGTGGATCATGCGGCCGTTGGCGCCGACCGTGCCGCCGCGGCCGAAGACGTCGTCGACGGGCATTTCATGCAGCGTTTTGGCGACGGCTTCCGTCTCGTCGGTGCCGGCCTTCTGCACCGCCTTCAGATATTGCGTCACTGCCGAATAGGTGCCGGTATGGATCATGTTCGGCATCTTGCCGGTGCGGGCGAAGAATTTCTTGGCGAAGGCGCGGCTTTCGTCGTCGCGGTTCCAGTAAAAACCTTCCGTCAGCGTCAGGCCCTGCGCCGCCTCAAGCCCGAGACCATGGACTTCGGCAAGCGTGAAGAGCAGCGCCGCCAGATGCTGGCCGCCCTGGGTGATGCCGAATTCGGCCGCCTGCTTGATGGCGTTCGAAGTATCGAGGCCGGCATTGGCAAGGCCGATCACCTTGGCGCCTGATGATTGCGCCTGCAGCAGGAAGGACGAGAAGTCCTGGGTCGACAGCGGATGGCGGACGCCGCCGACGACCGTGCCGCCGCTCGCCTTGACATAGTCGGTGGTCTGCTGCTCCAGCGAATAGCCGAAGGCATAGTCGGCGGTCAGGAAGAACCAGCTATCACCGCCCTGCTTGACCAGTGCGCCGCCGGTACCGACCGCGAGTGCATGTGTGTCATAGGCCCAGTGGAAGCCGTAAGGCGAGCAGGCCTTGCCGGTCAGATCCGTCGTCGCCGCACCGGTGACGATGTCGATCTTCTTCTTTTCCTTGGCGATCGCCTGCACCGCGAGCGCCACCGACGACGTCGTCAGTTCCATGATCGCGTCCACCTGCTCGGTGTCGTACCATTGCCGGGCGATGTTGGAGGCGATATCCGGCTTGTTCTGGTGATCGGCATCGACGATCTCGACCGGAACGCCCAATACCTTGCCGCCGAAATCCTCGACCGCCATCTTGGCGGCCTCGACGGAAGACTTGCCGCCGAAATCGGCATAGACGCCCGATTGGTCGTTCAGAATGCCGATCTTGACCTTGCCGTCAGTCGCGCTCTGCGCGAGCACCGCTGTGCTGCTGGCGAGCAAAAATGCAACGGACGCGATGAGATTCTTTCGCATATTCTCTCCTCCCAGAGATGAGCCGGATTACCGATCTGTTCAAATTTGGCCGGTCGCACTCCTCAGAACGACCGGCCCTCATCTTACGATCATGGAAATTCTCCCCTGAGGCAACGGGTGGTTTATAACTAATTCCAAACAGTATCTGTTCATTTTTGCACAGAAAGAGAGCTGCACAATGTCGATCCAAGCCCCAGGAAGCGCAAGAAGTGAGCGCTCAGCGGTAGAATTAGGGCAGTTTCGACGGTTGTGCAGGGATGGCGGCGTTAGACGAAGGACCAATCATCTATTGCTCCTTCGTCTCCGGCATATTGGCGCGTTTCAGCCTGCTATTATTTCCATCGCGTCCCATTCTCGGCCGCGCAGCCATAGGGAGGCAAGGCACCGCTGAAGGTTTCCTTCAGCTTGGCGCAGCCCCAGGCATTCAGCGGTCCCGGCATGGATGTGTTGAGCGTGATGCCGACTTCGTCATAGGGGCTGTCGGTGTTGGTAACGTAACGATACCAGCGAAAACCGATGACGACGACGAACGCGATCGCGATCGTCAGCAGCAGGCGAACCAATTTTTTCATCAATAGTTCCTCAAAATACAAACGCGGCCGTGTAGCATTGGCGCATAGCGGCTGAAAGCATCCCCGCCGAGGCATCATCAATTTCTCGCGGGGCGTTGTCTCGAATTCACAAGGCCGGCCTTCACCGGCCCGCGATTCCCATTCTTTACCTGATGTTAAAACATAAATAAAAACAATGAATTGTTTAAAAAGCGCAAGACCATGTTATGGGTTATTGCTTGTTGAACGAGAGAAATGGCGATGACCAATCCACCGCAGTTTACCTGGGACGATCTGCAGTTCTTTCTCGCCGTCGCCCGCACCGGGCAGCTGTCGACGGCCGCCCGGCAGCTGCGCTCCAGCCATGCCACCGTTTCGCGGCGCATCGACCGGCTGGAATTCACCCTCAAAGTCAAGCTGTTCGAGCGCAATCCACGCGGTTACGTGCTGACCGCCATGGGCACACGCTTCATCGAGACGGCCGAGCGGATGGAGCAGGAGACCGAGCGGCTGCGCGCCGACCTCGCCGACGGCTCGATGGCGCAGCGCGGCCTGGTGCGCCTGAGCGCGCCGGAAGGTTTTGCCAATTTCTTCTTCGCCACCGTGCTGCACCGGTTTGCCGCCCGGCATCCGCATCTGGCGCTCGAACTGGTGACGATCCAGCAGATCATGTCGCTGTCGCGCAAGGAGGCCGATCTGTCCGTGGTGCTCGACGAGCCGAAGGGCGGGCCCTATTTCGCCGAGAAGCTGACCGACTATCATCTGCAGATCTACGGCTCGCGCGACTATCTGGCGAAGGCGCCTGCGATCACCTGCCGCGACGACCTGCTTGAGCATCCCTTCGTCAGCTACATCGAGGAGATGATTTTCGCGCCGGGCCTGGATTACCTCAGCGATGTGCATCCGCGCATCAAGCCGCAGTTCCAGAGCTCCAGCATCTTCGCGCAGCTGACCGCCACCCGAAACGGCCTCGGCCTCTGCATCCTGCCCTATTTCTTCGCCAGCCGTTATCCCGAGCTGGTGCGGGTGCTGCCCGCGGAAATCGACCTCAAGCGCCAGTACTGGATCACCTGTCATCGCGACCTGAAACAGGCGCCGCGCGTGCGCGCCGTCATCGACTTCCTGCGTGAGGCCGTGCGCGGCGAGGACGCGCGCTTCGTGCCGCCCTATGTCACCGCCGCCGGCCCGCAGCGCCGATCGGACGCCGAAGCATGACTATTTGAGGAACTCGGCCCGGTGCGGCGTGAACGTATCGATCAGCCGGCCTTTTTCCAGTGCTTTGACGCCATGGACGAGATTGGGCGGCACGATGAAACTGCCGCCCTGCCGCAGCACCTCGGTCCGCCCATCGATTGTCACCTCGAAACTGCCTTCGGCGACATAGCTTGCCTGGATATGCGGATGCGAATGGGCCGCACCGACGGCGCCGCTCTCGAAAGCGACTTCCACCATCATCATCTCGGGCAGATAGGTCATGATGCGCCTGGTCACGCCCGGCTCGGGATTGACCCATTCGGCGCCTTCGGCCGATACGAACAGATCGCTTGACGACATTTCCGTCTCCTCGTTCCAGAATCGATCGCGGGCAAAGTGGAGCATGCCAGCGCTTTTGAAAAGATGGCGCGCCCTGTCTTTTCGATAGGGCCGCCTTCTGTTGACGCGGTCGGCTGGCGGGTCTATGCGACCTTGAGCGAGGCAAGCCTGAATCCTGGGTGAGGAGACGCCGACATGCAGCATACGCGCGAGGTTTTCGACTGGGCCGATCCGTTCCGCCTGGTAGAGCAGCTGACCAACGAGGAGCGCATGGTGCAGGACACCGCCCATGCCTATGCGCAGCAAAAGCTCGCACCCCGCGTTCTCGACGCCTTCCGCAATGAAAAGACGGATCCCGCAATCTTCCGCGAAATGGGCGAACTCGGCCTCCTCGGCCCGACGATTTCTCCCGAATATGGCGGCGCCGGCCTCGGTTACACCGCCTATGGCCTGATCGCCCGTGAGGTCGAGCGGGTCGACAGCGGTTATCGTTCGATGATGAGCGTGCAGTCCTCGCTCGTGATGGTGCCGATCGACACCTTCGGGTCGGAGGCGCAGAAGCTGAAATACCTGCCGAAACTGGCCGCCGGCGAATGGATCGGCTGTTTCGGACTGACCGAGCCCGATCACGGCTCCGATCCCGGCTCAATGGCGACGCGCGCCAGGAAGGTCGACGGCGGCTACAGCCTCAGCGGCTCGAAGACCTGGATCTCGAATGCACCGATCGCCGATATCTTCGTCGTCTGGGCCAAGACCGAGGACGGCCTCATCCGCGGCTTCATCCTCGAAAAGGGCTGGAAAGGCCTTTCGGCTCCCGCCATCCACGGCAAGGTGGGCTTACGCGCCTCGATCACCGGCGAAGTGGTGATGGATGGGGTTTTCGTGCCGGAGGAAAATCTGCTGCCCGGCGTCACCGGCCTCAAGGGACCGTTCACCTGTCTCAACTCGGCCCGCTTCGGCATCGCCTGGGGCGCGCTCGGGGCTGCCGAGGATTGTTATGCCCGGGCACGGCAATACACGCTGGAGCGCAAGCAGTTCGGCCGGCCGCTCGCCGCCAACCAGCTCATCCAGAAGAAGCTCGCCGATATGGCGGCGGAAATCTCGCTCGGCCTGCAGGGCTGCCTGCGGCTCGGCCGCATGAAGGAAGAAGGCCATCCGCCGGTGGAGCTGACCTCGATCCTCAAGCGCAACAGCTGCGGCAAGGCGCTGGAGATTGCACGCGCGGCCCGCGACATGCTTGGCGGCAACGGCATCTCCGACGAATTCGGCATCGCTCGCCACCTCGTCAACCTCGAAGTGGTCAACACCTATGAGGGCACGCACGATATCCACGCGCTGATCATCGGCCGGGCGATCACCGGCATCGCCGCCTTTGCCAACTAAACCGTCGGTTCGGCTGGGCGAATTGCCACGCGCCTGACAATGTGCAACCTTCCCTCTCGCGGCACAAAGCCGGCGATGAGGGGATCGCGCATGTTTCTGCTTCTTGCATTGCTGATCGGTGTCATCTCCGGCCTTCGCGCCATGACCGCGCCCGCTGCCGTCGCCTGGGGCGCAGCGCTCGGCTGGTTCGAAGTGTCGCAAACGCCGCTTGCCTTCATGGGTTACCGGTGGACGCCGTGGATCTTCACGGTTCTCGCCATCGTCGAGCTGATCACCGATCAGCTGCCCTCGACGCCGTCGCGCAAGGTGCCGGTGCAGTTCGGCGCCCGTATCGTCACCGGGGCGCTCGCCGGGGCGACGATCGGCGCCGCCAGCGGCCTGTTCTTCGGCGGGCTGATCGCCGGCGTGATCGGCGCCGTCATCGGCACCTATGGTGGCGCCGCGCTGCGCGCCAGGCTTGCCGCTTCCTTCGGCAGGGACCTGCCGGCCGCCCTGATCGAGGATGCCGTCGCCGTCATCGGTGCGGCGCTGATCGTGGGGGCCGTGTCATGAAAAGCTTCGACGCCATAGTCATCGGCGCCGGCCAGGCCGGCCCTTTTCTTGCCGCGCGCATGGTCGAGAAGGGTATGAAGGTGGCGCTGATCGAGCGCAAATTCCTCGGCGGCACCTGCGTCAACGCCGGCTGCATGCCGACGAAGACGCTGGTCGCCAGCGCCCGCGCCGCCCATGTCGCCAGAAGCGCCGCCGCCTACGGCGTCAATATCGGAGGCGCCATCGCCGTCGACATGAAAGTGGTTAGAGCCCGCGCCGAAACGGTGACCATGAATGCCCGCAACGGCCTGATCGGCTGGTTTGCCGGGATGGACGGCATGAGCGTGATCTATGGTCATGCGCGCTTCGAGGGTCCGAACACCGTCAGCGTCAACGGCGAGACCCTGACCGCGCCGCGCATCTTCCTCAATGTCGGCGCGCGGCCTGTCATTCCCGACCTGCCCGGCATCGATGACATCGACTACCTCACCAGCACCTCGATCATTCATCTCGACACGCTGCCGCGGCATCTGGCCGTCATCGGAGGCAGCTATATCGGGCTGGAATTTGCTCAGATGTATCGCCGCTTCGGCGCCGAAGTCAGCGTCATCGAACACGGCCCGAAGCTCGCATCGCGCGAGGACGAGGATATATCCGATGCGATCGCCGAGATCCTGCGTTCGGAAGGCATCGACGTCCATACCGACGCCGGCAACATCGCGTTGGCTGGAAACGGCAATGGGGTGAGCGTCACCGCCGGCGCGGCGACGATCGACGCGAGCCACGTGCTGATCGCCACCGGCCGCAAGCCGAATACCGACGATCTCGGCCTCGATGCCGCCGGTGTCGCCACCGACAAGCGCGGCTACATCACGGTCGACGACAAGCTCGCCACCAATGTCGAGGGCATCTTTGCGCTCGGCGACTGCAACGGCCGCGGCGCCTTCACCCACACCTCCTACAATGATTTCGAGATCGCCGCCGCCAACCTGCTGGACGGTGATGACCGGAAGGTCTCGAGCCGCATCCCGGCCTATGCACTTTACATCGACCCGCCGCTCGGACGCGTCGGCATGACCGAAAAACAGGCGCGCGAGACGGGACGCAAGATCATGGTCTCGACCCGGCCGATGAGCCGCGTCGGCCGCGCCAACGAGCGCGGCGAGACCAAGGGCTTCATGAAGGTGATTGCCGACGCCGAGACCAAGGAAATCCTCGGCGCGGCGATCCTCGGCATCGAGGGCGACGAGGTGATCCACGGCCTGATCGACGCGATGAATGCCGGAACCACCTATCCGACGCTGAAATGGTCGGTGCCGATCCACCCGACGGTGTCGGAGCTGATCCCGACGCTGCTTGGCGATTTGAAGCCCGTTTGACGGTGACCTGACACGTCGGGAACAGGTGGGGCGAGCCGTCATGTCTATTGAACTGCTGATCGAGAATTACGGCCTGCTGGCGATCTTCCTGGGTGCGGCCATCGAAGGCGAAACGGCCGCCTTCCTCGGCGGCGTCGTTGCCCATCGCGGGCTGCTGAGCTATTGGGCGGCGGCATCCGCGGCCGTTGCGGGATCCTTCGTCGGCGACCAGTTCTGGTTCTTCGCCGGCCGTTACGCCGCCCGATGGAGCTTCGTCCGCCGGCTGATGGAGAAGCCGGCGCTCGCCCGCGTCACCCAGCTTCTCGAAAAATATCCGACCGGATTCATTCTTGCGTTTCGTTTCCTGGTGGGATTGCGGACGATCAGCCCTGTCGTCATCGGGACCACGCGAATACCGACCGGCAAGTTTGTCGTCCTCAATGCCGTGGCCGCACTGGCATGGGGGCAGCTCTTTACGGCGCTCGGCTACCTCTTCGGGCACGGCATCCAGCAGCTATTGGGCCATCTTCCCCTTCACCGCCATCTGCTGATTGCTGCCGGAGCCGCGGCTGTCATTGCAGCCGCCGCTTTTGCCTTTCGCAAAATGAGACCAAGTGCGGGCCACTCCTAGAACAGGATGATTTTAGGCCGGTCGGCCTAAAATCTGAATCCTGTTCTAAACTAAAGAGTTAGAGCATGATGTCGTCCGAAAACCGCTCACACTTTTTGGCATCATGCTCCAGACGTGGCGTGCCCTATTCCATGACGATCTGCAGCTTGACGTCGCTCGGCCGGGCTTCGACGGCACGATCGAAGGCCTTGATCGAATCCTCGAATGTGAAGGTCTCCGATATCAGCGGCTTCAGGTCGACGCGTCCCGAGGCGAGCAGCGCGATCGAGCGCTCATATTGATGGGCATAACGGAACACCGTTTCGATGCGGATCTCCTTGGTGGTGGCCGTCGAGACGTCGAAACCGACAGGATTGACCGGCAGGCCGACGGCGACGATGACGCCGCCCGGGCGCGGCAGCGCCATGATCGTCTCCCAGGCTTTTGGCGAACCGGAGCATTCGAAAACCACATCCGCACCCCAGCCGTCCGTCAATCGGGCGACTTCCTCGATCAGGTTCTTCTCGCGGATATTGACCGGGATGACACCCTGGTATTGCGCGGCGATATCGAGCTTCGGCTGAGCGAGATCGGCGACGATCGCCCGGGCGCAGCCGCCGGCCAGCGCCGCGATCGCCACCATCGTGCCGATCGGCCCGGCGCCAAGCACGATCGCGGTATCACCAGGCGCAATCTTTGCCTTGCTCGCCGCCTGCATGCCGACGGCGAAGGGCTCGACCATGGCGCCTTCGGCAAAGCTGACATTGTCGGGCAGCTTGAACGTATAGTTGGCGGGATGCACGACTTCGGGCGTCAACACGCCATGGACCGGCGGCGTCGCCCAGAATGTGACGGCAGGATCGATATTATACATGCCGAGCCGGCTTGCCTTGGAGTTCGGATCGGGAATGCCGGGCTCCATGCAGACGCGGTCGCCGGCTTTCAGATGCGTGACGCCGGCGCCAACCTCGACCACGGTGCCGGCCGCCTCATGGCCGAGCACCATCGGCGCGTTGACGACGAAGGGACCGATCTTGCCGTGGGTATAATAATGCACGTCCGAACCGCAGACGCCGACGGTATTAATCCTGATCTTGACCTGCCCCGGTCCTGTCTCCAGCGGCAGATCGATATCGCGAAGCGCAAGTTCATGCTGGCGCTCCAGCACCAGCGCACGGACTTTGGTCATGATCAGTTTCCTTCCCTTTTGCCCGCGATTCAGCGGGTGCCGTCGATACGGACTATAAGACCGCAAGCGGCGGCAATTCAATCGCACTATCCAAGCTTTTGCTCAACATGCGATGAAATGCCCATTTTCTATAATCCGAAAGATTCACCTTCCAAGACCTCTGTATGATTTCAGCCGAGGCCGACGGGGAGTACATTCTCAGTTCGAGATCCCCGGGGTCTCAGTTCGAGATCCCCAGGGTCTCAGATCCCCGCAATCAGGACAGGCAAAGAGATGAAGAGCGGCCCGACGATATCAAGGTCAATCCGGCAATTCTGGCAGCGGCTTGTGGACCTGATCACCGCTCTGCCCAAAGGCCCCCGGCCGCGGCCGGTGCGCGTTATCGCAAAAACTAGGGATCGAAATCCTCCCCCACAGCGTTATTAATAATGCGTCGGCATGGCGTCACGGAAGCATGACGGCTCCGGGCACATGCGGGTCGACACGATAAGGAAGACCATCATGAAGTCGATCGCGTCATTCTGTCTGTTCGTCTCCCTTCTCTTCACCGCAAGTGAAGCCTCTGCGGCTCTGGAACAAGCCTCGCTTCCGCCGCAGCAGCAAGAAGTAAGGCTGGCGCCGGCCAACGTCGAACTCACCTTCACCGGCCCGGTCGACCTTGCCCGTTCGACGGCCGTCCTGTTGGATGCTCAGGGTACGGCGCTTCCCACGGGCAAGCCGTTTCTCTCCGGCCCCGAGGGATCGATCTTCAAGATTCCGCTCGATCCTGCCATGGCGCCCGGCCTCTACACCGTCGACTGGCGCGTCCTCTCGATGGACGGCCGCAGCGCCGAAGGACAATACCGGTTTCGAGTCGATCCTTAGAGCACGTCGGTTTCGCGGTAACGACATGCGTCAAACAAAGCGCTGAAGCGCTGAAAGCACGTCCGAACGGTCGCAACGCGCTTTAGGCACGCCCTGAAAGGCATTTATAAGATTTTTATATTGTTGGTCCTTCGGCCGTCTCGAACCTTTATGCCCTCCGGCTCCATATTCCCGCCCGAGAGATCGAACGGTCATCTCCACGCCAGAAAGCATGAAAGGCGGCCTTTCCAAGCGAATGGCGCCCTTTGTCTTGTCTGACTCCAACAAAGAACAACAGGAGTCACGATCATGATGGATATCCTTCTACTCGGCACCGCGATCTTATTTTTCGCGCTGTGCCTTGCCTACACCAGAGCCTGCGACAGGCTTTGACGGAGAACCGACGATGACCCTCGACTATGTCTTGAGCGGTGCCGTGACCGTGTTTCTCACCGTCTACCTCACCTACGCTCTGCTTCGCCCAGAACGCTTCTGAAAAGAACCGGCGCTTCTGAGGTCGCGGATGCGCGGCCGGGAAGCAGCCGGCATTGAAAGTTACCTCCATGACCCTCAACGGATGGCTTCAGATCCTGCTTTTTTGCGGGATCGTTCTTGCACTCGTCAAACCGCTCGGCGGCTATATGACGCGTGTCTTCAGTGGCGAGCGCACGTTTCTGTCGCCGGTCCTCGTTCCGATCGAACGGGGGCTTTACCGCGTCGCCGGCACCAGCGAAGGCGAGGAGCAGCATTGGACCTCCTATGCCTTCGCCATGCTGATGTTCAATCTTCTCGGCGTCATCGTGCTTTACGCTCTGCAGCGGCTGCAGGCCGGGCTTCCCTATAATCCGGCCGGCATGGCGGCCGTCCCGCCGGAGCTTTCCTTCAACACCGCCGTCAGCTTCGTCACCAATACGAACTGGCAGAACTACGGCGGCGAAAGCACCATGTCCTATCTCACCCAGATGGCCGGCTTCACCGTCCAGAACTTCGTCTCCGCCGCGACCGGCATCGCGATCGCGCTCGCCTTCATCCGCGCCTTCTCGCGCGCTTCGGGCAAGGCCATCGGCAACTTCTGGGTCGATATGACGAGAGCAACCTTCTACGTGCTGCTGCCGATCTCTATCGTGCTGACCCTGGTCTACGTCTATCTCGGCGTGCCCCAGACGCTTGGGCCTTACGTCAATGCGACGACGCTCGAAGGCGCGCAGCAGACGATCGCCGTCGGCCCGGTCGCTTCGCAGCTCGCCATCAAGATGCTCGGCACCAATGGCGGCGGCTTCTTCAACGCCAATTCCGCCCATCCGTTCGAAAACCCCGATGCGATCTCCAACCTCATCCAGATGGTGTCGATCTTCGCCATCGGCGCAGCACTGACCAACGTCTTCGGCCGCATGGTCGGCAATCAGCGCCAGGGGTGGGCGATCCTCGCCACGATGGGCGCACTGTTCCTCGCCGGCGTCATCGTGACTTATTGGGCCGAAGCCGCCGGCAATCCGCTGATGCACGCCTTCGGCCTTCAGGGCGGCAATATGGAGGGCAAGGAAGTCCGCTTCGGCGTCGCCCTCTCCTCGCTGTTTGCCGTCATCACCACGGCTGCCTCCTGCGGCGCGGTCAACGCCATGCACGGCTCGTTCACCGCGCTTGGCGGCCTCATTCCGCTGATCAACATGCAGCTCGGCGAAATCATCGTCGGCGGTGTCGGCGCGGGCTTCTACGGCATCCTGCTGTTCATCATCGTCGCCGTCTTCGTCGCCGGCTTGATGGTCGGCCGCACGCCGGAATATCTCGGCAAGAAGATCGAGGCGAAGGAAATGAAGATGGCCGTCCTCGCCATTCTCTGCCTGCCGCTCGCCATGCTCGTCTTCACCGCGATCGCCACCGTGCTGCCTTCCGCCGTCGCCTCGGTCGGCACCGCCGGCCCGCACGGTTTCTCCGAAATCCTCTATGCCTATACCTCGGCTGCGGCCAACAACGGCTCGGCCTTCGGCGGCCTGACCGGCAATACGCCCTGGTACAATGTGACGCTCGGCATCGGCATGCTCGCCGGCCGCTTCTTGGTCATCATCCCGGCGCTCGCCATCGCCGGCTCTCTAATCGCCAAGAAGACGGTGCCGGCCTCGGCGGGCACTTTCCCCACCGACGGTCCGCTCTTCGTCGGTCTGCTCGTCGGCACGATCCTGATCGTCGGCGGCCTGACCTTCTTCCCGGCGCTGGCGCTCGGCCCCGTCGTCGAACACCTGGTCGAGATTGCCGGACAAACCTTCTGAGGCGTTGCCCGACCCTGCATCGCCGGGGTCCTTCGCCATCCTCGTTCAAGCTGGAGTCTCTTATGAGCCAGGCAAAATCCGCGAGCATCATCGATTCTCGCATCCTCATTCCGGCGGCGGGCGCCGCCTTTAAGAAGCTCGATCCGCGCGCACTCGCCCGAAACCCTGTTATGTTCGTCGTGGCCACGGTCTCGCTGCTCACCACCGTGCTCTTCCTGCGCGATCTCGTCGCCGGCAACGGCAATCTCGGCTTCTCCTTCCAGATCAATCTCTGGCTCTGGTTCACCGTGCTGTTTGCCAATTTCGCCGAAGCGGTCGCCGAAGGTCGCGGCAAGGCGCAGGCGGATTCATTGCGCAAGGCGCGCACCGAAACCCAGGCCAAGCTGCTCACCGGCAACAACGGCAACGATTACCGCATGGTGCCCGGCACCAGCCTCAAGGTCGGCGATATCGTGCTCGTCGAAGCCGGCGACATCATCCCCTCGGACGGCGAGGTCATCGAAGGTGTGGCCTCCGTCAACGAAGCGGCGATCACGGGCGAATCCGCCCCCGTCATCCGCGAATCCGGTGGCGACCGCTCAGCAGTGACCGGCGGCACCCAGGTGCTGTCCGACTGGATCCGCGTCCGCATCACCGCGGCGGCCGGCTCCACCTTCCTCGACCGGATGATTTCACTGGTCGAGGGCGCGCAGCGCCAGAAGACCCCGAACGAGATCGCGCTCAATATCCTGCTTGCCGGCATGACGCTGATCTTCGTGCTCGCCACCGCGACCATCCCGAGCTTTGCCATCTATGCCGGCGGCTCGATCCCGATCATCATTCTCGTCGCCCTGTTCGTCACCCTGATCCCGACCACGATCGGCGCGCTGCTGTCGGCGATCGGCATTGCCGGCATGGACCGTCTCGTCCGCTTCAACGTGCTCGCCATGTCCGGCCGCGCGGTCGAGGCCGCCGGCGACGTCGACACGCTGCTGCTCGACAAAACCGGCACGATCACGCTCGGCAATCGCCAGGCGACGAGCTTTCGCCCGGTGCGCGGCGTTTCCGAACAGGAACTCGCCGATGCCGCCCAGCTTGCCTCGCTCGCCGACGAAACGCCGGAAGGCCGTTCAATCGTCGTGCTCGCCAAGGAGAAATATGCGATCCGCGGCCGCGACATGGCGACCCTCAAGGCGACCTTCGTGCCCTTCACCGCCCAGACTCGCATGAGCGGCGTCGATCTCGAAGGCGCCTCGATCCGCAAGGGCGCGGTCGATACCGTGCTGACCTATGTCAACAGCGACGCCCCCTCGAAAAACCGCAGCGAGGTCGTGCGAGAACTGCAATCGATCGCCGACGAGGTCGCCAAATCAGGCGGCACGCCGCTCGCCGTCGCCCGTGACGGCCGGCTGCTCGGCATCATCCAGCTGAAGGACATCGTCAAGGGCGGCATCCGCGAACGCTTCGCGGAGCTACGCCGCATGGGCATCCGCACCGTGATGATCACCGGCGACAACCCGCTGACGGCGGCCGCCATCGCCGCCGAGGCCGGCGTCGACGACTTCCTCGCCCAGGCGACGCCGGAGATGAAACTGGCGCTGATGCGCGAGGAGCAGGCCAAGGGCAAGCTCGTCGCCATGTGCGGCGACGGCACCAACGATGCGCCGGCTCTCGCCCAGGCCGATGTCGGCGTCGCCATGAACACCGGCACGGTCGCCGCCCGCGAGGCCGGCAACATGGTCGATCTCGACTCGGACCCGACCAAGCTCATCGAGATCGTCGAGATCGGCAAGCAGCTTCTGATGACGCGCGGCGCGCTGACGACCTTCTCGATCGCCAACGACATCGCCAAGTATTTCGCCATCATCCCGGCGATGTTCCTGACCTTCTATCCGCAGCTCGGCGTGCTCAATGTCATGGGGCTTTCGACGCCGCAAAGCGCCATCCTCTCGGCGATCATCTTCAACGCGTTGATCATCATCGCGTTGATCCCGTTGTCCCTAAAGGGCGTGCGCTACCGCCCGATCGGCGCCGGCGCACTGCTGTCGCGCAACTTGCTGGTCTACGGCCTCGGCGGCATCCTGGTGCCCTTCATCGGCATCAAGGCGATCGACATGGCCGTCGCCGCCCTCGGCCTTGCTTAAAGGAGTTAAGAACAATGTTTAGAGAATTTCGCCCGGCGATCGTCATGATCGTCGCCACCACCGCCATAACAGGCCTTCTCTACCCCCTCGCCATGACCGGGGCCGCCCAGGCCCTCTTCCCCGCCCAGGCGAATGGCAGCCTGGTCGAGAAGAATGGTCAGGTGATCGGCTCGACGCTGATCGGCCAGGCCTTCACCGCAGACAAGTATTTCCACGGCCGTCCGTCGGCCGCTGGCGACGGCTACAATGCGGCCGCCTCCAGCGGCTCCAACCTCGGCCCGACCAGCCAGAAGCTGATCGACCGCGTCAAGGGCGACTACGAGGCCGCCAAGGCGGCAAACCCGACCGCCGGGGTGCCCGCCGACCTCGTCACCGCCTCGGGCAGCGGCCTCGATCCTGACATCTCACCCGACGCCGCCCACTTCCAGGTGCCCCGGGTCGCCAAGGCACGAGGCCTGGACGAGGCCAAGATCAAGGCGCTGGTCGACGGCGCCGTCCAGGCCCGCGAACTCGGCCTTCTCGGCGAACCCACCGTCAATGTTCTGGCGTTGAATCAGAGGCTTGATGCTTCTATGACTGAGTGAGTTTAGGCGAACGACGGACGGCTTGATAAAGCGGCCGACGCGGTCTGCCGTGTACGCCGCGGAGAGTTTGGCACGAAAGCCAACCCTACTCTCCGTCATCCTCGGGCCTGACCCGAGGATCCATGCCGCGGCTGCTGGTGGGTGCCGTGTGGATGCTCGGCTCAAGGCCGAGCATGACGGAGGGTGGGGGATGGACCGAGCCATTCGCAGCGTTATCGCTGATCTCGGAAACGCGCTTCGCCAACTGAATGAAACAATGCCGGCCTCCGGCTCAATTGAGATGGAGAGACGTAACGCCCTCCAGTACAGCCATTCGCAGAAAGACCAGACGCATGCCAGACGACAATCGCGACCAGGCCGGCAGGCCCTCGCCGGACGCGCTTCTCGAAAAAGCCCGGGCGGAAACGCGCGGCCGTCTGAAGATCTTCCTCGGCGCCGCCCCCGGCGTCGGCAAGACCTATGAAATGCTGATCTCCGGCCGCGCCAAGATCGCTGACGGCCTCGATGTCGTCATCGGCGTCGTCGAGACCCATGGCCGCAAGGAGACCGAGGCGCTGGTCGCCGGCTTCGAGATCATCCCACGCGTCGAAATCGACTATAAGGGCCGGGTGCTCGAAGAGATGGACCTTGACGGCATCCTCGCTCGTCGGCCGGATCTCGTGCTCGTCGACGAGCTCGCCCATACCAATGCCGAGGGCAGCCGTCATCCGAAACGTTACCTCGACGTCAAGGAATTGCTCGATCGCGGCATCGACGTCTATACGACGCTGAACATCCAGCATGTGGAAAGCCTGAACGACGTCGTCTCGCAGATCACCCGCATCCGCGTACGCGAGACGGTGCCGGATTCGATCATCGACCTGGCCGACGATGTCGAGATCATCGATCTGACGCCGGACGATCTGATCAAGCGGCTGCATGACGGCAAGGTCTATATGCCGCGCACGGCCGAGCGGGCGCTGACCAATTATTTCACCCCGGGCAATCTGACGGCGCTCAGGGAGCTGGCGCTGCGCAAAACCGCCCAGCGCGTCGACGACCAGTTGCTGACCCATATGCACGCGCATGCCATCTCCGGTCCCTGGGCGGCGGGCGAACGCGTCCTCGTCTCGGTCGATCATCACCCGCGCTCGGCCTCGCTGGTGCGCTACGCCGCCCGCATGGCCTCGCGCCTGCGCGCGCCCTGGGCGGCCGTCTATATCGAGACCAGCCGCTCGATCAACCTCGCCGAAGCCGAGCGTGATACGATCGCATCGACGCTGCGGCTTGCCGAACAGCTCGGCGGCGAGGCGATCACCCTTCCCGGGCGCGAGGTGGCCGAGGAGCTCGTCCGCCATGCCACCGCCAACAATGTCACCCACATCGTCATCGGCGCACCGAAAAAGCCGACATGGCGTGACTGGTGGGGCCGCTCGATTACCGACGAGCTGATCCGCAAGACCGGCGAGATCAGCGTCCACGTCATATCGGGCAACGAGAAGGACGGCACCACCGCGCGCGGCATCAAGGCCGCCGCCACCGCGCCGCAGCTGGATTTCAGAGCCTATCTGCTGGCGACCGTCTATGTCGCCATCGCACTCGGCGTCAGCATCGTGCTCGACCAGGTGCTCGACGTGCGCAACCTGGCGCTGGTCTTCCTGATGGCGGTGTTGACCTCCGCCGTGCTGCACGGGCTGCGGCCGGCACTCTACAGCTGCATTCTCGGCGCGCTGTCCTTCAACTTCTTCTTCCTGCCGCCGCGCTACACGCTGACGATCAGCGATCCGGAAAGCGTGCTCGCCTTCTTCTTCTTCCTCGGCGTCGCCATCATCGCCAGCAATCTGACCGCCACCGTGCAGCGCCAGGCCGCCGCCGCCCGGCAGCGGGCGCGCACGACCGAAGACCTATACCTCTTCTCCAAGAAGCTCGCCGGCACCGGCACGCTCGACGACGTGCTCTGGGCGACCGCCTTCCAGCTCGCCTCGATGCTGAAGGTCCGCGTCGTGCTGCTGCTGCCCGAGGAAGGCAGCATCGCCGTGAAAGCCGGTTATCCGCCCGACGACACGCTCGACGAGGCCGATATCGCCGCCGCCCGCTGGGCCTGGGAGCACAATCACGCCGCCGGCCGCGGCGCCGACACCCTGCCCGGCGCCAAGCGTCTCTACGTGCCGCTCAGAACCGGGCGCGCCGCCGTCGGCGTCATCGGCCTCGACAGCGACCGCCGCGACGGGCCGCTGCTGACGCCCGAGCAGCAACGGCTGCTCGACGCGCTGGCTGACCAGGCGGCCCTTGCCATCGAACGCGTCCAGCTCGTCGCCGATGTCGACCGGGCAAGGCTTGCGGCCGAAGCCGACCGGCTGCGCTCGGCCCTGCTCACCTCGATCTCGCATGATCTGAAGACACCGCTTGCCGCCATCCTCGGCGCCGCCGGCACGTTACGCGACTATTTCGCCTCGATGCCGGAGGAGGATCGCACCGACCTGCTGTCCACGGTCGTCGATGAATCCGAGCGCCTCAACCGCTTCATCGCCAATCTGCTCGACATGACCAAGATCGAATCCGGCGCGATGGAGCCGAACTCCGCACTGCACTATGCCGGCGATATCGTCGGCACGGCGCTCGCCCGCGCCGCAAAGATCCTCGAACACCACAAGACCGAGATGAGCATTCCGGCCGAACTGCCGATGGTGCGGGTCGATCCGGTGCTGTTCGAGCAGGTGATCTTCAACCTGCTCGACAATGCCGCCAAATACGCTCCGGAGGGATCGGTGATCCAAATCGAAGGCTGGGCCGATGCCGACAATGTCGTCGTGCAGGTTTCCGACGAAGGCCCCGGCATCCCGCCGGCCGACCTCGCCCGCGTCTTCGACACTTTCTACCGGGTGCGCAAGGGCGATCAGGTGCGCGCCGGCACCGGACTTGGCCTGTCCATCTGCCGCGGCTTCATCGAGGCGATGGGCGGCACGATCGCGGCCGGCAACCGCAGAGGCCGCCCGGGCGCCGTCTTTACCATCCGGCTGCCGAAACCCAACGACATTCCGAAACTGGACGACCTCAAATGACCGGTTCAGCCGTCAAAATCCTCGTCGTCGACGACGAACCGCCGATCCGCAAGCTGCTCCGCGTCGGCCTGACCGCGCAGGGCTACGAAGTGCAGGAAGTGCCGAACGCTGAAAGCGCCCGCCAGTCGGTCGCCGACGACATGCCCGACCTCGTCGTGCTCGATCTTGGCCTGCCCGACACGCCGGGCCATGACCTCCTGCAGGAGTGGCGCGACGGCGGGCTTTCCATGCCTGTCGTCATCCTCTCCAGCCGCACCGACGAGGCCGGCATCGTCAAGGCGCTGGAAAGCGGCGCCGACGATTACGTCACCAAGCCCTTCGGCATCAACGAACTCGGCGCCCGCATCCGCGTGGCGTTGCGCCACCGGCTGCAGCAGCAGGGGGAAAAGGCGATCTTCCAGGCCGGCGGGCTGTCGATCGACCTTGTCAAGCGCATCGTCAAGGTCGACGGCGAGGAACTCAAACTGTCGCCGAAGGAATACGACATCCTGCGCGTGCTCGCCCAGCATGCGGGCAAGGTGCTGACCCACCAGTTTCTCTTGAAGCAGGTATGGGGGCCGGCGGCCGACGTGCAATATCTGCGCGTCTACATCAGGCAAATAAGGCAAAAAATCGAGAAAATTCCGGATCAGCCGTACTATATAACCACCGAGACCGGCGTCGGCTACCGGCTCAGAGAACCGGACTGACATCCCCCTCCCCGTTGCCGACCTTCGAGCCGACCATATCGAGAATGACATGAACCTTCCCAACATCATCCGGCCGGAACACACATTCATTGGCGTGTCGGCTCCGACGAAATGGCGGGCGTTGCAGACCATTGCGGACAAGGCGGCCATCGCCTTTTCCGTCGACGCGCCGATCATCCTGAAGGCGCTCGAAGCCCGCGAAAAACTCGGCTCCACCGGGATCGGCAACGGTATCGCCATTCCGCATGCGGCGATCGACGGCATGAGCAGCCCGCGCGGTCTGCTCTTCCGCTTTTCCCGGCCGCTGGATTTCGAGGCGATCGACGATATCCCGGCCGACATTGCGGTGGTGCTGCTTTTCGGGGAGAACAACCGCGGCGAATATCTGAACGTGCTGTCCGCCATCGCGCGGCGGCTGCAATCGGACGGCGTGCTTGCCGCCATGCGCAAGGCAAGGACGGCCGACGAATTCTATTCCGATTTCATCGCCGATTCCCGGGTATGAAAAAGGCGCGGCCCGAAGGCCGCGCCCGCTCGTCTGCGATCAGACGATCTTAGAAATCGCGCTGGAAGCGCAGGAAGCCGAACACTTCGTCGTCGCCTTCGTCCTCATCGTGATATTGCACGCTGAGCTTCGAACGCAGGTCGTCGACGATCCGGTAGTCGATCGTGACACCGGTCGTGTAGGCGCTGCCGCCGGTGAAGCCATTGCCGTCAGCTTCGAGAGCGATGTTTTCGAAGTACTGGAAGCCGGGGGTGATCGACCACTTGTCGTTGATCTTCAGCGCGTATTCTGCTGCGATCGTCCACTCGGACTCTTCGTAGTAGTAGTTGGCGCCGCTTGCCCAGACGCCGGCAATGCCGAGCGTGCCGGGACCGATATCGGCATAGACGATACCACGAACAGCGACTTCGCTGGTGTCGGTGTCATAACCGGCAAGCAGGTAAGCGCTGATGGCGCCGGCCTTGTAGGAAACCTGGCCTGCGACACCGAAGTTGTTCGGGCCTTCGCCCGGCTTGGTGGCATAGTCCTCTTCCAGCTCGTCGACCGAGAGGCCGGCGGCGAAAGCGCCGTTCTCGTACTGATAACGGATCGAGTTGTGGGTGGTCTCGTTGCTGGCGAGCGTATCGGTCTCGCCGCTCATGTCGTCATCCCACCAGCTATAGAGCTTACCGACGCGGAAGCCGGCGATGTCGATATAGCCTTCATCCAGCAGTGCTTCCTGATCGGAGGCGTTGTCGGCATTGTAGCGCAGGGTCATGACGCCGGTCAGCGTGCCGTATTCGGTGTCGTTCTTGGCCTGGAAGGTGACCTGACCACGCGTCCAGAAGTTCACGTCGGAATCGCCGGAAATATGATCACCGAAGCGCACTTCGGTACGGATGTAACCGCCGATCGAAAGGCATGTTTCCGTTCCCGGAATATAAAAATAACCGGTGCCGTAGGCGTCGCAAACGCGAACATATTCCACGGGCTCGGGTTCCGCCGCCACGATGGCGTCGGCTGCGCGTGCTCCGGAGGCCGCGGCAAGGGCGGCAACGGAGGCAAAAAGGATAGTTCTGATATTCATTTTGAATGGCCCTAACAGGTTTGGAATGCGAGGCGCATTTCAAGGGATGCCCCCACGTAGCGGCCGGCAAATACGACCGCACCGCCGCCATATAGGAATCCGCAAGTGTCAAGGCGGCAAAATCCGGGCAGAAATCGGCATCGCCTCCATCGCTTGCGGAGGAACTGTGGCAGAAAAAACACGGTTCTGTGGCCGGACCGGGGCGAGCCAGGAATTGGCCGCGGCCAACTTCGGCATGTCCATTTCAAAATGGACACGTAAATGGAATGAGATTCTAAGAGATCCGCAAAAACGGAAAGTCCTTTCGTTTCATTATACGACTGACTTGATAGAGTTAAGACAGTAAACAGGAGGGTCCCAATGCAGACACAACGGTTCACCCGGCTCCTCGCGGCCGCGGTCATGGCAGGTAGCTTCGTCGTCGGGAGCATCGCTCCTGTTTTCGCGGATCAGGCGCTGCTCAACGTTTCCTATGATCCGACCCGCGAATTGTACAAGGACTTCAATGCCGCCTTTGCCGCCAAATGGCAGAAGGATAACGGGGAAACCGTGACGATCAAGGCCTCGCACGGCGGTTCCGGCGCCCAGGCCCGTTCGGTCATCGACGGCCTCGACGCCGACGTCGTCACCCTGGCGCTCGAAGGCGACATCGATGCGATCGCCAAGGCGACTGGCAAGATCCCCGCCGACTGGAAGACGAAATTCCCGAACAATTCGACGCCCTACACCTCGACGATCGTCTTCCTGGTCCGCAAGGGCAACCCGAAGGGCATCAAGGATTGGGCCGACCTGGTCAAGGACGACGTGCAGGTGATCACGCCGAACCCGAAGACCTCGGGCGGCGCCCGCTGGAACTTCCTCGCCGCCTGGGCATGGGCCAAGCAGGCCAATGGCGGCGATGACGCCAAGGCGCAGGATTACGTGACGAAACTGCTGCAGCATGTTCCGGTCCTCGACACCGGCGCCCGCGGCGCCACCACCACCTTCGTTCAGCGCGGCCTCGGCGACGTCCTGCTCGCCTGGGAAAACGAAGCCTATCTTTCGCTCGAAGAACTCGGCCCCGACCAGTTCGAGATCGTCACGCCGAGCTTCTCCATCCGCGCCGACCCGCCGGTCGCCGTCGTCGACGGCAATGTCGACAAGAAGGGCACGCGCAAGGTCGCCGAAGCCTATCTCAACTACCTCTATTCGGACGAAGGCCAGAAGATCGCCGCCAAGCACTTTTACCGGCCGATCAAGCCCGAGGCCGCCGATCCGGCCGACATTGCCCGCTTTCCGAAGCTGACCCTTGCCACCATCGACGACTTCGGCGGCTGGAAGGAAGCGCAGCCGAAATTCTTCGGCGACGGCGGTGTATTTGACCAAATCTACAAGCCGGCCCAATAATAGATTTCATGACAGCACATAGCCCCACGCGGTGGCGGTTCAGGCGGCCGAGCGTCATTCCGGGTTTCGGAATGGCGCTCGGCCTTACCTTGACCTGGCTCACCCTTCTGATCCTCATTCCGCTCTCCGGCCTTGCCGTCCGGTCGAGCGCGCTCGGCTGGGAGAAATTCTGGTCGATCGCGCTCGATCCGCGCACGCTGAATGCGCTGCGCATCAGCTTCGGCACCGCCTTCATCGCCGCGATCGTCAATGCCGTCTTCGGCATCATCCTCGCCTGGGTGCTGGTGCGCTACCGCTTCCCGGGCAAGCGCATCATCGATGCGATGGTCGATCTGCCCTTCGCACTGCCGACCGCCGTTGCCGGCATCGCGCTGACGACGCTCTACGCACCGAATGGCTGGGTCGGTCAGTTCCTGACGCCGCTCGGCATCAAGATCGCCTTCACGCCGGCCGGCATCGTCGTGGCGCTGATCTTCGTCGGCCTGCCCTTCGTCGTGCGCACCGTGCAGCCGGTCATGGAGGAGATCGACAAAGAGGTCGAGGAGGCCGCCGCGACACTCGGCGCCAACCGCTTCCAGACGATTTTCCGCGTGCTGCTGCCGGGGCTGGCTCCGGCCGTGCTCACCGGCTTCGCGCTCGCCTTTGCCCGTGGCGTCGGTGAATATGGTTCGGTCATCTTCATCGCCGGCAACCTGCCGTTCAAATCGGAGATCGCACCGCTGCTGATCGTCATCAAACTCGAGGAATATAATTATGCGGCGGCGACCGGCATTGCCGCGATCATGCTGATCCTCTCCTTCGGCATGCTGCTCGTCATCAACCTCATCCAGAGCTGGAGCAGGCGGAGATACGGTTATGGCGCTTGATACGACCGTTCAACCCCGCAAACTGCGTTCGGTGACAACCGAACACAGGATCGCCCGCTACAGCCTGGTCATCCTGTCGCTGGTCTTCCTGCTGCTGATCCTGCTGCTGCCGCTTGCCGCCGTCTTCGTCGAAGCCTTCCGCAAGGGAGCCGGCCCCTTTCTCGAAGCGCTTCAGGATGCCGAGACCCTCTCGGCGATCCGCCTGACGCTGATCGTCGCCGGCGTCAGCGTGCCGCTCAACCTCGTCTTCGGGATCACCGCCGCCTGGGCGATCGCCAAATTCGAGTTCAAGGGCAAGGCTTTCCTGACGACGCTGATCGACCTGCCCTTCTCGGTCTCCCCCGTCATCTCCGGCCTGGTCTTCGTGCTTCTCTTCGGCGCCAATACCTGGCTCGGCCACTGGCTCAGCGCCAACGACATCAAGATCCTGTTCGCCGTGCCCGGGCTGATCCTTGCGACTATGTTCGTCACCTTCCCCTTCGTCGCTCGCGAACTGATCCCGTTGATGCAGGAACAGGGAACGGCCGACGAGGAGGCAGCGCTTTCGCTCGGCGCCAGCGGCTGGCAGACCTTCTGGTACGTGACGCTGCCGAACATCAAATGGGGCCTGCTCTACGGCGTGCTGCTGTGCAACGCCCGCGCCATGGGCGAGTTCGGCGCCGTCTCGGTGGTTTCGGGCCATATTCGCGGCCAGACCAACACCATGCCGCTGCAGGTCGAGATCCTCTATAACGAGTATAATTTTACCGGCGCCTTCGCCGTGGCCACGCTTCTGGCCCTGCTGGCGCTCGTCACCCTGGTTTTGAAGACGCTGCTGGAAATGCGCTACAGCGCCGAGATCTCCGCCAGCCGGCGGCACTGAAGGAATTGCAATGGAAGTACGCGTTCAAAACATTCGCAAGGAATTCGAGCGTTTTCCGGCGCTGCACGATGTCTCGCTCGACATCCGCTCCGGCGAGCTGATCGCTCTGCTCGGCCCCTCGGGTTCCGGCAAGACGACATTGCTGCGCCTGATCGCCGGCCTGGAAAGCCCGACGGAGGGGCAGATCTTCTTCGGCGACGAGGATGCCTCGAAGAAATCGGTGCAGCAGCGCAATATCGGCTTCGTCTTCCAGCATTATGCCCTCTTCCGCTACATGACGGTGCTCGACAACGTCTCCTTCGGGTTGAGGGTCAGAAAGGGCGCGCGCCGTCCTGCCAAGGCCGACATCCGCCGGCGGGCGCTGGAACTGCTCGACCTCGTGCAGCTTTCCGGCCTCGAGGCGCGTTATCCGGCACAGCTTTCCGGCGGCCAGCGTCAGCGCGTCGCGCTTGCCCGCGCCATGGCGGTCGAACCGAACGTGCTGCTGCTTGATGAACCCTTCGGCGCGCTCGACGCCCAGGTGCGCAAGGACCTGCGCAAATGGCTGCGCGAGATCCACGACCGCACCGGCCACACCACCGTCTTCGTCACCCACGACCAGGACGAGGCGCTGGAGCTTGCCGACCGCGTCGTCGTCATGAGCCAGGGCGCGATCGAGCAGGTCGGCACGCCGGATGAGGTCTACGACTATCCCAACTCGCCCTTCGTCTTCGGCTTCATCGGCCAGTCGAACTGCCTGCAGGTCGATATTTCAGACGGCGACATCCGCTTCGAAGGCCGCTCGCTCGGTCTCAATGCCGAGGGTGAGCCCGATGGACCGGCGCAGCTCTACTTCCGCCCGCATGACGTCAGGCTCTGCGAATCGGCGGAAAACTGCATTGCCGGCCAGCCGGTCTCCAGCCGCCGGGTAGCCGGCACCCGTCATATCGAACTCGATATCGGCAATGACCGCCCGCATATCGAAATCGAGCTGCCGCCGAGCGAGGCCGACAGGCTCGATCGCCACCGGGTGGCTTTCAAGCCGACTCGCTGGAAACTGTTTCGCAGCTGACGATCACGGGCGCAAAAGACGGCTGCCGCAGTTGGCGCTGCTGCATAATTCGTTAAATTTTGAGGATTATGCAGCAGCTTGTCTGAGACTCGCCGCCCGAATCGCTTTTGGCGAGAGTCGATTTTGGCATTTGTGATCTCTGGTTGTTTGTGTTTCAGTCATATGACGAGTAAAAGTTTTTTCGCGTTAATCATAAAGGGCTGGACTAATCCAATAGGAGGCACTTGGCGTTGAGGGCGGAGATTTCCTTTGGAAAATCCCTGATCGGGATTTTATTCGTAGGACTGGCGGCTACAGGCTGCACCACAACACCGAAGCCGGCGACCACGGCGGCCAAGACCAAGGTTCAATCGGCGAAAGTCACTTTCAATTATACGGCAAAAGATCGCGACTGCCTGAAGCGCGCGATGTATTTCGAATCGCAACATTCCGATGAAGACGGCTATATGGCCGTCGGCACCGTCGTCATGAACAGACTGACGTCCGGCGCCTATCCGCCATCGATCTGCGGCGTTGTCGCCCAGGAGAAGCAGTTTGCGCCCGGCGTCATGACACGCGAGGTCAAGCCGCAGGCCGAACCGGAGCTTGCCACTGCGGCCGATGCGATCCTGTTGAAGGGCGCGCGCCATCCGGCGGTGAAGGAAGCAATGTTCTTCCACACCGACGGGCTGAAATTCCCCTACGACAACATGCATTATGTGACCGTCGCCGGCGGCAATGCCTTCTACGAGAAGCGCGACTCCAACGGCATGCTCGAAACGCCGCCGCCGCTGCCCTCTTACGAAGTGGCAATGAATTACGTGCCCGGCGAAAGCATGCTGCCGCCGCAGTTCGAGGCGCTGATCCCGTCGGCCGTTCCCGTTCCTCTGCCGGCGCCCGATCCGATGGCCACGGCGAGCACGGCGCCGATGCGGATAACGGCGCCGGTGACCCAGCCGGAACCCTCGATCGCACCCGAGCCGGGAATGCCGATCGCCATCCCCACGCCGCGCCCCGCCTATGACAGCGTCATGCTACGCGGAAGTGTTGCGACAGACGGCGGCTAAGCCCGCCGTTCCCCAGAACCTCGCGGAAGCGATAGTGGACGCCGGTGATCCGCGTGAGGTCTTCAAAAAGGGCCTGCCAGGCGGCGGGCTCGTCCGCCTGGACGGTCTGATCGGCGATGAACCGACAGTATCTGCCCTTGAGAATTGCGTCAGGCTGCTGATCGAGCGCTTCGTCTGATTCAGGCGCCGCTAGGCGCGCTCTTCCCAGACCCTCGCAAGCTCGACGATAGTGTTGACGGCCTTTTCCATGTCCTGGCGGCTGACCCATTCGAGCGGCGAGTGGAAGGCATGGCCGCCGGCAAAGATGTTCGGGCAGGGCAGCCCCATGAAAGAAAGGCGCGAGCCGTCCGTACCGCCGCGGATGCTGCCGCGCACCGGCGTCATGCCGGCCCGGCGCACGGCTTCAAGCGCGTTTTCGACGATCTCCGGGTGCCTGTCGAGCACCGCCTTCATGTTGCGATACTGCTCCGTCACCTGGAAATGAGAGGTCGAGCCGGGATAGGCAGCCATCACCTCCTTGACGATGGCTTCGAGCATGGCCTCCTTTTCAACCAGCCCCTCCTCGGTGAAATCGCGGATGATAAAGCTCAGCGACGCCTTTTCCATCGAGCCGGTCACGCCGACCGGATGAATGAAGCCCTGCTTGCCCTCGGTGGTCTCCGGTGCCACGTCCTTCGGCAGCCGATCGATGATAGCGCCGGCGATCTTGATGGCGTTCTCCATCCGGTCCTTGGCAAAGCCCGGATGGATCGCCACGCCTGAAATGCTGATCTCGACACCATCGGCCGAAAAGGTCTCGTCCTCGATGTGGCCGGCGGTCTCGCCGTCCATCGTATAGGCGAAGTCGGCGCCGAGCTTCTTCAAATCGACCTTGTTGACGCCGCGGCCGACTTCCTCGTCGGGCGTGAACAGGATCTTGATCGTCCCGTGCCGGATATCGGGATTGTCGATGAGAATCCGGGCTGCGGTCATGATTTCCGCCAGCCCGGCCTTGTCGTCGGCGCCGAGCAATGTCGTTCCGTCCGTCGTGACGATGTCGTTGCCGATCTGGTTGTTGAGCTCGGGATGCTCGGCGACACGGATCACTCGGCTCGGGTCACCGGCAAGCTCGATATCGCCGCCGGCATAATTCCGGACGATCTGCGGCTTGACGCCCGTGCCGGTGAAATCGGGCGCCGTATCCATATGCGAGCAGAAACAGATGACCGGCACCGGCTTGTCGCTATTTGCGGGAATGGTCGCATAGACATAGCCGTGTTCATCGAGATGCGCATCGGCAAGACCGATCGCCAGCAGTTCGTCGACCAGAATCCGGCCGAGATCCTTCTGTTTTTCGGTGGTCGGCTGCGACGACGAGGCGGGATCGGATTGGGTGTCGATAACGACATAGCGGAGAAAACGGTCGAGAACAGTGTCGGTCATGGCATCCAGTCCAGCAAGATCATCTGACGATATAGCCCTTGCGGGCGATGCGGCAAAAGTTTTTTCCGCTCGGCGAATGATTCTGGCGCCGCAGTCGTTGATACGCGATCATATAATGACGGGGCTGACAGTGCCCGTCCGTGCCAGCTGGCGGCAAGCGCGCCCTTGCTTTTCAAGGGATTTGGCCATCGCTCGGCGTTGGAACAACGATGACCGCTATTTCGTTTGAGCACCGAATGTCCGGGAACAGCCATGGCCAGCGACAAGCTATCGAGCTATCGATCGAAACGCGATTTTCAGAAGACCGCTGAGCCCAGCGGTGAGCGGCGCATCAAAAAGAGCAACCGCCGCCGCTTCGTCATTCAGAAGCACGATGCAACACGGCTGCACTACGACCTGCGGCTCGAGCTCGACGGCGTGTTCAAGAGCTGGGCAGTCACCAAGGGCCCATCGCTCGATCCGCACGATAAGCGCCTGGCGGTCGAGGTCGAGGACCATCCACTCGATTATGGCGATTTCGAAGGCACGATTCCGAAAGGCCAGTATGGCGGCGGCACGGTCATGCTGTGGGATCGCGGTTATTGGGAGCCGGAGGGACGGGCGAGCCCCGAGCAAGCCCTTCTCAAGGGCGATTTCAAGTTCACGCTTCACGGCGAGCGCTTGCACGGAAGCTTCGTGCTGGTGCGCATGCGTAGCGATCGCGAGCGCAGCAAGCGTACCAACTGGCTGTTGATCAAGCACCATGACGAGTTCTCGGTGGAGGAGAACGGTGCCGCTATCCTGGAGGGCAACGCCACCTCGGTCGCTTCGGGCCGCAGCATGGAAATGATCGCAGCCGGCAAGGGGCGCAAGCCGAAACCTTTCATGGTCGAAGGCGGCAAGGTCGAGGCCAACGCCGTCTGGGACAGCAATCACGGACTGGCCGCCGACGAGCGGCGGGAGGCGAAAGGCGGAAGGCGCAGCAGCACGGCGACGGCGGTTGATCTGCCGAGTTTCATCGCGCCGCAGCTTTGCGAGAAACGGGAGCGGCCGCCTGGCGGGGACGGTTGGCTTCATGAGATCAAATTCGATGGATATCGCATCCAGATGCGGGTGCTCGGCGGCGAAGCGACGTTGAAAACCAGGAAAGGTCTCGACTGGACGGCCAAGTACCCCGAAATCGCCCAGGCGGCGTCAGCGCTTCCGGATTGTATCCTCGATGGCGAGATCTGCGCGCTCGACGAGCATGGTGCGCCGGACTTCGCCGCTCTGCAGGCCGCACTGTCCGAGGGCAAGACCGGCAATCTCGTCTACTTCGCCTTCGATCTGCTCTACGACGGCGGCGAGGATTATCGTCTGAAGCCCCTCATCGAGCGAAAGGCGCGGCTGCAGGAGCTCCTCACGGAGGCCGACGAAGATCCTCGCATCCGCTTCGTCGAACATTTCACCGGCGATGGCGACGCCGTTCTCCGGTCGGCATGCAAGCTCTCGCTGGAAGGCATCGTGTCAAAACAGGCAGATGCCGCTTATCAGTCCGGTCGAACGGAAAGCTGGGCGAAGTCCAAATGCCGTGCCGGACACGAGGTGGTCATCGGCGCCTATGCCAAGACCAACGGCAAGTTTCGTTCCCTTCTGGTCGGTGTTTTCAGCGACGATAACTTTGTTTATGTCGGCCGTGTCGGGACCGGCTACGGCGCCAAGAAGGTCGAAACGCTGCTTCCGAAACTGAAGGCGCTGGAGACGGCGAAGTCGCCGTTCACTGGAACCGGCGCTCCGAAGAAGCAGGCTGACGTCGTCTGGGTGAAGCCCGAGCTTGTCGCAGAGATCGAATTCGAGGGCTGGACTGCGGACGGTCTTGTCCGGCAGGCAGCCTTCAAAGGACTGCGCCAGGATAAACCGGCTAAGGAGGTCGAGGCGGAACGATCGCCAACATCCGCTAAAGCCGAGGTTGCGGAGCCGGCTCCGAGGGCCGAACCGAGGTCAACGCGCCGCAGGGGTCAGAAGGCCGATGTCATGGGCGTGCTCATTTCCAACCCGGACAAACCATTGTGGCCGGATGCCAATGATGGCGTGCCGGTGACAAAGGAAGAACTGGCCCGCTATTACGAAGCGGTGGGCGACTGGATGATCGACCACCTGAAGGGCAGGCCCTGCTCCATCATCCGTGCTCCGGATGGAATGGGTGGCGAGCAGTTTTTCCAGCGCCATGCGATGCCCGGGCAATCTAACCTGCTCGAATTGGTCAAGGTGTTCGGCGACAAGAAGCCATATCTGCAGATCGATCGCATCGAAGGGCTGGCCGCGGTCGCCCAGATCGCGGCGGTCGAGCTTCATCCCTGGAACTGCGAACCCGGTCAACCGGAAGTCCCTGGTCGTCTGGTATTCGATCTCGATCCCGGGCCCGATGTTGCCTTTTCCACGGTTGTTGCGGCTGCCCGGGAAATGCGCGACCGGCTGCAGGACCTCGGATTGATCAGCTTCTGCAAGACGACCGGCGGCAAGGGCCTGCATGTGGTGACGCCACTTGCAGTCAATAAGCGCAAGCCGTTGTCCTGGCCTGAAGCAAAGGCTTTCGCGCGCGACCTCTGCCAGCAGATGGCCCGGAGCAACCCCGACCTTTATCTTATCAAAATGACGAAGAGCCTGCGGAACGGTCGCATTTTCCTTGATTACCTGCGCAACGACCGCATGGCGACGGCGGTGGCTGCACTCTCCCCTCGAGCCCGTCCAGGCGCCACGGTGTCAATGCCTCTGACGTGGACACAGGTGAAATCAGACCTTGACCCCAAAAGGTTTACGGTTCGAACCGTGCCTGCTTTGTTGTCGAAGTCGGCCGCCTGGAAGGATTATTGTGAGGGGCAGCGTCCGCTGGAGCAGGCCATCAAGAGGCTCAGCCGCACCGGCAAACATGCCGCCTGACACCGCCACGCGGTAGGCCGCAGTTGGTGTTTGCTCGGTCTTAATCGCCCGCGGAACGTCCCGTGGTCGCCGTGGCATCAGCCATATCGAAGACAGCAGCATTATCCTGGATTTCACGAAGGCCTTTATATGAAGCGTGGCGGAGGCTGCCCTCGCGCGTCCAGCCGCGAAACTCGATTTCGGCGATGAGGGTCGGCTGGGAAAAAACAAGGCGCTTTCCTTTCAGCGGCACCACAGGTTTTTTCGTTTGGAGACGGTTCAACGTCTTGCGCAAATACTCCGCCTCCTCCCGATTGAACCCCGTGCCCACCGATCCGACATAGATCCAGTCTTGCCCCTTGCGACCCGCAAGCAAGAGACTGCCGAGCCCGCCGCGGGTGCTGGCGGATTCCTCGTAACCGACGATCATGAAACTGTCGCTCTGAACGCACTTGATTTTCTGCCAGTCCCCGAGACGACCACTCCGATAAGGGCGGTCCCCGCGCTTCGCAATGATGCCTTCAAGGCCCAGATGGCAGGCGTGCTCGAGCAGATCCTCGCCACTCAAATCCAGTTCTCGCGAGAACCGAATGGCGCCCTCGTCGGTCCCGGGAATCAGATCCTGCAAAAGGTGACGGCGGACCGAGAGTTCGGTTCCGGTCAGGTCGTGACCATCGAGGTACAACAGATCGAAGGCGCAGAAGATGGATTCGGTTGAGATCCGCTTGCCGCCCCTGCCGCCGAGCGAGCGTTGCAACGCTCCAAAGTCGGAGCGACCCTCTTCATCGAGAACGACGGCTTCTCCGTCGAGAATGCAGCTCGATACACCGAGCTCTCTTGCCCCTGCGGCGATCGTTGGGAATCGGTGGGTCCAGTCATGGCCGCCGCGGGTGAGGATGCGAATGCCCTTTGGCTCGATGTGGATCGCCAATCGGTAGCCGTCCCACTTCACCTCATAAATCCAATCCGGCCCTTGCGGCACCGTTTGCTTCAGCAGCGCCAGGCAGGGCTCCACTCTGGACGGCATTGCATCGAACGGCAGGCTTGGCTGGGCGGGATCCCGCCGGCGGACAGGTCGAGATTGTATCGAAGAGCTGGACTCGCGAAGAAGCGGGGCGGAGGGCTGCCGTGGTCTGGTCATTGCTTAAGGCCTGCCGGATCGGTTCTCGGCATCGACGGATTTGCGCAGGGCTTCCATGATATTGATGACGTTGCTAGGGGCCGGCTCCGCCTTCTCCTTGCCCTTCGTTTTTGCCCTGGCAGGTTTCTTCATCAGTTTCTTCTTGGCCTCGATGATGTCGAGCAGCCGATCCTGCACGGGGTCGGAGGCCATCTTGGGGTTCCAATGCTGCGTCTGCTTCTTGATGAGTTGCTGAACCAGCGGCATCATTTGGCTGTCCGCCGGTTGATCGTCGACCCGTTCGAAATAGCTCTCCGCGTCGCGCACTTCGTCACCGTATCGCAGGGTCCAAAGGACGATGCCCTTGCCGCGTGGCTCCAGCATGACGGCGCGCTCGCGGCGTGCAATCACCAGCCGCGAGATGCCGACCATGTCTTCTGCCGCCATCGCATCGCGGATCACCGAGAATGCCTCCTGGCCGACCGGATCGTCGGGTGAAAGATAGTAGGGCGTGTCGAGCCAGATCCATTCGACGCTGTTGCGGGGCGTAAACACTCCGATATCGATCGTCTTCGTGCTTTCAAGCGCAACGTTCTCCAACTCCTCGTCTTCGAGCAAGACGTATTCGTTCTCACCGCGCTGATAGGCTTTCACCTCATCTTCATCTTTCACGTCCTTGCCGGTGACCGCATCGACATAGTGGCTGATGACGCGGTTTTGAGTCGCGCGATTGAGCGTGTGAAAGCGCACCTTCTCGTTTTCTGAGGTGGCCGGCATCATCTGCACCGGGCAGGTGACGAGCGATAGCTTCAGATAGCCTTTCCAGTATGGCCGGATCGCCATGGCAACCTCCGATCACCCGGTGCGGCGCTGATGGGCGCCGCCGGGGCTGCGGGATTTCGGCGTCGATGCGCGTGCGGCCTTCTGCCTGCTCTTGCCGGCATTGGCATTTGCGGCGGTGCGCTTCGTCTTTGCTGGAGCCGTCATGCCGGCGCTTTCACGCAGCGCCTGCAACAGGTCGTTCGGCTTCACAGCGGGTGGGGCTTTTTTCTTTGGCAGGGCGCGGCCTTCGATCTTGGCCTTCACCAGTTCGGCGACGGCCGCTTCGTAACGATCGTTGAATTCCTTCGGATCGAACTCGCCCTTCTTGGTGTTGATGATATGCTTGGCAAGCTCCAGCATCTCGCCTTCAATCTTGAGATCCGGCATCTCCTCGAAAGCCTTCTCGGAGGAGCGGACTTCATAGTCGAAGTTCAAAGTGGAGCCCACCAGCCCTTTGCCGAGGGGGCGGATGAGGAGCGTCCGCAGGCGCCGGAACAGCACCGTCCGGGCGATGGCCGCGACCTTGGCCTTCTTCATGCCATCCCTCAGCAGCTTGAATGCGTCGCTGCCCATCGTGTCGGGGGCCAGATAATAAGGCTTGTCGAAATAAACGTCGTCGACCTCGTCATAAGGAACAAATGCCTCCACCTTCAGCGTTTTGTCGCTTTCGGGAACGGCGGCGGCGACCTCCTCCGGCTCGAGGACAACATAGCGACCATCTTCGATCTCGAAACCCTTGACCTGGTCCTCGCGTTCGACCGGATCGCCAGTCTCGCCGTCCACGAATTCCCGGCGCACCCGATTGCCGGTCTTCCTGTTCAGCGTGTGAAACGCAATCCGCTCGGATGTGGAGGCGGCGGTGTAGAGCGCCACAGGGAAAGCGACCTCTCCGAACTTGATAAAGCCTTTCCAATTCGCTCTCGGGGCAACCATTTCGTACGCGCTCCTGCCGCAACCAGTGCGAGTCAACCGAATCACTTTACGATTGGTTCCGAATCAAAACGAATCAAATTTCAATAGCTTAACCAAAATGATTCACGCGTTTTCCGAGTCTCGATCATCCCCTTGAATCTGATCGATCTTTTCCACGCCCGGTGCTTTCTGCGATGGGAACAACCAGCAGATAGGAGCGCCTGAGGAGTGGTTTTGATCCTCGCCGGCTCAATCGACGCGTTGTCCTTCGCCATCGAACACATGCAGATATTGCGGCGGGAAGGCGACGTTGACCTTCGGCCCCGCCCTCAGCGCATCGCGGTCGAGCGTGAAGATCTTGAACGGCAGGCCGTGAAGCGCGAGGTGCAGGATGATGCCGAAGCCGGTGGGCTCGACGAGCTCCACATCGGTTGCAAGCCCGGTTCCATCATTCGTCATCAGCACATGCTCGGGCCGGATGCCGAGCGTCACCTTCGCGCCGTCTTCAAGCGGCAGCGGCTTTGCCAGCGGCACGATCGTTCCGTCTTTCAGCCGCACGCCACCCGCATCATAATTCGCCTCGAGGAAATTCATCCCCGGCGAACCGATGAAGCCGGCGACGAACAGGTTGGCCGGCCGGTCGTAGAGTTCCAGCGGACTGCCGACCTGCTGGACAACGCCGCCATGCATGGCGACGATCCGATCGGCCAGCGTCATCGCCTCGATCTGATCGTGGGTGACGTAGATCGAGGTCGCCTTCAGCTCGCCGTGCAGTTTCTTGATTTCGGCGCGCATCTGTTCGCGCAGGCGCGCATCGAGATTGGACAGCGGCTCGTCGAACAGGAAAGCCTTTGGCTGGCGCACGATGGCGCGGCCCATGGCAACGCGCTGGCGCTGGCCGCCGGAAAGCGCCTTCGGCCGCCGTTCAAGCAGCGGGTCGAGGCCGAGCTTGGCGGCGGCGGCCGCCACCGCGCTCGTAATCTTCTCCTTGGCCGTCTTTCGCAGTCTGAGGCTGTAGCTCATATTGCCGGCAACATTCATGTGCGGATAGAGCGCATAGGACTGGAACACCATGGCAATGTCACGGTCCTTCGGATGCCGCTCGTTCACCCTGGCGCCGGCAATCCGGATTTCGCCCGATGTGACATCCTCCAGCCCGGCGATCATGCGCAGCAGCGTGGACTTGCCGCAGCCGGAAGGGCCGACGAGCACGACGAATTCGCCGTCCCGGATTTCAAGATCGACGCCGTGCAGCACCTGCACGTGACCATAGGCTTTGCGGATGTTCTGGATGTCGATCGATGCCATTTGTTTAACCCTTAACCGCGCCAGCCGTCAGGCCCTGGACGAGATAACGCTGGATGAGCAGGAAGAAGAGGCCGGCCGGGATGAGCGCCAGGACGCCCGCCGCCATCATCTGCCCGAAATCCACCGAGAATTTCGAAACGAAGGTGAGCAGCCCGACCGGGAAGGTCGCCGCGTCATTGCCGTTGATCAGCATCAGCGCAAAGAGCAGCTCGCTCCAGGCCGCGGTGAAGACGAAGCCGAGTGTCGCGGCGATGCCGGGCAGCGTCAGCGGCAGGATGATTTGCCGGAAGGCGGTGAACTGCGTGGCCCCGTCGATCATCGCCGCCTCTTCGAGATCTTTGGGGATGCCGTCGAAAAAGGACTGCATCAGGAAGGTGGCGAAGGGCACGTTGAAGGCGGTGTAGACGATGACGAGGCCGGTCAGGCTGTTGGTCAGATGCAAGGGCGACAGGATCTTGAAGATCGGCGCGACCAGCATGACGAGCGGGAACATCTGGGTCAGCAGCATCAAGGCGACAATCCAGTATTTTGCCCGGAAATTGAAACGCGACAATGCGTAGCCTGAGAGCGAGGCGCAGATCGTCACGGTCACGGCCGTCGAGACCGAGACGATCAGACTGTTCTTGAAGAAGGTCGGAAAGGCGCTGTGCTGCAGCACGAAGGCATAGTGATCCCAGCTCGTGCGCGACGGCCACATACGCACGCCTTCGCTATAAAGCAGGTCGTTCGGCGTCACCGAGACCTTGAGCAGCCAGAACAGCGGGAAGAGCGCGAAGGCGATGTAGCAGAGGATTGCCAGGCGGTGCGCGATCGTGGGAACGACGGATCGTCTCATGGTCTCAATCCTTGTTCAGCAGCGTCTGCCGCAGCAGGATGATCAGCATCGAATAGGCGAGCAGCAGGGCAAGCAGCACCAGCGCGATCGCCGAGGCATAACCGAAATCGAGCCGTTTGAACGCCGTCGTGAAAATATAGCTCGCGACGATCTGCGTGCGGTCGGCCGGCCCGCCATTGGTCATGACGACGATCAGATCGGCGAAATTGGAAATCCAGACGGTGCGCAAGAGCACGGTGATGGCGATCGTCGGCGCGAGAAACGGCAGGGTGATGGAGCGGAAGCGCTGAAACCAGCCGGCACCGTCGATAGACGCGGCCTCGTAGAGATCGCGCGGGATCGCCTGCAGGGCGGCCAGCAGCGTAATGGCGAAGAAGGGAATGCCCCACCAGACATTGGCGACGATCGGCCCCCACATCGCATAATTGGGATCGGAAAGGATATTGCCCGGCGCCTGCATCAGCCCGAGGGCGAAAAGCCAGTGCGGAATCGGCCCGATAACCGGATTGAACAGCCAGGCCCAGTTGAGGCCGGCAAGAAAGGACGGCACCGCCCAGGGCAGGAAGACCAGCGCCTGCGCGATCGCCCGGCCCGGGAACGGCTTGTCGAGCAGCAGCGCCAGGATCAGCCCGAAGACGAACTGCAGGACGACGGAGGCGCCGGTCCACCAGAGCGTGTTCCTCAGCGCCCCATAGAAGGCCGCGTCGGCCGCAAGCTCACGGAAATGATCGAGCCCGATGAAGCCGCCGGAAAACGGATTGAGCAGCTGGATGTCGCGGAACGCATAGGACACGCCCAATGTCAGCGGCACCAGCATCACGGCAATGATCAGGATCAGCGACGGCGCGCTGTAGAGATAGGGCTCCGAAGCATCGGCAAGGCGACGCAGCCATGGCCTGCGGTCGCGACGCATGTCGAGCGTGTCGGCGGAAATGGTCATCTGTGCGTAATTTCCATTGTCTACCCGGTTGCGGATTCTCGCGCGGGTAATGCTTCTGAAAACTGGGCGGCCGCGGCCCCCTCATCCGACCCTTCGGGCCACCTTCTCCCCGGTGGGGAGAAGGGGATGGAGAGGTTGCGGGCATATTCCCTTCTCCCCACCGGGGAGAAGGTGCCGGCAGGCGGATGAGGGGGCCGCAGTCGCCCCCCTTCACCCCTACTTCTTGCTCAAGAACTTCTGCTGCGCCTTGGTCAGATAGTCCGCCCACTGGTCGGCCAGATCCTTTGCCGAGATATCGCCGAGCAAGGCCTGCTGCGAGGTCTTGATCGCCAGCGAATCCTTGAAGAAGGCGAATTCCTCGAGGTAGGTCGGCATGACCGTCGGTACCGTGTTCGGGTCCGCCAGTTCCTCGAACCAGCCCTTGAACTGGTCACCGGCATAGAAGGGATCCTTCTCGGCCGCGGTATAGGCCGGCAGGGCGCCGATGCGCTTGTTCCACTCGATATTGCCTTCCGGCCCTTCGAGGGTGGCGATCAGCTTCCACGAGAGATCCTTGTTGGCGCTGGTGGAAAACATCGACCAGCCGCCGTAACCGATGGTCGGGAAGGACTTGCCATCAGGCCCCTTCGGCAGCGGCATGACGCCGAAATCTTCCTTCTTCATGCGTTCGGCAATGGCGATCAGCGCATCCGGGTCCTGATCGAGGAAGGCGCAGGTGCCGGAATAGAAGCCGGCGACGACTTCGTTGAAGCCCCAGTTGACGCTGTCCTTCGGCGCATAACCCTTCTTGTAGAGATCGACCATCCACTCGATGCCCTCGGCCCAGCCGGGGCTGTTCATCGTCGAGGTGCCGTCCTCGTTGAAGTATTTGTTCGAGCCGGCCATCGAGGCGGCAAAGATCATCCAGCCGTTGAGGCCACCCGGTCCGCCGCGCATGCAGTAACCGTATTTGCCCGGCAGCTTGGAGACCTTTTCCGACGCGGCGGTGAATTCATCCAGCGTCTTCGGCGGCGCGGCGACGCCGGCTTCCGAAAGCAGCTTCTTGTTGTAGAACATCGCCCTCAAATAGAAGCCATAGGGCAGCATATAGGCGGTGTTCTTGACATCGCGGCCGAGTTCGAGGGCACGCGGCGTCAGCTCCTTGGTGTGCTCCCACTTTGCGAGATAGGGCTCGAGGCTTTCGAGCATGCCGTTATTGGCGTAAAGCGACAGCCAGGTATCTGGCATTTCCATCACGTCAGGCACGTCGCCGGCCGACACCATGGTGGCGAACTTCTGGAAGGCTTCGTTCCAGGGCAGCGAGATGATGTCGACCTTGGTGCCGGGATTGGCGGCCTCGAACTTGCCGACGATCGATTTCAGCGTTTCGGTGCGCTCCGGGCTGGTGATGACTTCGACGAGCTTGAGCGTCGTATCGGCAAAGGCCGTACCCGCCATCATCGTAGCAAAGAGCGTCGAGATTATTAGTTTTTTCATGCTCAGTCCCCCTTTTAGGTTCTCTCGGTTTCAGGGTTGCGAGGCGGCGGCGAGCGCCTCCTCAATGTCTCTCCACAGGGCCTCGGTTCCTTCGAGACCGACGTGGAGACGTACGGATCGCGCATGGATGCCAAAGGTTTGCGCGGAATTCGGCTGTGCCTTCTGCTGCAGCACCACCTCGCCCGGTACGATCAGGCTTTCGTGCCCACCCCAGCTCACACCCAGTTTGAAGAGCTTGAGGTGATCGGCGAAGGCGCGGATATCGACACCTTCGCGGAAGATGAAGGAAAACAGGCCCGACGTGCCGTTGAGCCCGGCCGGCAGCCGGTTGGCGAGGCCCGGATGACAGACCGTCTCCACCACCTCCAGCCGCTGCAGGCGCCGGGCGATCTCGAGGGCCGAGGCCTCATGGGCCTTCATGCGCAGCGGCAGGGTGCGCAGACCGCGGATCAGCAGCCAGGCGTCGAAGGGCGAAAGCTTGCCGCCGAGATAGGGATAGGCCTCGGCCTTGATCCGGGCGACCACCTCCTTCGAGCCGGCGACGACGCCCGCCACCACATCGCTGTGGCCGCCGAGATATTTCGAAGCCGAATGGATGACGAGATCGACGCCGAGTGTCAGCGGCCGCTGGAAGAACGGGCTTGCCCAGCTGTTGTCGATCATCGAGACGACGCCGTGGCGCTTGGCCAGGGCGGCGACCGCGCCGACGTCATGCGCCTCCATCACCCAGCTCGTCGGGCTTTCCAAGTACAAGAGCTTGGCGCCGGGCAACGCTCTGGCAACGGCCTCCTCGTCACGCCCGTCGACATAGGTCACCTCGATCTTCATCCGTTTCAGGATGGTGCCGAACAGGCGGAAGGCATCGGGATAGACGTGCTTGACCGCGACGATGCGGTCGCCCGGCTCGACGAAGCTCAAAACACTCGATGAGATCGCCGCCATGCCGCTGGCAAAACCCAGCGCATCCTCGGCGCCTTCGAGCTTGGCCAGCATTTCCTCGAAGGCCCGCACCGTCGGGTTCAGCCCGCGCGTATAGGTCGGCCGCACCTTCTCGCCGCGATAGACAGTGATCATCTCGTCATAATCGGAGAAGGTGAAAAGCGAGGTCTGGAAGATCGGCGGCACGACGGCGTCGGCGAAATTGCCGTCGTCATGGGCGGTGATGATGGAAGCAAGATCGAACGGGTCTGCGCCGCTGCTCATTTGGACATTTCCTTGATGTCTTCCTCGACGATATCGAGAATTTTCAACGTTTCGGCGCGCGCCGCCTCGGCATCTCCGGCGGCGATCGCGTTGAAAAGGGTGCGGTGAAAGGGAAAGGACCGGCGGGCAAAATCCTGCCGATCGAAGGGATGCTCCCAGAAGCGCTCGAAAGTCTCGCGCATCTGTTCGAGCAGCTGGCGAAACAGCGGATTATGGGTGGCGTCGTAGACGGCGAGATGGAAGGCCAGATCCTCCGGCCCCGATGTGCCCTTTTCTAGATGCACCCGCTCCATCTCGTTCAACTTCTCCTCGATGACGACGAGGTCCTTGGCGGTACGCCGCCGCGCCGCGACCATGCCCGCCTCGCATTCGATGCCACGGCGCACTTCGAGCGTCTGCAGCAGCGCGTCGCGCAGATGCGCCGCGTCGAACGACAGCGGCATATGGATCGTTGCCCTCGAAACCGGTTTCAGCAGATAGGTGCCGCTGCCCTTGCGCGTCTCGATGACGCCGAGCGCCTGAAAATGGCGGATCGCTTCGCGAATGGTCGAACGCCCGACCGCAAGGGCGGCCATCAGCTCCCGCTCCGCCGGCAATCGATCTCCGGCCTGCAGGCGCGCGTCTTCGACATAATCCGCCAACGCATCGGTCACCTGACGCGCGCGGTCGATAACAGGAAGCGGCCGGATCACCGGCCTGTCGCTGCTGTTTGCCTTCATGGTTCCCCATTTTCTTATCAGGCAGTCAGGCTAAAATTGGTCTGACATCTTAGCATTTCGCAAATGGAAGAAGACGTCAAGTCGGCGACTCCGATTTCTGGTACCGCCTCTCTCCCAGCAGCCTTTTTGCGCCTCCAAAGCGCCGCAACGCATCAGAACGAATGACTGCAGTCAATCGGTTATAAATCTAAGCCATTGAATTTAAAACTAAATAACTCATTGTAATTAGTGGCGAGTTCCCGCGTCGACGCAACGATATTCACGCCCCAAAACCTGACGGACAGAACCACCGATCCGTTGGTAGTGAGCCGGGTCCCGTTGAGCCAGTAAGGCTGGCGGGATAGTGGCAAACGCCGTCTGCTGCCTGGAAATATCGAGCTCAGCAGAGACCACGCGCGACCATCCGCGTTTCGAGGTCGGGATAAATGATGAGCTTCACCTGTTCGGTTGACCCGAAGGTCCTAATTTCAACCCAGGCTCTCTTAACCTCGCAGTTCTGTAACATTCGACCTCTGCGAAGATAACCATCAGGAGAATCGCCGTTGTTCATCCAGCCGATCGATTATCTACTTGCCGCCTGGTTTCTCCTCGCTGCGCTGAGCACCGCCTATGTCGCGTGGGACCAGTTCCGTTTAAATCCTGAGCCGCCCGTGATGAAGTGGGGCTTCATCCTCGTCACACTCTACCTCGGTCCGGTCGGCCTTCTGCTCTACGTGCTCGCAGACAAGGAACCGCGTCCGCACACTCACGAAGAGTTCGTCAGGCCGCTCTGGAAGCAAGGGATCGGAAGCACCATCCATTGCGTCGCCGGCGATGCGACAGGGATCATCATTGCCGCGGTTATCACGGCTGTCATCGGCCTGCCGATGTGGCTGGACATCATCGTCGAGTACATTGCCGGATTCACAGTCGGTCTGTTCGTGTTCCAGGCGCTCTTCATGAAGAACATGATGGGAGGAAGCTACTGGCAGAACGTCCGCAATTCGTTCATGCCCGAATTCATCAGCATGAATGCCATGATGGCCGGAATGGCACCGGTCATGGCGATTCTGATGATGGGCCGCGACATGCGGGCCATGTGGCCTGGAGAGATGCTCTTCTGGGGCGTCATGGTTTTAGGGATCGGAATCGGGTTCGCGACTGCCTATCCCTTCAACGTCTGGCTGGTTTTCAAGGAGCTCAAGCATGGATTGATGACGGTGCGCCGCGGCGAGCGAAGGAGAAATGCAGAGGGCCAGCAGTCCTCGAAAAGTTCCGCCAGCATGAACAACGGACGGCTCGATGCTGACCACTCTCAGCATGGATCCCGCGGCTCACCTGACTCTCATGAGAGCCACCAGGACGGAACCAAGTTGCCCCCGGCTCTCGCCCCCACCCGGACCCAGCTCGCGACCATGGCGGGCTTCACCCTGATCATGCTGCTTGGCGGCTACATGTATCCATTCACAGCGGTCAACATGCGCCTCAGTGCCCATGAGGTTGGAAGATCGATCATGGCGCCGGGGATGATCATGACAACCGATACGCCCGCCGACGCAATGAAGGACATGGCGGCAGTAGATCCACGCGAGGTCAGCTTCGAGGCGCCTGCCGACGCCCGTGGGGCTTCGGTCCTCAAGCCCCGGATGGAGGACGGCGTAAAAGTATTCGACCTCACCGCCTCCGTCATCCGCTGGACGATCCTTCCGGGAGTGACGGTCGATGCCTACGCCTACAACAACCAGGTGCCGGGTCCGACGCTCCGCGTCACGGAAGGCGACCATGTCCGGATCAACGTCCGGAACCAGTTGCCCGAAAGCACCACAGTGCATTGGCATGGTCTGATCCTGCCCAACGAGATGGACGGGCCGGCGACAATTACGCAGAAGCCGATAGAACCCGGCCAGACCTATTCCTACGAATACACAGTCGGCCAGCGCGGCACGTATTTCTATCACACACATGACCATGTTGATCGTCAGCAGGCCCTCGGTCTTTACGGAGCCCTCATCATCGATCCCAGGAACCGGGCCGACGTCATCGCGGCGGACGCGGAATACATGGTGCAGCTTCAGGAATGGACGAGGAGGGATTGGCTCACATTCCCGTCCATGCCGATGGAGGGAGCGCTTCCCAACTACTTCACGATCAACGGCAAATCATATCCTGCCACCGAAACGGTACGCATGACTGTCGGCCAGACTTTGAAAGTTCGGTTCATCGGATCGAACACAAGCGCCATCCACCCGATGCACATTCACGGCGGTCCTTTCGAAGTTGCCGCCGTAGATGGGGAAACGCTGGCACCGTCCGCAAGGTACATGGCCGATACGGTCAACATCGCTCCGGGCCAACGATATGACGTTCTTTGGAACGCGCGACGGCCGGGAAAATGGCTGCTCCACTGTCATATCTCGCATCACACCACGAACAACAACGTCGAGACGGATGGCGGCGGCGGCCTGATGGTTGTCATCGATGTCGCGACCGCGCGGACCAGGTGACCGGCTCGTGACCATCGCACGCCTGCCGCCCTCCGCCGAGACAGTCGAGGAACTGATCAGCACGATCGTCGGATGAAGCGAGGCCCTTCTGACATGCAAGTCTCCCTTGTACCTTTAAGCGCACCATGAGAAGCTCCGGCGCGAGATCACCTCCGGACAGAAACATGCGCGACCACCTGAAAAGCAAGGACTTTCACCGGCATATGCGGTCGCTGTTAGCTTCGCGGTTTGAGGAGCTCGGCTGGCAATCGCAAGCAGCTGGCAAGTGCAGCTTTATCCGAGGCAGACGGGTTTTCTGGCTACAGGTATCGCAATATTCGAACAGCCTTACCGGCGGCAAATTTACGCTCAACCTTTCGGAAGGTGTGGGCGCCGCTGAGGACATCAGAATATTGCGCCATCTGGACGAGGCCGACCGAGCCATTGGCAAGGCCTTGGAAGAGCACATCGTCGCCCGCCTTCCCCGGCCCGATCCGGATCCGGACGTCGAGGTCGTCGGAGACGACGGCGGACCTGTCCTGGTGAAACTCGGTGATCTGACGAAGGCAAATCCAAGACAGTGGGATGGTCCCTCCGACGTCTGGCTGCCCTACTTCAGCAAAAGCGATCTCGACGACTGGGCCGCTTTCCTTCTGCCTCGGCTTGAGCGACTGACTCGGCCGTCCACGCCTGAAATCATCGATCCGATGGCGTGGACCAAGCGGTTAAATCGCCTCACGGCTTTGTTTCGCAGGAGATGAGCCGGACATTCGACCCGTCTCCTGGACCGCTGGCAAATGCGTGCAGCGCCGCCGCCTGCGCGCAGACGCCTCGCGTCAGCGCTCCATCCTGAACCGCGCATGGCAGGTCGTGCAGGTCTGCAACATCAGGTGGAAAAGGTGTTCGGCGGGAAGCGACGACAGGCTCGACGCGTTGGCAACATGGGTTCCGAGCGGTCCGCCGCCCATCGGCTCTCCCGGCTGCATCCGCATGCGCTCGGTCATCGCCCCGGGATTGGCTTTCGCCGCCGCGTCCAGCGCGCGCGCATAGGTCCGAAGATCCTCGGCAAGACGCTCGAAGCGATCACGCTCGCCGGCGATGTCAGGCTTCGCTTCCGACCTCGCATCCTCGATGCCATCCGCAAAATGTCCTGCAAGAACCTCGCCCGACCTCTCGGCGATCGCGTCGGCGGCGGCTGCGAACGGCATGGACGAATAGGTGTCGGGGTTCCGGAACATCTCAGCCATGGTCTTCGCCGCTGCGGCCATGGCTTTCATGTCGGCCTGTCGGTCGCTGATGATATCCGCGCTCGCCGGTGCAACCAGTGCGGACACGGCGAGGACGGCGCCGAAAATGGTGGGCACTCCTGAAATCATCGAGAAACCTCGCATTCGATTGACCGGCCGGACGCGCCAATTCTGAAGAGGCGAACTGAACGACCCTCCGACCCTGTCGCAGCGAAGTCGAGCGAAAAGAGGGCGTAACCGCTCTGCCACGCGGCGGGCGTCGATGGTACAGCGCTGGCAGCGCACGAAGCATTAACTGCGGCAGGATAGGTTGTGGAGCAGGTCCGGAGGGGATGATGAAAGGCAGCTATTCGACGGCGCAGATAGGCCTGCATTGGCTGATCGCTCTGCTTCTCCCGGTCCAGTACCTCACCGGCGGCAGCATCGAACGCACTCACCATGCCGCCCATATGGGCGTAACACCCTCGTCCTTCGATCTCTTCCAGCACAACGTCCACAATTATTCCGGCATGCTGATCGGAGTCCTGATGAGCGTCCGGTTGCTTCTGCGCATCATGAGGCCGCCGGCGCCGCAATCGCCGGCTTCGTGGCGGCAGAAGGCCGCGACTGCCCTTCACCACGCCCTGTACGCGGCAATCCTGGTGCAGGCCGGCTTGGGTTTCGTCACCAGCTATCTCTGGTTCGGAACCGCGGCCTACCATGTCGCCTTGGCGAAAATCATCCTGCTGATCGTCACCCTCCATTTCGGCGCCGCGGCGTGGCACACGCTTGTCCTCAAGGACGAAACGCTTGATCGGATGATCTTTCCGCGCCGCGACCCATCCTCCGAAAAGCTGTAAACTCAAAGCTATAGAGTGTCAGCCTGCGCGCGCACGATGCGCCGGCGCCACAGAAATGGCGCGAATCGCTGCCAGTCCTTCCGCGCAATTGATAATGGACGGCGTTCGATGTAATCGACGCAGTATGGGCACCATGTACCGAATCGCACTGAGCAGACTGCTCCTCCTCGTGCGGCTGGCGATCATCGTATCGCTGGCAGGGTACAGCATTTCCAATCTCGACGCCGCCATGCACGGTCCGACCCTGCAAGTCGAAAAGACCGTATCGAGTGCTGCGGCCCACGGCAGCCACGATATGGCCGGCGTCTCAAGTCACAAGCACGCACATGGCGATGCGGCCGACAATGACGGTCCTTCCAAGATCGCCAAACAGGAATGCTGCAAAGATTTTTGCGGCGGTTTCGTGCTTCTGTGCGCGGGCCAGAGCTTAGGCGGGCCGGTCGTCGCCTCGATCCGGCAGTTTATCGACGATCAGCACGTGCCGGGGGAATTGCCGCCCCTGGATCGCCCCCCGAATATCTGATGAGGGATATACCGGCTTGACCGGATCCAGTCGGTCGCCTGCCTGCATCAGGGCAAGCGCGCCGTAGGCTATCTCTTTTTCGGAAATTTTATAATGAAACCCTCGCTTTTCGTGGTGGGGCTGCCGCTTGTTGTCGGCGGCTGCGCATCCACGCTTCCTCCCGACGTGGTGGCGTCTTCCGCCGCGATCGAAGAGCCGTCCCCGCGCCCGGTCGTCTATCGATCACCGGTTTCGGGTTATGTCACCCGACAGCCGGTCGATCCCAAACCCTGGCGCAGACAGAACGATCTGCAGTCTCCGCAGAAAGGAGACGCTTCATGATCGGCCTCGGAAAATTCGTCACGGTACTGGCCTTCCCGCTGATGCTGAGCGGCTGCGTCACCGGCGCCGAATATGCAAGCAAGCAGGCCGGTTTTGCTTCGGTTGCCGACAAGACCGCGATCGTCACCACCAAGCAGACGGTCTGGATACAGAACCAGAACCAGGCCCGCTCGGCGGCCGCGCAGGTAAAAAGCCTGCTTGCGCAAAAGAAGACCATCGATGTCGAGACTGCCGTCCAGATCGCCCTGCTCAACAACAAGGGCCTGCAGGCCGCCTACGCCGATCTCGGTGACAGCGCGGCCGATGCCTGGCAGTCGACGATGTTCATCAACCCGACCGTTGCCATCGGCACGACGGGCATAGGGACGCCGGAACTTGGGGCGTTCAAGACCATCGAGGCGATGATCACGACGAACATCCTGGCGCTCGCGACCAGAAACCGGGACATAGCGATCGCCGACACCCGTTTCCGCCAGGCGCAACTGACCGCAGCCGTCAGGACGCTCCAGCTCGCCGCCAACGCCCGCCGTGCCTGGATCGGGACGGTGGCAGCCTGGGAGACCGTCGGTCAGCTCCAGCGCGCCCAGGCGGCGGCGGACGCCGCTTCCGAACTGGCGGAGAAGCTCGGCGAGACAGGCGCGATGACCAAGGGCGCCCAGGCCCGCGAACATGTGTTCGTCGCCGAACTTGCCGGAGAGACGGCAAAAGCCCGCCTGGCGGCACGCCTCGCCAAGGAGGAACTGACGCGGCTCATGGGCCTGTGGGGCAGCGATCTGGACTATCAGGTCCCGAACAGCCTTGCGCCGCTGCCCAAGGCCATTGCCGGACGAGACGCCATCGAAGCCGAAGCAATCCGAAACCGGATAGACCTCCAGATCGCAAAGCTCGAACTCGAAGCCACAGCCAGATCCTACGGCCTCACCGAGGCGACACGCTATGTCACCGACCTCGAGATCCTGACCGGCTTCGAAACGGAGCGGGAAATCGAGGATGACAAGAAGAAGACGGAGACGACCGCCCAGGTCGAGCTCGAGTTCGCCATCCCGATCTTCGACAGCGGAAAGGCCCGGATGCGCAAGGCCGAGCTGGCATACATGCGGGCGGCGAACCAGCTCGCGGAGAAGGCCGTCAACGTTCGCTCGGAAGCGCGCTCCGCTTTTGAGGCGTACCGCTCGAACTACGACATTGCGCGGCACTACCGCAACAATGTCGTGCCGCTGCGCAGCAAGGTCGAGGAGGAATCCCTGCTCACCTACAACGGCATGATTACCAACACCTTCGAGCTGCTGACCGACACGCGCGACAAGATCAACTCCATCCTGCTCTCCGTCAATGCGAAGCGCGACTTCTGGCTCGCCGAAGCCAATCTTGCGCCCGCAATCTATGGCGGCGGGGCGTCGAACGCGCCGGCACAAACCGAAGTCGCCGCTGCTTCCGAAAGCAGCGGCGGCGGCGGCCATTGAGAAAGGACCCCACCATGTTCAACAGACGACAACTGTTCGGAGCAAGCGCCGCCCTGCTGGCGGCTGGCGCCTGGACAAAGACCTCGGCCATGGGTCTTCCCGACGCTCCGATAATGGAGACGGCCGACATGCAACCGCCGCTTCACCCGACTTCAGGCCCCGACTACCAGCCGGTCGTCACCCTCAACGGCTGGACCCTGCCCCACCGGATGAACAACGGCGTCAAGGAGTTCCATCTCGTCGCCGAACCGGTGGAGCGTGAGATGGCCGACGGCATGACCGCCTACCTGTGGGGCTACAACGGCCAGTCGCCCGGACCGACGCTCGAGGCCGTCGAGGGCGACCGGGTGCGCATCTTCGTCACCAACAAGCTGCCGGAACACACGACCATCCACTGGCATGGCATGATCCTGCCATCCGGCATGGACGGCGTCGGCGGACTGACGCAGCCGCATATCCCCGTCGGCAAGACCTACGTCTACGAGTTCGACCTCGTGAAATCAGGCACCTTCATGTACCACCCGCATTCCGACGAGATGGTGCAGATGGCCATGGGCATGATGGGCTTCTTCGTCGTGCATCCGAAAGATCCGACGTTCATGCGCGTCGACCGCGACTTCGTCTTCCTGCTCAACGCCTACGACATCGATCCCGGTTCCTATGTGCCGCGCATCATGGAGATGACCGACTTCAACATGTGGTGCTGGAACAGCCGCGTGTTTCCGGGCATCAGCCCGCTGGTGGTCTCGAAGAACGACAGGGTGCGGGTTCGCGTCGGCAATCTGACGATGACCAACCACCCCGTCCACATGCATGGCTACGACTTCGAGGTGACATGCACGGATGGCGGCTGGGTGCGGCCGGAAGCGCGCTGGCCCGAGGTGAGCATCGACATCCCGGTCGGCGCGATGCGGGCCTACGAGTTCGACGCCAAGCATCTCGGAGACTGGGCCATCCACTGCCACAAGTCGCATCACACGATGAACGCGATGGGGCACGATATCCCGACCTTCATCGGTGCCGACAAGTCGAAGGTCACCGAAAAGATCAGGAAGCTGCAGCCGGAATACATGCCCATGGGCACCAAGGGAATGGCCGATATGGGCGAGATGGAAATGCCCATTCCCGAAAACACTGTCCCCATGATGACCGGTTGGGGGCCGCACGGCCCCATCGAAATGGGCGGCATGTTCTCGGTGGTGAAAGTCCGCGAGGGCATCTCGGCGGACGATTACGCCGATCCGGGCTGGTACGAAAACCCGCCCGGAACACAGGCCTGGGAATGGACCGGCGAACTGCCGGACGCGACCAAGGCCAAAGACGCAAAAACGCAAATCACACCGAAGCCGACAAAGGGCTGAGGTTCAATCCCCCACGTCCAGAAAGGATATATGCATGAAGAATTATCTACTCGCATTGGCGTTCGTCGCCTTGGCAGGCCCGGCTTTCGCCTCCGGCAATCACGCCGGCGGCCACGGTGAGAAGATGGCTGTCGGCGAGCCCGGCGACAAGGCCAAGGCGACGCAGACGATCCGCGTCACGATGAAGGAAACCGATGACGGCAAAATGCTCTTCACCCCGGCCGTCCTCTCCGTGCGTAAGGGTCAAACGGTCAAGATCGCGATCAAGAATGCCGGCACCGTCGACCACGAGTTCGTGCTCGATCAGGAAGACAAGATCCTCGAGCACAAGAAGGTCATGGAAAAGTTCCCCGAAATGGAACATGCCGACGCCAATTCCATCCGCCTCCCGGCCGGTCAATCCGGCGAGATCGTCTGGAAATTCACGTCCGACGGAGCCTTCAAGTTCGCCTGCCTGATCCCCGGCCACTACGAAGCCGGCATGCACGGCGACGTCACCGTCGCTGGCAAGTGAACCGCAACAGAAGGAGATATGAAGATGAAATCCACCATGATCAAAATCGGCATCGCCGCTCTGCTCTCGGCCTCAGCAACCTTCGGTGCGTTGGCCGAGGAATTCACCAAGGGTGTCGTCAACAAGGTCGATGCCAAGGCGAAGAAGGTTACCATCAAGCATGAAGACCTGAAGAACCTTGACATGCCTGCGATGACGATGGTCTTCCGGGTAGAAGACCCGGCTTTGCTCGAAAAGCTGAAGGAAGGTTCGAGCGTTGAGTTCGTCGCCGAACGCGTGAATGGTAAGCTGACCGTCACGGAAGTAAAATAAAGTGCAGCTGCCGCCCGGGTACCAACGCGGTGCCCGGGCGGCACCGTTAAGGAGTAGATACATGCGCAGGAGAAGCTTCATTGCAGTGGTAGCGTCCGCCCTGGCGTTTCCTGGCCGAGGGGCCCTCGCCGTTATGACGAGGATGACAGTCTACAGGGATCCCGCTTGCGGCTGCTGCCATGAATGGTCGAAGGCGATGGCCGCTGCGGGATTTTCCGTCGATGCCCGGGACACCGACGACCTCGCCGCGATCAAGGCGCGCTTCGGCGTGCCCGCCGATTTGGAGGGCTGCCACACCGCCGTCATCGAAGAATACTACCTCGAGGGACACGTGCCGCTCGCATCCGTCTAGCAACTGCTGCAGGAGCGGCCGCCGCTCCGCGGGCTGGCTGTGCCGGGCATGCCGTCCGGTTCGTTGGGAATGGGTGAAGACTGGCGGGCGCCCTATGATGTCTATGCGATCCCCTCAGGGGACGAAGCACCCTACGTGTTCGCGGAGGTCCGTCCCGGGAAAGGCTGATGCGGCATTCGTCAACCGGTCGGCCAGTCAGGAAACCGGCGCTTTGCAGAGCGCGGCCCAGAGATCGTGCTTCCAGTCCGCGCCCGGCAGCGCCGACAGGTCGATCGGGTAGTCGGCGGAATTGATCCTGACCATGGCGGGGGAAACGCAACGCACGCTTGCCTGGTGTCTCCCGGCGTCCCGATAGAGCACACTCCCGCCATTATCGAGTTCCGATAGCGCAATGACGACGTCGAAATCAAAAGCCGGGTCGCGAGCGGGACCGCCGGTCGCCAGACTGAGGCTGATCGACCGGTTGCTGCCGACCGAAGACGTATGGAAGACCGAAAGCTCGGAGGCAGACGAGATCGAGGCGGACTGCACGAACAGGATCAGAGTCAGAAGGACGCGACGCACTTAACCCTCCCGCGGTGAATGCCTAGCATCCTATCATATCCTCTGAGGCTCCGCGACCATCCCCGGAGCCCCGCCCCCCGATACGTCTGGTTGGCTAGGGCCGCCAGAACGCCTGCATTTCCTCAGTCGTGACCTTTCCATCCTTGTTGGCATCCACGCTGTCGAAAATCCGCTTGTGAACCGCCGTCACCTCCTCGAAAGACAAGGCACCGTCCCCATCGGTATCTGCCACGGCGAACATGATCTTCATCATAGACCCACGCATGCCCATCATCGGCATGCCACCCATCATGCCGGATCGCATCATCATGCCCTGCCCCATCATTCCGCCGGGCATCATGTCGGAGCCGGGCATTGCTCCCTGGCTTCCGGTCATTCCTTTCATGTCGGAAGGCGAGGCAGCCTGTGGCGAGCTTTCGGGATGATGCGGATCCGCTCCACTGGCCTGAGCAAAGCTCGGACCTGCCCCGCCCACGATAATGGCTCCGGCCAGCAGGACAGCGTTGATAATTGTCATTCTCATATACCTTCTCCTTTGGCTGTTCGCAGTCCAACGCTGCGGCCTGACGGCAGCGGGACGACTTCGAATTTAAATGCTTCGGGTCCGCGCCGCCGGACCGGGCTGATCGACAGTGACCATCGCCTGGGCGACGGAAGCCGAAGGCGGCGTGGCCCATCAGCCGAAACGGCGGCTGACGACGTTGAAAATGGTTCCGAGCAATGCGCCCGCATAGCCCCCGAAGATGAGGCTTTGAGCCGTGCCGAGCACCACGCTCCAAAGGTCGAAGCCGGTAAGCCCGAGGTAGAACTGCAGCCACGGCCTATGGAGCCCCCATTCGGGGGCGACGAAGCCGAGAGCCATGCAAAGCAGGAACGATACAGCTGTAAAAATCGCTACCGTCGCGCCGAGAACCGGAACGGAAACTTGCGCCGGCGTCGCGGTCGACGCAGCGGAACGGGTCTGGAAGATTGTGTTCGCCATCGTGGTTCTCCTTCGGAGTTGTTGGTGCCGCAAGACCACAAATCGACCGTATGCTTATCCTTTCGCGATGACCTTGATCCAGGTCAAGAACCGCGCATGTCTCGTCGAGGCAGCACACCAGGTTTCCCGAACTCGCCGCGAAATTGCTCGACGTGAACCATGGCGAGTTTTGCCGCTGGACCGAGTCACCAATTCTCAGGGAGGCACTTGCGCGATTTGCGAAAGCTGGCCTATCGGCCCACCGGTTTCAGGTCGACCAGCGCCTTGATCGGCAAATGATCCGAGGCAATACGCGCCAGCGGCGTATCATGCGCTTCCACTTCGGTGATGATCCCCTTGCGGTTGGCGATGATGCGGTCGAGCGCCAGAAGCGGCAGGCCGGCGGGGAAACTCGGGACGGCGGGCGGCAGCTCTCCGAAGGCGGATTGGAAAGTATTGAGCGACGAGCGGTCGCCGAGGCGCCACTCGTTGAGGTCGCCGAGCAGGATTGTCGGCATCTCGTGGCGGTCCTTTATCAGTTCCACCAAAGTGCGAGCCTGCTGGGCTCTATTGTGCCGCAACAGGCCGAAATGCGCGGCGATGATGCGCAGCACGCCGCCCTCTTCAAGTTCGATCTCGGCGACGAGGGCGCCGCGCGGCTCCAGCCCCGGCAGCCTGATCTGATGCACGTCATGCACCAGGCCCTTCTTGAACAGCACGACATTGCCGTGCCAGCCATGCGCCTTGGTCATGCCGGCGACCGGCACCGGGATCAGTCCCGTCTCCCGCTCCAGCCGGCCGAGGTCGAGAATGCCGGTGCGCTCGCCGAAGCGCGTATCGGCCTCCTGCAGTGCGATCACGTCGGCGCCGATTTCATGGATCACCCGGCTGGTGCGCTCCGGGTCGAAGCGCCGGTCGGTGCCGACGCATTTGTGCACATTGTAGGAAGCGATCAGCGTTCCGATGCTGCGCGGCCTTGCCTCCAACTGGGCCGCGTCGAGCCGCTTCTTCCGGCTCCTGATCGAGGCGAGAATGCTGGCGGGAAGGCTGTCTTTTTTGGCGTGCATCGGAACAGCGCACTGGTTCGGTTGATCAAAAGGGCTTTACCCGGCAGTATAGGCGGGCAAGCCGAACTTGCCATGTCCGGGGATAAAAAATCGTTCAAAGATAGGGCGACCCCAACCAGAGCACCTTCTCGAGCAGCCGCACCGGAAAGGGCCGCGCGCGCAAGCCCTCCAGCGTCACCAGCGTTGCCGATTTCAGGGTTTCGTCGAGATGCTCGTCGATCTCGGCGGCAAAGCCCTCGTTCAGCACTTCGAGATCAACCTCGAAATTCAGCCTGAGCGAGCGCGGATCGAGATTGGAAGAGCCGACATAGGCCCAGGTGCCGTCGATCGTCAGCAGCTTCGAGTGGCTGAAGCTGCCGGTCGATCGCCAGATGCGGCAATAATTCTTGAGGATCTGATCGAATTGCGCCGTCATCGCCCGGTCGACCAGCATGAGGTTGTTGACGTCAGGTACGATGATATCGACTTCGACGCCGCGGCGCGCCGCCGTCACCAGGGCGCTGATCAGTTCGCGGTCCGGCAGGAAATAGGGCGACATGATGCGGATCGATTGACGCGCGACGGAAAAGGCGCCCATCAGCATCTTGTGGTTGGTTTCGACGCTGCGATCCGGCCCGGAAGCGACGACGCGCATCAGGATGGGATCGCCGGGGTTGCGCTGCGGCGGTTCGATGCGCCAGGCTTCGCCGTTCAACAGCTCCCCAGTGGTGAAGCGCCAGTCTTCGGCGGCAAGGTCGAAGAGGTCGGCGACGACAGGGCCGGTGACGCTGAAATGCGTATCATGGGCGAAGCTCTCGCCCGTCTCCTGCTCGCTGAAGCCCGCCCGGATATTCATGCCGCCCGTCAGCGCAATACGGCCGTCAACGATCAGTATCTTCCTGTGGGTGCGCAGATTGGCATAGGGCAGCCGCAAGCCCATGATGACGTTGCCGTTGAAGACGGCAACGGTGACGCCGCCCTCCTTGAGATGGCCGAGAATGCTCGGCACCGAATAACGCGCCCCGACGGCATCGATCAGCACTCGCACCGCAACGCCGCGCTTGACCGCCGAAATCAGCGCGTCGGCGATGCGAAGACCGATGGCGTCGCGATCGAAAATATAGGTTTCGAGCAAGATGCTGCGGTTCGCCTCGTCGATGGCGGTCTTCATCGCCGCATAGGCCTCGTCGCCAGTCTCGAGCATGTCGATCGCATTGCCCGAGGTCAGCGGGTTGCGGGTCACCCGGTCGCCCAGCGTCTGCAGCGCCGCAAAGCGGCGGCCGAACTGGCTGATGACCGTCTCGGCCTCGGCGTCGAAGGTCTCCAGCTCGTCGGTGCCGGGCGCAAGCAGCAGCGCGTCGCGGCGAATGCTCAGCGATTTGCGGCGGATGCGGTTGATGCCGGCAATCGCATAGAGCACCGCGCCGACGATCGGCGACAGAATGATGACGCCGACCCAGCCGATCGCGGCGCGTACCTCCTCCTTGGTCATGGCGGCATGGATCGCCGCCGCGGCTCCCATGGCGATCGAAACGACAAAGAGGATATGCGGCCAGTAGGTCGACAGGAGATAAAACATCGCTGGCCAATATAACCGCGAAATGGTGACGTTCAATTGTGCCCGCTCGCTCCCATGACGGGAATTTTTTCACCGCAACTGTCAGCGTCGCCGGCTCGACCGCGGGAACAATCCCGGTGGTGAGTGATTGATCCAGAAGAGATGAGGATCGCGATCATGAACGTCGCCGCAAACGTCGGCCCCGCCTTGACCCTCGACGTCGCGGATGCCGAAAGCATTGCCGACCTCCGACGTCAGGCCGAAGGCTGCACCCGCTGCGATCTCTACAGAAATGCCACGCAGATCGTCTTCGGCGAAGGCCCTGACAAGGCCGAGGTCGCCCTTGTCGGCGAGCAGCCGGGCGACCGCGAGGATATCACCGGCAGGCCTTTTGTCGGTCCGGCCGGCCATCTGCTTGACCAATGTCTCGAAGAAGCCGGTCTCGACCGCCAGCGCTGCTATGTCACCAATGCCGTCAAGCACTTCAAGTTCACGCCGCGCGGCAAGCGGCGGCTGCATGCAAAACCCAATGCCGGCGAAATTCGGCGTTGCGCCTGGTGGCTCGGGGCGGAACTCAACATCCTGCAGCCGAAACTCGTCGTGGCGCTGGGCGCAACTGCGCTTTACGCGCTGCTCGGACCGAAAGTGAAACTGACGCCGGAACGCGGCCATATCCTGCAGCCGACAAACCGTCCGCCCGTTCTGGTCACCATTCATCCCTCCTATCTGCTGCGCATCCGCGACGAGGCCGAGCGGCACCGGCAGCGCCGCCAGTTCGTCTCAGATCTGCACAAGGCGGCGGAATTTCAACTGAGATGAACGTGGATTCTCAACCCTGATATGCTGCGATGCGAAATATTTAGGGTTGCAGCTCGATTTCGCTTGAAACGGCGGCGCTCCTCTGGAACCATCCCGGCAGTATCGCGTTCGAACGACGGCATTCATGTGACTGGAGATCAGCGATGGCAGAAACTCGGGAAGAGTGGATCAAGAAACGTGCATACGCCCTCTGGGAAGAAGAGGGCTATCCGACAGGGCGAGATTCCATTCATTGGGAACAGGCACGGCACGAGCGCGAAACGCTCGACGGCTCTGCTGCCTCTTCCAACGGCAAGGAAGCCAAGCCCAAGGCCAAGCGCACTGTGACGGCCACGAAGCGTGCTGCAACCGGCGCCAAGACGAACGGCGTCGACACACCAGCGTCCAAACGGACTGCGAGCCGCAAAACGGCGTCCTGAACACTGGCATACCGAACATTGCAATCGAAAGGGCGTCGTCGCGACGCCCTTCGGGCTTTCTTTGTCATACGCCTGAATTAGTTGTGGTTTATGAAGGTTCGGAGGTGGGCTTTTCCATGCGGGGGTGAACAGAAGCCGGATGACGCTGCAAGCTTTGAGGCTTCCCAAAAAGGTTGATCCCTCGCCCGATCGCCGGGAACAAGTCCTGGCCGCGACTGTTTATGGCAAAACCGGGGAAAGCGCCATGAACGGCGGTCTGACCGAGATGCACCCTGTTGCCCTTTTCACAGGCGGCCGCGCCTTGACCGTGGCCATGTGAGGCATGGAGATGTCACTTCTGCTCGTCGCCGCGGTGCTCTATCTCGGTCTTGCCCTTGGGTTGATCCTTGTCGTCGACAGGCTCGTCGGACTGGTTTTTCGCGATCCCCGCAGACCGCTGCAACTGCCCTCCTTCGACATTGGCCGCGCCCTCGCAGCGTCGCAAAAATTCTATCGAAAATAACCGCTCGAAAGCGACCTGCATCGTCCGTGCAAAAGCTTGAACGCACTGTGATTAATGATATTTCGACAGCGCCCTTTCCCTGCCCTCGCAAGCCGCTATCTTGACGGTTGGATGAAGCTGAACCCCTGCAGCCGTGCCTCTTTCAGAAGGGCAAGGGAGGCTGCAGGCCTTTGAATTGCCGCCGCTCACACCGGCGCGGCGGGCGACAGGAAAGCGTTTTTGCATGGGAAGCGTCGGCAACGGCTGGCCGAGAGGCGGCGGCGAAATCGGCGAATTGTTGCGGCATCCGGCCTTTGACGCCATCGGTCTCGGACCGGTCGAGAGCTGGCCTGCCTCTCTCAAGCACATTGCCGAAATGGTATTGAATTCGCGCCAGCCGAAATTCGTCGCCTGGGGTCCGGATCTCGCCTTTCTCTACAATGACGCCTACGTACCCGTATTCCCCGAGCGGCATCCCGCCGCACTCGGGAAACCGTTCCGCGAAGTCTGGGCGGATATATGGGAGCAATTCTCGCCGATCGTCGCCCGCACGCTCAGCGGCAGTCCGCAGCTCTTCAAGGAGCTGCTCATTCCGATGCGCCGCGACGGCCGCACCGAGGACACATGGTTCACCTTCTCCTATACGCCGCTGCGCGACGATGACGGCACGATCGCCGGCATCCTCTGCGCGACACTCGATGTCACCGACCAGGTGGCGGCCAAGCGTGGCGAGAAGCTGGCCCTTGACGAACTGCGGGCCAAATCGGAAGCGCTCGCGGTCGTCAACCGGGCGGGTGCGGCGATCACCGTCGAGCCCGATGTGGAACGCCTGACACAGATTGTCGTCGATGCCGGCGTGACGCTCACCGGCGCGGAATTCGGCGCCTTCTTTTATAATGTCGATGATGGCGAGGGCGGCAGCTATATGCTGTACGCGCTTTCCGGCGTCGACAGGAAAAACTTCGAAAAATTCCCGATGCCGCGCAATACCAAAGTCTTCGCGCCGACTTTCGACGGCGAAGGGATCGTGCGCTCCGACGATATCCTGCTCGACCCGCGCTACGGGCAGAATGCACCGCATTCCGGCATGCCGAAGGGGCATCTGCCGGTCCGCAGCTATCTTGCCGTGCCGGTCAAATCGCGCGATGGCAGCGTCATCGGCGGCCTATTCTTCGGCCACGGCGAACCTGGCCGTTTTTCCCAGGCGGCGGAGGCAAGCCTCGTCAGCCTCGCCAGCCAATCGGCCGTGGCAATCGACAATATCCGGCTCTTCCGTGCCGCCAAGCTCGAGATCAGCCAGCGCCGCGACATGGAAGATCAGCTGCGCAAGCTCAACGAAATGCTCGAGGTCCGCGTCGCGGCCGAGATCGCCGATCGCCAGCAGGCCGAAGCGGCGCTCCAGCAGTCGCAGAAGATGGAATCGATCGGCAAGCTCACCGGCGGGGTCGCCCATGACTTCAACAATCTACTGCAGGTGATCTCGGGCAATCTGCAGCTACTGGGCAAGGACGTGGCGGAAAACCGCCGGGCCAAGGAGCGCATTGCCAACGCGCTTGTCGCCGTCGAACGTGGTTCGCGGCTGGCCAGCCAGCTGCTCGCCTTCGGCCGCCGCCAGCCGCTGGAACCGAAGGTCGTCAATATCGGCCGTCTCGTCACCGGCATGGACGATATGCTGCGCCGCGCGCTCGGCGAAGAGATCGAAGTCGAGACCATCGTCTCCGGCGGCCTTTGGAACACCTTCGCCGATCCGGTCCAGATCGAGAACGCCCTGCTCAATCTGGCGATCAACTCGCGCGACGCGATGGATGGAGCGGGCAGGTTGACGATCGAGGTCGGCAACGCCTTCCTCGACGATTCCTACAGCCGCACCCATCCTGAAGTGAAGGCCGGCCAATATGTCGTGCTCGCCGTCACCGATACCGGCTCCGGCATGACCGAGGAGGTGAAGGAACAGGCCTTCGAGCCCTTCTTCTCGACGAAACCGGAAGGCAAGGGCACCGGTCTCGGCCTGTCGATGGTCTACGGCTTCGTCAAGCAGTCCGGCGGCCACGTAAAGATCTACAGCCAGACAGGCGAAGGCACGACCATCAAGCTCTATCTCCCCCGCTCGTTCCGCAGCGAGGATCGCGCCACCGCCGCCGACACCGTGCCGGCAACCGGCGGGACGGAAACCATTCTTGTCGCCGAGGATGACGAAGGTGTTCGCGCCACGGTCATCGAGATGCTGTCGGATCTCGGCTATTACGTCTTGAAAGCGAAGGATGCGCAAAGCGCGCTGACCGTCATCGAGAGCGGCGCCCATATCGACCTGCTTTTTACCGATGTCGTCATGCCAGGCACGTTGAAAAGCCCGGAGCTTGCCCGCCTGGCGCGCGCACGTCTGCCCGACATAGCCGTGCTTTATACATCCGGCTATACGGAAGACTCGATCGTCCATGGCGGCAGGCTCGATCCCGGCCTCGAGCTGCTCTCCAAGCCCTATACGCGCGAGGATCTGGCCCGCAAGATCCGCCACGTGCTCGCCAGCCGGGCCCAAGGCGGCCGAGGAGCAGCCGATGCAGCTCGGCCCAATGCAAAACCCTCTGAACCACACCATCCCGAAACGGCCGCGAAGCCGAAGCTGCTGCTCATCGAAGATGACGCCTTCATCCGCATGGATACCGCAGAAATCCTGCAGGACCTCGGCTATGACGTGATCGAGGCCGAGAGCGGCGAACAGGGCGCCGACATTCTCGACCATACCGTCGTCGACATCATCGTCGTCGATCTCGGGCTACCCGGCATGTCGGGTTCCGCCTTTGCCGCCAGGGCGCGGGAAGCGCTTCCATCGGTCGGTCTGGTCTTCGCCACGGGCGGCAGCGACCTGCCCGATTCCGATCATCTCTCCGGATCGGTACTGCTGACGAAACCTTTCAACAGCGCCGCGCTCGACCGGGCCGTCAAGGCCGCCCTGCAGCCGCGGCTCTAATGCCGCCGAACTCCGGATATTTGCCCATCAGATCGGCCTCGCTGGTGCAGCTGTCGTCGCGCGCCGTCAATTCGATCGAAATCGCGTCGGCAGGATCGAGGCCGCCGCCATCGTGATGGCTGCCGCCATCGTGGCGGTTGGCACCGCCGTGATAGACGGGAATGCGCGCGCCGCTTTGGCTGACCAGCACGGCGTCACGGTTGAATCCCCTCTGCAGCAGCCAGTCGCGCGGCGCGATCAGGCGGATATCGACCTCGTAGGAATGGCCCATTCCCTCCTTGAAGCTGACGGTGTAGGTGACCGGCGATACCTGGCCGTTCACGTCGATCATGCCGTTTCCATCGGCTTTGACGAAGTGTTTCTCCATGGTCTCGGCTCCTTGCTATATCAGGATTATGCAGGATTCCTCCTCGAAAACCTGACAAAACCGGCTTTTGTTCCGAAATCGGGGCACTGACGCCGAGGGAACTTTTGCGCTCCGCACCGGTTGGATTCTCCTCACAAACGCATTGCATGCTTTGCAAACAACAGGAGGCGAAGATGCCGCGAGGAGACAAATCCGACTATACCGACAAGCAGAAGCGCAAGGCCGAGCATATCGAGGAAAGCTACGAGGATCGCGGCGTTTCCGAGAAGGAGGCCGAACGGCGTGCCTGGGCGACGGTCAACAAGGAAAGCGGCGGCGGCAACAAATCCGGCTCCGGCCGCGGCAAGAAGGACACGCACGAATCCTCCGAAAAGGGCGGCCGCGCCGGCGGCGCTGCATCCGCGGCCCGCTCGAAGGAGGAAAGGTCTGCTTCAGCCAAGAAGGCGGCTGCGACGCGCAAACGCAACGAACACCACAGCCACCACTGACGATGGACGCGGCTGCCTTGGCGCCTGCCGCAGCCGCAAAGAGGTTTCGACATGGCCAAATCGAAGAAGAAATGGTCGCAGAACGTCACCGAACACAGCGACGCGATGGACCTGAAGGAAGGTGTGTTCAAATCGGACGATCCGAAGAAGGTCGCCCGCTCGGTCAAGCATTCGGCCGAGGAGAGTCATCGCCGTAAGTCCAGTCCCTTCCGCGCGGCCATGTCGATGCTGACCTTCTACATCAACCGCGCCGGCGACCAATTGACGAAAAAACGACGGGCCACTCTTGAAGAAGCCAAGGACGAGCTGCGAAAAGACTTCGGTCGTAAACCGAAGGATTGAGCTGAGATGGCCTATGAGCTTTATTATTGGGGCGGCATCCAGGGCCGCGGTGAATTCGTCCGGCTTGCGTTGGAGGAAGCCGGCGCCGATTACGTCGACATCACCCGTGAGCCCGGCCGCGGCACCGGTGCCATGTTCGATATCATGGAAAGCGAAAGCGTAGCGCATATTCCCTTCGCACCACCCTTCCTGAAGGATGGCGAGCTGATTATCCCGCATGTCGCCAACATCCTGTTTTATCTCGGCCCGAGACTGGGGCTTGCGCCCCAGGACGAGGGCCTTCGTCATGTCGCCAACGGACTGCAGCTTACCGTCACCGATTTCGTCGCGGAGGTGCACGACACTCATCACCCGATCGACATGGGGCGATATTACGAAGACCAGAAGCAAGAGGCGAAGGCCCGCTCGGCGGCCTTTATCGGCCAGCGCATTCCGAAGTATCTTGGCTATTTCGAGCGTGTGCTGCGGCAAAACCCTGATGGTTCCGGTCATGTCGTCGGCGACACGCTGACCTATGTCGACCTTTCACTCTTCCAGGTGATCGAAGGCCTGACCTATGCCTTTCCGAAGGCAATGGCCAAACGCAAGGCCGAATATCCCGCCCTCCTGGCGCTGCATGCTGCGGTCGTAAAGCGGGCGAACATCGCCCGCTATCTCGCCTCCCCTCGCCGCTTGCCCTTCAACGAGGAGGGGATTTTCAGGCATTATCCCGAGCTCGACAGCACGGAATAAGCGAGCCATTCATTGCAGCGGCACGGCCGCATCGAAGAAATCGGCCCAGGGATCGCGAGGCCGGGCCTCCAGCCGCTGCGGCACATTGGCGAGGGTGAAGGCGGCCGGACCACCGAGCCCCTTCAGATCGGACCAATCGAGCGGCATCGACACCGGAGCACCCGGCCGCGCCCTGGTCGAATAGGGTGCGACCGCCGTGCTGCCGCGACCGTTGCGGAGATAATCGATATAGATATGCCCGCCGCGTTTTGCCTTCGTCGCCGTTGCCAGATATTTCTCCGGCGCATCGGCCGACATGCTTTCCGCAAGCGAATGAGCGAAACCCTTGACCTCGGCCCAACCGGCCTTCGGCGCAAGCGGCGCCACCACATGCAGCCCCTTGCCGCCTGAGGTCTTGACGAAGGCGGCAAGGCCGCGGGATTCCAGCCGCGCCTTGACGTCAAGCGCCGCCGTTATCACCGCGCTCCAGACCACGTCCTCGCCGGGGTCGAGATCCATGATGATCATATCGGGTCTTTCCCAATGATCGGTCGTCGTGCCCCAGGGATGAATTTCAAGTGCGGCCGATTGCACCAGCGCGACAAGCCCGTCGAAATCGGCAATGCGCAACAGTTTCTCGCCCTCCGGGTCCTCAGGGTCGGCGATCTCCTCGATATGGGAATTCATGCCTTTCCAGCCATGTTTCTGGAAAAACCGCTGGTGGCTTTTTATTCCGTCCGGCAGGCGCAAGAGCGCCAGTGGCCGATTGACGAGATAGGGCGCCATGAAACGCCAGACGGCAGCGTAATAATCCGCCAGATTCTGCTTGGTCACGCCCTCGTCCGGCCAGTAAAGCCGGTCGGGATGGGTCAGGGATACGTCCGATGCCGGTGGGTTTGCGGGGCTCATTCCTCGATCTCGCGTGTCAGGAAATCAAGTAGCCTGTTTTCTTCCGCCCGCAAGCCCCGCAACGGCTCGTAGCCACCTTCGATCAATGCATGATCATTCCCTGAGAGCGCGATGATCGCCGGATGGATGTAGCTCGAGCGTGAAATTGCCGGCGTATTGTGCAGCGCTTCGGCCGCAGCCTCCGACATTTCCTTGACGGTCGGCCGGCCGCCGCCGACAATTTTTTCCCGGGCCGCACCGAAGGCCGCCAGCGATCCGGCCCAGGTGCGGAACGTCTTGGCGGAAATCGGAATGCCCGATATCTCCGCCAGATAGGCATTCAGCCGGCCGGAATCGACGGGTTTCAGCGCGCCGCTCTCATCCTTCCAGACGAAAAGCTGACGGCCGGGCAGATCGGCGATCTCCTCGAGGATCTTCTGCAGCCTGGGATGCTTGAGGCTGCGCTGGACGCGCTTGCCGCCCTTGGCGCGGAACTTCAGCTCGATCCGCCCATCAACGATCTTCAGGTGCCGCTTCAACAGCGTCGTTGCGCCATAGGTGCCGTTTTCCCTGACATAGGCCTGGTTGCCGACCCGCAGATGCGCCTCGTCGAGCAGCGTCGTCAAAGCCGCGAGCACGCCGTTGACATCCTCGGCACCGGTGTCGAGATGGCGCAGCACGGTGCGGCGGATCTTCGGCAATGCCCGGCCGAATTCGATCAGCTGGTGAAACTTTCCGGCGCTACGGAAGGATTGCCAGTCCTTGTGATAGCGATATTGCTTGCGCCCGCGCGCATCGATCCCGGTCGCCTGGAGATGGCCGTTCTCGTAGAGACAGATCCAGACATTCTCATAGGCCGGCGGCAAGCCGAGTGCGCCGATGCGGGCCCGCTGCAGTTCGTCCGAAAGCGTCGTACCGTCAGGCATCACATAGCTGAAGCCCTTGCCTTTCCTGCGCCTGCGGATGCCCGGTTCGGTATCGCTGACATAGATGAGGCCAAGTTCGGTGATGGCTTCGGCATTCATGCTGTTGAGGACCTGCTATTTGCCGCGGCGGCCGAACTGAAACCACCGGCGGCGCTGCGCCTTGGTCGCCCCCTCCGGCGGCTGGGTCTGGCCTGTCGGCGCAAAGACGGCCAGGCTCTGGGTGAAGACCATGACGGGATTGTCCTGGTCGTGCACATCGAAGGCGCCAGTCTCCGCGCCGGTGTCGAGAACCCGGGACCACTCTTTCAGTCCGTTCACCACAGGCAGACGAACTTCGCAATCACCACCGGCATTGAACACGAGGTAGAGATCGTCCATCGTCTCGGTATCCGGCGCATGCGCGCTCTTCGACAAGTAAACGCCGAGCACCTGCAATCCATCGTCATTCCAGGCGCCGTCGTCCATGAAACTGCCGTCCGGCTTGTACCAGGCGATTTCGATGCGCCCGTCCTCGCTGGTCTCGCCGGTCAGGAACCGCTCCTGCCTGAGAACCGGATGGGCCTTGCGGAAGGTGACGGCCTGCCGGCAGAAATCGAGGAAGGGATCGTCGAGCCCGTCCCATCCCGTCCAGCCGATCTCGTTGTCCTGGCAATAGGCATTGTTGTTGCCGCCCTGGCTGTTGCCGAGCTCGTCGCCGGCCAGGATCATCGGCACGCCCTGCGAGAGCATCAGCGTCGCCATCATGTTGCGCCGCCGCCGCGCCCGCGCAGCGTTGATATCGGCATTATCGGTGGCGCCCTCGACGCCCATATTGTCGGAATGATTGTCCGAATGGCCGTCCCGGTTGTCCTCGCCATTCGCCTCGTTGTGCTTGCCGTCGAAAGAGACGGTATCCATCAGGGTGAAGCCGTCATGGGCCGACAGGAGATTGATCGAGGAGGTCGCTCCCCGGTCCGAATGGTTGAATTGCAGCGCCGAGCCGGTGATGCGCGCCGCGAGCTCCGACACCATGCCGCCGTCGCCCTTCCAGAACCGGCGCACATCATCGCGGAACTTGTCGTTCCACTCGCGGAAAGGGTGCGGGAAACCGCCGACCTGATATCCGCCTTCGCCGATATCCCAGGGTTCGGCAATCAGCTTGACCCCAGCCAGGATCGGATCCTGGCGGATCGCGCCGAAGAACAGGCCTTGACGGTCGAACTCCAGATCCTGCCGGCCGAGCGTGCTGGCAAGATCGAAACGGAAACCGTCAATATGCATGACCCCGACCCAATAGCGCAGGCTGTCAAGCACCATGCGCATCACCATCGGATTGGCGACGTTCAACGTATTGCCGGTGCCTGTCGTATCGAAAGTGTGGCGGGGATCGTCGGGGGAAAGGATGTAATAGCTCGCATTGTCGAGCCCGCGGAAGGACAGGGTCGGCCCCTTCTCGCTGCCTTCGGCGGTGTGGTTGTAGACCACATCCATGATGACTTCGATGCCGGCGGCATGGAACCTCTTCACCATGGTCTTGATCTCGGTGATCTTGTCGCCGGATATGTAGCGCGACTGGGGCGCGAAGAAGCCGAGCGTCTGGTAACCCCAATAGTTGCTGAGGTTCTTTTCCAGCAGATAACGATCGTCGAGGAAGTACTGGATCGGCAGGAGCTCGATCGCCGAGATGCCGAGCTTGACGAGATGGTCGACGATCGGATCGCTGCACATGCCGAGAAAGGTGCCGCGCAGCCGATCAGGCACTTTCGGATGCGTCATCGTCAGGCCGCGCACATGCGCCTCGTAAATGATGGTATCAGGCCAGGGCCGGCGGATCGCCTCTTCACCCGCCCAGTCGAAATCAGGATCCTGCACGACGCTCTTGACCATGAAGGGCGCACTATCGCGCTCATCGAAGGAAAGATCGTCCTCGCCGATCCGATAGCCGAACAGCGCGTCGTCCCATTTCAGGTCGCCCGTCACCTGCTTGGCATAGGGATCGATCAGCAGCTTGTTCGGATTGAAGCGATGGCCGGCCGGCGGGTCGTAGGGCCCATGGGCGCGATAACCGTAGACCGTGCCGGGCCCGACGCCGGCAATATAGCCCGACCAGATATCGCCTTCGCGTTTGGGCAGCGGCAGCCGCGCGATCTCTTCCTTGCCGTCGGCAGAGAAGAGGCAAAGTTCGATCTGTTCCGCATGGGCCGAGAAGACGGCGAAGTGGGTGCCTGAACCAATATATTCCGCCCCGAGCTCCGGTTTGAGGAAGTCGAGTTCCGAAAATGAAAAGCTCATGGTGCCCCGCTTGGTAATATGGCCAAGCGGGAAACGTGACGGCGGTTCGAAAGTTCCCTCCGGCAGGCAAAAGGAAGAGATCGCCTCCGGAGAGAATGGCTTATGGCATCAGCTGGCCGCCATTGACCTCGATGATCTGGCCGGTGATGTAGCCGGACAGCGTCGGCGAGGCGAGAAACAGATAAGCGCCAACGCAATCCTCGGAGGTGCCGACGAAACCCATCGGGATCGACTTGCGCTGCAGCTCCATCTGCTCGTCATTGGTATAACGCTCGTGGAAAGGTGTTGCGATGACGCCCGGCGCCACGGCGTTGACGCGGATTCTGTCGGCGACGAATTCCTTGGCGTGGCCGCGCGTGATCGTCGAGACGAAGCCCTTGGAGGCCGCATAGAGGATCGCCCCGTTGCCGCCGCCGTTGCGGGCGGCGATCGAGGTGGTGTTGATGATGAAGCCGCCCTGCTTTTTCAACCAGGGATGGGCCGCACGCGTCGCCGCCAGCACCGAGCGGGCGTTCAGATCCATGACCGCGGCATAATGCGCGTCGGTATATTCTGCGGTCGGCTTGCGCCCCAGCATGCCGCCGGCATTGTTGATGAGCCCGTCGAGATGACCGAAGGTCTTCGCCGTCTCTTCGACGACACGCTCCGTCTCGCCTTCCCGCGACACATCGCCCTGGATCAGATGCACCGTGCCGCCGGCCGCCCGGATCTCCTCGCCAAGCTTCTCCGCCGGCTCGCGGCTGGCATTGTAATGCACGCCGACCTTGGCGCCCTGCGCCGCAAAGGCGCGGGCGAGCGCCGCGCCGATGCCGGTCGAGGCGCCGGTGATCAGCACCGCCTTGCCCGACAGATCCGGCAGTTTGATGGATGCGAGCAATTGAGCAAGTTCTGTCATGGCTATGAAGTCTCCCGAAAAACCAAGGACATAGGTGAAGAAACAGGCACGGGAAGTCTATCAGCCGAAATCTGAGGAGGGCAATGCACGAAAAGGCGAGAATTGCATGAGAGGTCCGACCGACAGCCGCCAGGGGGCACTGCCGGTGAGAAACTCAAGCCTGCAAATTACCCAGATTCCTGGTGATCGCCGGCATGCCTGCCGGCCGCAGATGTTTCCGCAGGGCGGCGATCCTGAAGATGGCGTTGGCGGCACCATAACCGCGATAGCCACGCCGCTCGACGATCTCGAAGAACAGCCCCTCGCCATAGGTCGGGCTGTAGAGCTGGAAATATTCGCCGGCCTCGTCGCGGTCATAGAGGATGTTGTTGGCCTTCAGGCGCTCGGCGAATTCGGCCTCCAGGCCGAAGCGGGCTTCGAGATCGTCATAATAGTTCGGCGAGATCGAAAGCGGCACGAAGCCGTTGGCGGCAAGGGCGGCAGCAGTCGCGAAGATGTCGTCGGTCCGGAAGGCAAGGTGCTGGATGCCGGAGCCGAAGGTCTCGGCGATGAAACGGCCGGCGAGCGTATTGCGGTTCTCCGCGCCGTTCATGGTGATGCGCAGCGAGCCTTGCTCATTCTCGACCACCTGGCTGCGGACGATGCCGGAGGGATCGACGATATCGATCATCGGCGTCTTCTCGGCCTCGACCAGCGCGGTGTAGAACAGCAGCCAGGTCAAAAGCTCCTCATATTTCATCGTCTGCGCCATATGGTCGATCGCTTGCAGCCCGGCTGACTGCGGTGGCATCGCGTCCTCAATCGCGTCGAATTCGATCTCCCAGATGCGGCCGAGTTCGCTCTGGCGGTCGAGGAAATAGAGGATGCCGCCGCCGACGCCGCGCACCGCCGGCATCTCGATCTCGCCGGCATCGAGGGCTTGTTCGAAGCGATCGGCGCCGAGTGCGACGGCCCGCTGCAGCGCCGCCTTGGCGTCGTCGACCAGCAGCCCGGCGGCATAGGCAGAGGCGCCGTGCACGGCATAGGAGGCGCTGGCAAAGCCCTTGCGTTCGGTGTTGACGACGAGGTTGATGGCGCCCTGGCGAAACACCGTCACCCGCTTGCTCTTGTGTCTGGCCGCCTTGTGGAAGCCGAGGCTTGCAAACAGCGCCTCGAGTGCTGCCGCCTCGTCCTCGTCGGCGGTGAACTCGATGAAGGCGATGCCTTCTACCTTGGCGCGTGGCGGCATCACCGGCACCGGCAGCGCGCTCTCCGGCAGCTGGCGCTTGACCTGATCGCCGAGATAGATCAGCGAGCGGCGGCCATCGACGGCAATGGCACTGGCAGATCCGCCGCGGAACTGATCGTTGAAGATCTCCAGCGACAGATAACCGTCATAACCGGTGGCGGCGACCGCCTTCATGAAATCGAGCACCGGCAGGTCGCCTTCGCCGGGCATGTTGCGGAAGTGACGGCTCCAGTAGAGAAGATCCATGTCGATCAGCGGCGCATCGGCAAGCTGGATGATGAAGATCTTCTCCTTCGGGATCGAGCGGATCGAATTGACGTCGATCTTGCGCGACAACGTATGAAAGCTGTCGAGGATCAGGCCGATATTCGGATGATCGGCCCGCCGAACGATCTCCCAGGCATCGCGATGATCGTGGATGTGACGGCCCCAGGCGAGCGCCTCGTAGCCGACGCGCAGGCCGCGCCTGGCGGCGCGCTCGCCGAGGTCATGAAAATCGGCCGCCGCCCGGTCGAGACCGCCAAGGGCAGCGGGCGAGACGTTCGAGCAGACCAGCACGAGGTCGGTGCCCATCTCCTGCATCAGGTCGAACTTGCGCTCGGCCCGGTCGAAGGTGCGGCTGCGCAGCGGCTCCGGCATGCCTTCGAAATCGCGGAACGGCTGGAACAGCGTGATCTCCATGCCGAGATCGCGCACCATGCGGCCGACCTCCCTCGGGCTCTCGTCGAAGCTCAGCAAGTCGTTCTCGAAAATCTCCACCCCGTCGAAGCCGGCCTTGGCGATCGCCTCCAGCTTGTCGCTGAGGTCGCCGCTCAGCGAAACGGTCGCTATCGATGTCTTCATCGCAGTGGTCCTTCCGACTAGCGGTGTTTATGTTGTCATTGTCTTGGCGACGAGCCGCGCGGCCGCCTCGAGTGCAAGCTCATAGCCATCCGGCCCGAGGCCGCAGATCACGCCGGTCGCCGCAAAGGAAATGTAGGAGTGGTGGCGAAAACTCTCGCGCCGATGCACGTTAGTGATGTGCAGCTCGATGATCGGGCCCTCGAAGGTCTTCAGCGCATCATGGATCGCGAGCGATGTATGGGTATAAGCGCCGGCATTGATGACGATGGCGTCGGCGGCATGGCGGGCCTCGTGGATCCAGTCGATCAGCTCACCCTCGTGATTGGACTGTCGGAAGACGACCCCATGCTTTCGCCCTGCGGAGCTCGCATGACACATGGTTTCGATATCGGCGAGCGTCGTGCTGCCGTATATGTGCGGCTCGCGCTGGCCGAGCAGGTTGAGGTTGGAACCGTTGAGAACGAAGATCGGCTTCATGTCAGGATGCTTTCCTTGGATTCGTATTTTGGGATGCCGACGGGAATTTTCCGGCAGCGAGCGCCTCGTAACGATCGTTGAGATCGATCCTCCTTCCCGATGCGGCAGCCTCCGCCACGGCAAGCGTCGCGATCAGCGTTCGCGCGCCATCCTCAACCGTGAGCAAGGATTCCGCCTTGCCGAGAACGACGTCGCGGAAATGGTCGAGCTGGGCGCGGTAGGGATCGATCGAGCTGGCAAAAAGTCGTTGCGACCGGATCGGCTCGTTCCAGTTCTGGCCACCGTCTGCCTGCGCCCAATGGACCAGGCTCGGGAACTCCAGCGAACCGCAACTGCCGACGAAGCGGTAGCTGCTCTCTCCGCTGAACGGAAATTCGACCGCTTCACCGACGCCCTGTTCGGTTGTCCAAGGCGAGACCGCACTGTCGCTCGCAAAGAAGGTGCCGATGCAGCCTGCATCGAATTCGAGCAGGGCGCCGGCCGTATCCTCGACGGCAAATTGCCGCTGGCGGCTTGAGGCGATGGCGCTGACGCCGCGGATCTCGCCGGCGGTGTAACGCAGGAAATCGACCTCGTGGATGAGGTTGATCAGGATCGGTCCGCCGCCCGGCTGGGTGCGCCACGGCGCGATACGGAAATAATCATCCGGCTTGTAGGCCGCCCAGATGGCGGAGACGCCGACAAGATTGCCGATCAATCCGTCCCTGAGCAGGCGCCTCAGCGTCTTGACCTGATCGTGATGGCGGCGGTGGTGGCCGACAAGTGTGCGGACCCTGTTGGCGCGCACCTCCAGAAGCAGATCGGCGGCACTTTCGAGCGTATCGGTGACCGGCTTTTCGATCAGCATATCGATTCCGAGACGTGCGCATTCGATGCCGATCGCCGCATGGCTCTGATTGGGCGAGGCAATGATGACGGCCTGCGGCCGCGCCTCGTCGAGCAGCGACCTGTAATCCTTGAAGACCGCAATGCCGGGATATTGCGCCGAGACGGCATCGCAATCGAGGTCGGCGATGCCGGCAAGGTCGAAGTCGGGATGCTCGATAATCTTCTTGATGTGCTTGCGGCCGATCAGGCCCGCGCCGATGACGCCGATGGATATATTTGCCATGCTTTCAACCATTCCGTTTCAGTCACATGAAGTCTGCAGGCGCGCGCGAGGCGACTGTCTGCGAACGGATTTCCGAGATATTTCGAAGGGCGCGTCGCCGTCGAAGCAAAGGCCCCTTCCCGCTCAGTGCCCGAGAATCTGTCCGAGAAAAGCGCGGGTGCGCTCGTTCCGCGGCGCGGTGAAAAATTCCTCGGGCGGCGCCTCCTCGATGATTTCGCCGTTCGCCATGAAGATCACGCGATCGGCCACAGCGCGGGCAAAGCCCATTTCATGGGTCACGCAGATCATCGTTCGCCCTTCGCCGGCGAGCGAGACCATGGTGTCGAGCACCTCCTTGACCATCTCGGGATCGAGGGCGGAGGTCGGCTCGTCGAAGAGCATCACCTTGGGATCCATGCAGAGCGCCCGGGCGATCGCTACGCGCTGCTGCTGGCCGCCGGAAAGCTGCGCCGGATATTTATGCATCTGATCGGAGATGCGCACACGCTCGAGATGGGCGCGTGCGACCTCTTCCGCCTGCGCCGCCTTCATCCCGCGCACCTTCATCGGCGCAAGCATGCAGTTCTTCAGAACCGTCATGTGCGGGAAGAGATTGAACTGCTGGAAGACCATGCCGACCTCACGCCGGATGGCGTCGATCGAGGCGCCTGATTTCAACTCGATGCCGTCGACGACGACCCGGCCGCCAGCAAAATTCTCGAGATAATTGATGCAGCGGATGAGGGTCGATTTTCCCGAGCCGGAGGGCCCGCAGAGAACGAGCTTCTCGCCCCGCCTCACTGTCAGGTCGATGCGCTTGAGGGCGTGGAAGGCGCCGTAATACTTGTCCACGGCTTCCATGACGATCATTGGATCGGCACTGGCATTGTCCGTAATTTTCGTCATCGTATTCACGGCGTCTTCCCATCTGCTTGGTTATTGAACGGCGAACGGAATATCAGGTAACGAATCCGGGAAGTCGGGCGTGTCCTGGCCAAGCCATTTCTGGTAGATCTTCTCAAGGCGGCCATCGGCGCGAACCTTGTCGATGAAGGCGTTCAACTCCTCGACGAACTGCTTTTGGCCCGGGCGCACGGAAATGCCGTTATATTGCCGGTTGAACTGCAGTTTCTTTTCGAATTTGAAGTCGGGCGCGATCTTGGCGATGCTGAGGAAGTAGGTGTTGTTTGCGCCGAGCGCGTCGACCTGCCCGGAGAGAAACGCCTGGATGGCGGTAGCATCGTCATCGAAGCGCTGGATCGTCGCGCCTTCGGGGGCATTTTTGGTCACCTGCGTATCCTGTGCCGAGGAACGGGCAACGGCAATCCGCAGGCCCTTGAGGTCCTCCGGCGCCTTGATATTTGTCTCCGGTTTGGCGAGCAGTATGATGTCGATCGCCGAATAGGGCTTGGTGAACTGCACCACCTTGGCGCGGTCGGGATACATGCCCATGACGGCAATCAGCGCATCGACCTTGTTGGTCATCAACGTCGGGATGCGATTGGCGACGGCAACGCGGTTGAACTCGACCGGCACGCCGATCTCGTCGCCGAGAAGCTTGGCGAAATCGGCATCGAAACCGGCGCTCTGATTGCTTTCGTCGACGAATCCCCATGGCGGATTCTCGCCCTGAATGCCGATCACGATCTTGCCGTTCGCCTTCAGCTCCGCGAAGCTCTGCGCGTCGGCCTGGCCGGCGCCGAATGCGACGAAAAGGCCGAGGCCGATTGCCCCCACAGCCCCCCAGGCTTTCCTCAACACATTGGTATTCTTGGTCATTAGGCTTCCTCCTTGCCCTTTGGCGTTATTCCCCTGCGCGCGTTAGCGGGCGCTCGCAAAGCGTTTTTCCAGCTGGAAACTGAAGTGCGACAGCGGCCAGCACAGCGCGAAGTAAAGCGCGCCGACGAGGCCGAAGACGATAAGCGGTTGATAGGTCGCGTTGGACACGATCTGGCCGGCGCGCGTCAGCTCGGTGAAGCCGATGATGGCGGCAAGCGACGTGCCCTTGACCAGCTGCACCAGGAAGCCGACGGTGCTCGGCAGCGAAATCCGCAGCGCCTGCGGCAGGATGACGTAGATGATACGGGTCCGGTATCCGAGCCCGAGCGCCTTGGCCGCCTCATCCTGCCCCTTCGGCAGGGCCATGATGGTGCTGCGCCAGATTTCGCCGAGATAGGCGCTCGCATGCAGCGTCAGGCCGGCGGCAACAGCGATCCAGGCATTGACCGTGATGCCGATCAGCGGCAGGCCGTAATAAATCACAAAGAGCTGCATCAGCAGGGGCGTTCCCTGAAAGACGATGATGAAGGCTGCCGCAACACCTCGCAGCGCCTGGAACGGCGCGGTGCGGATCAGGGCGATGCAGAGCCCTCCGCCGGCGCCGCAGACAAAGGCGATGGCTGCGAGCAGGATCGTCCAGCGTAAAGCTTCGAGCAGAATGATGAACTGGTTAAGGCCGAGTGTCTGAACCATTGCCGTCACCGCGTGGGATAAGAGAGAAGGCCGCGATCGATTGCGGCGAACAGCCCCGTCAGCATGGCGGACATTCCGAGATAAAGTCCGGTCAGGGTCAGGTAGACCTCGAAGCTGCGAAAGGTCGTCGATTCCAGCTCCTGACCGATGCTGGCCAACTCCATCGCCGATATCGAGGCGACGACGCTCGAGGTCAGCATCAACAGGATGAACTGGCTTGCGAGTGCGGGAAAGCTGACGCGCAACGCAGGCCGAAGGATGATGTAGCGGAACACCTGGAAACCGTTCAGGCCGAGCGCGCGACCTGCCTCGACCTGGCCCTTGTGGATCGATTCCACCCCGCCGCGGATGATCTCGGCGGCATAAGCGCCGCCGTTAAGACCGAGCGCGACGACAGCGGCGGCATCGGGAGCCAGCCTGATGCCGATCGACGGCAGGCCGAGATAGATGAAAAAGGCCTGAACCGGAAAGGGGGTATTGCGAATGATCTCGATGAAACCCTTCACCAGCCAGACGAACGGCCCGAACCCGGTCCGGCGCAGCGCAACGCAGAGAAGGCCGATGGCAAAGCCCATCGCCATTGCTTTGGTCGAGATCGCAAGCGTCAGCCAGCATCCATAGAGAAGCCGAGGCCACGCGTCGAAAATGACGCTGAAGTCAAATTGATAGCTCACCGTGAGCCCCTCCCGAACCGCAAGCGCCTTCTCCATCCCAGACGCCTACGTGAAAATGTTCATATCGGTACAAAGATAGCTAGATGATGGAACATCTGTCAACTCTCCTCGATCAACGTCAACAACTTCCACGAATTTCTTTTATGTTCAGCTGCTTAACCGACAATCTCACGGCATGTGAATTTTATTTCTGTGCATTTGTTGCGTTTTCATCGGAGGTTTTGTTTCTTCTAAAATGTTCTAGTTAGTTCAAAAACTGCCGAACATAGGCAAGAGGAATCCGGTGTCCGGAGGAATTTTACCGTCGTGGAGTTTTCAGAATGTTCGAGAATGACCATACTTGCAAAGCGGGTCAAAGCTCGCGATAAGGGCGATTACATTTGGCTGGTCAGTGAGGAACCATGGCTGAAATTGGGGGCAAATCCGCCAAGTCGCAAACGACGCAAAAATATCAGCGGCAGCAGCGCTCCAACGATCCCGATCAGACCCGCGCCGATATTCTCGAGGCGGCGGAGGATCAATTCGCCCGGCGCGGTTTCGCCGGCACCACGATCGACAGCATTGCGCAGAAGACCCGCCGCAGTAAGCGAATGGTCTACTACTATTTCAATTCGAAGGCGAAGCTCTATGTCGCGGTGCTCGAAAATGCCTATGCGCGCATCCGCGTCGCCGAGGCGAAGGTCAATCTCGGGGAGGACGATCCCCGCCAGTCGCTGAAGAACCTCGTGGACTTCTGCTTCGATTTTCACTTCGATCATCCGACATATGTCAAATTGATCATCAGTGAAAATCTCAACGAAGCAAAGTACCTGACGGCCTCGTCCCTGATCGGCGAACTGCACCGGCCGATCCTGCAACGCATCGATCAATGCCTGCGTCTCGGATATCAGAAGGAACTCTTCCATCAGGTCGTTACGCCGATGGAAATCCATATGACGCTGAGCGGTCTCTGCTTCTTCAACGTTTCGAACCGCGCGACTTTCTCGGCGATCTTCGACGTCGACATGACATCCGCGGCCGCCCGGCGGGCGCGCAAACAGCAGATCCTGCTGACAATCCTCGGGCGGCTGAACACGACGATGGATGGCTTCGTTTCGGATTTTTCCTAAGGCTTCATCGTTCGTCAGCGGATGCTCAAGGGCCACCTCACGAGGACACGCCGAAAGCAGGCTGCGGCTTCTGGCGAGCCAGGGGCGGGAAGGCGAGCGCGATTGCCGCCGCACCCAGCCCGACCATCGCCGAGCCGATGAACAGCCAGGAATAATTGGCGAAGGTGTCGAAGATCCAGCCGCCGATCAGGGGGCCGAAGGCCATGCCGAGGCTGGAGAGCATCGTCGCCGCGCCGAGCACGGTGCCGATGATGCGCTGGCCGAAATATTCCCGCGCCAGGACCGCATAGAGCGGCATCACGCCGCCATAGGCGCTGCCGAAAATGATGGCGAGCGCGTAGAATTCGCCGAGCTGGCTGACGACGAGGTAGGTCGCGAGTGCCGCCGCCTGCACCAGCAAGCCGGCGACGAGCACCGGCTTCACGCCGATCCTGTCGGCAAGGCTGCCATAAAGCAGCCGGCCGCCGAGCCCCGCCAGGCCCTCGACGCTATAGATGCTGACGGCCGCCATCGGGGCGACGCCGCAGATCGTCGCATAATTCACCATGTGGAAGATCGGCCCGGAATGCGCCGCACAGCAGGCAAAGAAGGTCAGGCCAAGCACGACGAACTGCGGCGACCGGAAGACTTTCGACAGCTGTGGCCGGGCGCCATCGACCGCGAACTCGCTATCGCTGTCGGCGGCAGCGGCAGGCGGACGCCTGACCAGCAGGGCGGCCGGCAGCAGCAGCACCCATACCGCAACGCCGATGATCAGCATGGCGGGACGCCATTCATAGGCGGAAATCAGCCAGCGCGCGAAAGGCGAGATGGTCATCGGCGCCACGCCCATGCCGGCGGAGACGAGCGACACGGCAAGCCCCCGGTTTTCGTCGAACCAGGCGGTCGTCGCGGCGATCATCGGCGCGAAAAAGGCGCTGGCGGCCAATCCGACGAGCACGCCGTAGGTCAGCTGGAACTGCGTGAGCGTCTCGGCGCGGCTGGCGAGCACCAGCGCCAGACCGAGCAGCACGGATCCGATCATCACCACCAGCCGCGGACCAAAGCGGTCGCTGGCAGCACCCCAGAGGAAGCCGCCGAAGCCCATGACGATGAAGTTCAACGTCATCGCACTCGCAATCCCAACATGCGACCAGCCGGTGGCGCTGGCGATCGGTTCCTGAAAAATCGCCAGCGAGAACATCGCGCCGATTGCCACACACGACATCAATGCGCCCACGGCGACGATGACCCAACGATAGGAAACACCCATGGCTTCAAACCTCCCTGCCGACAGAGTGATCGCGAGGCATGCGGCCGGCCGCATCTCGCCTACGATCAAAGACGTTTGAACCGCCGCGATTTCAACAGCGCCGTCACATCTTTTTTCCGTATGGTCCTAGAGGGTACGGAACATCACCAGCGCGTCGACATACCCTTCGGTCGGATGCAGAAAGACGCCGGGAAGCCGGCCGACGATCTCGAAGCCGAGCGATTGCCAGAGCTCGACGGCGCGGCGATTGCTGCTGACGACGAAATTGAACTGCATGGCCCGAAAGCCCCTGGCGCGGGCATGCTCCAGCGAATGTTCGTGCATGCGGCGGGCAATGCCACGGCCGCCGGCTGCCGGATCGGTCATGTAGCCGCAATTGCAGACATGGCGTCCGCCGCCCGCCTGATTGGCCTTGATATAATAGGTGCCGAGGATGACGCCATCCTCTTCGGCAACGAAGGTCTCGCGGTCCGGCCCCATCCAGTAGGCCAGCGCATCGGCTTCCGAGAGGTCGCGGTCGAGCGCATAGGTCTCGCCGGCGCGGATCGTCGGGCCGATGATCCTCCAGATGGCGCTTCGGTCGTCGTTGTTTGCAGGTCGGATCAGCATGCCCGGTTTCTACAGAAGCCGGGCGCGGCGCGCAACGGCGCGCTCAACCCCTTTCGAGCGCGATCGCGATCCCCTGCCCGACGCCGATGCACATCGTCGACAGCGAATATCGTCCGCCGGTCTCGTGAAGCTCGAGCGCCGCCGTGCCGGTGATGCGGGCGCCCGACATGCCCAGCGGATGGCCGAGCGCGATCGCGCCGCCATTGCGGTTGACCCGCTGATCGTCATCGGCAATGCCGAGCGCGCGCAGCACCGCCAACCCCTGGCTGGCAAAAGCCTCGTTGAGTTCGATGACGTCGAACTGTTCCTGGCTCATGCCGAGCCGGGCCATCAGCTTGCGCGAGGCGGGAATCGGACCGACGCCCATGACGCGTGGCGGAACGGCGGCGGAGGCGCCGCCGAGGATGCGGGCGATCGGCGTCAGGCCGTGTTTTCGCGCCGCCGCTTCGGAAGCGACGATCATCGCAGCGGCGCCATCATTGACGCCGGAGGCATTACCTGCGGTCACCGTGCCGCCTTCCTTTTTGAAAGGGGTGGCAAGTTTCGCCAGCGCCTCGATCGTCGTCGCGCGCGGATGCTCGTCCCTTTCGACGATGACGGGATCGCCCTTGCGCTGCGGAATGGTCACCGGGGTGATCTCCTTCGCCAGCCGTCCATTCGCCTGCGCGGCCGCCGCCTTCGCCTGGCTGCGCACGGCAAAGGCATCCTGGTCCGCGCGGCTGACATGATAGTCCTCGGCGACATTCTCCCCTGTCTCCGGCATGGAATCGACGCCATATTGCTTCTTCATCACAGGATTGACGAAACGCCAGCCGATCGTCGTGTCGTGGATCTCAGCCGCCCGCGAAAAGGCCGTCTCGGCCTTCGGCATGACGAAGGGCGCGCGCGACATGCTTTCGACCCCACCGGCGATCATCAGCTCGGCCTCGCCGGCGCGGATGGCGCGCGCCGCGGTGATCACCGCATCCATTCCGGAGCCGCAGAGCCGGTTGATCGTCGTGCCCGGGACGGCGATCGGCAGGCCGGCCAAGAGCGCCGACATGCGCGCCACATTGCGGTTGTCCTCGCCCGCCTGGTTGGCGCAGCCGAAAATCACGTCGTCGACGGTTTCCCAGTCGACGGCGCCGTTGCGCTCCATCAGCGCCTTCAGCGGGACGGCGCCGAGATCGTCGGCGCGCACCCCTGAAAGCGCGCCGGCGAAGCGGCCGATCGGCGTTCTGACATAGTCGCAGATAAAGGCTTCGGTCATGGCTTTTCCTCAGAGTTTCGGGACGACGAGGTCGGCAACCGACCCCTCGATATGCAGCCGCGCGCCGGTCATCGCCTGCAATTCCGCCGCGGACATCGCAGCCAGCTTCTCGCGCAGGACGAAACGGCCGTTGACGATGTCAATGACGGCATGGCTCGTGTAGACGCGGGTGATGCAGGCCACGCCGGTCAGCGGGAAGGTGCATTTCTCCACCAGCTTCGGCTCGCCTGATTTGGTGACGTGCTCGGTGATGACGCAGACCTGCTTGGCGCCATGCACGAGATCCATGGCGCCGCCGACAGCCGGCACCCCCTTGCTGCCCACCCGCCAGTTGGCGAGATCGCCATTCTCGGCAACCTGATAAGCGCCGAGGATGGCAACGTCGAGATGGCCGCCGCGCACCATGGCGAAGCTGTCGGCGTGGTGGAAGAAGGCCGCGCCCGGCTTTAGCGTCACCGCCTTTTTGCCGGCATTGATCAGATCCCAGTCCTCGTCGCCTTCGGCCGGCGGCTCGCCGAAATTCAGGATGCCGTTTTCGGTGTGGAAGATCGCTTCGCGGCCGGGCGGCTGATAGCGGGCGACCATTTCGGGAAAGCCGATGCCGAGGTTCACATAGGCGCCGTCGGCGATGTCCTGCGCGGCGCGCCAGGCGATTTGCGCATTGGAAAGCTTGATGTCTTCACGAGTGTTTATAGTGCGGGTATCGACGGTCATACGTAGGCCACTCCGGCTCGAATGAGCTCTTCTTCCTGCTGCGGATTGGGAACGGCAACGACGCGGTCGACGAAGATGCCGGGGGTCACCACATGCTCGGGATCGATACCGCCGGCCGGCACGATCGATGAGACCTGGACGATGGTCTTTGCCGCCGCCATGCACATCAGCGGATTGAAGTTGCGGCCGGCCTTGTTGTAGGTGAGGTTGCCGTGTGCGTCGCCGACCGCGGCCTTCACAATGGCGAAATCGGCCTTCAGCCAGCGTTCCTGCACATAATGGCGGCCGTCGAATTCGGCGATGACCTTGCCCTCGGCGAGTTCCGTGCCATAGGCCGTCGGCGTGTAAAACGCCGGAATGCCGGCGCCGCCGGCGCGGATGCGTTCGGCGAGCGTGCCCTGCGGCACCAGCTCGAGCTCGATTTCGCCGGCCAGGTATTTGTCGGTGAAGGCGCGCGGATCCGACGAGCGCGGGAACGAGCAGATCATCTTCCTGACCATGCCGGCATCGATCATCGCGGCGATGCCGATGCGGCCGTTGCCGGCATTGTTGTTGATGACGGTAAGGTCCTTGGAGCCCTTATCGATCAGGGCGTGGATCAATTCGATCGGCGCGCCCGAACCGCCGAAACCACCGATCATGACGGTGGCGCCGTCGCCGATCTCGGAGACGGCCTCTGCCGTACTCCCGACTGTCTTGTCCATGCAGGATATCTCCTTGGCTCGACCGGGCCCAGTAGCTCGCGATCCCGTCTTCTGGTTTCAAGAGATAAAGCGCAGCAGGCACATTCTGCAAGGCGGTTTGTGCGATATTTGACATTTGTTCATATATCGCACATCATAAAGGCGTTAATCGGAGATTGAAAATCATGCGCGAAACGGATTTCGTCAGCGGCTTCGCCCGCGGCCTGAAGGTCATCGAAGCCTTCGGCGAGACGCGGCAACGGCTTTCGATCGCCGAGGCCTCGAAGCTGACGGCGCTCGACCGCGCCACGGTGCGCCGTTCGCTGTTGACGCTCGCCGAACTCGGCTATGCCGATTATGACGGCAAGTTCTTCACGCTGACGCCGAAGATCCTGCGGCTTGGCCATGCCTATCTCGCAGCGACGCCGCTGCCGGCGCTGTTGCAGCCGCATCTCGATCTTCTCTCGGAACGCGCCGGCCAGAGCGCCTCGGCCTCGGTGCTCGACGGCACCGAAATCGTCTATATCGCCCGGGCCTCGCAGCGCCGCGTCATGTCGATCAATCTCACCCCAGGCAGCCGCCTGCCGGCCTATTGCGCCTCGATGGGCCGGGTGCTGCTCGCCGCCCTTCCCGAAAGGGAGGCCCGCGCCGTGCTTGCCCGCAGCGAATTGAAGCAGAACACTGCCAATACCAAGACCAACCCGGAGGACCTCATTGCCGAGTTCCGCCGCGTCCGCTCCGAGGGGTATGCCATCATCGATCAGGAGCTGGAAATCGGCCTCTGCTCGATCGCCGTCCCCGTTGAAAACGATCGCGGCGAAACGGTCGCGGCGATCAATATCGGCGCGCCGGCGGCCCTCGTTCCGGCCGCTGACCTCAAGGAGCGCTATCTCAAGCTGCTGCAGGAGGCACAAGCCGCATTGCGGCCGCTCTTGCGGCGGTAACGGCGCGCAACAAGCGCCCAGTTCGGTGATCTCCAAAATCAACGCGTCGTCGCTTTGTCGGACACAATGTATATTGCCGAAGCCTTACCGGCGGCCATTCGGCACCTCACCCGATCTGCCCTCTTCAATTATCGTAGAGATGACCACTTGCTGTATCATAAATTCCGATATACATCATGACATCGGAAATTATGGGGAAATGATGGAACGTTCTTTCTTAACCATCGCCGCCGGCGAGAATAGTGACGCAATCCGCGCCCTTTCTGCTCCGGCGCGGATCGAGATACTTAAGCTGCTCTGCGCTAAAGGGCCAATGAATATCAATGATATCGCACGCACCCTGTCCCTTCCCCAGTCTACAGTCGCAACCGGTATCCAGATCTTGGAGGACGCGCGGCTGGTCGAGTCGCAGCTGGCCAAGGCCCGCAAAGGCAACCAGAAGATCTGCTCGGCGATCTACAGCGAAATCCTGATCAGCTTCGAGGAAAGTGCGGCCCAGCGCGCTAATAATATTATCGAAGTCGAGATGCCGGTCGGGCTTTACACTAGCTGCGAAGTGCATGCGCCCTGCGGTCTCTGCTCGACGGAAAGCGTCATCGGCCCGCTTGATGTGCCGGACTATTTCCTCGATCCGCAGCGCATGCAGGCCGGGCTCGTCTGGTTCGGCCGGGGTTATGTCGAATACAAATTCCCCAATAATGCCAAGGTCTTGAACAAGGATATCCGTGCCATCGAATTTTCGCTGGAGCTGTCCTCGGAAGTGCCCGGCACCAATCCGGACTGGCCCTCGGATATCACGCTCTGGGTCAATGGCATGGCAATCGGCACCTGGACGTCGCCCGGCGATTACGGTGACAAGCGCGGCGCCTTCACGCCGGCCTGGTGGAAACTCGAAGGCTCGCAATATGGGGCGATGAAGACCTGGCGCATCTCGACGCGCGGGACATTCATCGACGGCGTCGCCGCCTCCAATGTGACGCTCGGCGATCTCGCGCTCGGCCAGCACTCCTCCATCCGCCTGCGTGTCGGCATCGCCGAAAATGCTGGCCATACCGGCGGCGTCAACATCTTCGGCCGCGGCTTCGGAAATCATGGCCGCGACATTATCATGCGCCTGCACGTCTGAACAGAAACTATCGGAAATTCTGATTTACAAAACGCGATTTTTCTTTCTTCAGATACCTCTAAATAATTATCAGGCCTCTGAAACTAAACAGCTATTAAGCGAAAATTCAATAGTATGATTAAATGCAGGAGTCGGTTGACACAACGACATTCCTGATATCAAGCTAAAGGCAAGAAAACAAAATTCTTGATACATAAACGGGAGGATCCGTTGAAGACGAATGTCGTTGCCCACCGCGATTTCCGCATCGCGACCATTGATGCCAGGCTCTACAGCTCGTTTCTCGAGCATCTCGGCAGAGCGATCTACGGCGGCATCTATGAGCCCGGACATGCCACAGCCGACGAGGACGGATTTCGCCGCGACGTGCTCGATCTCGTCCGCGAGCTCGACACGCCCTACTGCCGTTACCCCGGCGGCAACTTCGTCTCGGCTTACAATTGGGAGGATGGCGTCGGCCCGCGTTCGGAGCGCCCGGTTCGCCTCGACCTTGCCTGGCGCACCCGTGAAGCCAACCAGATCGGCGTCAACGAATTCGTCGACTGGTGCAAGAAGGCCAATACCAAGCCGATGCTCGCCGTCAATCTCGGCTCCCGCGGTCTCGATGCCGCCCGCAACTTCCTGGAATATTGCAATCATCCCGGCGGCACCTACTGGTCGGATCTGCGCCGCAAGCACGGCTGGTCCAATCCGCACGATGTGAAATTGTGGTGCCTCGGCAACGAGATGGACGGCCCCTGGCAGGTCGGCCACAAGTCGGCCTATGAATACGGCCGGCTGGCCGACGAGACGGCCAAGGCGATGCGCGGCTTCGACAAGTCGCTCGAACTCGTGGTCTGCGGCTCGTCGAATTCCGACATGAAGACCTATCCCGATTGGGAAGCCCAAGTCCTCGAGCAGTGCTACGACAGCGCCGACTACATCTCGCTGCACATGTATTTCGCCAACCGCGAGAAGAATACGCTCAACTATCTCGCCCGGGCGACCAAGCTCGACCGCTATATCACCACGATCGGCGGCGTTATCGACTATATCAAGGCGAAGAAACGCTCGAAGAAGACGATCGGCATTTCCTTCGACGAATGGAACGTCTGGTACCATTCCAACCAGCAGGACAAGGAGATCCTGGCGCGCGACGAGTGGCCGGACGCGCCGCATCTGCTCGAAGACGTCTATAATTTCGAGGACGTGCTGCAGGTCGGCGGCATCTTGAACACCTTCATCCGCCGTTCCGACCGGGTGCGCATCGCCTGCATCGCCCAGCTCGTCAACGTCATTGCGCCTATCATGACCGAGGACGGCGGTGCTGCCTGGCGCCAGACGATCTATTATCCCTTCTACTACGCCTCCCGTTATGGCCGCGGCACAGCGCTGCAGCTCGTGGTCGACGGCCCGACCTATGACAGCGACGAGGAGAACGAGGTTCCTTATCTCGATGTTTCGGCCGTCCATTCCGAGGATGGCAGGACGCTCACCTTCTTTGCCGTCAACCGCCATCCCGATACGGCCCTCGATCTCGACGTGCGGCTGGAAGGCTTCGGCGGCGCCCGGCTGATCGAGCAGGTGGAGATGACCCATGGTAATCTCGAAGCCGTCAACACGGCACAGCGGCCGGAAACGGTCGTGCCTGCAAAGGTCGAGAGCGCCAAGATCGACGACGGACGTGTGCGGGCGGCGCTGAAACCGCTGTCCTACAACGTCATCCGGCTGTCTGTGTGACAGCTGCCGCCGGGATGCCGATCGGCCCCGGCTGAAAAATCGGCCCGCTGCGAGGAGGCAGACGGGCCGGAGCGATGGTTCGCCGAAGACTTTGCCCGCCAAGTGCTGAGGCTTTTGTGAACCGACAACCGCGACTTGCCCATGCGTGCCCATGCGGCCGCCGCTCGTCGCTTTCAAGGGAGGAGTTCATGCAAAAGTGGAAGAGGTTTGCGTTCGGCTTCGTGCTGGCCACGCTCGGTCTGACCGGTCTGGCCACCGCCGAGGACTACACCTCCTTGCCGCGCAAGGAGACGCTTATCGTCGAAAATCCGGAAGGGACGATCAAGAATCCCGGCTGGTTCAATATCTGGGTCAATGGCGGCGGCGGGGTATCGACCGGCCTGCAGCAGCTAACCATGGATACGCTCTGGTATATCGACCCCGAACAGGGGCTCGGCGGCGCGGCCTGGGACAATTCGCTCGCCGCCGACAAGCCGCAATATAATGCCGACTTCACCGAAATGACCGTGAAACTGCGCAAGGGGCTCTTCTGGAGCGACGGCGTCGAATTCACGGCCGACGACGTCGTTTATACCGTCAAGACCCAGATGGATCATCCCGGCATGGTCTGGAGTGCGGCCTTCTCGGTGCAGGTGGCAAGCGTCGAGGCGACCGATCCCCAGACCGTGGTGTTCAAGCTGAAGAAGCCGAATTCGCGCTTCCACGCCATCTTCACCGTGCGCTGGAACGGCGCCTGGATCATGCCGAAGCACGTCTTCGAGAAGGTGGAGGATCCGCTCCGCTATGATTTCGCCAACCCGGTCTCGCTCGGCGCCTACAAGCTGAAGGCTTACGACCCGCAGGGCAAATGGTATACCTGGGAGAAGCGCGACGATTGGCAGCGGACTTCGCTTGCCCGCTTCGGCGAGCCGGCCCCGAAATATGTCACCTATACCGATCCGGGCCCGCCGGATAAGCGGACGATCGCCCAGCTCGAGCACAATCTCGACATCATTCACGACAACACGCCGGAGGGCATGTTCACCCTCAAGGAGAAGTCGAAGACCATCGACACGTGGTTCCCGGGCTTCCCGTTCGCCCATCCAGATCCGACGCTACCGGCCGTCATCTTCAACACCCAGAATCCGCCCTTCGACAATGCCGACGTGCGCTGGGCGCTGGCGCTGCTGATCGACATCAAGGCGGTCGACATGGCGAGCTATCGCGGGGCAGCAACGCTGTCTGCGCTCGGCGTGCCGCCGACGGCGGCAACGATGAAAGACTATCAGGCGCCGATGCAGGATTGGCTGAAGGACTTCGAGATCGATACCGGCAAGAGCAAGATCAAGCCCTATGACCCGACAGTCGGGCAACAGATCGCCGATATCCTGCGTAAGCAGCCGAAGTTCAAGGACCAGATCCCGACAGATCCGGAAGCGATCAGCGGTGCCTTCGGCTATGGCTGGTGGAAACCGAATCCGAAAGCGGCCGGCGAACTTCTGGAAAAGGCAGGCTTCAAGAAATCCGGCGGCAAATGGCTGACCCCGGATGGCCAGCCCTTCAAGATCCGGATGACGGTCGAAGGCGACACGCGCTCGGTCTTCACCCGCGCCGGCACGCTGATTGCCCAGCAATGGGCGGCCTTCGGTATCGACGCGAAAGCCGTGCCCGCCGCGAAACTTTGGCAGACGGCGCTGCAGCCCGGCGATTTCCAGGTGGCGATCGCCTGGAGCGTCGAAACCTGGGGCGGCGATCCCGACCTCTCCTTCTTCCTCGACAGCTGGCACTCGCAGTTCGTGGCGAAGAAGGGTGACGTTCAGCCGCCGCGCAACTGGCAGCGCTGGTCCAATCCGGAGCTCGACAAGATCATCGAGAGCATCCGCGGCATCAGTGCCGATGATCCCAAGGGCATGGAGCTCGGCAAGGATTATCTGAAGCTGGTCGCCAAAGAAATGCCGACGATCCCGCTGATGTCCTATAACGTCTTCACCTCGATGGATACGACCTATTGGACCGGCTATCCGACGATCAAGGACCCCTATACGGATCCGGTGCCGAACTGGGCGAACTCGCGGCTGATGATGGTCAAGCTGAAGCCGGCTCAGCCGCAATAACCCTCCCAACGCCGGCGCGCAAGCCATCGCGCCGGCCCCCTCATCGACGGGCATGTGGCCTGAAACCGCCGCTGCTCGTCGATCCTTTCAAGAAGGGAAGCAGAGAGGTAACTCCGACTTATGACGTCCTATCTGATCTTTGTGCTGAAGCGGTTCGGTCAGTTTCTCCTCGTCGTATTCCTCGGCGTGACGATCACCTTCTTCGTCACCCACATGACCCCGATCGATCCGGTCGAAGAAAGCATAGGCGCCATCACGCAGATGGGTCAGTCCGATCCGAACGCGATCGAGCTGATGCGTCAGTCGCTGCGCGAGCTCTATGGAATGCAGGGTTCGATCTGGCAGCAATATGTGCATTTCTGGCTGCGGCTTGCGACCGGCGATCTCGGTCCCTCGCTCTCGGCCTTTCCGACCCCCGTTTCGACAATCATCCTGCGATCGCTCCCCTGGACGATCGGGCTGATGACGGTGTCGACGCTGATCACCTTCGTGCTCGGTAATGCGATCGGCGCGCTCGCCGGCTATTACCGCAAGGACATGGTGCTGAAGGCCGTCAGCCTCGTCTTCATCGCGCTGCTGCCCATTCCTTATTATATTCTCGCCTTCGTGCTGCTCATCGTCTTCGGCTTCATTTGGCCAGTGCTGCCGATCAATGGCGGCTATGAGATGAACGCCAATCTGGACCTCTCCTTCGCTCTCGTCGTCGATATTCTCAAACATTCGATCCTACCGGCCCTGTCGCTGATCCTTGTCGGCGCCGGCAGCTGGCTGATCGGCATGCGGGCGCTGGTTTCCAACATCATCACCGACGACTATGTAGTCTTTGCCGAGCTCGGCGGCGTGCCTAAGAGGAAGATCTTGCGCTCCTACATCGCCCGCAACGCCATGGTGCCGCAATTCACCGGGCTTGCCATGTCGCTCGGCGCGATTTTCAACGGCACCGTCATCACCGAGATCGTCTTCGGCTATCCCGGCATCGGCAATCTGCTGATCGAAGCGGTGCATGCCGGCGACTACAGCCTGGTGCTCGGCCTCAGCGCGCTGTCGATCGTCGGCGTCGCCGCCGCGGTCTTCATCATCGACGTGCTGAGCCCGCTCATCGATCCGCGCATCAAGGTGGAATAGCCATGTTTACCATCATTCGTGACCTCTCGCGCCACAACATGGAATTCCTCTGCGGCCTGCTGCTCTTTGCCGTCATCGTCGGCCTGGTGATCCTGTCCTATTTCTCGCCCTACGGGCCGACCGACATCTATCTGCTGCCGCCCGACATGCCGCCGGACGGCGAATATTGGCTGGGCACCACCTCACGTGGCCAGGATGTGTTCTGGCAGCTGACGACGGGGCTGCGCAACACGCTCTATTTCGGCATCGGCGTCGCCTTTCTCTCGCGCATCATCTCGCTGGTCGTCGGCCTGGTCGCCGGTTATGCCGGCGGGGCGGTCGACCGGGTGCTGATGGCGATCAACGACAGCGTCATGGTCATCCCGCAATTTCCGCTGCTGATCCTTTTCTATTTCGTGCTGAAGGACAACATGACCTGGGTGGCGCTGATCGTCATCATGGCCTCGCTCGGCTGGTCCTATGATGCGCGGCTGATCCGCTCCGTGGCGCTCGGCCTGAAGACCAGGCCGTTTACCACGCAGAGCGTCTATTCCGGCATGACCATGCGCAAGATCCTCGTCGAGGAGCACCTGCCCTATGTGCTGCCGATCGTCTTCGCCACGACGATGAACAACATGATCTGGTCGATCGGCATGGAGATCACCCTGTCGGTGCTCGGCTTCACCGATATCGAGACGCCGACCATGGGCATGATGATCTACTGGGCGAATGCGCATTCCGCGATGATATCAGGCATATGGTGGTGGGTCGCCGCCCCCGTCGCCGTCATCGTCATTCTCTTCCTGGCGCTGTTCCTGCTGTCCATGTCGATGAATGAATACAATGATCCGCGCAGCCGGCTCAACCGGATGGGAAGTTAGCATGGACCCTTTGGTCGAAATCGAGAATCTCAAAGCCTATTATCGCGCCTTCCTCTACGGCGTCGATCGCGAAGTGCGTGCCGTCGACGATATCAGCCTGACGATCGGCCGCGGCGAGGTCTATGGCGTCGCCGGAGAATCGAGCAGCGGCAAGACGACCCTGATCAAGACCATTGCCGGCGCCATCCGGCCGCCGCTGAGGGTCGTGTCGGGCAAGGTCAAATTCCATTTCGCCGGCGGCACCCAGGATATCTACGCGATGACGCCGGAAGAGCGCATGGCGCTGCGCTGGCGGCATCTGTCCTATATCATGCAGGGCTCGATGAACGTACTCAATCCGGTGCGCCGGATCCGCCATTCCTTCACCGACTTCGCCTTCCGCCATATGCAGGTCAGCAAGCCGGTCTTCTTTGAGAAGGTCGCCACCCATCTGCAGCGGCTGAAGCTCGATCCGCATCTGCTCGACGCTTATCCGCACGAACTCTCCGGCGGCATGCGCCAGCGCACGACCATTGCGCTCGCCACCATCCTGACGCCGGAATTCATCATCGCCGACGAGCCGACGACGGCGCTCGACGTCATCGTCCAGCGCGACGTGCTGCAGATGATCCGCGACATCCAACGCGAGATGGGCTCGTCCTTCCTGTTCGTCACCCATGACATGGGCGTCCACGCCACGGTTTCCGATCGTATCGGCATCGTCTATGCCGGGCGTCTCGTCGAGGAAGCGCCGACCGCCAAGCTCTTCAGCATGCCGCTCCACCCCTATACCCAGCATCTGGTCGGCAGCCTGCCGCGCATCGGCGATGCCTCGACGCGGCCATCGCTCGAGGGCCGTCCGCCGAACCTCGCCATGCCACCGGAAGGCTGCCGTTTCCATCCGCGCTGTCCGAAGCGGATGGATATCTGCTCGCAGAAGGTGCCGCCGCTCGTCACCGTCCAGCCTGGGCGGCGGGTGGCCTGTTTTGCAGTTACGGGAGATCAGCTTTGACGGCTCTGCTTCACCTCTCGAATGTCACGAAAATCTACCGCCAGGGCGGCATGCTCGGCCGGCGGCTGATCACGGCGGTCAAGGATGTCAGCTTCGAAGTCGGGGCGGAACCGGAGATCCTGTCGATCGTCGGCGAATCCGGCTCGGGCAAATCGACGATCGCGGCGATGATCCTGGGGCAGACCGAACCGACGGAAGGGCGGCTGGAATTTGCCGGCAAGACCGTCTCGATCCATAGCCGATCCGAACGCACGGCGTTCATGAAGGAGGTCCAGCCGGTGCTGCAGAACCCCTTCGAAGCCTTCAATCCGCTGAAACGGGTCGATCGCTACCTCTTCGAGACGGCCCGTAATTTCTCCGCCTCGGGAAAGCGACCGGACCGCAAAGAGGCCGAGCGCATGGCCGATGCCGCGCTCCATCATGTCGGCCTGACGCTGGAAGAGATAAAAGGCCGCTTTCCACACGAACTCTCCGGCGGCCAGCTCCAACGGGTCGCCATCGCCCGCGCGCTGATCCCGCAGCCCCGCCTGCTGGTTGCCGACGAGCCGGTCTCCATGGTCGATGCGTCGCTTCGCATGGCGATCGTCAACCTGTTCGGCCGCCTGAAAAACGAACTCGGCCTTTCGATCATCTACATCACCCACGACCTCGCCACCGCCTATTACATCAGCGACAACATCATCATCATGCGCAAGGGCGAAATCGTCGAACGCGGCCAGGCCCGCCCCGTGCTTGATAATCCGCAACACCCCTATTCGCGCGCGCTGAAGGATGCGGTGCTGGCGGCGGAGTTTGGTGAGGCGGTGTGAGTGGCTTGAAGCGGATATTTCGGTGGCGGCCGCCGCTGCAGCTGAAGCAGGCGCCAGGTAGCCTCCACGCCGACGGCGTGCTATTCTGTCGGTAAATATCAAGGTGAAGCTATGCGCCGGTTTCTTACATCGGTAGCGTTGTTTTTATCAGCGACCGCGGCGGCCGCGGGTGATCCCTTGTTCGATGCCGTTTCAGCAGGAAACACCGTTGCCGTAGAGCAATTTCTAGCTTCGGGTACCGATGTCAACAGCCGCACCCGCGATCAGGCAACACCACTCATCAACGCCGCGCTTGCAAAGCAACTGGCCGTTGCCGAGTTGTTAATAAAAAGAAATGCCGATGTCATGGCAAGGAATTCAGGCGGCTTTACGCCCCTTCACGCTGCGGCATTTTCGGGTAGCGTACCCATCAGCAAGCTGCTCCTAGACCACGGAGCAATTCTCGACGATGCGTCCAACAAAGCGGGTGTTACGCCGCTCATGGTTGCGGGCGAAGAGAACCATGTCCTCCTCGCGGAGTTTTTCCTCGCCAATGGGGCCGATGTCACCCACGCCGAGGTTCACGGCTACGCGCCGATCACGAGGGCTATGTGGAAAGGCAATTTCGATATCGTCCGCCTCTTCAAGCGACATGGTGTGTCGTGCCCTCCGGCCAGCGTTCTCGGCGCGGATAATTACGCTAAGTGCATGGAAATACACGAATAAACAGGAGACGCAAATGCATTCTGGAAACGGGACACAATGCATTGGTCGATCTTTGGCAGTGATCGGCCTAGCTGTCGCAGGCGCTGTCGGCGGATCGCCGGCCATGGCCAACGACTCGGTAAACACGGGGTACTTCGGTGGCGTCGCTATCATGGGATACGACACTGTCGCCTACTTTACCGAAGGCAAAGCGACGAAAGGTTCGGAAAAAATTTCCTACGAATGGATGGGGACTCCCTGGCATTTCGCAAATGCCAAACATCGCGAGATGTTTATGAGCGAACCGCTTAGATACGCGCCGCAATACGGCGGCTACTGCACGGGCGAGGTGAGTGGCGGGTCTGTCACGGTCAACATCGATCCGGAAGCCTTCAAGATCGTCGAAGGCAAGCTTTATCTGATGTATGACAAGGCGGATGCGGAGGACTTTGCCGCGCATCCGGCAGACACTGTTGCCAAGGCGGATGCCAGATGGGCGAAGGTCTCGGCCGATCTCGAACTCGATCAGTATCACTGACGGACTGGCAGGGCTCTATTGGGCAGGCGAAAAATAGAAAACCTTGGTCGAATTTACGTAAGCATAGCTGGTTTCGTCGGCCGGGTTTGGGTGTCTGTAGACCGGGCCGCAGTCGGGCCGGCCAAATGCGTTTTCACTTTGCTCGCAAAGCAGGTCTCCTTTGACAGAAACCTTCTCGGTCATCATCTGGGATGCCGAGCGGAATGCGGCCTTACCGTCCAGTTGGACTTGCATTAGCGCAGGGCTTTCGGACGGCTCGGTCTTTCCTCGCAGAAGCTTGCCTATGACTGTGGCCGCGATCTCGGCACCCTTCAACCGATTTTGCTCATTCCCCTGGAAACCAAACGGCCATTCCGGCAGTCCGGCCTTGCGCAACGCGTCCAGGATAAATGCCAAATCCTCGTCCCTGAAATGGGCATAGCCGAGCCGCCAGGAAGCGAGGCAGTCACGCCCCCCGAGAAGACGTTCAGCCTCGGCGACAGTCGCTCGAGCCTCATCCATGCGACCGACACGGACATAGGCCATGGCGAGAGCGGTAACGAACTCGCCGTTGCCTTGGGAGCCATAGCCCGCGCGTTTGAAACTGTCTATTGCCCTCTCGTAGTCACGTTGCAGATAAAAAATCATGCCAGCCGTATATCGGTCGACAGCGGAGGGGTTCGGATCGATCCTGAGCGCCTTCTCGACAGCCGCAGCGGCATCGGCGTGATTGCCCGATATCAATTGAACATATGCAGCCGCCATATGGGCTTCAGCGTCGGCGGGGCCGACTGACACGGCCTTCTGCGCGGAGGCGATCGCCTGCTCGTAACGTCGGTCCACGACCTGCATGATAGCGAGGACCGCATAAGGCGACGGCAGTTCGGGATCGAGGGCGAGTGCGCGACTTGCCTTATCGTAGGCTCTTTTTCGCGCCAGTGCACTCTGGAGGACGTCATCATACGCGCTTCGCCAGACATAGGCCGTCGCGTGCGCATCGGACGCGAAGGCTTCGGCAAAGCCGCTATCGAGTTCCTCCGCCTTCTCAAACAGCGCCAATGCCTCCAGCATCCGAGAACGGCGTCCGGTACGGGCCGCCTGCTCGGCACGCAGATAATAGTCATATGCCTCGAGATTGGCGGTCGGCGGGCGGGCAATTCGCTCTGCTTCGGACGGGGAGAGTTCCAGACCGAGCGCATTAGCGATCTGGCGGCTCATCGAATCCTGCACAGCAAACACGTCGGCGCCGCTGCGATCAAACCGATTGGCCCACAGATGGTCGCCGCTCTCGGTGTCGACCAGTTGCGCGTTGACGCGCATCAGGTCGCCCATTCGCTGCACACTGCCCTCCACGATATAACGCACGCCGAGATCACGGCGTATGTCCGCCAGCACGTGAGGTTTATCCTTGTAGGCAAAGACGGAATTTTCGGAAATGACATCAAATTTCGACAACCTGGCGAGATCTGTAATCAGGTTGTCGGTAATGCCATCGGCGAAATAATCCTGGGTTTGGTCACTCAAATTGGCGAAGGGCAGGACCGCGATCGATGCGCGTTGTTTATGCGGCCATTGCCATGCGAAGACTGTCGCACTGGCGGCGATCAATAATCCTGCCAGCGCCAACAGCGCCATACTCCGGGGCCTTGCCCGAGGGGAGAAGACGACTTTGCCGGTGTGGGCTGGGTCGAGCAGGACGCAATACACGCGAACCGGGTCCGCTATGTTTTTCAGTCGATGTTCGCCGAGTGCCGAGAAACCGACATCGACCTTGTGCGCGACGTGGTCGAATGCGGTACCGGAGATGAAAATTCCGCCAGGTTCGGCAATCGCTTGCAGACGGGCGGCAATGTTGACGCCGTCGCCATAGATGTCATCGCCTTCAACAATAATGTCGCCGAGATTGATCCCGATGCGAAACCGAATGCGCTGTTCCGCAGGAAGTCCCGGGTCTCTGCCGGACATTCCCCGCTGGATTACGGCCGCGCATTGAACCGCGTCCACAACGCTAGCAAACTCGACCAGCGCCCCGTCACCCATGAGTTTGATGATCCGGCCATGGTGCTCTTCGATGGCGGAATCGACCAGCTCCCGACGGCAGGCCTTCAACCGCTCAAGCGTGCCGCCCTCATCCGCGCCCATGAGACGACTATAGCCTACCACGTCCGCGGAAAGTATCGCGGCGAGACGCCTCTCCATTTCTCAGCCCACCCTTTCGATACAGGGAGCTGGACATCTTACCACGCCCGAGGGCGCGCTGGCACCGGACTCGGGTTTTTATCGGCAGGCGTTGCGGCCCTTTGAGACAGGAGGCGTTCGTCGGTAATTCCTCAGGAGGCGGATGCAATCTTCACATTCCCGCCATGTCCGCCTCCCCCGAAGACCCGGCGCTCGCCGAAGGAGGAGCGGATTTGCCCATGGGGGCCGGGCAGGCCGATTTCGGGGAAGAGCAACTCGGAAACCCGGTAGGCTTCTTCCAGATGCGGATAGCCGGAGGCGATGACGGTATCGATTCCGAGCGCCTGATATTCCCTCAAACGTTCCGCGATCGTCTTCGGAGATCCGACCAGTGCGGTTCCCGCGCCCGTGCGGACGAGACCGATCCCCGCCCAGAGATTGGGAGAGACTTCAAGCTTGTCGCGGCGCCCCTGATGCAGGGCAACCATGCGCGCCTGGCCGACCGAATCCGAGCTCTTGGCGAACACCTCCTGCGCTGCGGCAATCGTTTCGTCGGAAAGCTTGGAAATCAGCCGGTCGGCGGCAGCCCAGGCCTCTTCATCGGTCTCGCGAACGATGAAGTGAAGACGGATGCCGAAGGTGACGTTCTTGCCCTGCGCCGCGGCGGCCTTGCGGACCTTGGCTATCTTTTCTGCCACCTGCGTCGGAGGTTCGCCCCAGGTCAGGTATTTGTCGGTGATGCCGCCGGAAAAGGCGATCGCAGCGTCGGACGATCCGCCGAAATAGAGCGGAGGACGCGGTTCCTGTACGGGCGGCAGACCAAGTCTCGCATCGATGGCCTTGATATACTTGCCGTCGAGGTTGGCCTTACCGGTCTCGACCAGCGAGTTGAATACCTGAAAGAACTCGCCGGCATGATCGTAGCGTTCGTCATGCGGCAGGAAAATGCCGTCACCGGCGAGCTCCTGGACGCTGCCTCCGACCACGATGTTAATCAGCAGGCGGCCGTTGGAAACGCGGTCGAGCGTCGCGGCGAGGCGCGCATAATAGGCCGGCGATGCCGTGCCCGGCCGAATGGCCACCAGAAATTTCAGTCGCTCGGTATGGGCGGCGAGATCCGCGGCCAGAATGAAGGATTCTTCGCACGCCGCACCCGTCGGGATAAGCACGCCGGAATATCCCAGCCGGTCGGCAGCCTTCGCGATCTCGCGGAAATAGCCGGGATCTGCCGGGCGACTGAGATCGTCCGACCCCAGATACTGACCGTCACCGGACGAGGGGATGAACCAAAGAAAGTCGAGAGGCTTGTCGATTGCCATCATTCCATTCCTGTCAAAGCGGGAGCCGTTGCAGATTGCCGCGAGATTGTGAAATTCCAAAAAATCAGAGAGCGCCGTGCCGCGGGGGCAGGATGCCGTTCAGATAGAAGTTTCCGATATGGTGGTATTTCCAGCGCACCGGATCATGCAGCGAATGCGTCCGGGCATTGCGCCAGAAGCGGTCGAGCCCATAGCTTTCGAGCGTCGAACGCGCACCGCCGAACTCGATAAGCTTGGTGGCGGCAAGCTGCGCCACCTCCGTCCCGAGCGCCTTGACCTCCGCGACGGCGATCGATGCCTGCGCTACGCTCGCCGCCGTCGGTTCTGCGGTGGCGCGGTCGACAATGCGGCCCGCCCTTGCAAGCAGCGCATCGGCCGCATGCACTCTGATCGCCACGTCGCCGACGCCGTGTATGGTGTGCGGATCCTCATAACCGTGCTCGATCGCCAGTTCAAAAAATGGCCGAGCATGGGCCCGAACATAGGAAATCGTTTCGGCGAGCGCCCCGCGCGCGATGCCGACCTGCACGGCGGCATGGATGATCTGCGCGAAAGGACCCATCGGCGTCGGCAGTTCGAAGCTTCCATCATGGTCGACGATCTGGAACGGCGTCACCTCGACGTCGTCGAAGGTCACGGTGCCGCTGCCCGTCGAACGCTGGCCGAAGGACGACCAGTCGTCGACGAATTCGAGCCCCGGAGTCGCCCGGTCGAGGAAGACCAGATGGACGCGGCCGTTCGGTCCCTTCGCCACGGCGACGACGATATGGGCGAAGAGGGAGCCGGTCGCGTAAAACTTCTGCCCGTTCAGGTAGAGCTTTCCGTTGCGATCGGCGAAATGCGTCCTGAAGTCGACCGGCGTCTTCGTGCCGATCTCGGTGAAGGCATTGCCAAGGCGGTCACCTTCCAGCGCGCGCCGGAAATAGTGCTGCTTCTGCTCCTCGCTGCCATTCAGCCGCAGCGCCTCCAGCATGTAGAAATGGTTCTGCGGGATCTGCCCGATCGAGGAATCCGCAGCCGAGATGATGGCGGTGACCTCGGCCAGCGTCACCGCCGAGACGCCGGCGCCGCCATAGGCTTTCGGGATGCCGATCGCCCAGAGACCGCTCTGCGAAAAGCGGTCGATCTCGGCGAGCGGAAGGCGTCTCTCGCGGTCCCGTTGGGCGGCACCGGCCGCAAATTCAAGCGCAAGGTCCTTGGCGATCCGGATGGCCTCCGCATCGTCGCGGATGACATGGGCCAGGCGCCGACGCGGGGCGATGTGCGGCGCAGGACGGCCGGCGGTGAGCGCGGCCTCCCGGTGCAGCTTGCGATCATTCGTGCTCATCTTGGGCTCAGTTCCAGGCGTGGCGCGGCGGATGGACGCCGTTCAGATAATAATTGCCGACGTGGTAGTATTTCCAGCGCACGGGATCATGCAGCGTATGGACGCGGGCATTGCGCCAGTGGCGGTCGAGTCCATGCTCAGCGAGGGTCGAGCGCGTTCCCGCAAGTTCGAACAGTTTGTTCGTCGACAGGATCGCAATTTCCGTGGTCAGAACCTTGGATTCGCCTGTCTTGATCGTCGCCTCCGAGACCGTCTCCAGCGTCGGATTGGCGCGCGCTGTGTCGATGGCGTGGCCGGCGATCTCGAGCAGCGCTTCGGCCGCATGCAGCTTGATCTTCAGGTCGCCGATCTGGGCGATGGTGAAGAGGTCTTCGCCGGCCGTCGCCTTGCCGCTGTCGATCCAGGGGCGGCTATATTTGCCGACGAACTCGATCGTGTCGTCGATCGTGCCCCGGGCGATGCCGACATCGATCGCCGACTGGATGATCTGCGAGACGGGGCCGCCCACCGTCGGATGGTCGAAAGAAGTGACCTTCAGCGCCCGCGCCTTCGGCACGCGCACATTTTCGATCTTGACCGAACCCGACGCAGTGGTGCGCTGGCCGAAGCTCGACCAGTTGTTGGTGACGGTGAGACCCGGGGCATCGCGGTCGGCAAAGACGAGATAGCCCTGGCCGGTCTCGTCGACACCGACGATCGGCACGATATGGGCAAGCAGCGCGCCGGTCGTGTAGAATTTCTCGCCGTCGACGATCACCTCGTCGCCCTCATGAACGACCTTGGTCTCGAAATCGGCGACGGTCTTGCTCTTCAGCTCGGAGAAGGCATTGCCGTATCGGATCCCTTCGAGCGCCCAGCCGAAGAACAGTTTCTTCTGCTCTTCCGTGCCGTCGAGATCGACGGTCGCGACGATCGCCAGATGGTTCTGGGTGATCTGCGCGATGGCCGGATCGGCTGCAGCGATGATGGCGATCACCTTTGCAAGCGTGGCATAGGAGACTTCCGGACCACCATAGGCTTTCGGTACGTTGATGCTCCAGAGACCGCTCTGCGAATAGGCGTCGAGCTCGGCGACCGGCAGCAGTCCCTCACGGTCACGCAGGGCGGCCCCGACCTTGAAGCTCGCGGCCAGCGTCTCGGCGATCTGGATCGCCTCCTCGTCACTCCCGATCACATGCGCCGGCTTGACCGGGCGCGGACGGGGCGTGAAGGGATCGGTGGAATTGACGCGCGGATGGACGCTGTAATCGATCTTGGTGTCGGTGATGCTTCCCATGGGAAAACCTCGTCGGGTTGGATTGAAATTTCAGCTGGCATTGGCAAGCGTAATCGCCTGGTTGCGTTTGAAGGCCTCGATGTCGCGGTAACGGTCGGCCGGATGCGCCTTGGGCAGATAAGGCCCCTCGCCGAACAGCTTCTGCCGCAGCGTGCCGGGGCGATAGCCGGTCGGATAGACGCCGCGCGTCTGCAGTTCCGGCACCAGATAGCCAACGATATCCTCGAAGCTCTCGGGCGTTACGGCATAAGCAAGGTTGAAGCCGTCGACGTCGGTCTCGTCGACCCAGGCCTGGAGCTCGTCGGCAACGGTGGAGGGCGATCCCACGACCACCGGTCCCATGCCGCCGATACCGCCCCATTCGGCCAGCTCCCTGATCGTCCAGCGCTTATTCGGATCGCCTTCCGACAGGCTCTCGATCGCCGAATGGATGGCGTTGGTCTCGACCTTGCGCACGAGGTCATCCGGCGCGTAGCGGGAAAAGTCGACGCCGGTCCAGCCGGACATGAAGACCAGCGAACCATCATAGGAAACGTAGTCGAGATAGTCGCGGAATTTGGCGCGCGCCTTCTCATCGGTCTCGTCCACGATGACCGTCATCAGATTGTAGATGCGGAACTTCGACGCATCGCGCCCAACGGTCGCCGCCCGCACCCGGACATCGCGCACATAGTTCTTCAGGATCGTCCTGGTCTGTGCCGCGACAAAGACGCATTCCGCATGCTCCGCCGCGAATTGCTTGCCCGGGCCGGAAGCGCCGGCCTGGTAGAGCACCGGGGTCCGCTGCGGCGACGGCTCGGTCAGTGCGTATCCCGGCACTTCGAAGAAACGGCCCTTGTGGCCGATCTCGTGCACCTTCGAGGGATCGGTGAAGATGCGCTTCTCGCGGTCGCGCAGCACGGCACCTTCTTCCCAGGACCCCTCAAGGAGCTTGTAGATGACCTCCAGATATTCGCCCGCCACTTCGTAGCGGTTGTCATGCGCGCGCAATCCGCCTTGCCCGATATTCTTGGCGCCGCTCTCCAGATAGGAGGTCACGATATTCCAGCCGACGCGCCCCTTTGTCAGGTGGTCGGCGGTGGCCAGACGCCGCGCGAAGGGATAGGGGTGCTCGAACGAGATGGAAGCGGTGATGCCGATGCCGAGATGTTCGGTGGCGAGTGCAATCGGCGCCGCGAGCTGGATCGGATCATTGACCGGAATCTGCGCCGCCTGATGGATGGCGTGGTAGTTGTTGGCCTTGTAGACGTCGTAATAGCCAATCACGTCGGCGATGAAGATGCCATCGAAGACTCCCTTTTCGAGCGTCCTGGCAAGATCCTGCCAGTAGTCCAGATCCTTGTATTTCCAGGATTTGTCACGGGGATGGGCCCAAAGGCCGGGCGACTGGTGGCCGACGCAGTTCATGTCGAAGGCGTTGAAGTGTATCTGCTTGGTCATTCCTCGATCCCATCCGGATTTCAGGCGTGGTCCCTGAAGCATCCTGATGCGGCGCCTATTTAACAGTTATTATATGTTTTTTATGTACTATTTCGGGGAATTTTTTTCCGAGTTTTGTCAACGGGCGACCACCGGCTAGCCCTAGGTTATCACTCGCTGACCGGCCTCATCTGACCGCATCCGATCACACTTTTCCACGCGACCCGCCCTCTCGAAGCAAGAGGTGCCGCTGAATATGAAAATAAATTCTATAATTTTTATGTACTTTAAATTCCTGTTGGTTAACGGCGCGGGTGATCTGTCGAATGATCCCCCCAAGGCCGACGCAGCTGCCACACGGATACCCGCTCCGTGGGCATTCCTGCGGCCGGCACCGTCGCAACGAGGATCAATTCATGTCCAACCCCATCATCGACCAAGCCTATCGCCGCCGCACGGTGTTGAAGACCATGCTGGCATCAGGAGCGCTCCCTCTCCTGTCATCGGGCGTCTTTTCCTCCGCCCTGGCCGCGGACAACCGGTTCGCCGGCCGCACCCTCAATCTCCTGATCATTCAGCCGCATGTCATCACGGGCAAGAAGATCGCCGAGGATTTCGAGAAGCTGACGGGTGCGAAGGTCAACGTGACCGCGGTTCCCTACGACCAGGTCAGCGTCAAGGCGACCCTCGACTTTCAGTCCGGCGCCGGTGAATTCGACGTCATCGACTATTTCTATACCTACAAGGGTCAGCTCGCCGAGGATGGCGTGATCGAGGACGTGACCGACTTGATCGAGAAAGACAAGGCGGAAATCCAGCCCGACGACTTCATCCAGACAATTTATGACCAGTACACGCTGCATGACGGCCGTCGCTATGGCCTGCCTTATGACGGCGACAGCCACCTTCTGTTCTACAACAAGGAACTGTTCGATCGTTACGGCCTCAAGCCGCCGACGACCTGGGACGAATACAACGAAAACGCCAAGGTCATCACCGCGGCGGAATCCAGGAACGGCATCTATGGTGCTGCGGTCCTGGGTGCGAAGATTCCCGTCATCATCCTGTCGACCTATGCCAACCGCCTCACCGGTTTCGGCGGCAACTTCCTGAAGGCAGACGGCACCTCGGCCCTCGACAGCACCGAAGCCGTGGAAGCGCTGAAGTCGCTGCTCGCATCCGCACCGCATGCATTGCCGACGCCGCTCGAGACGCGCTTCGAGGAGGGGCTGCCTGCCTTCCTCAGCGGCAAGGCCGCCCAAATCGACTTCTGGACCGACCTTGGCGGCTACGCCCAGGATCCCAAGGGCTCGAAGATCGTCGACAAGTGGGGCGTCACCCGCATCCCCGTCGGCGGCGCCAACAAGACGCCGCGGCTTGCCTTCAACGCCGGCTTCGGCTTCGCAATCACCAGCGGCTCGAAGAACAAGGACGTCGCCTGGGAACTGATCAAGCTCGCGACCAGCAAGGACTACCACGAACAACTGCTCACGCTGACCGGCTCCGGGATCGATCCCGACCGTCACTCCGGCCTCAACTCCGAGAAGTTCAAGGCCTTCCAGCCGCTCGTGCAGCCGCTGCTGGCAGACGGCGCGCTGGAAAACAGCCTCGCCTGGCCGACGGCCGTCTATGCCCCGAAGCTGGAAAACGCGCTGACCGATGAACTGGCGCTGGCCCTTGCCGGGACGAAGAATGCCGAACAGGCAATCGCCGATGCCCACAAGGCCTGGACGAACATCATCGAAGCCAATGGCTGATCATTGAGCCTCGGCCACCTGGCCGACGCAAAACACGAGACCCGAAGGCGTGCCTCGCGCGGGGCACGCCTTTCGAGAGAAGAACAACAGGCGCGATGACATGACTGCGATCGATTTTCCCCTCGCTCGAAGACGAGCCGCCTCAACGACCGCCGATCACCGCCTTTCGGCCCACCGGCTCGTCCGCTGGCTGTGGATCTCTCCGATCCTGCTCGGGCTCGCCGCGACCCTGGTCTACCCCACGCTCTTCCTGGTGGCGCTTGCGCTCAGCAAGAGCACGCTCGGCAAACCCTTCCGCAGCTTTGTCGGATTGCAGCATGTGCGGGAGGTCCTCCAGGATCCGCTGTTTGTGACCTCTGTGGCCAAGAGCATCGCCTATGCTTTTGTCACGGCGAGCATCCAGCTGGTGATCGGCTTCCTGATCGCCTTGCTCTTCACCCGGCTCCTGAAGGCCGGACGGTTCCTGGTAAGCCTGATCCTGCTGCCGCTGATGACGCCGCCGGTGATGGTGGGAGTCGCATGGAAATTGATCCTCGCGCCGGCCGGAGGGCTCCTGAACGGGCTCCTCCTGAACCTTGGCATTGTCGACGCACCCGTGAGCTTCCTCGGCGATCCTGTCTTTGCCTGGTTCGCGATCGCGGTTGCCGATGTCTGGCAATGGACGCCCTTCGTCGTCATCCTCAGCTTCGCCGCCCTTTCGACCATTCCCGAAGGCGTCCACGAGGCTTCGATCATCGATGGGGCATCACCGCTGCAACGCTTCTGGCACATCACGCTTCCGCTCGTGGCGGCGCCGCTCTCCTCGATCTATCTGCTGAAGCTCATCCTCTCCTTCAAGGTCTTCGACCTCGTCTATGTCCTGACGTTCGGCGGTCCGGGCTTTGCCACCACGACGACCGGCTTCTCCATCTATCGCCGCGCATTGGAACAGTTCGATGTCGCCCGCGCCGCCGCCGAGACCCTGATCTACAGCCTGGTGATTGGCGCAGTGCTCTGGCCGGTCATCCGCATCCACCAGCATCTCGAGAGGAAAGACGCATGAAGATCAGCCGCTCCGACCTCCCGCTCGTTGCCGCGACCGCACCGATCTTCGTCTTCTTTACCCTGCCGATCGCCTATCTCGTCTCGGTGTCCTTCAAGACCAAAGACGACGTGCTGAGCGGCCGTTTCCTGCCGACGAGCCCGACGCTCGACAATTGGCCGGCCGCTTTCGAGGCCGCCCATCTCTCAGGATTCATCGCCAACTCCGTTGCCGTGTCGCTGCTCGCCGGCGCCCTGACGCTGTTGCTCACCCTGCCCGCCGCCTACGCCGTGCTGCGGCTCGGCATCGGTGGCAAATGGCTCGCCGATCTCACTCTGTCGAGCTACATGGCGCCACCGATCGTGGCTCTCATTCCGCTGTTCTATCTTCTCAAGGCCACCGGGCTCCTCAACACCCATGTCGGCCTGGTGATGCTCTACGGCTTTGCCAATATCCCCGTCGCCTTCTGGCTCCTCACTCCTTTTCTCCGGCGCATGCCGCTGGAGATCGAACAGGCGGCGGCACTCGACGGAGCCGGCCCTCTCAGGATCCTCGTCCATATCGTCGTGCCGATCATTGTACCGGGCATTGTGGCGACGCTGATCATTGTCTCGGTTCTCGCCTTTAACGAGTTCCTCTTTGCCTCGGCCTTCACCTTTTCCGACGAGACGCGCACGCTTCCTGTCGGCATCTCGCTCTTCCAGGGGGATCGGCTGGTCAATTTCGGCCAGATGGCAGCCGCCTCGCTCGCCGGCATCGCACCGGTCTATCTGGTGGCGCTGTTCCTCCAGCGCTATCTCGTGGCAGGTCTCGCCCATGGCGGCCTCAAATGATCACCGCAGACGGCTCGAAACGCTTGCACTTCAAGCGCGAACAACTTACATACTGAACCAGATGGTTCAGTATGTAAGCCCTCCCCTCGATCTCTCGTTTGCGGCGCTGTCCGATGCGACCCGCCGCGGGATCATCGATCAGCTTGGGCGGGGGGACGCGTCGATCACCAGTCTCGCGGACGCGTTCCAGATGACGCTGACCGGCATGAAGAAGCACGTCCAGGTTCTCGAGCGGGCGGGGCTCGTCGTTACGCAGAAGGTCGGACGGGTAAGAACCTGCAAGCTGGGGAAAAGCGGTCTCAAGGCGGAGGCCGAGTGGATCGAGGCGCATCGCAAGCTCTTCGAGGCGCGCTTCGAAGCATTGGACGAAATCATCAGCGAGATAAAACAGGAGGGACGCGATGACTGAGCAAGTTAACGGTGCATTTGGTGCGCAGAACCCCACGTCAGTCGAGCGCAAGGGGGATCGCGAACTTCTGGTAACCAGGACATTCGATGCGCCGCCGAGCACGGTTTACAAGGCGTGGAGCCAGCCCGAGCTGTTCCAGCGCTGGTGGGTGCCAAAATCGGTGCCCGGCATTTGGCTCGTATCGTGCGAGATGGACGTCCGCACCGGCGGCAAATATCGGCTCGAATTCGGCGCCGGCGGTTCGGACACCATGGCCTTCTATGGCAAATATCTCGAGGTGGTGCCGAACGAACGCATCGTCTGGACCAACGACGAAGGCGAAGAGGGCGCGATCACGACCGTGACCTTCGAGGACCAGGGCGGGAGGACACTCCTGACTTTCCATGAAGTCTATCCGTCCAAGGAGGCGCTTGAGGAAGCGCTACAGGGCTCGGCGGCCGCGTTGCCGGAGCAGTTGAAGCAGCTCGACGAATTGCTGTCCAGCCTGGGCGCGTAGCGCGGTCGGGAAACTCGAGGGCTAAGCGGCGGCTGAAAGTCCTTTCGTGCCCTCTGTCTCCCTGCTATCCTGAAAGCAAGGAGACGGCGCCATGAGCGAGACCCGAAAGCTGGCTGCAATCCTGGCCGCTGATGTGGTCGGGTACAGCAGGCTTGCCGGCGCCGACGAGGAGCGCATCCTGGCGAGATTGCGGGCACTGCGGAGCGATCTCATCGATCCGACGATCGCCGTGCACCATGGCCGGGTGGTGAAGCGCACCGGCGATGGTGCGCTGGTCGAGTTCCGCAGCGTGGTGGACGCCGTGCGTTGCGCCATTGAGGTGCAGAACGGCATGGTGGAGCGCAATGACGGCGTGCCGCAGGACCGTCGCATCGAGTTCCGGATCGGTATCCATTTGGGCGACGTCGTCGAGGAAAGCGACGGCGATCTGATGGGCGACGGCGTCAACATCGCCTCGCGATTGGAGGGCGTCGCCGCAGCGGGCGCGATCTGCCTGTCCGAGGATGCCTATCGCCAAGTCAGGGCAAGGCTCGACCTCTCGGTCAGCGATCTTGGCGATACGCAACTCAAGAACATCGCCGAGCCGATCCGGGTCTATTCGCTGCAAGTCGGCAGCACCGGGGCCAAGGCAGCAGCGACCTCGGAAACCGCGACGAGCCAACCGGCGGCGGCAGCATCGCCGAAGCTGTCGATCGCCGTCCTGCCCTTCGTCAACATGAGCGGGGACGCCGAACAGGACTATTTCGCCGACGGCATCTCGGAAGACATCATCACGGCGCTATCGAAATTGTCGCAACTCTTCGTCATCGCCCGTAATTCGTCGTTCACTTTCAAGGGCAAGAACGTCCAGGTGCAGGAGGTGGGCACGAAGCTCGGCGTCCGGCATGTCCTCGAGGGCAGCGTCCGCAAATCGGGGAACAGGGTACGCATCACCGCGCAGCTCATCGACGCGACCACCGGCGGGCATCTCTGGGCGGAGCGGTTCGATCGCGACCTGACCGACATATTCGCGGTTCAGGACGATGTCACCCAGCAGATCGTCGACGCGTTGGCGGTCAACCTGACAGAGGGCGATCGCAAAAGGCTGGCGCCGGGGCAGACCGGGCACCCCGAGGCGTATGACTGCTTCCTGCGTGGCCGGGAGTTGTGGCACCGGCTGACGAAGCAAACGAATAGCGACGCCCGCGACCTTTTGCAACGCGCCGTCGAATTGGACCCGAACTTCGCCTCGGCGCACGCCTTCCTCGCCCTGACCCACGGTCTCGCCTACCTGAACCGGTGGAGCGAGTCGCCGCAGCGCTCGATCGAGCAGGCCGAAGAGGCTGCGACGCTGGCGGTGGCGCGGGATGACAGCGATCCCGTGGCGCACTGGGCACTGAGTGTGGTCAGACTATACTCGCGCCAGCACGATAGAGCCATCAGCGAAGCCGAGCGTGCGATCCTCCTCAATCCGAACTTCGCCGAAGGGCAGGTCAGCCTCGGCGAGGCGCTTCTCTATTCAGGCAGATCCGAGGAGGCACTCGCCTGTTTCGATCGGGCAAGGGTCCTGAACCCGTACTTTCCGGATGTCGTTCTCCACTTTCAGGCCTGGGCCTGGTTTCAACTGCGACGGTACGAACAGGCCGTCGAACTGTTGCTGCAGCGCGTGAACCGCAATCCGGTCACCGATGTCTCGCGCGCGCTTCTCGCCGCCTGTTACGGACACCTCGGCCGTCTCGAAGAGGCTCGGGCGACGTGGCAGGAGGTGCTGCGCATCAATCCCGACTTCTCCTTGGAATACCGCCGCAAAGTCTTGCCCTTCAAGAATTCCGCCGATTTCGAGCTCGCCGTAGAGGGGTTACGCAAGGCCGGTGTCGTGTGACGGATGATGGACGTCCCTCCCGGTTAAAGGGGATCGCACAACGACTCACCTAATGTTGGCTTTCAGCGCTCCAGAATGCCCGCGATCCTAACCAGATCCGCAACCGACGATGCGCGCATTTTGCGCATCATGTGACCGCGGTGAAGCTTTACGGTGGCTTCCGCCAGTTGGACTTCAGCCGCAATCTGCTTGTTCAACTTGCCGGCGACAACAAAGGCCATGATCTGCCGCTCACGCGCGGTGAGTTTGGAATATCTTTGGCGCAATGCAGCCGTTTGATCGGCCTCTTCGCGTCGAGCATTATCACTCGCCAGGGCACGGTTGACCGCTTCGAGCAAATCCTGCTCCCGCACCGGCTTGGTAAGAACATCGATAGCACCTGCTTTCATCGCGCGGACAGCCATCGCGACGTCGACATGGGCGCTGATCAGCACCACCGACCTTGGATGCCTGCTTTTCGCCAGCGCCTCCTGAAACTCCAGGCCGCTCTGGCCCGGCAGACGGATATCGAGAACAATACAACCTGCCTGATGCGGATCATCCCCAGCAAGGAACTCCGACACCGAGCCATGGGTTGCGGTGGCCAGACCAACGGATTCGAACAATCCCTTCAAAGCTTCGCGGACGCTTTCGTCGTCATCGATGATGATGACGGTCGGCGGGCCTCTTTTTCGATCATCGATCATCTGCGGCTGTAACCTCCGCCATCGGCAGCGTAAACGTGAACACTGCCCCAACCTGACTGTCTGCCGCCGAAGCCCAGATCCGGCCGCCATGGGCTTCGACAATGGAACGGCATATTGAAAGCCCCATCCCGATGCCATCTGCCTTCGTGCTGTAGAATGTTTCGAAAACCCGATCCAACGCGTCGGAAGAAATGCCGCGCCCCATATCCGAGACACTGACTTTCACGAATTGGTGCTCGTCCTCGGCGCATCTTATGGCGATACGCCGGTCTCCTGAAGACGCGGCCATCGCTTCGGCGCTGTTCATGACCAGATTCAGCACGACTTGCTGCAACTGGGTTCGGTCAGCAATGACCTCAAGAGACCGTTGCGGAAGATCGAGATCGAGTTCGATATCTCGATGACGAAGTTCCCCTCTCAAAAGATCCAGCACGTGATGCAAAGCGCCCTTCAAATCCGTTTGCTCCATCCGGGCTGGTGACTTCTGAGCCATTGCCCGGATGCTCGCAATGATGTCGCCGGCGCGATGACCATCCTTGACGATCCTCTCGGCCGCGAGCCGGGCCTGCTCGATATCGGTGTGTCCCGGCTGCAGCCAGCGCAGGCACGTGCCGGCATTTGTGACGATTGCCATGAGCGGCTGATTGACCTCATGGGCGATCGAAACGGCAAGCTCACCCGTGGCTGTCATTCGCGTCACATGCGCCAGGTTGCTCTGGCTTTGTCTCAAGGACTCTTCGGCTCGCTTGCGATCCTCGATATCGACGACGACGCCGTACCACCGCACGACATTCCCATCACTGTCCAGCAGGGGGCTTTGCCGGAGGTTGAACCATCGATATTCGCCATCCGCCCGTCTGATGCGCGCGTCCACCGGACGACTTTTTTTCGTGGCGACGATATCGTCCCATGCCACGCGCATCGGCTCGACATCATCGGGATGAAACATGCGATAAAAGCCGAAGCCGACGATTTCCTCGACGGGCAAGCCGACGTAATCGATCAGATTTCGATTGAAATATTCTAGCCGGCCATCCGGAGTGCACGACCAGGCCATTGCCGGAATCGTGTTGATGATGAGACTGAGCTTGTGTTCGCTCTCCCTGAGCGCGGTTTCGCTTTCTCTCAGCGCATTCTCTGCAGCTTGCAGATCTTCGATATCGATATTGCAGCCGAACCAACGCACGACGCCGTTGGCATCGATCAGCTTGCGGCCCGAGAAATAGAACCAGCGGTAGTTGCCGTCCGCTCCGCGAATACGACCCTTCAGAACGGTATGGTCGGAATGTTCGAGATCTCGCTTCCAGATGGCGACCATGCCTGGAATATCATCCGGGTGGTAAAGGTCGAGAAAGCCCCATTCGAGGATCTGGTCGGCGGGACGGCCTGCATAATCCAACCAGCTTTGATTGACGAAATCGGCGCTGCCATCCGGTCGCGCCGACCATACGAGCACAGGCAATGAATTGATGATGAGGCTTAGATTCTCTTCGCTGGCGGCAAGCGCCGTTTTCGTCTCTTTCAGCGCATTTTCGGCCTGCTTGCGGTCTTCGATATCAAGCACCACGCCATACCATCTGACGACATTTCCGTCGGGATCGAACCGAGGCTTTTGACGAAGCGTGCACCAGCGATAGTGGCCGTCCGCGCGCCTGAGCCTTCCCTCGACCTCCCTCGCATTTTTGGAAGCCATGATTTCATGCCATTCGGAAGCGAGACGCGACGTATCGTCGGGATGGAATATTCCATAGAATCTCTCTCCGGAGATTTGCTCGAGCGGCGCCCCGATAAAGTCGAGAAAGTGCTGGTTGGCGAAATCCAGCATGCCATCCGATGTCGCCGACCACACCATGGCGGGGATCAGATCGATGATGGGATCGGTTTCCGGCTCTCTATCCACAACACTCTCCGTGCAGAGTTTGAGACGGCGCCCACAGGCAGAGCCTCATTATCGTCCGCGGAAAATAGTTACGGGATTTCTATGGGTTGCGTAAGGACAAATCGATATACCAACGTCTACGTCGGCAATGCCATCGTCTAGGCGTGCGGGACCTAGATCGCAATTGAGGGAGAGCGCGAACCCGCTTACTCCTAACCATCGAAGTCCCTGATTAAACGCGACGTCGGCTCTTCCAACGTCGCGTCCAAACTGGGCATTTGCGCGCAGCGAAATTGCATTTGCCGCAACCCCGGCCTGGGTGACGGCCGGACACCGCCTATCACGTCAACTGATGTGCGGCCTGAATGGCCAGATCAGCCGCCACTCGGCGCCAAATCTTATTCATCTCGATCATTGCGAGACCATCATGCGTCGTTTGATCATATGCCTGATGTTGGCTGCCGCCAGCATGACTGCCACGACAATCGCAAGCGCGGTTCCCGCGCACGCCACGGCCGAAGATCGCCAAGCTCCGGCTCCCGTCCACTACCGCACCGCAAAAATCGACGGCCTGGACATCTTCTACCGGGAAGCCGGTCCGGCCGACGCACCCGTCGTGCTGTTGCTCCACGGCTTTCCGACGTCCTCCCATATGTTCCGAAATCTGATCCCGCTTCTTGCGGACCGGTACCACGTCATTGCGCCGGATTATCCGGGATACGGGCAGAGCGCCGCTCCTGATCGCGGCACCTACGCCTATACGTTTGCCGGGGCTGCCGACATCGTGGATAAGCTGATGGCTCATTTGGAGGCCAAAAGCTACGCGATGTACGTCATGGATTACGGCGCGCCTGTCGGCTATCGTCTGGCGCTGAAACATCCGGAACGGGTCAGCGGTCTTATCATCCAGAACGGCAACGCCTACGAGGAAGGGCTGAAGGAGTTCTGGGACCCGATCAAGACCTACTGGTCCGACGGATCAGACAAGAGCCGCGAGGCGCTGTCCGGCCTCGTTACCCTTGAAACGACCAAATTCCAGTATACCGACGGCATGGAAGACGTGTCGCGCATCAGCCCCGACAACTGGGTTCATGACCAGGCTCTCCTGGACCGCCCGGGCAACAAGGACATCCAGCTCGACATGTTGTATGACTACCGCACCAATGTGCCGCTCTACCCTGACTTTCAAAGCTTCTTTCGCGAGCGCAAACCGCCCACGCTGATCGTCTGGGGCAAGAACGACTATATCTTTCCTGAGGCCGGCGCTCATCCTTATCTCAAGGATCTTCCGAATGCAGAGATTCATATCCTGAACTCGGGTCACTTCCTTCTCGAGGAAAAGCTGGACGTCGCTGCTCCGCTCATCAATGATTTTCTTGATCGCAACGTCGCAAAGAAGTGACCATCATGCATGGTTACCGGCGGTGCGACCGAGGTTCCGCCAAGCCGAGGTCGCACCGCCGTAGAGCGAGACCACTGTCCCGATTTTTGGAGATCACCATGCCCTACCACTTTCTGGACGTCGCAAGCACTCCGAATGTGCGGCTGGCACAGGCGGAAATGGGTGCGGATCAAATCTGGTTGGGTGCCCACCATCGCGAGTCGGATAGTTTCACCGAGAGCGAGCTTGCCTTCATTGCCGCAAGGGACAGTTTCTATATTGCCTCTGTATCGGAAACCGGTTGGCCTTATGTGCAGCACCGCGGCGGCCCTGCAGGCTTTTTGAAAGCCGTCGACCGGAAAACCCTGGCTTTCGCCGATTACAGGGGGAACCGTCAGTACATCAGCACCGGAAACTTTGCCGCAAACGACCGGGCCTGCCTCTTCCTGGTGGATTATCCCCGCAGAGCGCGTCTCAAGATCTACATGCATGTCGAGAAGCTGACACTCGATGCCGATCCCTCGCTGACAGATCTTGTTTTCGACGCCGGCTACCGCGCAAAGGCGGAGCGGATTTTCCGGCTGAGGCTGCAGGCGTTTGACTGGAACTGCCCTCAGCATATCACGCCTCGCTACACCGAGCAGGAAGTTGAGACAGCGGTAACGCCCTTGCGTGAGCGCTTGACGCAACTTGAAGCAGAGAACGCAGCTTTACGTGCTCGGCTCCAGGCACTTGGAGAACAATGATGGACACGACACGGCCGTCTCGGGGACCGTGCTCGGCTGCCTCCGCAATGAAGGCAGACCGGGCAACCGAGGCGTATGACTCCGCTCAGGAAGCGGCCACACCTTGACCGTCTTCTACCCGAATCAACGACCCGTGATAAGAAGGGCGCATGGGCATCAAGAACTATCTGATCGAAGGCGGCTCGGGGACGGGAAAGACCTCGGTCGCGACCGAACTGGAGCGGCGAGGCTATCATGTCGTCCATGGTGACCGCGTGTTGGCCTATGTCGGCGACCCCGAGACAGGACAGCCGCTCGCAGGACCACCCGAAGGGGCAGACTGCATCGCCTGGGGATACGCTCACTGGATCTGGCCTGTCGACAAGGTCCGAGCTATCGCTGCCGACACCACCCATCCTGCCACGTTCTTTTGTGGCGGTTCGCGCAACTTCCACAAATTCCTGGACCTGTTCGATAAGGTGTTCGTGCTCGACATCAACGTTGAGACGTTGAACCGGCGACTGGACGGGCGGCCGAATGAGCCGGGCTTCGAGCCGGCCGAGCGGGCCCTGGTGCTCCGCTACCATCGCAGCCGGGAGTATCTTCCTGCCGGCAATAAGATCGACACGGCGAATACCGTCCCAGGTGTCGTCGACGATATCCTCGCTCAACTCACCTGAAACCCGCAAATTACTTGACTGCGATTATCAAGGATAATACGCGCTTCGACCAGTTTCTGCCATTCGAAGCGCGAGCATGACCCCCGCCGACCTGTTTCCTGAAATCGCTCGCGCCGATCAGCGTCCGGCCCTTATCTTCGCCGACGGACGGACGCTCTCCTATGCCGACCTCAACGCCCGGACGCTGCGTTTTGCCGAGCGGCTGGGACGGGGCGAAAAGCGCCTTGTCGCGATTTCGGCCGAAGTTTCGGAACATGTGATCGTCGCCTATCTCGGCGCGCTGCGTGCCGGGCATGCGGTGGCGATGCTGCCGCCCTGCGATGACAGGCTGTGGCAAGAGTTTCTGTCAGCCTTTCAGCCTGATTTCACCTACCGCGCGGCCGGTGGCCGCTGGCGGCTCGTTGGGGAAAGCCGTCAGCGAAGCGACGCACCGCTGCATCCGGATCTCGCCTTGCTGCTGATGACCTCGGGCAGTTCCGGGCCTGCGAAAGCCGTGCGCCTGTCCTATGCCAATCTTGACGCCAATGCGCGTGCGATTGCCGGTTACCTCGAACTCTCCCCTGCCGACAGAACCGCGCTCGTCCTGCCGCTTCACTATTCCTACGGCCTCTCCGTCATCCATTCCCATCTCGTCGCCGGCGGCAGCATCTTCATTCCAGGCGCCTCCGTGGTGAGCGAGAATTTTGCAAGATTGCTCGGCGAAAGCGGCTGCACCAATCTTTCAGGCGTGCCCTATTCCTATGAGCTGATGGAAAGGACGGGCTTCCGAAGCCACGAACTCAAGGCTTTGCGCTTCATGACGGTGGCCGGCGGACGGCTGGCGCCCGACCTCATCCGCCTCTACCGCGACCATATGCGCGCGACGGGCGGCCGCTTCTTAGTCATGTACGGCCAGACCGAAGCAGCCGCCCGCATCGCCTTCGTGCCGCCGGAAAGCCTGGCGGACAATGAGGAGCGGATCGGCATCGCCATTCCCGGCGGCAGCCTCAGCCTGGTCGACGATGACGGGCATGCGCTCGACCTACCTGACGTTGCCGGAGAGCTTGTCTATGCCGGCCCGAATGTGATGATGGGCTACGGCGCCGACCGCGCCGATCTTCGGCGCGGCGTCGAGGTCGCGGCATTGAAAACCGGCGATATCGCCATGCGCGACGAGGACGGTTTCTACAGGATCGTCGGCCGCAAGAGCCGTTTCGCCAAGGTCGCCGGGCTCCGGATCGGCTTCGACATCATGGAACAGGTCCTGGCCGAGAAGGGGATCGCGGCTGCCGTTGTCGGTGACGATCACGGTCTGCAGGCCTATGTGACCGATGCCGCTTCCGCCGATCGGGCGCTTGATATACTCGTCGAGGCGAGCCATCTTCCGGCGAGCCTGGTTTCCGTCAGGGCGCGGCGAGACCTCCCGAGGCTTGCCTCCGGCAAGGTCGACTATGCCGGCCTGCGCGAGGAGATGCTGGCGACGCGCGAGACGAGACGAGCCGCGGCGGTCAGCGTGCTCGATGCCTATGTCAGGGTCTTCTACCCCCGCAGTGTTGGTCGCAGCGACAGCTTCGTCTCGCTCGGCGGCGATTCGCTGCGCTTCCTGCAATTGACGATGGAACTCGACAGGCTTGGCATCGCGCTGTCGGAAGGCTGGGAGCAGACGGCGATCGCCGAGCTTGATATCGGACCGCAGGTGGCACGGACCGACAGCGCCGAGGTCAGGGCGCTGCCGACCGATCTGGTGTTGAGGGCGATCGCCATCCTGCTCGTCGTCACCCATCACGAGATGCTCTGGCCCATTCCCGGCGGATCGGGCGTGATGCTGCTTCTCGTCGGCTTCAGCCTGGCGCGCTTCCAGTCGGGCCATTTCCTCGCCGGCAATTTCCGCCATGCGCTGCGGCCGGCAATCAATGTTCTCATCCCCTATTTTCTCATCGTCGCCGCCTATGGGCTCGCCTGGCGCACCGTTCCCTGGGCCTCGCTCACGCTGACCGGCAATTTCGGCTATGCCGAGCCGGAGCGCCACGAGATGCTTCCCTATCTCTACTGGTTCATCGAAGCCTATGCGCAGACGCTGCTGGTTTTCTCGCTGGTTTTTGCCGTGCCTGATGTGCGCAGGCTGGCACGGGCGCACCCCTTTACCTTCTCGCTCGCACTGCTGGCGCTGGCGGTCGCGGCGCGGTTTTCTCTGCCGCTCTTTTTCGATATCGGCAAGCGGCAGATTTTCACCATCTACTGGGGCCTGCATCTCGGCATGTTCGGCTGGTGCGCCGGCCTTGCCGGCAAGACGGCGCAGCGGATCATCCTGACGGCGATAGCCGCCGCCGTGCTCGGTTATCTCGCCTTCTGGGAAACGCTCTGGATCGGAACGACGGTCAAATATCTGACGATCTTCGCAGCGCTTCTCGCCCTTCTCTACCTGCCGCGCATTCATCTGCCCGCGCGGCTGGGGCGTGTCGTTACGCTGATCGCCGTCTCGGCCTTTCCCACCTACCTGCTGCACCGTTTCGTGCCGGAACTGCTGATGCCGCAGGCAGCGGCCGTGCTGCCGGCTCCCCTCTTTCATCTGCTGGCGATATCAGGTGGCCTGGCGCTCGGCGTCGTCGCCAACAAAATCGCGGCCGACCTTCGCAATCTGCTCGGCGGGATAGCAGTGGCCCGCTCCACGGGCGGACGTACTGTCATGGCGGAGACTGTCTGAACCGCAAGCGAACAGCAGAATATATTAGCATCGCCGCACGAAAAGCTTGCATGCAGGCATTAAATCGGATGTCCTGAACATGGCTTCAGTGGTGTTGGGCGCCCCGCTATGAAAACCCTCGACGCGCGAATTCGGTTTACAGGTGAGCGGCGCCAAGTCACGGCCCTTTTCTATGACATTGTCGGCTCCACCGAGCTCTTATTGCGCAGCGAGCCGGAGAAATTCTTCCGGTCGGTCTCGGCATTACATCAGAGCGCCGAAGCGATCATCAAGAAACACGGCGGATTTCTTCATCAGCGGCTCGGCGATGGCGGATGCTGCTTCTTCGGCTATCCCGAGCAGTCCGAGGATGCCGCCGAAAGCGCGGTGCGGGCTTCGCTGGCGCTGCTGCGCCTCGCGGCCGGAGCCAAGGGCAAGGCGCGCACGCCCTTCCGGCTGCGGATCGGGGTTGCCACCGGCCTTGTCGTCTTCTCGACCGAAGGCGACGAGATCGTCGGCACCGCTCCGGTTCTGGCGGCGCGCCTGCAGGCCGAGGCCGAGCCCAATTCCGTGCTTGTCGCTGAATCCACCGTTCAGCTGACGCGGCAAAAATTCGAATACAGCCTGCTGCGGGAAGCGAGGCTCAAAGGCTTTGACGAGCCGATCGGGCTCTGGCGCCCAAGGGAGCGTGATCCTGCGGCCTCAGAAGCAGCGCCACCTCAGGAGCCGGACCGGCCTATTCGTGGCCGAGAAAGAGAGCTTGCCGCTCTTGCCAGCGCCTGGAATTCGGCGCTCGCCAACAAGGGCAGCCTGATCGCCATCGTCGGCGAGGCGGGTATCGGCAAATCCCGGCTGGTCGGCGAATTCGCTCGGAACCTGCAGGGGACCTCACACGAGGCCGTGGTCTTTCAGTGCGGCAGGCGAATGGAGAGCCAGCCTCTGCATCCCTTCGTTTCATTTCTCGAGCGGCTCGTCGGCGACGCATCTATTCTGAAGGATGGCAACGTCCGCGCCGTCAAGCAGGCGCTGCAGGCATCCGGCCGGGAGGTGGACGCCGCCGCCGTCGAAACGATCCTCGCCTTCACCGCCGACCTATCGCCGGCGCCGTCGCGCAATCTTCGCGTCTCCGACCTGTCCGGGCGCGCCTTCCGGCGCAAGGTCATCGAGGCAGCCGCCGACCTGCTGACATGCAAAGCGGCCGGCATTCCGACGCTGCTGATCTTCGAAGATGTGCACTGGGCCGACGACATGACGCTGGAGTTGATCGACCGGCTTGGAGCGCTGGCGGCCGGGCTGCCGATGCTCGTCGTGCAGACATCGCGGATCAGGCGATCCCTCGCGGTCGCAACCGAGATCGAACTGTCAGGCCTGACCGCTGCCGCGGTTCGCGATCTCGTCGCCTCGATCTGGCGCGAGCATCCCCCGCCCGGCCTGTCGGATTTCGTTCTCGATCAATGCGATGGCATGCCGCTTTACGCCGAAGAGTTGACCAATTTCCTGCGCGAACGGCAGCCGCTCGGCACGTCGTTGTCGGCGTGGAAAGGGCTGCTCAGGGAAGGCGGCGTCTCCTCGCTCAATGATCTGCTGTCCGCCCGATTGGCGGCGACCGGTTCGGCGCGGCGGGCGGCGCAGTTTGCCAGCGTCATCGGCCGCGAATTCAGCATCTCGCTGCTCGCCTACCTTCTCGAAGGCGTCAGCCGCCAGAAGCTCGATACCGACATCGACCGGCTTCTCTCCCAGGGCATCATCGAGCGCTCCTCGGTCACGCATGGCTCTTTTCAGTTTCGGCACGTGCTGGCGCAGGAGGCGGCCTATGGCAGCCTTTTGAAGAGCGACCGGCGTCGCATCCACAGGCGGATTGCCGATCGCCTGATCGGGGAGACGAAGCCGAGCCTGCCGGCAGCGATCGCCGCCTGGCAATGCGCCGAGGCGGGCCTGCATGATGCGGCCGCCCGATTTGCCCTGGCGGCGGCGGAAGCATGCGTTCTTCGCTCCGCCATGCGTGAGGCAAATGTCTCCCTGGAACTCTGCGAGCGGGAGGTCGACAGCCTCTCCCGGCGCCACCCCGACCGCACTGAGCTCGCCTTGAGCCTGTTCGAACTGCGGGGCGTCGTGGCGGCGGCGCTTGAGGGCGAAGGTTCGCAGAGCGCGCGCCGGGTCTATTCCCGCGCGATGCAGTTCCTGAAGAAACAGCCGCCGGCCCTTCGGATGAAACACTTCCCGGTCTATTGGGGATGGTGGTTCACGGCGCCGAATATTCTGACGCAACAGTCGCGCGCGCGGGTTGTCGTCGGCGACATGCAGGCCGTCGAGGATCGGGAGACGCGGTTGCAGTCCTATCATTGCGGCTGGGCGACGAGCTTCCATGCCGGTGAGCACGCCTTCTGTCTCGATTGTGTCGCCAAGGGCCTCGGTCTTTACGAGGCCGACAGCGCGGTGCGCAATCGCGCCTTCTTCGGCGGACATGACGCCAAGGTCTGCGGGCTGGGCGAAAGCGCGCTTTCCTACCTGCTGCTCAACCAAACCGGCGCCAGCGAGGATGCGATCCGAGAATGCCTGGAATGGGGGACGGCGACCGATCACGCCGGCAGCATGGTGCATGCGCTTTATTACGCCATGGTGCTTGCCCGCTGCCAGAGCCGATATGCCGAGGTCCATGCGCTCGGCGAACAGATGCTGTCGCTCGCCGAGCGACACGGACTGGCGGCAAGCCAGGCGCGGGCCAACATGTATTGCGGCTGGGCGGAGCTGATGACCTCACCGGCAGGGCGCGGCGCGGCGCGTTTCGAGGCCGGTCTTCTGCTGCAGCAGCAATTGGGCACCGACGATAATTTTTCCATGCACAGCGACATGCATGCGCAAGTGCTGCAGCGGCTCGGCAAGCCGGCCGAAGCGCTGGCAATCGCCCAGAATGCGATCAGCGTCGGCCGCAGCAGCGGCCAATGGTTCTGGCTCGCCGAACTCTACCGCCTCAGCGCCGAGTTGCGGCGCGATATCGACGATGCGCCGTCATCAATCAGACGAGACCTGACGAAAGCCGTGCAGATTGCCGAGGGACAAAAGGCCGCCTGGCTGGCCGAAAGGGCAAAGCGCAGCCTGGACGGGCTGCAAGGCAATGGCTCGCGATAGAGCGGATGGACATAGGGATGCTCGATACCATCGCCGATATAATCCCTGATACCGAGCTCCCCTCGCCTCCCGATCCCCGGCAGACGGTGCAGCGAATCCTCGCGCGCAGGACGGAATACGGCATCACCAGGCTCGGTTCGATCACCGGGCTCGACTGGACCGGCATCCCGGTCGTCCAGGTCGTGCGGCCGCACTCACGCTCCGTCGCCGTCAGCCAGGGCAAAGGACTGACCTTTCCCCTGGCGGCGATCTCGGGCCTGATGGAATCCCTCGAAGGCTGGGCCTCGGAGCGGATTGATCAGGAGCGCATCTTCACCGCAAGCCTGCGCGACATGAACGGCCGGGGAGACTGGTCGCACCTCGGCATCGGCCGGGACGAGGCAATGCTCTCCTGGATTGCCGGGCTGGACCTCTTTTCGGGGCGGAAAATCGCCGTGCCGCTTGCCCTCGTCGATACCGCCTACATCGTCCCGTCGCCGCATCCCCATTGGATCGCCCGCGACACCACGGGCCTTGCCGCAGGCACGAGCCTGCAAGGCGCCGTCATGCATGCCTGCCTGGAGATCCTGGAGCGGCAGGCGCGCTGCACGGCGATGAAGACGCCGCATTTCTTCGACCGTTTCCAGATCGACCACCGGACGGTTCAATCGGAAAGCGCCGGCGACATCCTGCGGCGGCTCACCAAGGCGGGTTTTGTCGTCGGCATCTGGCAGATCCCGGCGCCGCACGCTCTGCCGGTCTACTGGTGCCACGTCATGGAAGATGCCAGCCGGGCCCCCTTTGCGCCGCTGCCGGCGGAGGGCTTCGGCTGCGATATCAGCCACGACAGGGCGCTGACCAGCGCATTGCTCGAAGCCTGCCAATCCCGCCTCGGCGTCATTTCAGCGGCGCGCGATGATATCAGGACGGAGCTTTACGGCCATGCCGACGTGAGCGAACTGGCCGCCTGGCGCGGACAACTCGCGAAAGGCGGCCGCCCCTATGTCGGCGCGGAGGATGCCGGCGCCGGCGAGCGATCGATCCGGCCGGTCATCGAGGCGATGAAGCTGGCTGGCGCCAAAGCGGCCGCTCTTGTGGTTCTTCATTCGGATGACCGCGTCCCGCTTCACGTCGTCCGGGTGGTTGCGCCGCCGCTGGAAACCAATCCGGAGGCCGATCTTGCGTGAGGACATCGTGGTTTTTCTCGGTCCTACCCTTTCCGAGGCGCAAGCCCGGACCTATCTGGATGCGATCTATCGTCCTCCCGTCGGCTGCGCCGATGTCGTGCAGGCCGTGGCCAAATATGCGCCAGCGGCGATCGTGCTGATCGACGGCGTCTTCGGCCAGCTTCCGGCGGTTCGCCACCAGGAAATCCTGTGGGCGATGGCCCGCGGCGTGCGCATCTACGGCGCCGCCAGCATCGGCGCACTGCGGGCCGCCGAACTCGCGCCACAGGGCATGACCGGCCACGGGCTGATCTACCGCTGGTACAGGAGGCACCCGTTCGCTGACGATGCCGACGTGACGGTGCCGATGGCGCCCGCAGCCCTCGGATCGCGCGCATTGGGCGACGCCCTCATCGACATCAGGCTGACGCTGAAAAAGGCCGAGCGCGCCGGCGTCATCGAAAGGCGGCTGCGAGGCGACCTCGAAACGCTGGCACGCGGACTTCACTTCAGCGAACGATCCTTCTCCAGGCTCTTGACGGCGGCCGAAAACAACCCCGGCCCGGCCGGCCAGATCCAAGCACTAAAAGCCTGGCTGAAAACCAGCGCCACAAGCCGGAAGCGGGAAGATGCGGTAAATCTGCTTACATATCTTGCCGGTCAAAAGATCAAAATACCGAAAAAACGCCCTACCCACGCATTTGAACTTACGGAATCATTCGCCAACGACATGGAGTACTACAACATGATCGATAGTCTATTGTCGAAAGGCACGTAGTACTGGTATAGTCGACGATCGCATGACGTTGGGCAACGAGCGGTGGGGGCAGCATTGGATGCCATCACGCATAACGAGGGCGCAGGTAACGGGGCAGCTGCAGAGCGGCCGCTTGGAACACGTTTCCTCGTCTTTCCCCAGCCATCCTTCATTCCCGGTTACGAAAAGCCCGAAGTGGTGTGGATCGGGCCTTCGGCAGGTCCGATCCTGGCGGGGCCGTCCGACAGCCGCATCTATGTGGCAAATCCGGTCGAGGCGAAATCGCCCTATGTCGCGCCTTATATCCCGCCCTATCCCGGCCTGCTGCAGCCGCCGGCCGAGCCCGGCCCCGACGGGCATTTCGATCACATCGGGCCGGGCTCACCGGCCTTCCTTTCGACCCACAGCTATGCCTGCACCCGCCGCGTTCTCGACATCTGCGAGGGCTATCTCGGCCGCTCGATCGTCTGGTTCTTCCAGCCGACGCTGGAACGGCTGGAAATCGTCCCCCGCATCCCGCATTGGCAAAACGCCCAGTCCGGCTTCGGCTTTCTCGAGCTCGGCGAAAGCGAGGAGCACGGCCGGGCATCCTGTTTCGCGCTGAATTTCGATGCGGTCGCCCATGAAATGGGCCATCTCATTCTGCTCAGCGAACTCGGCATCCTCGAAGGCGACGGCGCAGGCAGCGATTTCTTTGCCTACCACGAAGCCATCGCCGATTTCATCTCGCTGCTCGGGTTGCTGAGCTTCGACACGGCGCTCGACCGGCTGCTGCGCCGCACCGGCGGCAATCTGCTGCTGCACAACGAACTCGACAAATTTGCCGAGCTCAGCGACGAGAAGCAGCTGAGATTGCTCAACAATTCGCTTCGCGTCGGCGATGTCAGCCAGGAAGTGCACGACCAGTCGAAACCCTTCGCAGCCGGGCTCTTCGACAGCCTCGTCGAAGTCTACCAGACGCTGCTGTTCGAACGCGGCGTATCCGACATCGATCCGAGGCACTTCAGCGATCTGCGCCAGCAAATGGCGCCGGCGCTGATGGAAGAAGCACTTCACGTATCGCCAGCATCCTACGAGCTGGTGCATTTCGCCGCGAAAGCCGCGCTGCAGGAAGCGCGCGACATCATCGGCGAAGCGCTCATTCGCTCCTGGAAATACCTCGATCCCGACAGCCTGACCTTCGAAGCGGCGGCCCTGGCCTTCCTCGAGGCGGCCACCCGCGGGCGCGGGATCTCCTATCTCGACCAGCTTGACGATTGCATGAGGTGGCGCGGCATTCTCTAACCAAAGACGGGAGGCATCGATGATAGACGACAGCGTTCCAGCACCGCCTGGACCCCGCTATATCGCGGATGAGATCATACTCTACGGCATAGACTTGAATGACGCCAAGGGCGTCGCCCATCTGGATGTTGGGCTTGTCAATAATGCAGAACTACAAGTAAAACTGGATGCGGGAATAGTAGCCGGCTACACAGTGCTTGCTTATGGCTACGCCTTCGAGGGCCACTGCTACAGGCTGGATTCAGTCCGCATTTTTATTATTACAGGTCCGATTGCGGAGAAGGCAGTGGGCTGCTGCTTTGACGACGAGTTGCGTAAGCTGGGTTACAAAATGTGGCGGATCACCGCATCTGAACAAATCCTCGAAATCTCAACGTCCTTTGGCAACGCAAGGACCCTCATCCTGGAATCGCAGTTGCCCGGTAAGAGATCTCCTAGTTCCTACGCCATCACCTTGAGGATGGCGCATCGCAATGGTCGCCTCACAAACGAGTAGATTGGTTCTACAGCAAGGGGAGCGTAACTATGCCATATAAAGTGAGTATTTACTTTGCTAAAGACTACGCATCGATCACAGTGAAAGACTGGCTTAGCGATAGCATCTGCATGGATATTCTGACGGATACAGAACTAAAATACGTCGCAGTAAAAAAGTCGGCCACTTTCCAAGTGTTGATCGGACAGAAAAACAACGTAGGTGAGGTGATAATCGATGAAGCGGCGGCAGGTGCCACTTCTATACCTACCAGCTACAAAATTCCAGCTGAGCTCGATGCGACCGGAACAATCACCTTCCCTAAGCCAGCCGCCGTATCGCAAAGCGATATCGGCAAGCTTACCGAAGAGATCGAGGCCATAAAACAGCGGATTGGTCCATAGCAATTCTACGCGGCCTTGTATCCCTAGACTACGCCGCGCGTACCCTGTCGCGGCCGCTCATCTTGGCGTCATAGAGCGCCTGGTCGGCGCGCCGGTAAAGCTCCGAGGCGCTGTCGGACGGCAGACTGGCGGCGATGCCGGCGGAGCAGGTGTAGCTGAAGTCGGGCGAGTCGGCGAGCGGCCGGGAAAAGCGGATCACCGTCAGCATGCGCTCGACCATGGCTAGGGCGTCTTCCGGGCTCGTCGACGGCATGACGAGCAGGAATTCCTCGCCGCCGACCCGGCCGAAACAATCGTTGCGGCGCACATTCTGATGAATGCGATGGGCGAAATCACGCAGCACCAGATCGCCGGCGTGGTGGCCGAACCGATCGTTGATCTGCTTGAACTTGTCGATGTCGAAGACGGCAAGGCAGCCGCTGCCGCCAGTCCGGGCGGCGGCCAGCATGTCGTCGACGCGGGCCATGACGAAGCGGCGGTTGGCGACGCCAGTGAGTTCGTCTGTATAGGACGCCTTGATCGCCTGATCGCGATCCTGGCGGACCGTTCTGCCCTGCGCTCTCAACCGGGTGATGTCGCTGGCAATGCACAACATCCAACCATTCTGCTGCACCGCCTCGGTCATCCACAGCCAGCGGCCGTCGCACAGATCGGTCTCGAAGGCGCGATAGCCGATCTTGCCGCGACGCGACTGGGTCGAGCGCAGCCACGCCTCGAAATCATCGGTCCGCAGGACGGTGCCGCGGCCGAGCTCGAAATTGCGCCGCATGAGATCCGGCCAGAGCGGCGTCTCATCGGGCTCGATGAAATAGGCCGAACGAAAGGCGCTGTTGGCATATTGCAGCCGGTCATCCCCATCATAAACCGCAATCAGCGTTTCGGTCTGTGCAGAAAGATTGAGAAGCTGTTCGACGTGTGCGTCCATCCCGTACCCTGTCTGGTTGTCCTGGCATGACATGGCGCAGAAATCCTATGAGGAAAGGGCCGGCTGCGGCAAGCAAAGGCGCCTCCCGTGATTACGGAAACGTCAACAAACACCGCGCCGCCGCCGGCTTCACCTCAACCACTAACGGTTAAGCTCGTCGAAAAAAGCAACGATTGGCTCACAATCAGCGCTAAGAGCGAGTCCGTTTATCGCACGCTCGGAAACGGGGACGAAGCTCTGGGCGAAGTAGGACCAGTTGTAGAACTGGTCCCAACCACCCTTCCTGACCACGAGCACTGCATGAAACGCGAACTGGTAGTTGGTGGAACCACCGCCGTTCGTAAACGGTGTGTGCATCCTCAAACCCGCCAAGTCAGCCCACCGGCTTACTGCCTTGTACCGCCCGAGATAATCCTTGGGCACCTGCACGCAATAGGGATGTGAACCGGCGACCGCGAGTGCACGCCACTCCACAATCGTGATGTTGAGGGCAGACCAAAGAAATAGGCCTGCAATAGGTCCAGCAACTGACGACACCACCACCATGTGAAGCAGTTTGACCGCCCTCGGGCTATCGATCCTGCCTAGCGCGAGCGCAAGGATCGGCAGATCGACTAGGCCAGCCAGCAATACAAACAACCAGATGGCGGGACTAAACTGATCCGTCACCCATACCATTGGAGCAACAACCAGACTCATCCCGAAGTGCACAGCGACGGCTCGCCTCATTAAGCGAGAAGCCGGTTGATCCAGAATAAGTGCACCGGCCGAAATGGCAAAAGCCATAAGCGGACCCGAAAACCACAACAGACATATAAGGACAGCCGTGAGGTCCCAACTGTAGTAGGCGGTCGGGTGGACTGACCATAGAAAAATCCCTGCCATCAAGGAGCACCAGCCGCAGAGCAGGATTAGGTGGAATACCGGCAATGGTCTCGAAGGTGTCGACACGGAGGAAGCGGTCATGTTTCTTTGACCAGATTTTTCATTAGCGATTTCGAACGTCAGAAGGGACGTCGCGGTGCTGGCGGCGGATTTCAGCCCGGCGGTGTAGGCTCACCCCACGGCGCTTTGGTCGACATGGTCCGTTTCAGGCGGTCATTGGGCTGTGCTGGCACGTCGAGGCGGGCAAGGTATTCGGCATAGATCTCGGGGCTGACCTTGAATATGGTTCGCTCGAGCAGCACTTCCGGACTTTTGTTCCTGGGCGAGGAGGGCATGGGAAACTCTTGTCTGAAGCAGACACATAGCGTAACGATGCTCACCTCTACAAGCGCTGTAGAGATGGCGTCGTTACGCGGTTGGTCTGCTATTTCCTGCCCAGTCGCTATGCCTATTTCCCGTCAGGCTTTCCCGTTTGTGTCGTCGCTGCCTTGACGCCGCCCTGCTGCAAATCCGCCTGGTCGGCAACGATGGCGGCCGCCTCGTCGAGCAGGACGTCCTTGGCCTTCTTGCGGGCGTTTTCCATGGCGATATCGGCGCTCAGGCTGCGCTCGTCCGACTGCAGGCCGTCATCCCCGGTCGGATCCTCGCCGTCGCTCGCCTCGGCCCGGTCCTTGAACCGCTTCTCGCGGGCCGCCGCTTCCTTGCGGCGTTCGGCTTCATTCAGCGACACGACGCCTTTTTCGCGCTGCGCCTTCAGCTCGGCAATGTCTTCGATCAGACGCTGGAAATCCGGATCGCTCTTGACCCGCGCGTCATGACGGCTTTGCAGGGCCGGCAGCAAGGCCGTGACGTCGCCTTCCGGCGTATATTTCGCCGGCTTGATCTCTGCCCAAGGCAGGGCATTGTCATAACTCGTCTCGCCGAAGCTCGTCGGGTCGGACAAGCCTGGCAGGCTGATATCCGGGGTGACGCCGCGCAGCTGCGTCGTACCGCCATTGACCCGGAAGAACTGCGAAATCGTCACCTTCAGCTCGCCGAGCTCCGGTTTGCTGTTGTGAACCACCTCATCGAGATCGACGACCGTCTGCACCGTGCCCTTGCCGAAGCTGCCTTCGCCGATGATGGCGCCGCGCCCGTAATCCTGGATCGCCGCGGCAAAAATCTCCGATGCCGAGGCCGAACCGCGATTGATCAAGACGCCCATCGGGCCGGTCCAGGCGGGCGCTGCAAGATCGGCGCTCTTCACCGCGATCTTGCCGTTGCTCGCGCGCTGCTGAACGACCGGCCCCTTGCCGATGAAGAGGCCGGTGAGATCGATCGCCTCGTCGAGCGAGCCGCCGCCATTGTTGCGCAGATCGATGAGAACGCCGTCGACATTCTCCTGGCTCAGTTCATCGAGCAGCTTGGCAACGTCGCGGCTGGCGCTCTTGTAATCCTTATCGCCCTTGTTCTTGGCTTCGAAATCCTCATAGAAAACCGGCAGGGTGATGATACCGATCTTGCGGGTGGCGTCGCCCGCCTTGACCGAGAGTACCGTCTTCTTGGCCGCCTGCTTGTCGAGGCTGATCTTGTCGCGCACCAGGCTGACGACGCGATGCGTGGCATCGGCGCCGGCATCGGCCGGCAGTATATCCAGGCGCACGACGGAGCCCTTCTTGCCGCGGATCATCTGCACGACTTCATCGAGGCGCGTGCCCACCACTTCCTTGATCGGCCCGTCCTTGCCCTGGCCGACGCCGGTGATGCGGTCGCCGACGGCAAGCTTGCCGGAGAGCTGCGCCGGCCCGCCGGGCACGAGCTCACGGATCGTCGTGTAATCGTCGCGCTCCTGCAGCACCGCGCCGATGCCGAACAGCGACAGCTTCATCGAGACATTGAAATCGGCCGAAGCGGCCGCGCCGAAATAATCCGTGTGCGGATCGACCGCGTTCGAATAGGCATCCATGAACGACTGAAAGACATCGTCGCTCTTGAACTTGTAAGCGCGCTCGAGCGTGTTTTCATAACGCTTGTCGAGCGTTTCGCGAATGGCCGCATCGGTCTTGCCGCCGAGCTTCAGCCGCAGCCAGTCGCTCTTGACGCGCTTGCGCCAAAGCTCGTTGCTCTCGGCTTCCGACTGCGGCCAGGGCGCTTTTTCGCGCAGCACCGCATAATCTTCCTTCACGCTGAAATCGAAACCCTGCTTGAGCAGGCTGCGCGCATAGCTCATGCGGTCGGCAACGCGCTGTTCATAAGCATTGAAGATCGCAAACGGGATCTTCAGATCCTTCCGCTCGATCGCGTCGTCGATCGCGCTGCGGTCCGCCATGAACTTGTCGATATCGGCCTGCAGGAAAAGCATGCGATCCGGATCCAGCGACTTGATGAACCCGTCCATCACCCGCGCCGACAAGGCATCATCGAGCGCCACCGGCTTGTAGCTGTAGCGCGACAGAAACTGCGCGCTCAACAAAGCCGCATCCGCCTGCCGGTCCAGCGGCTTCAAGACAGGCGGCGGTGCAACTTCAGCATATGCGGACGGCGCAATTGCAAGAAATGCACCAAGAAAAACGTAGGCTATGCGCATGCAGCGTGGATCCAATTCTTATGCGTGCTTTGTCGATGGGCGATTTAGGTGGCGCAATTATGGTTCTTTGGCAAGCAGGTGGCAATGAATGGTTTCGGAAGCCGCGAAACTGTTCGGAATGATGGACGGCGGCAATGCAGCATATTGGAACCGATTGCCGTGTGTTCCGGGCGGCCCGAAGCATTCGTTCTCGCCCGCTCTATGCAATTCTGGATGAATGATCGCAAAGCGCGGTTGATTGGGCCAAGCCGCGGACGTCTCAGACGTGAATGCCGAGCGTAGATTTCATCACCAAATGGTGCTATTTTCAACACCAGAATCGGGAGCCCGACCATGCGATCAACCATCAATCTCGACGACACCCTCCTGGAAAGGGCCAGGTCCCTAACCGGCACGAAAGAAACCGCCAGTCTGGTCCGCCAGGCGTTGGAGACGCTTGTTCGTGTGGAGTCGGGAAAACGCCTCATCGCGCTGGGCGGAACTATGCCGGATGCGGAGGCAGCCCCACGCCGCCGGAGCGCAGCCGCCAAGTGATACTTGCCGACACTTCCATCTGGATCGATCATTTCCGGCATGCCGATTCAGAGCTGCGCAGGATTATCGAAGACGATGGTCTCTTATGCCACCCAGCCGTGATCGGAGAGCTCGCACTTGGCAGCCTTCGGGATCGCAGTAACGTGATAGCTTTCCTGGCGGCCCAGCGCCAAGCGTTCGTCGCGACGCACGACGAAGTCATGATGATGATCGATCGCCACGCCATTTTCAGCATGGGCATCGGCTACACCGATGCCCATTTGATGGCTTCAGTTCTACTCGATCGGCGAGCGGCCTTATGGACGAGAGACAAGCGTCTGCGGGCAGCGGCCGAAAAGGCGGGGGCTTCCCTTCACACGCCCGACAATGCGCGAAGCTAAATGCTGTATCAAAGCGATGGCCGCGTAAGGGCGGGCGTGAGCCCGGCTCTTTGAACGAGCATGAAGTGGCGCGAGCGTTTCAGTGTGCGGTGCCCGATTTCTCCCTTGCCTTCACAATGGCGTCCGCTTCCTTGCCGTATAGCTCCTCGAAGTGATCGAAGGTCTTGGAAAAATAACCAATGCCCTGCGTCGCCGAGCGCAGCGACCGCGCCAGATCTTCAAGTGCGCCGCCCGGAACGAGCGCCCGGAAGATGTCCCATCCCTTGGCGGCTTCATCACGGTCGAAGCCGAGAACCTGGCCGTTGAGAGCGGCGACGATCTGGACAAGGCTGCCGGAATAGGCCGACGGGATGTGGAACTCCGTGCGGAATATCGGCTGCATCAAGACGGTCGATCCTTCGGAAAACGCCTGTCGCACCCCCATTTTCGACGCAGTCCGGAAGGCGTGTTCCGAACTGTCGACAGTATGGTGCTGACCATCCAGCAGCGTTACGCCGACATCGATGACTTCGAAGCCCAGCGGGCCTTTCTCCATCGCTTCGCGCGCACCCGCTTCGACGGCGGGGAAGTAATTGCGCGGAACGGCGCCGCCCTTGACAGTTTCGCCGAAGGTAAAGCCCTGGCCGCGCTCGTTGGGATGAATGCTCAACTTCACATCCGCGAATTGCCCGGCACCGCCGGTCTGTTTGCGATGGCGGTAATGAACCTCCGATGGTTTGGCGATCGTCTCGCGGTAGGTTGGGCTGGGCGTTCGGTCGGTCACGGAGATGTGAAAGACTTCCGCCAGCGTTCGGCAGAGATCACGCAGATGCACCGGCCCCTGGGCGCGGACGAGCTGAGCGCCCGTGCCTTCCTCCTGCAAGACTTTCAGGCCGCGATCCGTCTCGGACAGTTTCGCCAGTGTTTCGGAAAGTTTGTTTTCATCACGCTCGCTGGCCGGAACCAGGATCCTTTCAAGCATCGGCGTCGGTGGTTCCGTCCACTCGGGCGGGGCGACAACCGCGCCGGAGGTCAACAGCGAAGGGACGGGCAGGTGGTCGGACTTGACCGTCGCGAAGACATCCCCCGGTGCCGGCAGAACCGGCGAATTGGACCGCCCGTTTGCGAGACTTTGGACGGCGCCGAGACTGGAGCCGCCGAGTGATGCGCCTTGCCGCAGTCCCTCGCCAAGGGCGCGCACGAGCACCGTCTTGCCGACATTCTGGCGATGATAGGCATGGAAGCTCACGGCCGCCAGCTTGCCTTCATCGACGGTGCCCGCCTGCGCGAGACGCTGCCTGAGAATCCCGACCGGCGGCGCCTCGTGGCGCAGCGCCTTCATCAGCCTCATCATGCCGTTGCCGTGACTTGCAGCACCGATCAGGACCGGGATAATTCTGTTTTCCCTGAGAACCCGCGAGGAAATGGCATAGAGCGCGTCGCTGGATGGCTCGCGGTCCTCGATCAGTTCCTCGAGAAGCCAGTCATCGAATTCGGACAGGTGTTCCAGGAGCTCGGTGCGCGCTTCGTGCTCGCGTTCGGCAGTGCTTTCGGGAATTGCGATCAGCGCCGAAGGCTGGCCTTCCCGGTAGCGCCACGCCCGTTCCGAAATCAGATCGCAACTGCCGATGATCCTGTCCCCCTCGCGGATCGGGATCTGGCGAAGCAAAAGGGTGTGGCTGGCGTAGTCTTGAAGCGCGGCGATCACGTCCCTCAACCGCCCTCGCGGTTCGTCCATCCGGTTGACGAAGAGGATGCAAGGCGTCCCCGAGGCTTCGATGATCCTGAGATAGGGCGCGGCGAGCACAGCCTCCTCGGGGGCCGGTGAAACGCACAATATGCAGGCGTCGCTGGCAAGAAGCGCGTGCTGCGCATGCGCCAACGCTTCGTTGGGCCCTGGCGCATCCAGGGCACACCACGCCTCGTTTCCGAAGGTGAATTCTGTGAGGTTCAATCCATAAGGGGAGCTGGATTTTCTCGGCGTCCCCTCCAGCGAGCCGAGCTTTTCCACGACTGTCGATTTTCCGGTCTGCGAGGGTCCAAGCACGGTAAAGCAACGCATCGGCATTCCTCCAACTGCCATAAACACACTTTTCAGCCATCATAGGATGCCCTGAACCGCTGCAAGGCGCCAGAGGTGTTCGGTTTCACGACGTTTTAGTTTCTCCGCGTGACCGTGGCTCCCCAAAAGTTTGGGTTGACCGCTCTCGATGACGAAGCAACACTTGTCCCCAGCAGCAAGGCAGGAGGAAACACGATGGATGACCCAGATCGCTGGCGCCAGATGGCAAGTGCACCGAGAGACGGCAGCCGGATCCTGGTGACGATCAGGGCGTCCGAACAGGGGCCGGCGGAAGTTGATCTCGCCTATTGGTCGCATGGCGATCAATTCGCGGGAGAAGGCTGGCGCGCCTCGGATTCCTCGCCCGGGCACATCATCGAATATGCCGAGCCGGAATTGAAGTGTTGGATGCCGATGCCCTCAGCCAATCGCACCTCGATGCCGTCGCCCTGGGAAGGCGATGACGACGAGCAGCTTGACGGGTCCGGGATTTAAGGGCTCGCGACCCAATCGTTGCTGCCTAGCGCCGACGACGCCTGCTCGAACATTGTCGCAACATGCGGTCGAAATCCTTGACAGAGGTTGTGCCCACGTCCGCATCAACGTCACGTTACAAATGGACGACGTTTGTGTCGCACGCTGCCTCCACTCACTTCAACAAGCCCCCGTTTCCTGGCGCCCGACAACTTAGGCACGGCGGATGGACGGAGGTCAGTCGAAAAAGCCCGCATCCTCTTCCCTGAGATACTTCCTTGCCCCTTCCGCGTCGATGTCGAGGCCCAGCCCCGGCGCCTCCAGCAGGTCCACCATGCTGTCCTTCACGATCTGCGGCGGCAAGCCGATTATGAGATCCTCCCACCAGGGGTCGGAGGCGGTCGGATATTCGAAGGCGATGTAATTTGCCGGCAAGGTGGCGCAGACATTGATCAAGGCGCCGAGGCCCAGCACGCCGTTAGCGACGCCATGCGGCGCCATCAGGATCGAGTGCATGTAGGCGTGCTCGGCGATCCATTTAAGCTCCGCGATGCCGCCAACATCGGCCGGATCGGGGCCGATGACGCGGACCGCCTGCGTCTCGATCAGTTCCTTGAAATTGTGCCGTAGATAGATCTGCTCACCCGTGTGGATTGGCGTCGAGGTGGAGGTTGTCAGTTCCCGATAGGCCTGCGGATTGACCCAGGGCACGTAATCGCCCGTCAGCATGTCCTCGAGCCACATCAGATTGTACTTTTCCACCGCGCGGGCGAACCTGATCGCATCCGGCAGCATCCAGCCCGGGCCGCAGTCGAGCGCCAGGCCGACCTTGTCGCCCAGCACTTCCTTCATCGCGGCCACGCAGTCGAGCATGTGATTGAAACCGCGCTCGCTGATCACGCCCTGATCCATGGCGCCGTGATAGCCGGCCTTCTTCTGCGTCACGCCGTAGTGGAAACCCTCGACGGCATCCTTCATGTTGGAGTGGAACGAGATTCCTTGCTTGATCATGAAGAAGTTCTGCGGCTGCTCCATCATCCATTTGACATCAGCGGCGTAATCCTCCGGCCGCTCGCCCGTGCGTATCTGGCGGATCGAGCCGTTGTAGACGCGCACCTTGTCCCGCACCTTGCCGCCGAGCAGTTTATAGGCCGGCACGCCGGCGGCCTTGCCGGCAATATCCCACAGCGCATGCTCGATCGCGCTCACCGCCGCGCCATACGGCTTGAAAGAGCCGCGTTGGCGGATCTTCAGCATCACTCGTTCGACGTCGGTCGGGTCCTCGCCGACTAGCGCCTCGCGGAAATGCAGAACCCAGGGCTTGAGATAGGCCTTGGTGAATTCGACTTCGCCCAAGCCATAGAGGCCCTCGTCCGTGACGATGCGAATGATCGGATGTTTGCCGATAACGGCGCAGCGCAGATCGGTGATCTTCATCTTCGGCCCTTTTCGCCTCAGCTCCAGGTGCGATCCCAGGAGTATTCGTCGTCCCAGTGATCCGTCGGCTGCCAAATACCGGTGACACCCGGCTGCAGATGCTGCGAAATCACCTCATCGACGACGTCGTCAATTCCCAAGCCCGGCTTGTCCGGGACAGTGATGAAGCCGTCCTTGACCAGCGGCTTGGGAAGGCCGGTAACGATATCGTCCCACCAGTCGACATCGGCGGAGTGGTATTCGAGCGCCATGAAATTTTCGGTCGCCGTCGCGACATGTGCGGCGGCCATTGCGGCGATCGGGCTTTCCGCCATGTGGATGGCCATGGCGACACCATGGTCCTGCGCCATATCGCCGATCTTCTTGGTCTCGAGGATGCCCCCACTGGTGAGCAGGTCCGGGTGGATGACGGAGACGCCGCCGCTCTTGAGCAAAGGCTCGAAGCCCTCCTTGAGGTATATGTCCTCGCCGGTGCAGATCGGCACCGTGGTGGAGTCCTGCAGTTGTCGGTACTGCTCGGTATACTGCCACGGGATCACATCCTCGAGCCAGGCCGGCACATATTTTTCGATGCGCCTGGCAAGGCGAATGCCGTTCTGCATCGAGATATGGCCGATATGGTCGATCGCCAGCGGCACATCCATGCCGATGACCCCACGGACCTCGGCGATGTATTGCTCGAGCAGATCGAGGCCCTTGTCCGAAAAGTGCAGGCCCGTGAACGGGTGCGGGACGTTATGCAGATCGTACGAAGCGTTGCGGATACGCCGCTCTTCTATGGTCTTCAGCGGCCCTCGAACGGGACTGTTTCGATACCCTTCTAGTGAACCGGCAGGAAAGACGACCGCACCTGGGACATCAGCGATCTGCATCAGACCCAGATCCATCTTGAGGAAGGTGAAGCCGAGCTCCATGCGCTGCTTGAGGCGCCTTCCCGTTGCGGTACCGCTCGCCACAGCGGCATCGGTATCGCAATAGACGCGCACTTTCTCCCGAAAACGGCCGCCAAGCATCTGGTAGATGGGGACGCCATAAGCTTTTCCGGCAAGATCCCACAAGGCGATTTCAACCGCCGATACGCCGCCACCTTGCCGGCCGTGGCCACCGAACTGCTTGATCCGGCGAAAGAGGCGGTCGATGTCGCAAGGACTTTCGCCAAGCAATCGGCTCTTCAGCATCAGCGCGTAGGTGGCACTGGCGCCGTCGCGCACCTCGCCCAGCCCGACGATGCCCTGGTTCGTGTAAATCTTGAGCAGCACCGAGGCGAACGGCGCTCCGGTAATTTCGGCTACCCGCATGTCGGTGATGCGAAGGTCTGACGGTTTGGAATGCGTGTTCACCCGATTGAGAGCCTCGTCGGCTGAATATGCCTCTGGCATGACTTTTCCTCGTTCTGGTGGGAGCCCGTCACCGTGCACGCTGGGGCGGCCGAGCGGTGTTGGCTAGTCGAGTTCTATCTCATGGTCTTGAAGGTATTCGCGGTTCATCTCAACGCCGAGACCAGGCTTTGCTGTCAGCTTGAGGCTGCCGTTCGAAACATCGAGTGGTCTGTCGATGAGGTGATCGTATTTGCCGAGGTTCCATTCCGACGTTTCGAGTTTGTAGAAATTGGGAACGGTCATCATCACCTGCGCACCCGCAACCACGTTGATCGGGCCTGCGGCGTCATGCGGCGAGACCGGAATATAGTAGGCTTCACAGAGGGCAGAAATCTTCTTGAGTTCGGTAATGCCGCCGGTCCAGGTGACATCGGGCATGATGTAGTCGGCGAGCCTGTTTTCGAGCACCGGCACGAAATCCCACTTGGTGTGGCCGCGCTCACCCCACGAGATCGGTGCGTTGACCTTCTCGCGGACTTGTCTCAGAGCATTTAGGCTCTCCGGTGGACAGGGCTCCTCGAACCAGTCGATCTGACCAGCTTCCTCAAGGCTGCGACACAGGCGAATGGCGGTCGGGACGTCGAACCGGCCATGCGCATCAATGAGGATGTCGACATCAGAACCCGCTGTTTCGCGGATCAGAGCCGTGAGTTCGGCAGCTTCGCGCTCGTCCTTGCGGGTCATGCTGCCATCGAGGTAGCCGTCTCGCTGTTCGCGCGGCAGTCCATCGGCTGCGCGTCCCTGGTGAGGGAACGGATCGAACTTGAGCGCAGTGTGACCTGAATCGACTATGTCTCGTATTTCGCGGACCACAGCCTCACTGCTGGTAAATTTGGCCTGGTTGGGATGGGTGTAGAGTGAAATTTCATCGCGTATGGGCCCACCCAAGAGCTCGTAAATCGGCTTGCCAAGGACTTTGCCTCGAATGTCCCACAGGGCTATGTCAACGGCGCTGACGCATTCGACTGCGGCGCCGCGACTGCCCATATAGGTGAAGCTGCGGAATATCTTGTGCCACAGATACTCGATTCGAGCCGGGTCCTCGCCTGTCAAAGCGGCGCCGATCTGGCGCAGGATTGTGCAGAGAGCGCGATTGGCAAGCCTTGTCGTGGTTGTGATCTCACCCCAGCCACTCAGCCCTTCGTCGGTCGTCACTTCGACGAACAGGAACTCTCCCCAATAAGAAGCACCGGACTTGATTAGCCACGGCCGAACGCTAGTGATTTTCATCTCAACTGCCCTTATCTGAAGTGTCGGATAAACGATATTTCAGGGCCGGTGTTCTACCCTGCGCGGGCGGCATTACGCGCACGCATGTGTTCTAGGATGTGCCGGCCGGAACCCTCGACATGGCGCGCGATGAGGTCGCCAGCTTCGTCAGCATTCCCGGCTTTGACATGCGCGATGAGCTCGCGATGCTCGCTAAGGATCGCGGCACGCCGGGCGAGCGTGAAGTTGAAACGCCGGCTCACGGCTCGAAGCACTTCGCGATGTTTCCACCAAAGCTCGGCGGCATGGCGGTTGTAGTGCCTTTGGTACATTACGGTGTGGAAGGCCGTGTCCAGTTCGCTATGCCTGAACGTGTCGGCGAAGTCGTTCTCTTCAATCAGCCCCTGGATACGTTCGAGTTCAGCAATGTCCTCGACGGTGGCCATGTTCACGAACCAGCGCGTCAGTGAGGGCTCGATCAAAACGCCGATCTCGTAGATATCCCGAACAAAGTCCTGATCGATCGGCCGGACGCGCGCTCCGCGGTTGGGAACGAAGGTGACAAAGCCCTCGCCGCGCAACAGTTGCAGAGCCTCACGCACGGGGTTGGTTGACGTGCCGTGGCGCCGGGCGAGATCGGTGATGACGAGCCGCTCGTTGGCCGCGAGCCGCCCTTCGATGATGTCGTCCCTGATCAGTTGGTAAACAGACGCGCCCTCGCTCGAGGCCCCGGTGGCGTCGATCCCCTCGGGGGGCTGCGCTTTAAATTCGCTTGCTTCAGCCAAGACTTTCCCCAATCCATACACATATTCTGGGGATATCATGCAAATCTCTCCAAAACAATGTACGATTTCCTCAGTTGACAGACAATCTTCGACGTGAAAACGTATGATAAGGTCGAAGGGATACATTAAGTGGGAGAATCCCACGACCTGGGAGCAAGACCGCCTCGATTGAGGGCGGCTTGGGAGAAACCTGGGAGAATACCTATGACGAGTCTTTCGCTCGGCGGCGTCGTGGTACGCGGCACTGTATCCACTGCTTTTATGGTATCGTTGATGTCCGTGCCTGCGCTCAGTGCGCCGGTCGACTTGAGCCAGTGGTCACCGCAATATGTGCGCTCCATCGCCGGCACGCAGGAGTTCGACACGGCGGCCGATTGCGGTAAGGTCACCCCGCTCGACTACAAGGGGCGGCTGACATTCTGGTATCAGGGCGTGTTCGAGGGCGACCCCGACCTGCTGCGCCAGTATTACAAGGACTTCTTCGAGAGCTTCCGCAAAACCTACCCAAACATCCAGCTTGAGGAACAAGCCCTCACCTATAACGACCTGCTCGACAAGTTCCGGACCGCGCTTCTTGGCAATGCGGCGCCCATGGCTGTCCGCCTGCAAATCCTGGGCGGCACCGAGTTCGCCGCCAAAGGCTATTTGCAGCCGCTCAAACCCGAGGATGTCGGTTATTCGACCGAGGACTTCTGGCCGGGCGCCATGAAGGCGGTGACTTGGGAGGGGGTGACCTACGGCATTCCAACCAACAACGAGACGATGGCGTTCATCTGGAACGCCGACATCTTCAAGCGTGCAGGCCTCGATCCGGACAAGGCTCCGGCGACCTGGGATGACGTCGTCAAATATTCCAAGCAGATCCACGATAAACTCGGCATTGCCGGTTACGGCCTCGTGGCTCGCAAGAATGCCGGCAACACGCCCTACCGCTTCATGCCGCAGTTGTGGGCCTATGGCGGCGGCGTCTTCGACGAAGCGACCGCAAACCCGACCTATAAGGAGGTCCAGCTCAATAGCCCGCAGAGCAAGGCGGCATTGCAAGCCTCCTACGATATGTATGTTCGCGACAAGTCTGTTCCGGTCTCGGCGCTCACCAACCAGCAGGCCGACAACCAGCCCCTCTTCCTCGCTGGCCAGCTCGGCATGATGATCTCGCACCCGTCCGACTACAACGTCATGCTCGACCTGCAGAAGAAGACGACAGGCAGCGACAAGGAAAAAGCGCAGACCGTGATCGACAATATGCGCTACGGCCTCATTCCGACTGGCCCCGACGGCAAGCGTGCCGTCGTGTTTGGCGGCTCCAACATTCACATACTGAAGCCCGAATATGTCGAGGGCGGCAAGGTAGACGAGCCGGCGGCAAAGGCCATCATCTGCATGTGGACGAGCCCCGAATGGTCGCTGAAGATGGCCTATGCCGGCTCGAACCCGGGAAACCTGAACGGTTTCAAGACCAAATGGATGAAGGAACGTCTTGATAACATCAAGTTTCTTGATGTCACGACTTCGATGCTGCCCTACGGCATCCCGTTTCCGGCGCTGCCACAGTCGCCTGAGATCATGAATATCATCGTCCCCGACATGCTGCAGAATGCTCTGACTGGGGCCATGACAGTAGACCAAGCAGCGGACGACGCAGCCAAGAAGGTAAAAGACCTGATGGACGGCGGACTCTAGTCAAGCCTGACGATCTAGCCGGCTGCGCCCCGAGCGCAGCCGGTTTGTTCCGAAAAATAAGGGCACGGCACAGTGACGATCTTGACTGGCAAGGCCGAGACTCGCCGAAGACTGCAACCCGATCGATCCGGCGTGCTGCGAAAGATTTGGGAGCATCGCGCTGACTACGCGTATGTGCTTCCCGCGATCGCCGTAATGCTCATCGTCATTGCCTACCCGATCTACTACACGATCGAGCTGTCGTTCTTTAATACACCACCTGGGCTGCAGATACGGGACAAGATCTTCGTCGGCCTCGACAACTACGTCGCCATCCTCACAAGTCCGGTGTTCTGGAGGGTCACCTCGAACACTCTAATCTGGACAGTGGGGTCCACTTTTATCTCATTTGTGCTGGGGTTTGCCTGCGCCCTGGCGCTCCATCGTGACTTTGTCGGCCGCGGCATTCTGCGGGCCATCCTGATCATTCCCTGGGTCATCAGCGCGGTCGCCGGCTCCTATATCTGGAAGTGGATCTACCATTCAGACTTTGGGATAATCGGCGCGGTGCTGGTCGGCCTGGGATGGGCCGATCGGCCGCCGAATTTCATCGACAGCGTCAGCACAGTGCTGCCCTCCCTGATCGTCGTCAATATCTGGCGCGAGTTTCCGTTTGCAATGATCATGATGATGGCTGGCCTGCAGACGGTTCCCGACCAGTTGCTGCGCGCCGCAAAGGTCGACGGCGCCAATGCATGGCAGCGGTTCTGGCACGTCACCTTTCCGCATTTGAGAAACGTCTCGACGGTCACAATCCTTCTGCTGGCAGTGGCCAACTTCAATTCTTTCATCATTCCCTGGATCATGACCGGCGGCGGGCCGTCGAACGCATCGCATATCTGGATCACCCACATTTACGAACTCGCCTTCGGCCGCCAGCGCTGGGGGGTGGCATCGGCCTATTCGGTGCTGCTGTTCCTGATCCTGATGTCGCTCGGATATTTTTACGTCCGGGCGCTGAGCGGTAACGAGCAGAAAGATGGGAGCCAATGAGCGCAATTGCAGAAATTGCTCATCGAGGCCACGCGCGTCGGCGCTTGCGCATTGACGGCTGGCGGTGGGGCGGACGCATCTTCCTTGTGTTCATGCTGCTTTACACCGCATTGCCGATGGTCTGGATGCTGATCACCTCGATCAAGTCCGGCTTCGCCGCCATGCAATTCCCGCCGCAATGGTGGCCGGACCAACCGACCCTCGCCAGCTACCAGAAATTGCTCGATCCGCAAAACAGCGTCGGCCGGGACTTCCTGCGCTTCTTCTGGAACAGCCTTTTCGTCTCCACCACCACGACCATCCTTTCGGTGATCGTGGCAGTTCCTGCGGCGTACGCGTTTTCGCGCTTCACCTTCCCGGGCCGGAACTTTCTGTTCTTCGCGGTCTTGCTTCGCAACATGTTCCCAGCGGTGATCTTTCTCGTGCCGCTCTTCATTCTGATGCGCGCGATTGGGCTCGTGAATACGCATGGGTCGCTCGTCCTCACCTACCTCACATTCGGCCTGCCGCTGGCAATCTGGCTCCTCAAGGGCTTTTACGACAACATCCCGGTGCAGCTCGAGCAGGCGGCGCGCATCGATGGGGCGACGCGATTCCAGGCCTTTTTCCTGATCGTGATGCCGCTCTCGGCGCCCGGAATCATCGCCACCGCGATCTATTCCTTCATCGGCGCGTGGAACGAGTACATCTACGCCTACACCTTTCTCTCCAAGAACGAGCAGTTGACACTCCCGGTCGGCATCCAGCGCTTCTTCTCCGAAAATACCACGGACTTTCCGGGCCTGATGGCGGCCAGCTTCATGATGAGCGTGCCCGTCGTGATCCTGTTCCTCGTCCTTCAGAGATACTTCGTACGGGCGCTTACGGAAGGCGCAGTCAAGCACTAGGGGAGTTGCCGGTGGCCCATGTGGTCCTCAAAGATCTGGTCAAGACCTATGGCGGCTTCAAAGCTGTCAACAATGTTTCGCTGACGGTCAACGACGGCGAATTCGTTGCGCTCGTCGGCCCTTCGGGCTGCGGCAAGACAACCACGCTCAACCTTGTGGCGGGGCTCATCCCCATCACATCTGGCGACATCGTCATCGGCGACCGGGTGGTCAACGACCTCGACCCCAAGGACCGGGACATCGCGATGGTGTTCCAGAACTACGCGCTCTATCCGCAGAAATCCGTCTACAAAAACCTGGCGTTCCCGCTTCAGATGCGCAAACTGCCAAGGGACGAGATCGACAAGAAGGTCAGGGAAGCAGCGCGCGTGCTCGACATGACGCAGCTGCTCGAGCGCAAGCCACGCGAGCTGTCGGGCGGGCAACAACAGCGCGTGGCGCTGGGCCGTGCCCTCGTTCGCGATCCGGCGGTGTTCCTGATGGATGAACCCCTCTCCAACCTCGACGCAAAGCTGCGCGTCCAGATGCGGTCGGAGATCAAGCGTTTCCATCAGGACCTCAAGGCGACGATCATCTACGTGACGCACGACCAGCTCGAAGCGGTCACCATGGCCGACAGGATGGCCGTGATGAACGGCGGCTACCTGCAGCAATATGATTCACCGGCGCAGGTCTTTGCCCATCCGGTGAACATGTTCGTCGCCAGCTTCGTCGGCAGCCCGGCGATGAGCCTTGTTCCGCTGGAGGCATCAACGGCGGGCGGCAACACCGTCCTGACCAGCGCGGAGGGCTGGCGCCTCGAGCTTTCGCCAACCAACACCCGGAAGGTCGAGAGGGCAACAACCAGGAAAGTCGTGCTCGGCGCACGTCACTCGACGATCAAGCTGCACAAGAGCGCGATGCCTGGAAGCATCCCTGCCAAGGCCTATACGGTGGAGCCGACCGGAGACGTCACCTTCGTGCAGGCGTTCCTGTCCGGCGCCATCGTCAATGTCAGCGTGCCGCCGACCATCGCCGTCGAGCCTGACGAACAGATCTGGCTCGAGTTCGATCAGGAGCGGATGCATCTGTTCGACGGCGAAACTGAAATGGCCCTCAAGGCGAACTGAGATCAGGGATGCATGCGAAACGAGGCATGAATGACTACGAAGCTTAAAATCACCGCGATCAAGCCCTATCCAGTATGGGTCGGAACGCGCAACCAGATGCTGGTCAAGGTGGAGACCGACAACGGCATCTTCGGTTGGGGCGAGAGCGGCTTGAGCGGCCGCGAGAAGGCCGTGGCCGGCGCAATCGAGCACTATCGCGAGTTTCTCATCGGACGCGACCCGATGCAGATCGGTCGGATCTGGCAGGAGGTTTACCGCAGCCAATACTTCGAAGGCGGGCGCGTTCTGCAGGCGGCGATCTCCGCGATCGACATTGCCCTTCACGACATCAAGGGCAAGGCGTTGGGGGTACCGACCTACGACCTCCTCGGCGGCAAGCAGCGGGACCGTATTCCGACCTTCGCCTCGACCGGCGACGAGGCCGAGGGCGATGTCGCCATCGAACGCGCCCGCGAACTGCGCGCACAGGGTTGGCAAGCGATACGCTTCTTTCCCATCGGGCAAAGCAGCAACGACACCTTTGAGCCGCGGGAGTCGATCGGCGGTACCGCACGGATGCTGAACAGGGCGCGCGAGGCGCTCGGCGACGATGTCGTCCTCGGCATCGACTATCACCATCGGCTGTCGGTGGCAGAGGCGGCGAGCTTCTGCAACAAACTCGGCCGTGGCGTGCTGGATTTCCTCGAGGAGCCGATACGCGACGAAACGCCGGAGGCCTACGAATCCCTGCGCACGATGACCGACATCCCCTTCGCCATTGGCGAGGAATTTGCCAGCAAGTGGCAATTCCTGCCCTACATCGAGCGTGGCATCCATCAGTTCAACCGGCTCGATGTCTGCAATGTTGGCGGGCTCACCGAAGCGATGAAGGTCGCTGGCTGGAGCGAGGCGCACTATGTGGACCTGATGCCGCACAATCCGCTCGGTCCCGTCTGCACGGCCGCGACCATCCATCTCGCTGCTGCGGTGCCGAATTTCGCATGGCTCGAGACCAGGGCGCCCGAGGCAAAACTGGGTTTCGATAATTCCGACTTCTTCCCCGTGCAGCCACGGCTCGACGGTCCGGACTATCCGGTCAGCGATCTGCCGGGGCTCGGCGTCGAGGTCAACGAAGAGGCGGTCAAGGCAGAGAGCTTTCGCTTCTGGGAAGCGCCTCACCTGAAGCGCCGCGACGGTTCTGTCACAAACTGGTAGTCTCATCCTCCGGAGCCAAAAATGACCCATACGTCCGACATCACGCGACCGCCCAAAGAGCTGATCGACGCACTGAAGGAGATCGGCGCCGCCACGGTTTCCGGCACGCTTGGCCATATGGGCTTCCGCAATCCGCACATGGTCGGTCCGGTGTCGCAGAACCGCGGGAAGTCGATCGTCGGGCCGGCCCTGACGCTTCAATTCCTGCCGCAGCGGCCGGACCTCTTCACCGAGGGAGAATATGCAGATCCGGAGACGCAGTTGCACCGCCATGTGCTCTATCACGTGCAGGAGGGCGATGTGGTCGTGGTCGACGCGCGCGCCGACATGAGCTCCGGCGTCTTCGGCGATATGATGTCGACCTATTTCAAAGGCAGAGGTGGCGCTGGCTTCGTAATCGATGGGTGCATGCGCGATCGGCCCAATGTCGAGAAGCTGGACCTCCCTCTATGGCTGCGCGGCTGGACGCCCAATTATCATGTGCAGACTAGCATCTACCCCAATGCCGTCAACGTTCCGATCGCCTGCGGCGGTGTCACTGTAATCCCCGGAGACATCATCGTCGCCGACGATGACGGGGTGGTGGTACTTCCGGTCGCAATGGCCTCTGAGGTCATCGAAGAATCGCAAAAGCATCACGATTGGGAGGAGTTCTCGCGAGAAAAGCTTATGGGAGGCGCGTCGTTGCAGCGCTACTATCCGCTGCATGACGATGCCCGTGGAGAGTACGAAGAATGGCGCAAAAACCGGTTGGGAACAACTTAGCCAATGGCTCGTCCCCGGCAGGCAGCCGATTTTCGATCTGCCAGGCGGGATTCGGCCGAGTTTCGCCTTCACTTTCTAAATTGCAAAAGCCCCGCGGTCGTTGCCACACCGCGGGGCTCCTTGATGCCTAACCCGGGAGAAAGAGGTCAGGCGGCCTGAACTTTCTTCGATGTGCGGGCCCATTCCGGCAGCCAGTCGCCGTGGCTGGCGAGCAGGTCGTCGACCAGCGACCAGATTTGGTCGAGGTCGAGTTCGGCTGCCGTGTGCGGGTCCATCATCGCGGCGTGGTAGATGTGCTCGCGATTTTCCGTCATCAGCGCCTGCACCGTCAGCTCCTGCACGTTGATATTGGTGCGCATCAATGCCGTCAGCTGCGGCGGCAGGTCGCCGATGAAGGTCGGCTGGATGCCGGAGGCGTCGACCAGGCACGGCACTTCGGCGGCGCAATTTTCCGGCAGCGAGGTGATGCAGCCATTGTTGCGGACATTGCCGTAGATGACCGATGGTTCGCCGGTCCAGACCGAGTTGATGATCGAGGAGGCATATTCCTTCGACGGCGTCACCTCGATCTTGTCGGCGCTGCGATAGGCTTCCGCCTGGCCCTTCCAGCGCTCGATCTGCTCGATGCAGCGCTTCGGATATTCATCGAGCGGGATGCCGAATTTCTCGATCAGGTCGTCGCGGCCCTCCTTGATGAAATAGGGCGTGTATTCGGCGAAATGCTCCGAGCTTTCGGTGACGAAATAGCCGAGCCGCGTCAGCATCTCGTAGCGCACCTTGTTCGGGCAGCGCGGGTTCCACCCGGGCTTCGGCGCCCTGCCCTCGCGATAAGCGCGCAGCAGATCGGGATAGAGATTGCGGTAGGAGCCGTCGGCCTGGCGATGCTCGAATTTGAGATAAAAGGCCATGTGGTTGATGCCGGCGGCGCGGTAGCGGATTTCCTCGTAGGGAATGTCGAGGTCGTGCGCCAGCTCCATCGCCGTGCCCTGCACCGAATGGCAGAGGCCGACCTGGCGAATAGCAGGATATTTCTCCGATATCGCCCAGGTGTTGATCGCCATCGGGTTGACATATTGCAGCATAATCGCCTCGGGGCAGACGGCGAGCATGTCCTCGCAGACCTTCCAGAGATGCGGCACGGTGCGCAAGCCCCGCATGATGCCGCCGACGCCGAGCGTATCGGCAATCGTCTGGCGCAGGCCGTATTTCTTCGGCACCTCGAAATCGGTGACGGTGCAGGGCTCATAGCCGCCAATCTGGAAGGCGACGACGACGAAATCGGCACCGGCGAGCGCCTTGCGCTGGTCGGAGTAGGTCTCGGCCCTGGCCTTGACGCCGAGCGTCGAGATCAGCTTGTTGACGACGATGGCGCTTTCTTCCAATCGTTGCGGGTTGAGGTCCATCAGGGCGATCGTTGCGCCCGAGAGCGCCGGACGCTGCAAAACGTCGCCGATGATGTTCTTCATGAAGACGGTGGAGCCTGCTCCGATGAACGTGATTTTGGGATTTGCTGCCATTATAACCTCCGGCATGCGGTCAATCATGCTACCTCGAAAGCGGCTTTGACGAGCCGTTCGGTGTAGGCGGTCTTGGGATGGGTGAGAACTTCGTTGACGGGACCTTCCTCGACGATCTTGCCATGCTGCATGACGATGACGCGGTGGCAGAGCGCCCTCACAACCTTGAGATCGTGGGAGATGAAGAGGTAGCTGAGGCCCCGCTCGTCCTGCAGCTTGCGCAGGAGCTCGATGATCTGCGCCTGGACGGAGAGGTCGAGGGCGGATGTCGGCTCGTCGAGCAGGATGAATTCCGGCTCCAGCGCGATGGCGCGGGCAATGGCGATACGCTGGCGCTGGCCGCCGGAAAATTCATGCGGGAAACGCGAGAGAATATTGCCGGGCATGCCGGCTGAGATCAGCGCCTCGCGCACCCGGTCCTGCCGCTCGGCCCTGTTAGCACCGAGCCGGTTGACGACGAGGCCTTCCTCGATGATCTGGCCGACCGTCATGCGCGGGTTGAGCGAGGAGAACGGGTCCTGGAAGACGATCTGCATGCGGGCGCGCAGCGGCCGCATCTCGGCCCGGGACAACCCGTGGATCGGCTGGCGGTCGAAATGGATTTCGCCGGCCTGGGGCGTGTTCAGCCGCAGGATCGCCTGGCCGAAGGTGGTCTTGCCGGAGCCGGATTCGCCGACGAGGCCAAGCGTCTCGTGACGGCGCAACGTCAGGCTCAGGCTGTCGACGGCGACGAGTTCGCGCATCTCCGGTTTCAGGAAAGTGCCGTGGCGCAGCATGAAGCCGACGCGCACGCCCTTGGCGTCGAGGATGATATCCGAACCCTCCGGCAGCGGATTGGCCTGGCCGCGCGGCTCGGAGGCGAGCAGGTGTTTGGTATAGGCATGCTGCGGATTGGCAAACAGCGCCTCGGTGACATTGTGCTCGCGCACCTCGCCATGCTGCATCACATAGACATAGTCGGAGAACTGGCGCACCACCGTCAGGTCGTGGGTGATGAGGATGACTGCCATCCCCAGTTCCTTCTGCAGGTTGCGGATCAGATTGAGGATCTGCGCCTGCACGGTGACGTCGAGCGCCGTCGTCGGCTCGTCGGCGATCAACACGTCGGGATCGTTGGCGAGCGCCATGGCGATCATCACGCGCTGGCGCTGGCCGCCGGAAAGCTGATGCGGATATTGCTTCAGCCGCGCCGCCGGATCGGGGATCTGCACGTGTTCGAGCAGTTCCAGCGCCCGCTTTTCCGCTTGCCCGCGGCTCATGCGGCGATGCACGCGGATCGCCTCGATGATCTGGCTGCCGATCGTATAGATCGGGTTCAGCGAGCTCATCGGCTCCTGAAAGATCATCGAGATGCGGTCGCCGCGGAGCTTGCGGCGAGCCCGCTCGGAGAATTTCAGGATATTGCTGCCGTCATAGGAAACGGTCGAATTGCCGGAGACGACGGCGCGCTTCGACAACAGCCCCATTACCGTGCGCGCGGTCACCGACTTGCCGGAGCCGGATTCGCCGACGATGGCGATGGTCTCGCCGCGATAGAGCTGGAAGGAGACGTCCTTGACGGCTTCGACCATGCCGTCCTCGACCTTGAAATTCACCGCGACATTGCGGGCGTCGATGATCGGCGTCTCCGAGCGGCCGTCATGATCGTGGCGGACGGGCGGGGCGAAGGTATTGACCAGGGAAAGCGCCATATCAATCACCTCAATAGGGGTCGACTGCGTCGCGCAGTCCATCGCCGAGCGCATTGAAGGCGAAGACGGTGACGAGCACGAAGCCGACGGGAGCGAGAATCCAGGGATAGGAGCCGATGACCGAATAGGTCGCCGTATCCTGCAGCATCAGCCCCCAGGAAATCAGCGGCGGCTTGACGGCAAAACCGAGGAAACCGAGAAAGGATTCCAAGAGCACGACGCTCGGTATGTGCAGCGTCACCGCGACGATGACGTGGCTCATCACGTTCGGGAAGATATGCTGGATGATGATGCGCTTGTCGGTGGCGCCGACGGCCATCGCCGCCCTGACATAATCGATGCGGGCAAGCGCCAAGGTCTTGCCGCGCACCTCGCGCGACATCTGCGCCCAGCCGAGCGCCGACATGACGATGATGACGAAGGCGAGGAAGACATTGGTCGGCGCCGTCACCGGAATGAGCGAGGTCAGCGCCAGATAGAGCGGCAGCTGCGGGAAGGCGAGCACCAGCTCGACAAAGCGCTGCAGCCAGATATCGAAGGTGCCGCCGAAATAACCGGAGACCATGCCGACCGTCGTGCCGATCAGGGTGACGATGAAGACGACTGTCAGCGCAATCATCAGCGAGATGCGCGAGCCGATGATGGCGCGCGACAGCACGTCGCGGCCGAACTTGTCGGTGCCGAGGAAGTGCACCGGCTGGCCGTCGGTCGAGCCGAAGAAGTGGCGGTCGGCCGGGATCAGGCCGAACAGCTTGTATTCGGCGCCCTTGACGAAGAAGCCGAGCAGCCTCGGATTGTCGTAATCCATGCCGACGATCGGCTGGAAGGTGACCGTGTCGAGCTCCTCGCTATCCGACAGCGCATAGACGCGCGGCTGGAAGACGAAATTGCCGTCCTTGTCGTGGAAGCTCATCACCTGCGGCGGCGCGAAGCCGACATCGGTCGCCTTCGGGTCCATCGGCGCGAAGAAATCGGCAAAAACCGCCATGAGGATCAGCAATCCGACCAGGATGAGCCCGGCCATGCCGGTCCAGGAGCGCCTGAGACGGCGCCAGACGAGCGCCAGATAGCTCTCGCTGCCGTGCGACGGCTTCTTGACCGCAAGTTCGGTGGGGGGCGTGGCGGACGAGTCGAAAGCAAGCATCTCAGGCTCCTCCGAATTGACGGACGCGCGGGTCGAGCAGAGCGAGCAGCATGTCGGCGATGATATTGCCGACGATCAGCGTGGCCGACAGCACCATCATGAAGGTCGCGGTGACATAAACGTCGCCGATCGCCATCGAGCCGACGATCGCCGGGCCGACGGTCGGCAGCGCGAAGATGATGGCGGTTTCGATCTCGCCGGTCAGCATGTAGGGCAGCACGACGCCCTGATACATGACGAGCGGATGCAGCGCGTTCGGCACCGCATGGCGCATCACCACAGCGCCGCCGGAAAGCCCCTTGGCCTTGGCGGTCTCGACATATTGAGCGTTCAGCGTGTCGAGCAGATTGCCGCGCATGACGCGCATATTGTAGGCGAGCCCGCCGAAGGTGGCGATCGCCACAACCGGCCAGACATGGCTGACGAGATCGACGAATTTCGCCCAGGACCAGGGCGCCCCGCCATATTGCGGCGAGAAGAAGCTGCCGATCTCCGTCACGTTGAACTGGAAGACCAGGAGATAGACGATGATCAGCGCCATCAGGAAGCGCGGCACCGTCATGCCGAGGAAGGAAATTCCCGAAAGCAGGCTGTCGATCCAGCTGTACTGGCGCGTCGCCGCCCAGATGCCGAAGCCGATGCCGAGCACGGAGGCGAAGATGTGGCAGACGAGGGCCAGAAGCAGGGTGCGCGGCAGGCGCTCGCCGACGACGTCGGCAACCGGCTTGTTGTAGAACATGCTGTAGCCGAAATCGCCGCGGGTGACGATGCCGCCGATCCAGTTGACGTATTGCACGACCATCGGCTTGTCGAGGCCGTGCTCGACCCGGTAGGCCTGCGCCTGGGCGTCGGCCTGGGCGTAGGAGGCGCCGCCCTGATTGATCAGCTGCGATCTTATATAATCGGCATAGTCACCGGGCGGTGCCTGGATGATCGCGAAGGTCACCACGCTCAGAATGAAGAGAACGGGGATCGCGGAGGCTATGCGCACGAGCAGGAATCGCAACATCGGACGGTTCGCTTCTCTTTGCCGCCAGTCGCTCCTTGTCAGCGCGGCCGGCTTGTTGGTCATATCAGGCCGCGCGCCACGCGCGGCCTGACTCTCACTTCAGCTGGGAGGGAATTTTTCCCGGGCGCCGCATCACCTGCGACGCGCTTAGCTTTTACTCCCTGATGCCATGCATCAGTTGGTCGGACCTTTGTCGCCGGGCTTGCCGGGCAGCTGCTCGGGGAACAGCTCGTATTTGCCCTGCTTGTCGGCGGCCACCCACAGGCGTTCGCGGATCACCGAATCTTCGGCCCAGTTGAACATGAAGATCGGCGTGCCCTGCGGCACATTCGAGAAGCGCTTGTTGATGATCAGCGCGCCCGGATATTCCGTCAGTCCGACCGTGTTGACGTGCTCGGTCGAGATCTTCTGATACTGCTTCATCAGATCGACGCGCTCGTCATTGTTCTGGCTGGTCGTGAACTTGTTGACGACGTCGACCAGTTCCTTTTCGAAGGGCATCAGATCGAGCTGATCATCCTTGCCGGCGCGATGCTGCCAGCTGGTGCGCGGGCCGACCGGGGCGAGCTGTTCGGTATTCTGCACCACCGACGACAGCTCGGTCGTGTTGCGCTGGATCAGCCAGTCGAAACGGCCGCCATAATGGGCGTCGTCACGCTTTGCTCCGTCGAGGCCGTTGAGGATGACCTTCAGCCCGAGCTTCTCCATCTGGCCGACGACACCCTCGGCAAGGCTCTTGTCGGTCGTGTAGTCGTTGTTGACGAGCATGACGATTTCGACATCCTTGCCGCCGGCCGTGCCGGCCGGGAAGTTCACGATGCCGTTGCCATCCGTGTCCTTGAGGCCGGCCTTGGCAAGTTCCGCCTTGGCGCCCTTGAGATCGAAGGGATAGTAGACGGTGGAGTTGCGGTCGTAGAAGCTGGTGCCGGAGGACAGCCCGCCCGGATAGATCGCCGTGAACGGCCCCTTGACCAGCGAGTCGCCGATCGCCTTGCGGTCGAGCGCCATGGTGATGGCCTTGCGGAAGTCCTCGTTGCGGTTCAGCTCGCGGATCGCCTGGCCGCGCTCATCCGGGTTGCCCCAGCCGTTGGCGGAGAAGTTCATGCGCAGGTTATAGCCGATCAGGCGCGGCCCGAAGGCGAGACGGGCGGGCGCGGTCTTCTCGGCGGCGCGCTTCAGCGAGGCGACGAAGTTTTCCGGCTGCTCGAGGTTCGAAAAGTCGGCGGAGCCCGCCACCGCCTGAACGTCGCGGTCGGCCCAGGTCGAGAGCTTGTAGTGCAACTCGTTCAGATAAGGCAGCTGATTGCCCTTCTCGTCGACCTTCCAGTAATAGGGGTTGCGGCGGAGCACGATGATGTCGTCGGAGCGATATTCCACCGGCACCCAGGCGCCCATCACAGGCATGTTCATGTATTCCGGCGGGAAGGCGTTCTTGAACTGGTCGTAGGTGTTCTTCGAATATTTCGGATGCTGGGGTTTGAGGATATGCGACGGGCCCGGGCAGAAGTTCGGGTAGGCCATCGTGTAGAGATATTGTTTCGGGAAGGCCTCCTTGAAGGTCCACTCGACGGTGTAATCGTCGATCTTCTTCAGCGTCGTGCCGACACCGAAAGCCTCCGGCGAAGCGCCACCGCCGAGCGGCGAAACATTCGGATCGATCACTTCGTCGTCCCAGTAGAACATGATGTCGTCGGCGTTGAACGGCGCGCCGTCTGACCATTTGGCGCCTTCGACCAGGTGCATCGTCAGCTTATGGCCGTCCTCGGACCAGTCCCAGCTCTTGGCGAGGTTCGGTAGCGGCTCGGTGTCCTGGGCCTTCACCTGGAACAGCGGCGCGGTGCGCGTCAAGCATTCGGACAGGCCGATATCGATGCCGCCCCAGCCCTGTGTCTGGCCGGCGCCGTAGTTCCAGCCCTCCGGCCGGCCGCCGATGACGTGGCGCATCGTATCGCCGTAGACGCCGACGCCGTCTGGCATGTTGCCCGTCTTGAAGACCATCGGCTCCTTCGGCAGCCGGTCCTTGACCGGCGGCAGCTTGCCGGCGGAGACGAAATTCTTCGTCACCCAGTCGGGCTCGTGATATTCGGGCAGCGCCTTGAACTCCAGAATGGAGTCGCGCGCGACATAATTGATCTTGCCTTCGGCCGGGAATTCCGGCGGCACCGGCGGCACGGTGGGTTCGGAAGCATGGGCATGCAGCGCCAAGACCGAAACGCCGAGCGCCAGTCCGGCCAGAATGCCTGCTTTACGGAAATTCATCATCGTTTCTCCCTCTTGTTCCGGAGCGCGGGGGCAGCCGGCTCCTTTCTCCTCGAACGGCGTGAAAGCGGGTTGATGTCATGGATTTCCCTCCCGGAAACCCATGACGACCCATCCTTCACGAAAATCAGCCGGCCTGTTTCAGCGCCGCCTTTTCCGCACGCAGCTCTTCGATCGAGCGGACGCTGCGGCGTGCTGCACCCGCCCAGTCGCGGGTCTGCACCTTGGATTTCGACAGCCGCTCCTTGGCGGCCGGCACGGCATCGGCATATTGCGGCAGCCAGCGCGCCTGGGCAACGACCATCTCGTCGACCATCTGCCAGACCTCCTCGGGCGTCGAGACGGCGCCGACCAGCGGATCGTGCAGCACGGCGAGCTTCAGAAGGTCGATGTCGCCGGAGATCGCCGCATGCACCGACATGCGCTGGACGTTGATCGAGGCAATGCAGGTCGCCGCGCAGGCTTCCGGCAGGGTGACGCCCGAGACCATGTTGATGCCGAAGCGGTCGACGAAGCCGGGCGATTCGATGATCGCATCGGCCGGCAGGTTGGTGATGACGCCATTGTTCTTGACATTGAAATGGCCGCGATAGACCCGGTTGGTCTCAAGCGCCTCGAGAATATGGCTTGCATGTTCGTTCGAGCGCTTGGCTGGATCGATCGGCTTGCCGGCGGATTCCAGGAATTGCGGAAATTCCGTCTCGAACCAGTTGCGCGTTTCGGTGGAATAGCGGAGATAGCCGCCGGTCTCGCCGTGGATCCAGTCGGACATGTCGATCCAGCGGGTAATTTCCTCCGGCCGCTTGCGGTACCAGGGCAGGTATTCGGAAAGATGGCCGTTGCTCTCGGTCGAATAGACGCCGAAACGCTTCAGCACGTCGATGCGCAATTTCTCCTGCTGCGAATAAACAGGGTGCGCCTCGAAGGCGGCGATGAGCTCATCCTTGCCGATCTTGCGGCCGTTGAGGCGCAGGTCGATGAACCAGGTCTGGTGGTTGATGCCGGAGCAGACATAGTCGAGTTCACCAAGCGATTTGGCGCCGAGCACCTCGGCGATCTGTTCGGCGCCGTGCTGGACGCCGTGGCAGAGGCCGACCGTATCGACCCTGCCATATTCGATCGCCGCCCAGGTGTTCATCGCCATCGGATTGGCATAGTTCAGGAACTTCGCACCCGGCTCGGCGACCTCGCGGATATCCTTGCAGAAGTCGAGGATGACGGGGATGTTGCGCTGGCCGTAGAGGATGCCGCCGGCGCAGATCGTATCGCCGACACACTGGTCGATGCCGTATTTCAGCGGAATTCTGATATCGTCGGCATAGGCCTCGAGGCCGCCGACGCGCACACAGCTGATGATGTAGCGCGCCCCTGCCAGCGCCTGGCGCCGGTTGGTGGTCGCCGTCACCTTGGTCGGCAGCCCGTTCGACTCGACGATGCGGTCGAGGATCGCCTTGATCATTTCGAGATTGTGTTCGCTGAGATCGGTCAGCGCGAATTCGACGTCGCGGAACTCCGGAACGCACAATATGTCGGTGAACAGCTTCTTGGTGAAACCGACGCTGCCCGCACCGATGATAGCGATTTTGAAACTCATGATCTTCACCTCGACCCGATGGAATGCTAGAGAAAATATGGTTGTGAGGGATCAGGCCGCATGCCGGCGCATGTGGTTTAAAGAGCCGTAAAAGCTGCCTGTTTTCCTCCCGGCCGCTGTCTCGGCCGCGTTCTCCTCGTTTTGTTGAGCGGGATTATGCCCGAATCCGGCGGGCCGACCAGAGAAGGATTATGCTTTCAGGGGTAATTTTGTGCTGCAGGATTTGATCGCCAACGGACAGTCGATGAGGACGGTTTCGCTGCCCCGCGGACGCCAGCGTCTGCACGCCATGCCGACCAGCGCCGGCTACGAAGTGCGGGAGAACGAGACCTATGACTGGGACGGCCGAAAACGCGGCCAAACCCCGTTCACGGTGCTGCAGCACACGATCAGCGGCAGCGGCCGGCTGCGCTACTTGAATCGCAATTATCGTCTCCAGGGCGGCGACACGCTGCTGGTGCTCGTGCCGCACAATCACCGCTACTGGCTGGAGAAGGGCGAGCGCTGGGAGTATTTCTGGATCTCGATGAATGGCGAGGAAACCCTGCGCATCCACCAGCTGGTGCTGTCGACCGCCGGCCCGGTGCTGAAGCTGCAGCCTTCGACCATCGATCATCTCGCCGATTGCAGCCTGCGTCTCGTCAAGGGCGCGGCCTCGCCGGGTGCGGCCTCGGCGATCGCCTATGAAGCGGCGATGGCGCTCTATGACGACGTCTTCAACTCGCCGGCCTTTGCCGCCGAACTCAGCCCGATGCAGCCGGTGATCGACCATATCAACACCAATCTCGACAAGCCGCTGCCGGTCAACGAACTCGCCGCCATCGTCGGCCTCAGCCGCGCGCATTTCTCCCGCAGCTTCGCCGAAAGCGAAGGCGTGCCGCCGGCCGAATTCGTGCTGCAGCAGCGGCTGCAGCGCGCCGTCAAGCTGCTGACCAAGGCGGATTTCCTGCCGGTCAAGGAGGTCGCCATCATGTGCGGCTTCGAGGACGCCAATTATTTCTCGAAGGTCTTCCGCCGCATCTACGGCACCAATCCCACCGAATTCCGCACGACCGGCATGTATGCCAGCATCGGTCGGCCGAAATAGCGCCGGCCGCTGTGCGGCCGGGTTCTCAGGCCCGGACTTCGAACACCATGTTGAACGGCGTTTCGGTCGCCCGGCGGAAATGCTTGAAGCCGGCGTCGAGCGCCACCTTGCGCAGCCGCATCTCCCCCGCCTGGGCGCCCAGCCCGAGCCCCACCTCCTGGGAGAGCGATGCCGGCGTGCAGATCATCGTCGAGGCGCCGTAATAGACGCGTCCGACAGGATTGAGATTGTCCTTGAGATGATCATGGGCAAAGGGCTCGACGATCAGCCAGGTGCCGTTCGGCGCCAGCGTCTCCTTGACGTGCCGGCCGGCACCAACCGGATCACCCATGTCGTGCAGGCAGTCGAACATCGCGACCATATCATAATCGCGGCCCGGAAATTCCGCCGCCTTGCCCTGCTCGAAGGTGACGCGATCGGCGAGTCCGGCCTCTTTGGCGGCGGCCTTGGCTCTTTCGATCGACGGGCCGTGATAGTCGAAGCCGGTAAAATGCGAGGCGGGATAGGCCTGCGCCATCAGGATGGTCGAGGCGCCGTGACCGCAGCCGACATCGGCGACATTGGCGCCGGCCTTGAGCTTTTCGTCCATGCCGGCAAGCGCCGGAATCCATTCATTGATGAGATGGCTGTTGTAGCCCGGGCGGAAGAACCGCTCGGTGCCGCGGAACAGGCAGGTGCTGTGTTCATGCCAGCCGAGACCCTTGCCGGTGCGGAAGGCGTCGGCGATCTTCGGCTCGTCCATCCACATGGATTGCACCACTTCGAAGGCGCCGACGAAGAAGGCCGGGCTGTTTTCCTCGGCAAAGACCATCGCCTGTTCCGCCGTCATGCTGAAACGATCGGTCTTTTCGTCGTAAACGATATAATCCGCAGCCGCCTGGGCGCTCAGCCATTCCCTGACATAGCGCTCCTTGATCCCGGTTTTGGCGGCAATCTGCTCAACGCTCATCGGCTTCCCGTCGGCCATTGCCTTGAACAGCCCCACCTTGTCGCCAAGCACGACCAAGGCCCCTGACACGGCGGCGCCGACATCGCCGACCAGACGGCCGACAAGCGCATCGAGTTTCTGCATATCTGGCTCACGCATCGTTACCTCCCGGGCGTGATAAGGGAGCCTTAAATTAGACTTTGCTGATGTGTAGTCAATCAACCCTGACTATCGCCCGATGAGGGTACGCATCAAAGGTCGCAGCAATTTCATGGGCTTGCTTTCTTCGGACGCGCTCACATCTTCATAGTGCTGCGCCAGAGCCAGATCAGAGTCTCAATGCCAGGTGGATATTCATGCTTTCTGCAGCCCAGTGCCGTGCCGCGCGTGCTCTCATCGCCTGGTCCAAGCGGGATCTGTCGGAAGCCTCTAAGATAACCAAGGCGACGATTGCCGGTTTCGAGGCCGGAAGGCTTTTTCCTGACGAGCGAACGCTGCGGCATGCCAAGCGCGCCCTGGAAGAGGCTGGTGTGCTTTTCATTCCGGAAAATGGCGGCGGCGCCGGCGTTCGCTTGGCAAAACCGACATCGGCTTCTATAGACACGAACGAGACCGAGACGGTTCAATATGAAGAATATCTCAAAAACGACGCCCCTCCCGGCGCTGGCGGCTGAATGACGAAGAAGCAGAAGCTTGAGCACTCCGAACTGGCCGGAGAATTCACCGACGACGGCATCACCCTGCTCGTCGATATTTTTCGAACCGCCGGCAGCAACGAAGACTGGACGATGGAAGTCGTCACCCAGTCGGAAGACCTGATCCGCTGGGACGAGCCGTTTGCGACCGACCGGGAGGCTTTCGACGAATTCCTGGCGGTGGTGGCGCGCGACGGCATCCGGTCCTTTCTCGAGGACGAAGAACCTTCCGTGCATTGAGGGGCAGCCCCGTGAAAAGCATCAATGATCTCGTCGCCTCGGCGAAAACCGTCTGCGACCGATACCGGGCCGGGCGAATGGAGCGCGAAACCGTGCGTGAATGGGTCCTCGGACTGGGCGCCTATCCATCGCCGCATGGGGAGCGCGTGCGCGAAGCGATGGAATGGTTCCGCCTGCACAATCGCGAGCCTGTTTCGGACGATATCGTGCTGGTGGACATCGACCGGCTGAAGGCGATTTCGGCGCCGTGACGAGGAAGCGCTTTGCTTCAGCGGCGATCCGGACTAGCGCAATTGCGCCGTTACTCGGCGGCGTAGGACCAATGACGATCATGAGCCTTAGGCATAATGCGCTCATCGCAGCTTACATGCGAAGAGGGCTGGGGGTTCTGCGGGCTTCGGTAAACGTGACACGCTTACGAAGGCTGATATGAGTCCTGGATCTCAGGCGTGAAGCGCAAACCAAGCGCGGCTGGGTCAATTTAGTTCGTGCGATATGTAGAAGGAACAGCACGTGGCAGCATTTCCGGAAAAGGCAAAGGTCGTCATCATCGGGCTCGGCGGCATCGTCGGCGCCTCCATCGCGCATCATCTCGTCGAGCGCGGATGGGACGATATCGTCGGCATCGACAAGTCGGGCATCCCGACCGATATCGGCTCCACAGCCCATGCCTCGGACTTCTGTTACACTACGAGCCACGACTATCTGTCGGTCTGGACGACGCAATATTCGATCGATTTCTACGAGAAGATGGGCCATTACGCCCGCATCGGCGGCCTCGAAGTGGCCCGCACCGGCGACGATGCCTGGATGGAGGAAATCAAGCGCAAGCTGTCCTCGGCCCGCGCCTTCGGCACCCGCGCCCATTATGTCAGCCCTGCCGAGATCAAGGAAAAGTTCCCGCTGATCGAGGAAGATCAGGTGATGGGTGGCCTCTTCGATCCGGATGCCGGCCTCGTCATCCCGCGCTCGCAGACCGTCGCCGGCAAGCTGGTCGATGCCGCCGAAAAGGCCGGCAAGCTGCAGGTGTTCGGCAACACGCCGGCGAAGTCGCTGATCGTCGAAGGCGGCCGCATCAAGGGCGTCGTCACCCATCGCGGCACGATCATGGCCGACCACGTCATCGTCTGCGCCGGCCTCTGGGGACGCCTGATCGCCGAGATGGTCGGCGAAGACCTGCCGGTCATGCCGGTCGATCACCCGCTCACCTTCTTCGGCCCCTATAACGAGTTCGAAGGCACCGGCAAGGAAATCGGCTTCCCACTGCTGCGCGACCAGGGCAACTCCGCCTATATGCGCGATACCGGCGACCCGGCGACCACCGAGGGCGGCCAGATCGAGTGGGGCTATTACGAAGCCAACAATCCGCGCATGTGCCATCCGCGCGAGCTTCTCGAAAAACACGAAGCCCGCCTTTCGCCGTCGCAGCGCGATCTCGAGATGGAACAGATCCTCGAGCCGCTCGAGCGCGCCATGGAACTGACGCCGATCCTCGGCGAACTCGGCTATAACGAAGGCCACTCCTTCAACGGCCTGCTGCAGGTTTCCGCCGCCGGCGGCGCCTCCTGCGGCGAGAGCCAGAAGGTGCGCGGCCTCTGGTATTGCGTTGCCATCTGGGTCAAGGACGGCCCGGGCTACGGCAAGCTGATCGCCGACTGGATGACCGACGGCCGCACCGAAATCGACCACAACAGCATCGACTACGCCCGCTTCTATCCGCACCAGTTGACCGAAGAATTCATCGAAGGCCGCTGCTACGAAGCCGCGCAGAAGATCTATTTCCCGGCCGTTCATACCCGCGAACCCTATCTATCCGGCCGCAACGCCAAGCGCTCGCCCTTCTACGAGCGCGAAAAGGAGCTGGGCGGCTACTTCATGGAACTGGGCGGCTGGGAGCGTGCGCACGGCTATGCCGCCAACGAGCACCTGCTGGAGAAATACGGCGACCGCGTGCCGGTGCGCGAGAACGAATGGGACAACCGCCATTTCTGGCGCGTGTCGAACGCCGAGCATCTGGCGATGAGCGAGGATTGCGGCATCGTCAATCTCAGCCACTTCCACATGGTCGATATCGAGGGACCTGACCATGTCGAACTGATGGAATGGCTGTGCGCCGCCAAGGTCGGCGGCGATGCCAATATCGGCAAGGGCGTCTACACCCACTTCCTCGACGACGAAGGCATGGTCCGCGCCGACTTCACCGTCTTCCGCATGGCCGACCGCTGCCGTCTCGTCAACGGCGCCGATGCCGGCCCGCGCGACCTGCACTATATGAGACGCGTCGCCCAGGATCGCGGCCTTGACGTGACGATCACCGACGTCTCGGAAAAATTCGTGACGGTCGGCATCTGGGGTCCGAACGCCCGCGAGACGCTGAAAAAGGTCGTGACCGATCCGGCCGGGCTCGATCAGGAAAACTTCGCCTTCGCAGCCATCAAGCCGATCGAAATATCAGGCAAGACGGTCACCGCCTTCCGCATCTCCTATGTCGGCGAGCAGGGCTGGGAACTGCACATGAAGTACGAAGACGGCCTCGCCGTCTGGGACGCGCTGCGCTCGACCGGCGTGATGGCCTTCGGCGTCGAAACCTATGCGAACTCGCGCCGCATGGAAAAGAGCCTGCGCCTGCAAAACGCCGACCTGCTGACCCAGTACAACCTGATCGAAGCCGATCTCGCCCGTCCGAAGGTCAAGGAAGCCGATTTCCGCGGCAAGGCGAAACATCTCGAATACAAGGCGCGCGAACACCAGCCGGCCATGCTCTGCACGCTTGTGATGACCGAGAATACCGACAAATCGGGCGTCAAGCGTTATCCGCTCGGCAACCTGCCTGTTGTCGATCCCGCCACCGGCGAGGTCCTGGTCGACGAGCTCGGCCGCCGCTCCTACACGACTTCGATCGCCTACGGCCCGACAGTCGGCAAGAACATTGCGCTCGCATACCTGCCCTGGTCCTATTGCCAGGTCGGACGCAAGCTCAATGTCGAATACTTTGCCGAGACCTATCCGGTGGAAGTCGTCGGCGTCGGCTATAAGCCGATCTACGACCCGGAAAATCTGAAGCCGCGCACTTAAGCGCTGAAATCCCTGTGGCGCCCCATGCGGGCGCCACAGTCGTTCTAAGCCTGTGTTCTAGTCACCGTCGCCATTGCCGTTCTCGAGGCCATCGCCCGGGGCTCTGCTCGGGACGAAGCGCTTCGAGATCAGCCAGCAGCCGAGCGCCCAGAGTGCGCCCGCACACCATCCGGCGAAGACGTCGGTGGGATAGTGAACGCCGAGATAGATCCGGCTCAAGCCGATGATGACGGCGAGGAAAACGCCGGCGGCCATGACGAAGATCCGCGTCGAGCGGTAACGCTGCGTGCGGGCCAAGAGCGCGCCCAGCGTCAGATAGGTCACCGCCGAAACCATCGCATGGCCCGAGGGAAAACTGAGATCGCTGACCTCGACGAGATGCGGCACGATATCGGGGCGCGGCCGGGCGACGAGGATTTTCAGCGTCGTGCTCGCCAGCCATCCTGTCAGCACCGAGGAAAAGACGAAGATCGCGATCGGCCAGCGCCGGTCAAGCAAGAGATAGACTGTAACGAGAACGGTCATCAGCGAGAGAACGGTGATGCCACCGAGACTGGTGATGTCGCCGACGGCATGCGTCAGCCAGCCGGGGCCGATCGGCACGCCAAGCTCACCCGGCTGTCGCAACGCCAGCAAGATCGTCTCGTCGAAACGGAGCGTCTCGCCTTCGAGTACCTCGCTCGTCAGCCGCTGCAGCACGAACAGCCCGCCGGCGATTGATGCCATGGTGATCAATGTCAGCGGTTCATATGCGCCGAGTCTCGCCCAAAATCCGCGTTGTTGAACCTCGCTCATCCCTGAGTTCGAACTCCCTTCTTATCATGCCGCTCTCCGCCAGATCGGCAAGGTGAGCCGCAAATTCAAGACCTTGCGACATTTGAGGCGTGTTCATAATGGCATCCGCCGCCCATCCCGGCGGCTCGGTAGCAAAAGCTCAACCTTCTTTTGCTATCGCTGGAGCGATTGACCTGGAGAGGTTTCGGCGATGAAAATTCTGACCGCGATGGTTCTGATGGCAGCCGTCCTGCCGCCGGTCTCGGCCTTCGGCGAGACCGAATGGATGGGCGGCGCAAGGCAATGGTCGGTCGGCTTTGCCAGCGAGCACCCTGCCTACTGCCGGCTGCTGTGGGACAGCGAACTGGGCAAGACGATGGAATTCCGCCAGAGCGGCACCGAAACCTTCTGGCTGGTCTCGAAGAACACGTGGGACATTCCCACCGGCACCACGACCGAGGTGACGCTGACCGATCGAGCGGCAACGAAGGTGGTCGCCGCCGAATTCTTCGACAAGAACACGCTTCGCCTCTGGCCCAAAGGCAGCAACGGCAGCGGCGGACTGAAGAAAATCATCAAGAATTCCTTTGCTGGAACGCCTGACGTGCAATTGACCTTTGCCGGCGACGAAGGCGACTGGACGCTGCCGCTTTCGCGGGTGGACCAGCTCTATCCAACCTTCGCCCAGTGCCTCAAACGGCTCGAGGCCAGCGAGCCGGCCAAGCAGGATTCGGCAACAAGCAAACCGTTCTGACGACTCGCCTAGACAGCCGGCGGCGCTGTCTCGCGGATCAGACTGCGAACGGCCTCGATATCGCCGTTCAGCGGCCGCTCGTCGCCATAATGAGACACATGTTCACGCACGGCTTGATAGAGGAGATCCGTGCCCGCCGCCCGCGGCGCCGTCGCCGCCAGGAAATCATGTGCCTGGGCCGCGGCCATCAGCTCGATCGCCAGAATATATTCGGCATTGTCGATGACGGCGAGCAGCTTGCCGGCGGCGGCCGTCGGATGGGCGAGGAAATCTTCCTGCAGACCGGAGGTCAGGCCGCCGTCCATGGCGGCGGGTGCGGCAAGCCGGCGGTTGTCGTTGCTGAGGGCGGCTGCGGTATATTGGGCGATCATGAAGCCGGAATGGCTGCCGGCATCGCTCGCCAGAAACGGCGGCAGGCCGCTGACCAGCGGATTGACCAGCCGGTCCATGCGCCGTTCGCTGATCGCGCCGATCTGCGCCAGCGCAACGGCGAGACTGTCGGCCGCCTGGCCGAGCGCGGGGGCGACGGCATGGGCCTCGGAGGAAACGACGGGCTGCTCCGGCGTGCCTGACACCGCCGGATTGTCCGTGACCGAGGCAAGTTCCTGATCGGCGATGCGGGCGGAATTGTCGAAAACGTCGCGAGCAGCACCATGGGCATGCGGCACCGAGCGAAGGCTCAGCGCATCCTGGGTGCGCCGGCCGAAGGCGGCGGCGACGAGGCCGCTGCCCTGGAGGCGGGCGCGCAAGCTGGCTCCGACCTTTTCGATCCCGGCAGACGGGCGCAGCGCCAGCACCGCCGCGTCGAAGGCGGCGATCTGACAGCCTGCCGCTTCCAGCGTTAGCGCCGCGATGGCATCGGCCCAGTCGAGCAGCCGTTCGGCACGAAAAAGCGCCGTTGCGGTCAGCCCCGTGGCGCAGGCCGTGCCGTTGACGAGGCTCAGGCCCTCCTTGGCACCGAGCACCAGCGGCTGCAGGCCGATCGCCGCCAGCGCCTCGCGGCCGCTCATGCGCCGACCGGCCACAGTGGCGCTGCCTTCGCCGATCAGGACGAGCGCGGTATGGGCATTGTGGGTGAGATAACCGGCCGAGCCTTTCGACGGCACGTCGGGAATGCAGTCGTGCTCCAGCAAGGCTGTAAGATGCTGGACGATCTCACGACGCACGCCGGAATGGCCATGGGCGAAATTGGCGATCTGGGCGGCGATGATGGCGCGCACTTCGCGCCCGGCCAGCAGCGGCCCGACGCCGCAGGCATGGCTGAGCACGATGCTGCGCGACAACAGGCTCTGCGAGGCGCGGTCGACCACGGTGTCGGCGAGCGCTCCGACGCCGGTGTTGACGCCATAGGCACGCACGCCGGTTTCGACGATGCTGGCGACGATGCGGCTTGCCTGCTCGACCCGCGCCCAGGCGGCTGGCGACAGCGCAAGCGCCTCCCCTGCCCCGACCCGCGCGACATCGCGCCAGGTCAGCACCCTATCGATGATGATCGTCATTGGCCTGTTCCGAAATGACCGATGAATTGGCGGAAAGCCGGCGACGCGCCGCCGCCGAACATATCGTCCGGCTTGCCGCTGCTTTCGACCAGCCCTTCGCGCATGAAGACGACGCGGTTCGAGACGTTGCGGGCAAAGCTCATCTCATGGGTGACGACGAGCATGGTCATCCCCTCTTCGGCAAGCGCGCGCATGACGCGCAGCACTTCGCCGACGAGTTCCGGATCGAGTGCGGAGGTCGGCTCGTCGAAGAGCATGACCTTCGGCTTCATCGCCAAAGCGCGGGCGATTGCGGCGCGCTGCTGCTGGCCGCCGGAGAGATGGGCGGGATAGGCATGGCGCTTATCCGCGATGCCGACCTTTTCGAGCAGCGCTTCGGCCTCGGCGATGCACTCGGCGCGCGGCCGCTTCAGCACATGGATCGGCCCCTCGATGACGTTCTGCAGGATCGTCATATGGGACCAGAGATTGAAGGACTGGAACACCATGCCGAGTTCGGAGCGGATATGGTCGACCTGCTTCTGGCTGACCGGTCTTGTCTTGCCGTTCTTGTGAACCATCTCGATGTGCTCGCCATCGACCCAGATCTCACCGTCGCTGGCGGTTTCGAGCAGGTTGATACAGCGCAGAAAGGTCGATTTGCCGGAGCCGGAGGCGCCGAGCAGCGAAATCACGTCACCGTCCTCCGCATCGAGGGAAATGCCGCGCAGCACCTCGTGCGTGCCGAAGCTCTTGCGGATATTGCGGACCGAAAGTCGGGTTACGCCTGGCATGGTTGCTCCAATCGATTCAGGTTCCGCCTAGACCTTCAGCGCCTGCGGGATCGCGCGGCGGTGTCGGGACAGCGAATATTCGAGCAGGGCCATGCCCTGCAGGATGATGAAGTTCAAAACGAGATAGATGATCGCCGCGCAGAGGAAGACTTCCATCGTGCGGTAGGTTTGCGAGATCAGCCGCTGGGCCACACCGGTGACCTCCCAGACGGTGACGAGGCTGGCGAGCGCCGTCGATTTCATCATCAGCACGATCTCGGTGGAATAGGCCGGCAGCGCGTGGCGGAAGGCGATCGGCGCTAGGATGCGGCGCACCATTAGGAAACCGGACATGCCGATCGAGCGGGCGGCCTCGATCTCCTTCGGGGACACGGCGCGGATGCCGCCGCGGAAGATTTCCGCCGTGTAGCCCGCGGTGCAGAGCGCCAGCGACAGCACGGCGCAGACCATCGGCTCGCGCAGGAACGGCCAGAGGAAGGAATAGCGGATGACGCCGAACTGGCCGAGGCCGTAGAACACCAGGAACATCTGGATCAACAGCGGCGAGCCGCGGAAGACGAAGATATAGCCCTTGGCAAAACCCGACAGATAGCGGTTGCCGCTGACCCGCATCGTGACGATGACCAGCGCCAGCAGGCCGCCGAAGAAGATCGACAGCGAAAACAGGATCAGCGTCGTCGGCACGGCCTTCAGCAGCGTCACCATGGTCGAAGCGAGAAAGGTGAAATCCATCGTCGCCTCCTTACGCCTGGCCCATGGCGGAGGCCGGCATGCTGCGATTGGCGCGGCGTTCCGCGCCGTTGAAGATACGGTCGGAAAGGCTGGTCAGGATCAGGTAGAGGCAGCCGCCGGCGATGAAGAACAGGAAATATTGCCGGGTCGAGCCGGCCGCGACCTGGCTGGTGCGCATCAGCTCGGCAAGGCCGGTGACCGAGATCAGCGCCGAATCCTTGAGGCTGAGCTGCCAGACATTGCCGAGACCGGGAATGGCGAAGCGAAGCACCTGCGGGATGATGATACGGCGAAAACGCATGCCGCGATGCATGCCGATCGCCGAAGCGGCCTCGAGCTCACCCTTGGAGATCGCCAGATAGGCGCCGCGGAACACCTCCGCCTGATAGGAGCCGGAGATGATGCCGACGGCAAGCGCGCCGGCGGCGAAGGAGGGCAGGCCGAGGAAACCCTCGTAGCCCATCGCCTTGCCGATCGAAGTGACGGCGGAGGAACCGCCGAAATAGATGAGATAGATGATCAGCAGTTCCGGCACGCCGCGAAACACGGTTGTATAGACGTTGCCCAGCGCGACGAGGAGAGGATTGCCGGAAAGCTTCGCGCCCGCGACGATCGCGCCCAGCACCGCGCCGATCGCAAGCGCCGTCGCGGTGACGGCCAGCGTCATCAAGGCAGCGAGAATGAGCAGCGCGCCCCATCCCGTCGAGCCGAAGCCAAGCAGTTCCAAGATTGCCATAGCGTCCGTTCCCCGTCCGTGGCAGTGTTTTGTCGATCGAGAATAACACGCGGTCTCCGGCGATAAAGCCGGAGACGGCGCCTGCGGCCAAACGGCCGAAGCGCTTACTGCTGCGGGCTCACGTCGACCTTGAACCACTTCATCGAAAGGTTCTTGACCGTGCCGTCGGCGAGCGCCGACTTGATCGCCACGTTGAACTTGTCGCGCAGATCGGTGTCGGCCTTGCGGATGCCGAGGCCCTCACCCTCGCCCCAGATCGAGCCGACGATCTCGGGACCCGTGAAGTCGAGCGCGCCGTTGGCGGCCTGGAAGGCATTGGCGAAATAGACGGCGTCGTCGAAGCCGAGGTCGATACGGCCATTCTGCAGGTCGAGGTCGCGATCGGCACCGGTCTTGTATTCGCGGATCTCGGCAATATCGCCGAAGTTGTCATAGACGAACTTGGCGTAAACGGTCGCCGCCTGGATGCCAATCGTCTTGCCCTTGAAGGCTTCCTTCAGCGCGTCGATCTCCTTCACGCCGGTCTGGCCAGGCGTCATCTTGATCGTGGCGCCGGTGCCGGCGGCTTTCGCCAGCGGGCTGTCCTTGGCGGTGGCGAAGGCGGCGGGGGTCGCAGCATAGGGAACGGTGAAGTCGATGACCTGCTTGCGCTCCTCGGTGATCGACAGCGCATCCATGATGACGTCGAACTTGCCGGCATTCAGTGCCGGGATCATGCCGTCCCAGTCGGAGGCGACGAGCGTGCATTCGATCTTGGCGCGCTCGCACAGCACCTTGGCAAGCTCCGGCTCGAAGCCGCCGAGCGTGCCGTCGGCATTGGTGAGGTTCCACGGCGCATAAGCGCCCTCGAGCGTGATGGTCGCCTTCGTCCAGTCCTTGGCAAAGGCGGGGGCGGCAAAGGCGGAAAGAGCGGCGACGCCGCAAAACAGGATGGCGCTAAATTTCATTGATGAATTCTCCTCTGGAGTTGAAACAGACCTTGCGGCACCGCCGATCTCCGCCGGCTTGCCCTTTCCGTCCTATTTTTATCTCAAGGACCGATTGGGAGGTTGTATATGGTACCATATGAGATATTTTGTGATATGCAAGAGGAAAGTCGATTATGTGGCAAATTGCATCCGTGCAAAAGGAATAGGCAATGAAGCGTTCCGGCGAGATGAAGCGCGACCTGGCGGGAAATGACAGCACGCCGCTTTACGCCGGCGTCAAGCAGGTGATCCTCGACCGCATCCACAGCGGCGAATGGCCGCCGAAATACCGCGTGCCGTCGGAAAACGAGCTGGTCGTCGAACTCGGCGTCAGCAAGATGACCGCCAATCGGGCACTGCGCGAACTCGCCAATGAAGGCGAACTCGTCCGCATCCAGGGCGTCGGCTCCTTCGTCGCCGAGCGCAAGGGTTATTCGGCGCTGTTCGAGGTGCGCAATATCGCCGAGGAAATCGCCGAACGCGGCCATGTCCATGAAGCCTCGGTCGTCGTTCTGGCCCGGGAAACCGCCTCTCCCGAGATCGCTGACGCCCTGGAGCTGGCAATCGGCGCCGCTGTTTTCCACTCGCTGATCGTCCACAGCGAAAACGGCGTTCCGGTGCAGATCGAGGACCGGTTCGTCAATCCGGAGGCCGCGCCCGAATATCTCGAGCAGGATTTCACGACGCTCACGCCGAACGCCTATCTGACCGCCGCCGCCCCGCTCAGCGGCTCCGAGCACGTCGTCGAGGCGGCGATGCCGCAGGCCTGGGAATGCAAGCTGCTGACCATCCTGAAGAGCGAGCCGTGCCTGACGATCCGCCGGCGCACATGGTCGGCGAAGCAGGTGGTCTCGACCGCCCGCCTCGTCTATCCCGGCTATCGCTACCGGCTCGAGGCACGCAGCGGCAAGATGTTCGAAGACTAAAACACCTGCGATGTTGTATATGGAACTTACGGCTACTGCGACGCCGGCGTGAACCGCGCCACCAGGGCGTGACGATCGCCGGGATAGGTGAAGCGCACGTGGGTCACCGGGCCGGCGCCGCTCCAGGTGCGGCGCTCGACCACCAGGCAGGCGGTGTTGCGGGCGATATCGAGGGCGGCCGCCACGTCGGCGCTGGCGGAAACGGCGTGAATCCGGTGTTCGGCGGTGCTCCACGGCACCTGGTTGAGCAGCCACGGCCCCGGCGCCACCGTCAGGAAATCGGCATCGGCCGCCTCCGGCACGGTCGCAAGGCTGATCAGCCGCTCCTCCAAACAGAAAGGCCGCGCGCCGGCATTGTGGATGCAGACCACCTCGACGACCGAGGACGCCAGAGGCAGTTCCAGCCGGCTTCTGTCTTCCGCCTTGGCCTTGCGGCTCGCCTTCTTCGCCACCGCATAGGAATAAGGCAGGTTCAGCGACTGCACCTCGGCCTTGATGTCGTGGATTTCGAGAACCGCCGATTGCGCCTGCGGCTGGGTGACGAAGCTGCCGGATTTCTTCCGCCGCTCGATCAGGCCGGCCTTGGCGAGCTGGGTCAGCACCTTGTTCACCGTCATCCGCGAGACGTCATACTGCGTGGCGAGATCGACCTCGAAGGGAATGCGATGCCCCGGCGGCCATTCGCCCGAGACGATACGGCCCTCGATGTCGCCCAGGATGCGCTGATGCAAGGTGGGATCCCTGCTTTGATTCATCGCCACGTTCCGATTGGTTTCCCGATCTAGTCCGAATGCCCCGCTCATGAAAAGCTCTTTTTCAGGCGGCCAGCAACTCACCCATCGCGGCAAGGAAGCGACGGTCGATGGCGTCACGCTCGCGATGGCGGCCGCCCTCCACCTGCTTGCGGCCGCGTGCCCAGACGCAATCGACGGAGATGCCGCCGGCAAACAGCCAGTGATCGAGGATCTGGTCGCCGGAGAGATAGGGAACGGCTGACGTATCGAGCGAAACGAGATCGGCATGATGGCTTTCGGCGATACCGGCCGGGGCTTTCAGCGCCGCACCGCCGCCGGCAAGCGCCTGGTTGAACAGCGAAAGCGCCGTTGAACCGCCGGGTGCGGCCACGACATTACGGGCGCGCAGCGCCAGGCGCTGCGAATATTCGAGCTGACGCAGTTCCTCCGGCAGGGAGATCCGCACGTTGGAATCCGAGCCGATGCCGCAACGCCCGCCCTCTTCGAGGAAAAGCGGCGCGGCAAAGGCGCCGTCGCCGAGATTGGCCTCGGTGATCGGGCAGAGGCCGGCGATCGCGCCGCTTTTGGCCATTCGCCGCGTCTCGTCGTCGGTCATGTGCGTCGCATGGATCAGGCACCAGCGCTCATCCACAGGCAGATGATCGAGCAGCCATTGCACCGGCCGCGCGCCCGACCAGGCGACGCAGTCCTCGACCTCCTTCACCTGCTCGGCGACATGGATATGGATCGGGCCGTCGCCCGCCAACGGCACGACCCTGGCCAATTCCTCCGGGGTTGCGGCGCGCAGGCTGTGCGGCGCCAGTCCGAGTTCAGCGCCGTCGAGCCGGCCGGTCACCGCTCGGCATCCCTCCATCAGCCTTTCGAAGCTTTCGAGCGAATTGATGAAACGCCGCTGGCCGTCGATCGGCTGAGCGCCGCCGAAGCCGGAATGGGCATAGAAGACCGGTAGAAGCGTCAGGCCGATGCCGGTCTCCTGGCTCGCCGCGCCGATACGCTCGGCAAGCTCGGCGATATTGGCGTAAGCGCCGCCATCCCTGTCGTGATGGAGATAGTGGAATTCGCCGACGCGGGAAAAGCCTGCCTCCAGCATTTCTGCATAGAGCTTGGCCGCGACCGCCTCGACATGCTCCGGCGTCATCGCCAAAGCGAATTTGTACATGACCGTGCGCCAGCTCCAGAAGCTGTCGTTTGCCGGACCGCGTACCTCGGCAAGACCGGCCATCGCCCGCTGGAAGGCATGGCTGTGCAGGTTGCCCATGGCCGGAACGATCAGGGCATGGCGCTGATCGCCGGGTGCGGCGGCAACGCCCACCTCGACCCGGGCGATGCGCCCGGCTTCGAGCGTCAGCCGCACGTCCTTCTGCCAGCCTTGCGGCGTCAGCGCCGTACCTGCGTGAAGTATGGTCATGACCTTTTCTCCCCTTCTGCCGCGCCGTCGATCTTTCTTTTCCAGAAGAGCGCGCAAAATTTCTCTTGTCACCTGCTTATTATGTATATACATGTTTCAGCATAAGGAAAGGCGCAAAGCTGATGACCGGGAACAATTTTTCTGAAGGAACCCCATCTGCCGACGTCAGGCCGGCGCTGTGGCGCAACGCCCGGCTGGCGACGCTCGCGTCTGGCAGAGCCGGGCTCGGCATTGTCGAAAAGGGCGCCGTTCTGATCGAAAACGGCCGCATCGCCTTTGCCGGCGCCGAAAGCGAGCTTCCGGCATCGGCCATCGAACGCTCCGACATCGTCGATCTCGAAGGCCGCTGGGTGACACCGGGTCTCGTCGACTGCCACACCCATATCGTTCACGGCGGCAATCGCGCCCGCGAATTCGAGATGCGCCTCGAAGGCGCGACCTATGAGGAGATTGCGCGTGCCGGCGGCGGCATCGTCTCCTCCGTTCAGGCGACCAATGCGCTGTCGGTCGAGGAACTTGTCGCCACGGCGCTGCCGCGGCTCGATACGCTGCTTGCCGAAGGCGTGACGACGATCGAGATCAAATCAGGCTATGGTCTCAACCGCAGCGGTGAAGTGAAGATGCTGCAGAGCGCCCGCCTGCTCGGCCATGTCAGGCCGGTGCGCATCGCCACCAGCTATCTCGGCGCCCATGCGACGCCGGTGGAATATAAGGGCCGCAACGGCGATTATCTCGACGATGTCGTGCTGCCCGGCCTCGACGACATGTATAATCTCGGCCTCGCCGACGCCATCGACGGCTTCTGCGAGGGCATCGCCTTTTCCACGGCCGAGATCGCCCGCGTCTTCGACAAGGCAAAGACGCTCGGCCTGCCCGTCAAGCTGCATGCCGAACAGCTCTCCAATCTCGGCGGCGCCAAGCTGGCGGCCGCCTATGGCGCGCTTTCCGCCGATCATCTCGAATATCTCGACGAGGAAGGCGTTGCGGCAATGGCCGCCGCCGGCACCGTCGCCGTGCTGCTGCCCGGCGCCTTCTACGCGATCCATGAAAAGCAGAAACCGCCGGTGGAGGCACTGCGCCGGGCCGGCGTTCCGATCGCAATCGCCACCGATTGCAATCCGGGCACCTCGCCGCTCACCTCGATGCTGCTCACCATGAACATGTCGGCGACGCTGTTCGGCCTCACCGTCGAGGAATGCATCGCCGGCGCCACCCGCGAAGGCGCGCGCGCGCTCGGCCTCATCGGCGAGACCGGAGCGCTCGAACCCGGCAAGTCCGCCGACCTCGCCGTCTGGAATGTCGAAAGCCTCGCCGAGCTCGTCTACCGCATCGGCTTCAACCCACTTCACGCGCGCCTCTTCAAGGGCGAAAGGAACGGTCGATGACCATTACGCTCCACCCGGGCTCCGTCTCGCTCAAGGATCTGGAAATCATCTATTGGACGGGTGTGCCGGCAAGGCTCGACCCCGCCTTCGATGCCGGCATAAACAAGGCCGCCGCCCGCATCGCCGAGATCGCCGCTGGCAACGCGCCGGTCTATGGCATCAATACCGGTTTCGGCAAACTCGCCTCGATCAAGATCGACAGCGCCGATGTCGCCACGCTGCAGCGCAATCTCATCCTGTCGCATTGCTGCGGCATCGGTGCGCCGCTGCCGGAAAATATCGTCCGGCTGATCATGGCGCTGAAGCTGGTCTCGCTCGGCCGCGGCGCCTCCGGCGTGCGGCTGGAGCTGGTGCGGCTGATCGAAGGCATGCTCGACAAGGGCGTCATCCCGCTGATCCCGGAAAAGGGCTCGGTCGGCGCCTCCGGCGATCTCGCGCCGCTTGCCCATATGGCCGCGGTGATGATGGGCGAGGCCGAAGCCTTCTTCGCCGGCGAGCGCCTTTCCGGAGCAGCGGCCCTGGAAAAGGCCGGGCTGAAGCCAGTCGTTCTCGCCGCCAAGGAGGGCCTGGCGCTGATCAACGGCACGCAGACCTCGACGGCGCTGGCGCTCGCCGGCCTCTTCCGCGCCCATCGCGCCGCGCAATCGGCGCTCATCACCGGCGCCATGTCGACCGATGCGGCGATGGGCTCCTCCGCGCCCTTCCATGCCGATATCCACACATTGCGCGGCCACAAGGGCCAGATCGATACCGCGGCGGCGCTTCGCGCCCTGCTCGAAAACTCCGTCATTCGCCAGAGCCATATCGAGGGCGACGAGCGCGTGCAGGATCCCTATTGCATCCGCTGCCAGCCGCAAGTCGACGGCGCCTGTCTCGATCTGCTGCGCTCGGTCGCCCGCACTCTCGAAATCGAGGCCAATGCCGTCACCGACAATCCGCTGGTGCTCTCAGACAATTCCGTTGTCTCGGGCGGTAATTTCCACGCCGAACCCGTCGCCTTCGCCGCCGATCAGATCGCGCTCGCCGTCTGCGAGATCGGCGCGATCTCGCAGCGCCGCATCGCGCTGCTGGTCGATCCGGTGCTTTCCTACGGTCTGCCGGCCTTCCTCGCCAAGAAGCCGGGCCTCAACTCCGGCCTGATGATTGCCGAGGTCACCTCGGCGGCGCTGATGTCCGAGAACAAGCAGATGTCGCACCCCGCCTCGGTCGATTCGACGCCGACATCGGCAAACCAGGAAGACCATGTCTCGATGGCCTGCCACGGCGCCCGGCGCCTGCTTGGCATGACCGAAAACCTGTTCGGCATCATCGGCATCGAGGCGCTGACCGCCGCCCAGGGCGTCGAATTGCGCGCGCCGCTTTCGACGAGCCCGGAGCTTTCGAAGGCGATCGCCGCGATCCGCAGCCAGGTGCCGAGCCTTGATAGCGACCGCTACATGGCGGGCGATCTCGCCGCCACCGCCGAACTGGTGGCGACGGGGGCGCTGAATGCTTCGGTTTCGTCAGGTATCTTGCCGGTTTTGGAGGGTTGAAATGATCGGGAAAGAAAAAGTCCCCTCCCCAACCCCTCCCCACAAGGGGGAGGGGCTTAACCTGAGGCCCTCGCCGTATTCACTCTTGAGCGCAGCATATGCAGCCAGCTTGTTGTTTTGCGAGCCGGTGCCACAGCTTAGCCCCTCCCCCTTGTGGGGAGGGGTTGGGGAGGGGTTTTTGCCATGACCACACCATACGAAATCCATCGGGGCACCTCCCCTGTCATCCTCGCCTTCCCCCACACCGGCACCGACGTCCCGCCGGCGATTTACGATCGCCTCAACGACAACGGCCGGATCCTCGCCGACACCGACTGGCACATCCACGAGCTCTATGAGGGGCTGCTCGATGACGCCACGACGGTGCGCGCCACCTTCCACCGGTACGTGATCGACGCCAATCGCGATCCGGCCGGCGTCAGCCTCTATCCCGGCCAGAACACCACCGGTCTCGTTCCGGAAACGGACTTCGACGGCAAGCCGATTTGGAAGGACGGGCAGGCGCCCGACGCGGCTGATATCGCGGCGCGGCTCAGGGATTTTCATGCGCCCTATCATGCGGCTCTTGCAGCCGAGATCGAGCGCGTCAGGGCCATCCATGGCGTGGCGGTCCTTTATGATTGCCACTCGATCCGCTCGCACATTCCCTTCCTCTTCGAAGGCAAGCTGCCGGATTTCAATATCGGCACCGATATGGGCAGGACCTGCGACGGCGCCATCGAGCAGGCGACGCTCACCGTCGTCGAAGCCGCGGCTGGCTATGACAGCGTGCTCAACGGCCGCTTCAAGGGCGGCTGGACGACCCGCCATTATGGCCGGCCCGAGACCGGCGTGCATGCGATCCAGATGGAGCTCGCGCAATCGACCCATCTGCAAAGCGAGGTGCCGCCCTTTGCCTATGACGCCGCCAAGGCCGACAGGCTTCGCATCCATCTCAAAGACATTCTGGTGCGCATCGAGCAGATCGCACCAGGCCTGAAACGATAACGATCACTCGACAGGGGAACCGCCATGAGCAATCCACGCCATAACATCCGCGAAATCCGCGCACCCCGCGGCAACGAGCTCAATGCCAAGAGCTGGATGACCGAAGCGCCGCTGCGCATGCTGATGAACAATCTCGATCCCGATGTCGCGGAAAATCCGAACGAGCTCGTTGTCTATGGCGGCATCGGCCGCGCCGCCCGCACCTGGGAGGATTTCGACCGCATCGTCGCGACGCTGAAGACGCTGACGGAAGAAGAAACCCTGCTGGTGCAGTCCGGCAAGCCGGTCGGCGTCTTCCGCACCCACAAGGATGCGCCGCGCGTGCTGATCGCCAATTCGAACCTCGTGCCGCACTGGGCGACCTGGGATCATTTCAACGAGCTGGATAAGAAGGGCCTTGCCATGTACGGCCAGATGACGGCCGGCTCGTGGATCTATATCGGCACGCAGGGCATCGTGCAGGGCACTTACGAGACCTTCGTCGAGGCCGGCCGCCAGCATTACGGCGGCAATCTCAAGGGCAAATGGATCCTGACCGGCGGCCTCGGCGGCATGGGCGGCGCCCAGCCGCTCGCCGCCGTCATGGCCGGCGCCTGCTGCCTCGCCGTCGAATGCAATCCTGATTCGATCGATTTCCGCCTGCGCACCCGCTATCTCGACGCCAAGGCCGAAACGCTCGACGAAGCGCTCGAGATGATCGACCGCTGGACCAAATCAGGCGAAGCCAAGTCCGTCGGCCTGCTCGGCAATGCCGCCGAAATCCTGCCGGAAATGGTCCGCCGCGGCATCCGCCCCGACATGGTCACCGACCAGACCTCGGCCCACGACCCGATCAACGGCTACCTGCCGAAGGGCTGGACGATGGCCGAATGGAAGGCCAAGCGCGAAAGCGATCCGAAGGCGGTGGAAAAAGCGGCGCGCGCCTCGATGCGCGAGCATGTCGAAGCGATGATCGCCTTCTGGAACGCCGGCATTCCGACCCTCGACTACGGCAACAATATCCGCCAGGTCGCCAAGGAAGAAGGCTTGGAAAACGCCTTCGCCTTCCCGGGCTTCGTGCCGGCCTATATAAGACCGCTGTTCTGCCGCGGCATCGGCCCCTTCCGCTGGGCCGCCCTGTCAGGCGACCCGGAGGATATCTACAAGACCGATGCCAAGGTGAGGGAACTGACCCCCGGCAATACCCACCTGCACAACTGGCTCGACATGGCGAGAGAACGCATTTCCTTCCAGGGCCTGCCGGCGCGCATCTGCTGGGTCGGTCTCGGCGACCGTCACCGCCTGGCTCTGGCCTTCAATGAAATGGTCAGGAACGGCGAGCTTTCGGCTCCGATCGTCATCGGCCGCGACCACCTCGACTCGGGCTCCGTCGCCTCGCCGAACCGCGAGACCGAAGCGATGAAGGACGGCTCCGACGCCGTCTCCGACTGGCCGCTGCTGAACGCCCTGCTCAACACCGCCTCGGGCGCCACCTGGGTGTCGTTGCATCATGGCGGCGGCGTCGGCATGGGCTTCTCCCAGCATTCGGGCGTCGTCATCTGCGCCGATGGTACCGACGATGCGGCCAAGCGCCTCGAGCGGGTGCTGTGGAACGATCCGGCGACCGGCGTCATGCGCCACGCCGATGCCGGCTACGACATCGCCCTCGACTGCGCCCGGGACAAGGGCCTGCGCCTGCCCGGCATTCTCGGGAACTGAGCCCCATGCGGATCCTGCGGGCCGGCGATCACAAGCGCATGCCGTGGAAAAACGGCGGCGGCGAAACGGTGGAGATCGCCGTTTCGCCCGAAGACGCCGGCCTTGCCGGCTTCGACTGGCGCGTCAGCATGGCAACCGTCGCAGCCGACGGGCCGTTCTCGATCTTTCCCGGCATCGACCGCACGCTTGTGATTCTCGACGGCAACGGCATGGTGCTCGAGATCGAAGGCAGGGCGCCGGTGCTGCTGACGACGGCGAGCGATCCGCTGGCCTTCCCGGCGGATATTCCGGTGACGGCAAAACTGCAGGACGGCGCAATCACCGATCTCAATGTCATGACCCGCCGCGAAGGGCTCGTCCATAAGCTCAGCCGGATCGAACTCGACGGCAGCAGCAGCATGGTGCTTCCAGCACCGACATGCCTGTTGCTCTGCCACAGCGGCGCATTGTCATTCCGGCGGGGCGACGAGACCGGCGCACTGGCAGCCAGCGATGCGTTGCTGATCGAAAATGCGGCCGCAGCCGAACTTAAAATCGACGGCAATGCGAAATGTTATCTCGCCTCGATCGCCGCAGGCTGATATTCCTGTAACATATTGGAAAACCAGAGCAATATCCGGGTTTTGTGGCCACCGACACCGTTCGATCTCCTCTCGGGCCATGGACGTCATTCCCGCTTTCGGTCTAAACTTTGCCTTTGTGATGCAAAAGAAGACCTAGACTGCCCGCAGCTTCAGGGGCAGCAAGGGAGAAGGCGTGACGGATCCATACGAAATTCTCGGCGTTGACCGCGATGCGGACGAGGCAAAGCTGAAGGCCGCCTACCGGCGCCTCGCCAAGGTCGCCCATCCCGATTCGGGCGGCGATACGGACGCCTTCGCCAATTTGCAGAAGGCCTATGCGCTGCTTCTCGATCCCGTCCGCCGCAAGGTTTACGACGATACCGGCTACGACGTTGAATTCGCCGATGCGGCCGAGCTGCAGGCGCTTGTCATGATCGAGAAGCTCGTCACCGATGCGGTGCTCGACGAGCGGGCGCCGGGAAGTTTTGATCCCGTCGCGGTCATGCAGGACAGCCTCTCGGAGGAATTACGCAAGGCGCGTTTCAGCAAGAGCGAACTGGAGCGTCACGCCTCGCGAATCGGCCTGCATCTGGAACGACTCGAAAAACAGTCCGGCCGCGATGTGCTCGCGCACATGTTCCGCGCCCGCATCGAAGCGATCGGCAAGGCGGTCGCGGAAACCGAGGCGAAAATCAAGGCAGCCGAACGCGCCGCCGACATGCTCGCCGGCTATGTCTACGACGTCGATCCGTCACCGCTGACGGAGGCTTCCGTCGCCAGTCTCGAATGGATCGAAACGTCGAGAAACCGCTCCACCGGCTGAAGGAGCAATCTGGCCGAGGGTGACCGGAAATCAGCGCAGCCCAAGGTATGCCAATGGCGGCTTGCCGAACGCACGTTTAAACATGATCGTAAACGCGGCCGGGTTCTCGTATCCCAATTCCATCGCCACCGAGGTCACAGATTGACCGGCGGAGAGTTGTGGCAAAGCTGAAAGAAGACAGGCCTGCTGCCGCCACCCGACAAAACTCAACCCGGTCTGCTGTCGGAAAATGCGTGTGAAGGCACGCCGGCTCATCCCAAGCTCCCTGCTCCAGTCATCGGTCGTCTGATGAATGTTTGGCTGCCCCACGAACTCCCGGCACTTTTTGGCCAAGCGTTCGTCCGATGGAAACGGCAGTGACAAAGGCAGACTCGGCAGCCGTTCCATCTCGTATAGCGTTAAATCCATCAGTGCCTGACTGCGACCGTCGGCTTCTCTATCGAGAGAAAGCCCAACCACTTCGCCTATCAGACTCCTCATGAAAGAAGTAATCTCAAGAACCTGGCAGTGTACTGGCATAGCTTCTGCGCGGTCGGTTTCGACATACAGGCTTTGCATTCGGACCAGACCCACCGCGCGAACGCTATGCCGCACGCCCGCTGGGATCCACATACCGCGATGCGGCGGCATCACCCATTTTCCTTCCGGTGTGGTCAGGACAATGAGGCCTGAGGTCGCGTTCATAAGCTGGCCGCGTCGATGTTCATGGGGCTCTATCAAAAATCCGTCGGCGTAATCGTGGCTTAGCCCGATTACCGGCCGGGGAAGGTGATCAACCTTATCGATGCGAGGACTGCGCATACCGTGGCCCACTTTCGTAACATTGAGGCCCAACATCGGTGGATGGGTATCGAACAGAGCTTTAAACTGGACTGCACGATGGGGCAACCGCTCCGCTCTTCCCTCGAGGTTGTTGAATGTCGATTGCTACGTCACCGCCCATTAAAACCGAAACGGCAGTCTTCTCGGCTCTGGGTGCAGCCAGCTTATGTCATTTTCTAAATGACATGATGCAGGCTCTGCTTCCTGCCGTTTACCCGATCTTGCAAAGCAACTTTACGCTTTCGTTCGCGCAAATCGGAATACTGACTCTCGTCTACAACCTGACGGCGTCAATTCTGCAGCCGTTCATTGGGGCATATACAGATCGGCGGCCTGTGCCGTATTCACTCCCAGTCGGCATGGCATCTTCCATGTTAGGCCTCATCACCCTTGCCTATGCCCCAAGCTACGAGCTGCTGCTTGCGGGCGGGGTGTTGCTGGGGCTTGGCTCATCGATCTTTCATCCGGAAACCTCCCGGATAGCGCGTCTGGCTTCAGGTGGTTCGCACGGCCTGGCACAATCCCTGTTCCAGGTCGGCGGCAATTTCGGGTCAGCTGTGGGCCCGCTCGCTGCGGCATTCATTATCCTTCCGCGGGGGCAAGACGGCCTTGCGTGGTTCGCTCTGGCCGCGTTGGCAGGCATGATTATCCTGACGGCTCTGGGGCGCTGGTACAAACAGAATGGCCACGCGGAACGCCCGAAAGCTGGCACTGTGGTTCGATACTCGACCCTTTCCCGAAAAAAGGTGTTGGCCGTCATGGCGGTGCTAATCGCTTTGCTGTTTTCGAAATACATCTACCTCGCCGCCTTCACGAGCTATTACATATTCTACCTGATGGAAAAGTTCGGCTTGAGCACTCGGGATGCACAGCTTTACCAGTTTGTGTTCTTCGGGGCGGTTGCGGCCGGCACGATCGCTGGCGGGCCGATTGGCGACAGGCTTGGCCGGAAACTGGTGATTTGGGTTTCCATTCTAGGGGTTCTTCCCTTCACCCTGGTTCTTCCGCATGTGGGTCTTGTCCCGACAGTTGCTTTGAGCGCTATCATAGGTTTCGTCCTCGCTTCCGCGTTTCCGGCGATCGTTGTCTATGGGCAGGATCTGATGCCAGGCCGGGTTGGAATGGTTTCCGGGCTGTTCTTCGGATTCATTTTCGGGATTGGTGGTCTCGGCGCGGCGATGCTTGGCGCATTGGCCGACTGGAAGGGCATGGTTTTCGTATTCGATATCTGCGCCTTCCTTCCGGCGATCGGCATCCTCACCATTTTCCTCCCGAATGTGCGGGAAATCAAAGCATGATGCCGGCGAACGCGCAGGAGGCACTGTGAAAAAGGTAACACTTCTCACCGAGCATCTGAGCACACCAATCGGAACCCTCTTCCTTTTCAGTGAGGAAGACGGGACACTTCGTCTGGCGGATTGGGAAGATCTGTCGGAGCGGATGAACAAGCTTTTGATCCGCCATTTCGGCATCGACGGCTTGATAAACCGAGCGAGCAACCAGCGAAGCCCGTCCCACGAAGCCCTAGAGGCCTATTTTGATGGTGACCTCAACGCCCTTGCAAACGAACGGGTGAAAACCAGCGGAACCCCATTTCAGGTCAAGGTGTGGGAGCAACTTTGTCTGATTCCGCCTGGTTCAACGATCAGCTACGCAGAGCTTGCCCGCCGCGTCGGGAATCCGGCCAGTACCCGGGCAGTGGGCGCCGCGAATGGAGCAAACTTCATAAACATCGTCGTCCCGTGTCATAGGGTGATCGGATCCGATGCCTCATTGACGGGGTATGGGAGCGGCCTTTCGCGCAAACGATGGCTCCTCGATCATGAAAACGGAGCAAAGCCTCTCTTCGTTTGAACAGACCGGTTCAGCGAGACATGTGCCTAACAGCCTATTTGATCCCGGGGAGGCACTCCATTCTCCCCCAATTGGGGAGCGCCACCGGTGCTCCCTTTTTTGCTTAAATGAAAATATCGCCTTATTGGCAAGACACAGGTGTCCCCTCACCAGTTCCTGTCCACGGGTCTGTCGGAACTCAATAGGACAGCTTCGGATACCAGTCCGGCGCCCGGCCTTCGGGCGTGCAATCGAGCACGGTCCAGAGCGGCATCAGATCGGGCGCGCCACGCGGATCCTCGCCCGGATCGGCGGTCACCTCGCCCATCTCGCCGCTCCAGAAATGCCGGATCGTGCCGTCGCGCCGGGTGAAGACGTTGAAGGCCGCGTCATCGCCGCCGCCCCTGCCGATGGCATGATAATCGCGGCTGTACTCGCCCGTCGGATCGGAATAGAGCGGCAGGTGGTGCCAGCCGCGTTCCTTCTTGAAGGCGAGCAGCCTGCCGATTGGCGAAAGCGCGACGACCGCAAGCGCCACGCGCTGCTGGATATCGGGCACTTCACCGTCCCAGGCCGACAGCAGCGAGGTGCACATCGGACACGGCCGCTCGCGCGCGGGGCCGAACATATAGCTGTAGACGACCAGCGTTTCCTTGTCCGCGAAGAGCTCGCTGAAACCTATCGGCCCGCCGGCGCCTTCGAAGCGGTAGTCTTTCGTCACCGCGCCGCCCGGCGGCAGCGCCCGGCGCTGTACCGCCACGCGTTCGATGTGGCGGCGCAATTCGATCTCTTCGGCGAGCAGTGCATCGCGGGCGATCCGATATTCCTCGCTCTCGTTGGGGAACCGGACCCCGTTCTTTGCCGCAAGCACGGCGGCGGGTACGAGATTCTGATTATTCATATTCATATCTCCTACAATGGCCTGAGAACATGCTGACTGCAGCACATCGTTAAGATGACGATCGGCGGATGCGAAAATCGACAGCACGGCGCAAAAAGAACGGCAAGAAAAAATCCCACTTCGGAATCCCGAAATTCCCCCGCTTCGGGATCCCGAAATACGCCGGCTTTTTTGCCCCGTCGCGGCAGGGAAATATACAATGATTTCAATCACGCAGCCAATTTCGGGATTCCGAAGTGCTATATAGATTTTGGTGGGAGTTCCTCAAGATCGCCCAGCGAGGCCTCGAGAATGTCCGAAAGCAAAAAGGGCGCTCGACCCTTGCGGGGAGCGCCCTTATCCTGTCGAACAGCAAAGGGTTCGACGACGTCGATACCCCAGGCATCCGTTTTTCAGGCAGGGCTGGTATATGCGCCCTTTGCCTCGCCGTTTCAAGGGCCGATCTGCATGATAATTTCGCGATCCGCTAAAAGGCGACGCCGGTCACGGGGTTGACCACCGGCCGTTCGCTTTTGTCCCCTTCCCCCGCCGGCTGCACGGCTGGCGGCGCCATCGATTCTGAGTCGGCGGGCTCGGGTTTCTCGGGAACGACGGCGACATCCTTGGGACGGCGCTGCTCCGGCTTTACGTTTTCGTCGTTTGTCGACATTGTCTGTCTCCTTTCCAGGAACAAGTCGCGGCTGTCGACATGGTTCCGATGGCGGATGGAGGACTGCCGATGCTTGACCGGTTTCTGCTCGACGGCTCCGAGGATGCCCGCTTCACGATCCTGCTTGCGCATGGCGCCGGCGCGCCGATGGATTCGGCGTCGATGACGGCAGCGGCGAAAGCGCTTGCCGACACCGGTTTCCGCGTCATCAGGTTTGAATTCGCCTATATGGCCGCCCGCCGCAGCGGCGTCCGCAAGCCGCCGCCGCGCGCCGAAACACTCAATCCCGAATATGAGGCGGCAATTGCCGCGCTCGGCGCAAAGGGCCCCCTCATCATCGGCGGCAAGTCGATGGGCGGCCGCGTCGCCAGCATGGTCGCCGACGATCTCCATGACAAGGGGAAGATCGCCGGCCTCCTCTGCCTCGGTTATCCCTTCCATCCGCCCGGCCAGCCGGACAAGCTGCGCACGGGCCATCTCAAGCAGCTGGCGACCCCCGCGCTGATCTGCCAGGGAACGCGCGACGAGTTCGGCACGCGCGACGAGGTACCGGGCTACGATCTTTCCGACAGGATCGAGATCCGCTGGCTCGAGGACGGCGACCACGACCTGAAGCCGCGCAAGAAAATCTCCGGCTTCTCCGCTGCCGATCACCTTGCGACGATGGCCAAGGCGGCCAAGGCATGGGCCGAACGGTTGCCGGTTTAAGCTTTCAGCTGCCGTCGTCGGCTTGCAAGCTTCCTGAGGTCGATGCGCCGATCAGTGGCCGAAACGGTGATCTCGAAATGATCGGCCTGCACCACGTCGCGAATGTTGCGCGGCCGGTGGGCGGCGATGTTGACGCCGCCGCTCAGCCGGACGCTGTCGTAAAGAATGCCGGCGCCGGCGCTCGAACGCACCTGTTCTCCGAGCAGCTGCGACGCCGCATAGCTCGTGCCGTCATAAACATCGGGCCGCAGCGCCTGTTCGCCGCGAATGTCGAGATAGTCGCCGACCAGAGTGGCCTTGTAGCTTCGATAGGTGCGCGCCATCGTCGTCACGCCGCGCGCGACAGCCTCGCGCCGGAGATGATGGCCGACCTCGGCCGCGGCTGTCTTCAGATTGTCGGCGGCATACCAGGCGCCGAGCTCGGGGCCGTTGAAGCGCATGCCGCCGGGCGCGACATGCAGGAAGGCCGCCATCACGATGCTGGCATTCGGGCTGCCATAGACCCACTCGTTTTCGGGAAGCCGCCGGATGCGGTCGGCGACGAGACGATCGTTGGTCCAGCCGACGAGCTCCATCACGGCCTCGAGATCGGCCGCCCTCGCCACCGTCTCGAAAAGTCCGATCGGCGGAAATTGCGACGGAATCAGCCGGTAGGACGGCCGCGGCGCCTCGGCAAAACGGTCGCTCACCGGACGACGATGTCCGTGTCTTCGTAAGGCGTGAAGGTCTCGTCGAGACTGTTTGGCGGCATGTAAAGGCCGCCGCGCGCGCCGTCGAGAAAGCGGCGCACGGTCATCAACCCGTCCTGGGTTCCGTTGGTGACGATATCGAGCGGCGGATGGCCGCCGAACACCGGCGCCTGGTGCGGCGTGCGCAGCCAGGCGACGCCGGCCCGTTCATCGGAAAACAGCACGCCAAGCGCCTGATGAATGCCGAACACGGCGGAAATCCGGGTCAGCGTATCGACATCGAGCGTGAAAGCCCCGTGTTCGCGCGCCTGCTTGGCCCAGCTGTGATAGGTTGAGCGGGAGGGATAGCCGAGCACGAGCAGCCGCTGCTCTTCGTTCAAACCCCAGAGATCGGCGATCGCCAAGAACGTCCGCAAAGCCGGCGGGCTCAGCCGCCGTCGGTTTGCCGGCGCAAACCGCTCCGTTTCCAGCCGTTCCGGCTCCTGCTCCCTGCGTCGCGCGTGCTGCATGATGCTCTCCTGTCCTGAACTAGATTTAGTCCAAATCTGGGCATGCAGCAAGCGAATTTAAAGAGGTAAGGTCAGGATAGCTCCCGCGCCGCCTCGCGGATCGTCTGCATCAGGATCGATTGCGGCGCCGACGGCACGGCATCGGCCCGCATCGTCAGCCCGACCGGCCCCCTGGTCTCGCCGGTCTCGACCGGCAGAAGCGCCAGCCGCCCATCGGCGACATCGCCGGCCACCACGCCGTTGGAAATGATCCAGATCGCGTCGCTTGCCCTGAGGAACGCGCGGCCGAAGGCATCCGACACCGTCTCGATCTGGTTCGGCAGGCTGGAGACGCCGTTGGCGATGAGGAAATTTTCGACAACCGGCCGGATGATCGAACCGCGCGTTGGCATCAGCACCGTATAGTCGCCGAAGGCTGAGAACAGCGACTGCCGGCCATCAAGCAGCGGATGACCGGCCCGCACGGCAAACACCACCTGTTCGGAATAAAGGTGTTCGAAGGAAAAGCCCGCCATCTTTTCGGCGCCGGCCAGGCGCCCGACAACCAGATCGAGGTCGCCGACGCGCAGCTCTTCCAACAGCACCGCGTTCTCGCCGGTGACGATCTTCACTCGGCTCCACGTCTTCTCCTGGAGGAAGAGCTCCATCGCCCGCGGCATGATGCGCGACGAGACAGTCGGCAGGGCGCCGATGCGGATCGGCGGCGCTTCGGCGAACTGTTCCTGCGACACGGAATCGAGACCCTGGCGCAGCGCCGTCAGCGCCGCTCCGGCATGGCGCAGGAAAACCTCGCCGTAGCGGGTGATCTTGATGCCGCGGCCGTCGCGCTCGAAGACGTCGACGCCCAGCACCTGTTCCAGTTCGCGGATCGTCTTCGTCACCGCCGGCTGGCTGACATGCAGCAATTCCGCCGCCTTCATCACGCTCTTCTGCCGCGCCACCTCGACAAAGGTCTGCAGATGGCGAAACTTGATACGGCTGTCGATCATTGCTCGGATAACTCCTGGGTTATCGAAATGCCAGAAAATATCATTTTACTTAACCGGATCAACCGGTCAGTTTATCAGCAGGAGTATGTACCGCTGGATGGACGCCTGCGCCGGGGCGAGTTTGGCAAAAGCCAGCGCCGCCCTCCGTCATCCTCGGCCTTGAGCCGAGGATCCATGCCACGGCTGCTTGGTGGATGCCGCGTGGATGCTCGGGTCAAGCCCGAGCATGACGGAGTGTGGAGAGACGGACGCAGCCATTCGCGGCGTAAACCCGATTGAGGGAAGAGCCGGCCTAGTGAACCATCCAAGACGCGGTGTGCTTTGTAGGGTGGCGAGTTGGGCGAGACGCCGCCCCACGCTCCGTCATCCTCGGGCTTGACCCGAGGATCCATGGCGCGACTATCGGTGGATGCCGTGTGGATGCTCGGCTCAAGGCCGAGCATGACGGAGGGCGGGGGAACGGACGGAGCCATTCGTGGCGTAAAGCCGGCTGAAGGGAGAGGTGAAAGCCGGCCTGATGCAGCATCCGAGACGCGGCGTGCTTTGTAGGGCTGGCGAGTTTGGCGAAACGCCGCCCCACCCTCCGTCATCCTCGGGCTTGACCCGAGGATCCATGCCGCGGCGGCTGGTGGATGCCGGAGAGTGGAGAGACGGACAGAGCCATTCGCGGCGCGGGTATCCGTGTCAACGCGCTTCGCCAGTGGAACCAAACGATGCCGGCCCCCCGGCTGAGCTAACTTGATGAGGATGTGAAGTGCAGTTCGCCCGCATAAACGACGTCACGATCCATTATCAGGTCATCGGCGCGCCCGCCGACCGGCCGGTGATCGTCTTCATCAATTCGCTCGGAACGGATTTCCGCATCTGGCGCGATGTCGTGGTGCGGCTTGCCGGCGACTTCGCCATCCTGCTCTACGACAAGCGCGGCCATGGGCTTTCCGATGTCGGCCAGGTCCCCACATCGATCGAGGACCATGCGACCGATCTCGCCGGCCTGCTTGATCTGCTGTCGGTGAAGAACGCCGTCATCTGCGGCCTCTCCGTCGGCGGCCTCATTGCCCTATCGCTCTATCAGCGCCGGCCGGATCTTGTCGGCGCCCTCATCCTCAGCGACACCGCCCATAAGATCGGCACGGCCGAGAGCTGGAATGCCCGCATCGCCGCCGTCGAGCAAAACGGCATCGGCAGCATCGTCGACACCGTCATGGAGCGCTGGTTCACGCCCGCCTTCCGCCGGCCCGAGAACACAGCCTATTCAGGTTATTGCAACATGCTGACCCGCCAGCCGGTCGAAGGTTATATCGCCGCCTGCGAAGCGATCCGCGATGCCGATTTGACCGAGGCGGCGAAGAGGATCGCTGTCCCGACGATCTGCATCGTCGGCGACCAGGATGGCTCGACGCCGCCCGATCTCGTGCTGGCGACCGCAAAGCTGATCCCCGGCGCCCGTTACGAGCTCATCCCGGACTGCGCCCACATTCCCTGCGTCGAGCAGCCGGAAGCGCTGACGGCGATCATCCGCGCCTTCCTCACATCGATTTCGCCTGGAGACAGCAGCCCATGAACGAGACCCCCTCCGAACGCTACCGGCAGGGCATGGCGACCCGCCGCGCCGTGCTCGGCGACGCCCATGTCGACCGTGCCGCTGCCACCGCCACCGAATTCGACCGCCCCTTCCAGGAACTGATCACCGAAGCGGCCTGGGGCCATGTCTGGTCGCGTCCTGTGCTGAGCAAGCGCGAGCGCTCGATCGTCACCATCGCCCTGCTGGCGGCGCTCGGCCAGGACGATGAGGTCGCCATGCATGTGCGCGCCACTGCCAATACCGGCGCCACCCGCGAGGATATTTGCGAAGCGCTCCTGCATGTGGCGATCTATGCCGGCGTTCCCGCCGCCAATCACGCGATCAAGATCGCCAAACAGGCCTTTGCGCAAATGGACGCCGAAAAAGCGGCCTGAGGGGGAAACATGACTGAAAGAGCAAACAGCAAGCCGGAGACCGGCGCCTTCTTTGCCCGTGATCGCGGCTGGCATGCGCCGGCGCTGACGCCCGGCTACAAGACGTCGGTGCTGCGCGCGCCGCAGCGCGCCCTGCTCTCACTCGACGGCACGATCTCCGAAACCACAGGCCCGGTCTTCGGCCATTCGATGATCGGCGAGCTCGACAATGATCTGATCCTGAATTACGCGCGCCCCGGCGAAAGCGCCATCGGCGAGCGCATCATCGTTCATGGCCGCGTGCTCGACGAACGCGCCAAGCCGGTTGCCGGTGCGCTGGTCGAGTTCTGGCAGGCCAATGCCGGCGGGCGCTATCGCCACAAGAAGGAAAGCTATCTGGCGGCGATCGACCCGAACTTCGGCGGCTGCGGCCGCGCCATCACCGACGAGGACGGCCGCTATCATTTCCGAACGGTGCGGCCCGGCGCCTATCCCTGGCCGAACGGCGTCAACGACTGGCGCCCCGCCCATATCCACTTCTCGATCTTCGGTCACGGCTTTGCCCAGCGGCTGATCACCCAGATGTATTTCGAGGGCGATCCGATGATCTGGAAATGTCCGATCGTCGGCACGATCCCCGACAAGGCGGCGATCGAGCAGCTGATCGCGCCGCTCGACTGGGGCAACACGATCCCGATGGATTCACGCGCCTACAAATTCGATATCGTGCTGCGCGGCCGCCGCTCGACGATGTTCGAAAACAGGCTGGAGGGCAATTGATGCAGCAGCTCGGCTATCTCAAGGAAACCCCCTCGCAGACGGCAGGCCCGTATGTCCATATCGGCCTGACTCCGAATTTCTGCGACATAACGGGCGTCTATGACAGCGATCTCGGCGTGGCGATGATCAACGACAAGACGCTCGGCGAACGCATCACCGTCACCGGCCGCATCTTCGACGGCGCCGGCGCTCTGGTGCGCGACGCCGTCGTCGAGATCTGGCAGGCCGACAGCGCCGGCCTCTACAACAGCCCCTCTGAAATGCGCGGCGCCGCCGACCCGAATTTTACCGGCTGGGGCCGCTGCCCGACCCGCAGCGAGGACGGCGTCTACGGCTTCGAGACCATCAAGCCCGGTCGCGTCCCCTTCAAGGACGGCCGCAAGATGGCCCCGCACATCACCGTCTGGATCGCCGCCCGCGGCATCAATATCGGCCTGCAGACGCGCATGTATTTCCCGGAGGAGACGGAGGCCAACGCCGCCGATCCGCTGCTATCGCGCATCGAACATCGCGAGCGCGTCGCGACGATGATCGCCACCCGCGACGGTGCGACGTGTCATTTCGACATCCATTTGCAGGGTCCTGACGAAACGGTGTTTCTGGATATTTGAGGGGCTGGTGGCTTCTACGGAAAGCCCGGTGCCCGTAGCCCCTCGCCCTACCCTCTCCCCAAGGGGAGAGGGGATGTGCCATACGAGAGACATGCCCATAGGCGCCGGCGCTGCCTCATGCCCCTTCTCCCCTCGGGGGTCCGAAGGACGGGTCGAGACCGGCGGCTCGACCCCGGTTGGCAGCCGGATGAGGGGGCCACGACCACAAACGAGCAATCCATGACCGTATCGCCCTTCGACCACCCCTTCCTCTCCGGCCTCGTCGGCGACGATGAAATCGCGTCCTATTTCTCCGCCGAGGCTGATATCCGCGCCATGGCCGCCTTCGAGGCCGCGCTGGCGAAGGCGGAAGCCGCCCATGGCCTGATTCCTGCGGAAGCGGCAAGAAAGATCGCCGCAGCCTGCACCGGCTTCTCCCCCGATATCGCCAGTCTTCGCGCGGCAACGGCGCGGGACGGCGTCGTCGTCCCTGACTTCATCAAGCAGCTGCGCACCGCGGTCGGCGAGGAAGCAGCAAAAAGCCTGCATCTCGGCGCCACCAGCCAGGATGTCATCGACACCAGCCTGATGATCCGTCTGAAGGCGGTGGTTTTCCTGTTTGCCGGCCGGCTTTCCGCCGTCATTGCAGGGCTGGACGGGCTCGACCGCCGGTTCGGCGGCAACCGGCTGATGGGCCACACCCGCATGCAGGCCGCGATCCCGATCACCGTCGCCGACCGTCTCGCTGCCTGGCGCGCACCGCTGACGACCTATCGCGACCGCCTGACTGAGCAGAATTTCCCCGTCCAATTCGGCGGCGCCGCCGGCACGCTCGACAAGCTCGGGTCGCAGGCCACAGCCATCCGCGCCTCACTCGCCCAGGAACTCGGCCTCACCGACATCAACCAATGGCAGAGCACGCGCCTGGAGATCGCCGATATCTCCGGCCTGTTCGCCTCGATTTCGGGCAGCCTCGGCAAGATCGGCCAGGATATTGCCCTGCTCGCCCAGGTGGGCCGCGAGATCGAAATTTCAGGCGGCGGCACTTCCTCGGCCATGGCCCACAAACAGAACCCCGTCGCCGCCGAAGTCCTGGTCTCGCTTGCCCGCTTCAATGCCACGGCGCTCTCCGGCATCCACCAGTCGCTCGTCCATGAACAGGAACGCTCGGGTGCCGCCTGGACGCTCGAATGGCTGCTACTGCCGCAGATGACCATGGCAACGGCCGCCTCGCTGCGGCTCGCCGGGAAGTCGATAGGAAGTATCAAGAAGCTTGGAATAGCCTGAAGCCACGGCCCCAAGTCGGATTCGCACGTGAGAGCGCCCAAATTGTTTTTTCGATCGCGCGCAACCATCTAATAGACATGACTTGCGGAAAACGCCCGCCTCGAGCAGCCCATTTACCGAAAACCAACCATACTGGGTTGCTTTCCGACGCGAAAGCCGATTGCTTAGGAAAATCTACTTCTTCTTCCGCTAGCGGTTAGGAGAATGAAAGGGGGCGCAGGCAAACCCGTGGAATTCTGCTGCTTCGCATCGGGATAAACTATGAGTACGATGGCGATGCGGGAAGGCCGGTTTGAAAAACGATGACGACAGAACTGTTTCAGATAAAATTTTGGGGCGTCCGCGGCAGTATTCCCGTGTCGGGCCCCGAATTCGACCGCTACGGCGGTAACACTTCCTGCATCGAAATTCGCTGCGGAAACCATCGGATGCTTTTCGACGCGGGCTCCGGCCTGCGCGAGGCGGGGCTGTCATTGCTTGCCGACGGCGTCAGCGACGTCGATCTGTTCTTCAGCCATTGCCACTACGACCACATTATCGGCCTGCCGTTCTTCAAGGCGATTTATTATCCCTCGATCAACGTCAACATCTGGTCGGGCCATCTCGACGGCAAGATGAGCACACGGGAAATGGTCGAGCAGTTCATCAGCCCGCCCTGGTTCCCTGTTAAAACCGACATCTGCCAAGCAACGATGAACTTCCGCGATTTCCATGCCGGCCAAGTTCTGAGCCCGCATGAGGGCATCGAGATCAAGACCTTCACGCTCAACCATCCGGGCGGCGCCATCGGCTACCGCATCGAATGGCAGGGCCGGTCGATCGCGTTGATCTACGACATCGAGCATATCCCCGGCAGCTATGATCCGGTGTCGCTGGAGATGATGCAAGGCGCCGATCTCGTCGTCTACGACTGCACTTACAATGAAGACGAGATGCAGCGTTTCAAGGGCTTCGGCCATTCGACCTGGCAGCACGGCACCGAACTTGCCAAGATGGCCGGCGCCAAGCGCTTCGCGCTGTTCCATCACGCCCCCTCCCGCACGGATGAACAGCTGGCCGAGATGGAAGCGCAGGCCGAGGCCGCTTTCCCCGGCGCCTTCGCCGCCCGCGACAATCAGACCGTGGTGATCTGAACCATCGGCAGCCCGCAATGCGCGAGCTGCTGAGGGAACAGATGCAGGGGCAGGCCGTTTCCCCGGAATCGCAAGATCATCAACGGGGTATCAGCCATGACCGTGCTTTCCGGAAACTGCCTCTGCGGGCAGGTGCAGCTTTCTGTTCGGGGCGAAGCTTTGCGCGTCGGCATCTGTCATTGCACCGACTGTCGGAAGGAGAGCGGCTCGGCCTTCACATTCTATGGAATCTGGCCCGCCGCCCAATTCGAATATTCGGGGGAAACCGGCGAATTTCGCGGCCGGCATTTCTGCACCGGCTGTGGTTCGCGGCTGTTTTCCGTCGATGACGAAGAGGCCGAAATCAAGCTCGGTATTTTGTCCGAAGCCCCGACGCCCCTCGTGCCGCGCTACGAACTCTGGATCAAGCGCCGCGAAACGTGGCTGCAACCGGTGGAAGGCGCCGAGCAGCATGAGGAGGACCGAAGGTGAGCGTGGCCGGCCTCGTCCGGCATCGCGTCATGACGGTCGCAGGCATCGAGACTTTCTATCGCGAGGCCGGTCCACCGGCTGCTCCGGTCCTGTTGCTGCCGCACGGCTATCCCTGTTCGTCCTACGAGTTTCGTAATCTGATGCCGCGCCTTGCCGACCGCTGGCGTCTGATTGCCCCGGATTTCCCCGGCGCCGGCTACAGCGGCACCCCCGACGATTTCGACTACAGCTTCGACGGCTACGCCGCCTGGCTGGAGGCCTTCGTCGGCGCGGTCGACGTCAGCCGCTTCGCCCTCTACCTCCATGATTTCGGCTCGCCGATCGGCACGCGGCTGGCAATCAGAGATCCCGGGAGGATCACGGCGCTGATCATCCAGAACGGCGACATCCCCTATGAAGACGCCCTCGGGCCGAAATATGCGGATATCGAGGCGACATGGAGCCTCCCGCCGGCGGAGATGAAAAAGGCGCTGGCCGACGCGATCAGCGAAGAGACTTTCAAAGAGGAATTCCTCAATGATCTGCCGCCGCCTCTCGCCGAGACCATCCCGCCGGATCTTTGGAAGCTGCATTGGTCGCTGGTGACGCCGCGGCGCAAGGAAATCGCCATCGACCTGATCGCCGGATTGAAAGAGAACCGCGCCTGGTTTCCCGCGCACCGGAAATATCTGAGGGAAAACAGACCGCCGACCCTGATCGTCTGGGGGCCGAACGACCACTACATGCCGGAAAAGTCGGCGCGGGCCTATCTCCGCGACCTGCCGGATGGCGAACTGCATCTGCTCGTCGGCGGACACTGGCTGCTCGAGACGCATTTGGAGCCGGTCACGGCCCTGATACGGGACTTCCTCGGACGCGTTCATGCCGTCTGATTGACGGACTAAGTTTGCAGCAGCGCCGGCGCTCCCGACCAGCGGACGGCGGGATGCCGGCCTGTCGCCGCAAACAGTGCCGACAGGAAATTCCAGGCGGCTGCATCGTGCACCAGATGGTGGGTCAGCACCCCGATCGGCTCGTCGCTGCCGGCAAACCGGTCGCGCAACTCCGCCACCAGTTCGGCCACCAGCTCCTCGCCGCCGCGGCCGCCGCGCGTGCCGTGCCAGTCGATGATATCGACATGGGTGTTGAGAAGCGGCAGCGGGCCACCCGGCTTGGCCCGCCCGTAGACGGAAAGCGCTGCAAAGCCGAGGCCGGGCAACGCCGGGATGAGGGCGGCGTCGATCCGGTTCCACGGCGGCACCAGCACCGGCAGGAAACGGTCGGGATGTCGCCGCTCCAGCAGCCGGAACCCTTCGGCCAGTTCACCGAGCACGACGTCCGCCGGCCGATCGCTGCCGAGTTCCTGCTTCTTACGCTCCGGCCCGGCATGGTTCGTATGCGACCAGCCATGCACGGCGACACTGACGGCGTATTCCGCCGCCAGCCGGGCGGCCAGCGCCTCGCCGGTCAGGCCGGGAATGACGGCGAGCGTCAGCGGCACCGCGCTCTCGCCAGTGACCGCCAGCAGCCTTTCCAGATGAGGCGTCGGCTCGATCGCATCGTCGTCGCGCAACCAGAAGCGGGCTACGCGGCCGGCGGCCTGCCAGCGGTCGAGCTCGCGCTGCAGCGGCTCGAAGCTCATCCCGTCGATCATCGCACCACTCCCGTTGCTGCATAGTCGCGCAAAATCCCGTCCAGCCGCGCGGCCGCCGTCGCCAGCGAGCGTTCCGCAAGCACGAAGCGCCGCGCCGCCTGCCCCATCGCGTCGCGCTTTTGCCCGTCGTCAAGCAAGGCCGCGACGGCGCCGGCATAGGCGGCGACATCACCCTCGGGCGTGAGCAGGCCGGTCACCTCGGGTTCGACCACGGCAGGCACACCGGCCGTTTGCTGCGCGACGACAGGCAGGCCGGCGGCCTGGGCTTCCAGATAGGCAAGCCCGTACGCCTCGCCGCAGCCGGGCCAGACATAGAGGCCGCCGCATCCGAGCAAGCCGGCGATGTCAGCTCCATCCCGCTCGCCCAGCCATTCGATGCGGCCGGTGGGGAAATCCGCAAACAGCGTCTGCACCTGCTGGCGCATCGGACCATCGCCGATGACGGCAAGCGTCCAGGGCCGGCCTTCGATCAGCCGCAAAGCCTTTGCGAGCATCGCATAACTCTCCATCTTGTCGCCGGCCCGCATCATCGCCACCACCATCAGCCGGCGCGGATCGGGCACCGGCGACAGGCTCTCGAACGGCGCCGTATCGATGAAGGGCTTGAGGCCGGCAAGGCGCGCCTGCGGAAAGGCGGCGGCAAGCCCGGCCTGGTCCCGCCCGGTGAAACAGATATTGACGGCCGCCTGCAGGACCGCCTCGCCCACCCGCTTCTGCTGCGTCGCCCAGCCGGTCCCGTCCCGCTTTGCCGCATAGGAGGCCTCGGCGGTGACATAGGGAATGGCAAATTCGGCGGAGATCGCCGGCCCAAAGGGATCGGGCGATTTGTAATAGGGGTGATAGCAGAACCAGAGTTCGGGGCGCGGCGCGGATTGCCATTTCAGCCGCAGCCGCTCGCCTTCGAGAGCGATGGCGTTTCCGAGCGCGGCTGCTGCCTCCGGGGTTGCCGCATAGGTGCGGAATTCGGAGACGACCTCAACCTCGTGCCCGGCAAGCGCCAGCGCCCGGATCAGCAGCCGTGCCATCAGCCGATCGCCCGACGGCACCGGATGGTTCGGCGATTTCATCGGCGCGTAGAAAGCCACCCGCATGCCGCATCCCCTGTAAGACAGACTGTTTCCAAATCGGCGCTCACGGCCGAGCGAAAAATTCCGCTATTGTCCCATTCTCTAAAACTTGCGCATAAGCATATGGAATGTGATCGCGCTCGAAGCAATTCCGCCTTTTTCGCAATCTCTAAGAGCCTGCGGTTACATCGACAAGAACGGGAATGAATGACGACGGCCTCAGTCACAGGGATTTTTTCGGAGCGCGCGATCAGACGGGCGAGGCTCGGTTCCGGCCTCATCATTTTCATTTTCGTGCTGCTGCATTTGTCCAACCATGCGCTCGGGCTGATTTCGCTTGCCGCCGCCGACAAGGCCCGCCACCTTTTCCTCGCCATCTGGCGCAATCCCGTCGGCACCGCAGTGTTTTACGCCTCCGTGCTGACCCATATGGGGCTGGTGCTGCGCGCCATCTACATGCGCCGCAGCCTGGTCATGCCGAAGGGGGAGACGGCACAGCTCGTGCTCGGCCTGCTGATCCCGCTGCTTCTGATCGATCATGTCATCGGCACGCGCATCGCCCATGAGCTCTATGGCTATTTCGACGACTACGAGACCGTCGTCGAGCAGCTCTGGATCAAGAACCCGGCGAATGGCGCGCGCCAGGTGCTGGGCGTCATCGCCGTCTGGTTCCATGGCTGCATCGGCATTCATTTCTGGCTGCGCTACCGGCCGTGGTATGCGGGCTCCGCGCCGCTGCTGTTGGCGCTGGCGATCCTCGTGCCGGTGCTCTCCGTTCTCGGTTTCGTCCAGATGGGCCGCACCCTTGCCGATCCCTCCTATCAGCTGGCGACCAATCCTTACGAGGTGAACCTCAACGCCCACTATCTCCAGGACCCCGAGGTTCGCGCCCGGATCGCCGCTGTCCGCGCCGGGCTCTACGGGGCTTTCTCAGCCTCGCTGCTCATCGTCGTCGTCGCCCGCGCCCGGCGCCGGCTGAAGGAGCGCCTCGATCAGGTGGCGGTGCATTATCCGGGCGGCGAAGTGATCCGCGTACCGCGCGGCTTCACGGTGCTGGAAGCAAGCCGGCTCGGCGGCCTGCCGCATTATTCCGTCTGCGGCGGCAAAGGCCAATGCTCCACCTGCCGCGTTCAGATTCTCGGCGACTATGAAAGCCTGCCCGCGCCCGACAAGATGGAACAGACGACGCTCAAGCGCATCAATGCCGGCCCCGACGTCCGCCTTGCCTGCCAGCTGCGCCCGGACCGCGACGTGGCGGTCGCGCCGCTTCTCGTGCCGGCAGTCGAAACCGCCCTTCCCGCCAACAGCCAGGAGACCAGCCCCGGCCGCGAACGCGAGATCGCCGTGCTCTTCGTCGATATTCGCCATTTCACCACGCTGACGGAAACGCGCCTGCCCTTCGACGTCGTCTTCCTGCTGAACCGCTATTTCGCCATCATCGGCAAGGCGGTGGAGCAGGCGGGCGGGCGGCTCGACAAATTCATCGGCGATGGCGCCATGGCGCTCTTCGGCCTCGGCACGACGCCGGAGGAGGCCTGCCGCCAGGCACTGACCGCTGCCGCGGCAATCGTCGCCGAGATCGAAAAGCTCGCTGCAGAACTCGCCGACGAACTGACGCTGCCGCTACGCATCGCGATCGGCATCCACACCGGCCCGGCCGTCGTCGGCACGATGGGATATGGAAGGGTGCGCAGCATGACGGCGATCGGCGATACGGTGAATGTCGCAAGCCGGCTGGAAAGCGCCGCCAAGGAATTCGAGGCGGCGATCGTCATTTCCGAGCCGGTGGCGACGCTCGCCGGCGCCGATCTTTCCGGCATCGAAAGCCGTGAAATCAACGTACGCGGCCGGGCCCTGCCCTTGAAAGTCTATGTCATTCCGAGAGAGAAAGCGGCAGAACCGCTCAAAGGAAAAGACTGATGCCCGGCAAGCCCTGGCTCACCGCCAAATATTGGAGCCGCCGCCTGCGCAAGGCGCGTAATGCTGCGGCATCGCGCATCTTCGACACCCGCTTCGGCCGGCGGCTGCTGATCGAAAATATCGGGCCGCGCGTCGTCTCGATGACGGTCGACGCCGGCGATCATCTGATGACCTTTTCGCCCGCCGACTATATCGGCCGCAAGGTCTTCCGGAAGGGCCATTTCGAGCGCGACACCGTCGATCGGCTGATCGCCATCCTGCGCGAACGCGGCCTGTTGAGAAAGGAGGCGACGCTGCTCGAGATCGGCGGCAATATCGGCACCCAGACCGTCTATTTCGCCCTGAGCGGCACCTATACCGAGATCGTCAGCATCGAACCCGATCCGCGCAATTTCCCGCTGCTCGAACTCAACATCCGCCAGAACCGGCTGGAAGAGAAGGTCCGCCTCGTCAATTGCGCCGCCGGCGAGTGCGACGGCGAGATCGACTTTTTCCTGAACCGCAACAATCACGGCAAGAGCAGCGCTCTCCGCCAGAGCCCGACCGACCGAAGGATCAGCGTGCCGGTGAAACCGGTCTCCGAAATCCTGGCCGACCTCTCGATCGACCCGGCCACGATCGGCCTCGTCTGGATGGATATCGAAGGCTACGAGCCCGTCGCCTGCCGCTCGATGCAGCCGCTGCTTTCCCGCCGCGTGCCGCTCCACATGGAGTTCACGCCGCTCTTCTACGGGACTGAGGGAACGAGAACTTTCATATCGCTGCTCTCCGGCTACTACGAGGACTGCCTCGTGCTCTTCGAGGACCGCGAGGAGGAGATGAAGGTGCGCGATCTGCCGGTGGAGTTCGATCAGTATAACGTGCTGTTTTTGCCGTAGCTGACCGCCATTCGCAACGGGCCGAGCGCCCCTCTCTTCCCGCAATGCTCAAAGGCGCAGTCAAGCTATCCGCGGCACGCGCCATGTTCACATCGACGCCTTGTGCAAGCCCGAAAAAAGCAGTTAGCTGGCATCGCTGGGAACGCTCATTCCGCACAGGTGGACGAGCATCGGAACGCTAGGTGCGCTGAGACGTGTCCGCATTGCGAGGGGGAGCTCGTGCGCTGGTCCAAACCGCTCAGAGTGCATCTCGGCGTCCTGGTCGTCGCGTCGTTGCTGTGCACGTCGATGCCCATCATCTGGATGGCATTCTGGCAGGGAAGCGCTGCTGCGGTCAGCGCCGGCGCGCAGCAGATGCGCGAGATGAGCTTGCGGCTGATCGAGGGCTATAAAAGTACGCTTCAGGGCGGCACCGAGGCGGTGGCGCTGGCATCGACCCTGCCGCAGCTCATTTCCCCGCCGTCTCAGGATATCGAGCCAAAACAGGACGTCTTTCTCGAGGTTCTGCGAAACGTCCCCGAGGCGACGAGCGTTTACACCGGCTATCCCGATGGCTCCTATCTGCAGGTCATCAACACCGCCAGAAAGGATGTCCGTCAGGCGCTGGCAGCGCCAGATGGCACGGCCTTCGCGATCCGAACGATCGCGGAGAGACAAGGCGCGAATGTCATCTCGACGCTTCGCTTTCTCGACGGCCGGGCCAGACCGATCGGCGAGCGGGACACCAACTACGCATCCTTCGATCCGCGGCAGCGTCCCTGGTACCAATCCGTCGTCCAGGATGGTGTGCCGGTTTCCGTCGGGCCTTATGTGACCGGAACGCTCAATGTTCCGACGCTGACGATCGCGGCGCCGATGAAGGGTGACGGCCGGGTGGTCGTCGGCATCAACATTCATCTGCAGACGATCGGCCGTCTGCTGAATGCGCAGGGGATTTCTCCGCATGCCCGAGCCTACATCGTCGATGGCGGCGGCAATCTCGTGGCTCATTCCGACGCTCAGATCATGAGCAGGATCATCGGATTGTGGGCGAGAACATCAGGCGCCTTCGCCGCGACGGCAAACAGTTTCGACAGGAGCCTGGAAGCTGTGGTCAGGCTCAGGCAGGATCCCGCCTTCGCAAGCGGCGGCCTGGCGCGGCTCGATATCGAGGGCGAAAGCCACCTGGTGCAGATCGTCCCTGTCAGCGTCTCCGGCCTGTTTAAGGGCAGCACGGCCGCCATCGTCGTGCCGCTCGAAGACCTCGTGGAGGAGGCGCATAGGCTGCTCGTTCGCAACCTCCTGATCGCCGGCGCCCTGTTGATCGCCGGAGTCGGCGCATCGGTGGTGCTTTCCCGCATAGTCAGCCGCTCTCTCTATCGGCTCGCCGACGAGGCGCGGCGGATCGGTGATCTCGATCTTGGCGAGAAGGCCGCCTCGCATTCCTGGATAACGGAGATCAACACACTGGCCGGCGCGCTCTCGGCAAGCCGCCATGCCATCGGCCAATTTGCCCTCTACGTTCCGCGTGAAGTGGTCCGTCGCATCATCAGCCCTGAAGGGCGCGCGGTCGTCAAAGCCAAGCGCCAGGATGTAACCGTGCTGTTCACCGATATCAGGGACTTCACGACCATATCCGAGCTTAATTCTCCGGAAAACGTGGTCGATACGCTGTCAGCCTATTTCGAGCTCTTGAACATCATCGCCGAGCGCCACGGCGGGACGGTCGTGCAGTATCTCGGCGATTCCATTTTCGTCATGTGGAACGCCCCCGTTGCGGATGACAGACACGCCGAAAACGGCTGCCGCTGCGCGCTCGCGATGAAGGCGGCAATCGACGGCCTTAACGAGGAGAACAGAGGGAACGGCCGTCCTGTTCTCATCACGCGATTTGGCCTGCACACAGGCCCGGCCGTCGTTGGCAGTTTCGGGGCGATTTCGCGCCAGCAATACACGGCCATGGGCGATACGATCAATGTCGCCTCACGCCTGGAAGGATTGAACAAGGAATTCGGTACGTCGATCCTGGTCAGCGCCGCCATCCATAACGCCGTCGGCGATCGTTTCGCGTTTCGGTCGCTCGGTCTAGCACAGGTGAAGGGCCGGGCGGAGAAGGTGGGTATATGGGAATTGGTCGGGGAGAGTGGCGGCCAAATGTCTGGGCGCGAATCCTCGCGATAAGGGTATGCGGCCAGCCATCCATAATGCCGTTGGCGATCTCTTCAAGAGCCGCTCCGTCACTGCCACCATTTGGCTTTTTCCAGCGTGACTTTGCGCAGCACATTGTGGCTGTCGCGAACCCGGATCTCGATGGCCTTGCTTTTATTCCCTTTTTTCACCTCCGTACACACTGCTGCCACCGCCGGAAACAATGGGTCGTGAAGATCACTCATTCCAAGAGTGGCTGCAGCTTTTTCTGCCGATTCTGCCGTCATGTTGAAGCCGCATGACGATTTCGTAAAACTGTGAAAATAGAATGCCGCTGCGGCTCTGCGATCGTCAGCCTGAGCATGACCCGTCGCAGCAAGAACAAGCGCGATAGCGCCCAAAATACGCAGCTTCACTATACTACCCCTAAATTACAATTTTTGAGCGCACTACAACTTCGCGCATTTCCGAAGTCAATTGTCTGCAGTTCGAAACCACAATTCTTTCAGCGTTCGATCGGAAGAAGGGCTATGACAGCCGGGGCATTCAATCGGGCGCGGCATGCGCCCTGCCGGTTGAGAGGTGACGATGCCCAATATTCTGCCGGCACTTCCACCCCCTTAAACAAGTTTCTTCGCCTCTGCCCGCGTATGCTCGTGATACTTATTCTCCCGCACCGTTCCGAACAGCTTCAAGCTCTCCAGATGCTCACGCTGGGCGCGATAGAATTCGTTGAGGAAGAGCAGTTCCTGGCCGGGCTTGACGGTGTCGGGATAGCGTATCCTTCGGGTAATGGTGCGCACGATCTGGACGATCTCTTGGCTCTGGGCGTTCTTTGTCGTGTCGCGAAGCACGTCTTCCAGCGTCTGCAGCTCATATTTGCCGTAAACATCGAGATGCTGGGGCAAGAATTCGAATTCCAGCTGCGCGGCGGCGGTGGGTGCGGACAGTGCGAGGTCGGACAAAAGCACCGAGCGCGGATTATCGATGACCAACGTGCCGGCGATGATGTCGCCAAGGCGTTGCCGGCGCCGGTTGGCGAGCGGCACGATCACCACCACCAGAAGCCAGGCGCTCGTCAAAACGATTTCCCATCCCGACTGAGTGGCGACCGATGCCAGAAGGCTCATCGGGCCGAAGATCTCCACCTCTTTCATCAGGTTGCGCGCGGTCACCTGGTGCGGCGTCAGCCGCCGTCCGCCGGCGTTGATGACGCGGATGCCGGTTATCTTTTTTCCGAGCGTACGCCCGTTCCAGATGAGCTCCGAGAGAATGTAATAGGGGGTCCGCACCAGGAAGCCCAGCAGGACGATCAGCATCGCCTCGACGTTCGAAGGCAGGATTCCTGTGAAGGCGATCAGGAAGGCGCAGATGAAGATGAGGATATTGGTGAAGATGATGTCGAGGATTTGCGCGCCGAGGCGGCTGCCGATGGAGCCGATCGCGAAAGTGATCGGAACCCCTTCAGGCGGGATGAACCATTCGACGCGCTTGCTGTTCTGAACTGACTGGTTCATCGCACAGGCTCACGCGAAACTTTGCTGTCGCGGCCGCTAAACAGCAGCCAGCCCATCCAGAAGAGGCCCATGCCCCAGCCGACGGCAAGGCGCCAGATCGGATCCTGTATCAGCTGGCGCAGGAAGCCTTCGATGAAGGCCGCCACGATCAGCATCAGCGCCGCCAGGATCGCGAGCTTGACGGCATCATGCCCCTGGTGGCGCAACGCCTCCCTGCGCGTCCGTTCACCCGGCAGAAGAACGGCAAGGCCAAGCCTTGCGCCGCCGGCACAGGCAATGGCGATGGCCGCAAGCTCGGTCACGCCGTGGATCGAAAGCCAGCCGAACACCTCGTAACCCAATCCCTTGCGGGCAAACATCGCGAAGAAGGCGCCCAGGATCAGGCCGTTGTAAAAGGTCAGGACGAAGCTCGGCAGCGACACGAAAATGCCGAGCGTGAAAATCAGCACGGCGATGGTGGTGTTGTGGGAAAAGAGAAAGGCGGAAAAAGCGGCCAGCCTGTCGCTGTCATGCCCTTCATTGCCATAGATCGTCGAGCGGAGATATTCGGCCGATGCGTCCGGGGTGCGCTGGTCGGCGAGGTCCGGCGGCACCAAGGTATAGAACCAGCTCGGGTCACTGTTGCAGAGCTTGTAGCCGGCAAGCGCCCCCAGCACGAGCGCCAGGAAACCGATGAACAGAGGCAGGGCCGATCGGCGCACCGCCTGCGGAATGCTTTGCACCAGCAGGCGGGTGACCAGGCCGCCGAGGCTTTCCTGCGGCGCGTAGACGACCAGATAGGCCCGGGCGCAGAGGCTCTCGAGATAGGCGATCAGCGCACGGTCGAGGGAAATGTCGCGCGCCACGCTCAGCGAGTTCATCGCCTGCCTGTAGCCGCCGGCGAGATTGCGGACCTCGTCATAACCAAGCGCTGCTGCGCCACCCTTTTCGGCCCGCGTCACGAGGTCATCAAGCTGACGCCAGTGCGCTTCACGCTCCACCCGGAAGCGCGCCGAGCGAAGCATATCGGTCTGGATGGCGCCGACGTTCTCCGTCGCGCCCATTTCTCTCCTGCCGCCGATACCGACATCCATCATATCATCTCACCGGATTTGATTTCGATGTAACGCCCAATGAGATCCGAGGTCAGTGCCTCCGGCGTGCTGTCGAGACAGAGCACGCCGAGACGCGCCAGCTTTTCCATCACGGTGCGCCTCTCCTGCAGGATCTGGCGCGCGGCCACGGAGCGGGCGACGGCGTCCAGCGTCACCTCCTCGGGTTCTGTCAACTTTGCCAGCATCGGATCGCGCAGGGCGACATAGACGATGAAATGATGCCGGGCGAGCACCTGGATGTTCTCGATCATCAGCTCCGCCGTGATGCTGTCGACGAAATCAGAGAATATCACGATCAGCGATCGCCGTTTCAAACGCCCGGACAGATGCGTCAGTCCCAGCGTATGGTTGCTCTCCTGGGTTTCGTAACGCAGCTCGGCGCACATCGTCTGCAGCCGCGGAAAGGCCGCTCTTCCGGGCAAGGCCGGCACGAACAGGCGGGGGCGGCTGTCGAAGCTGTAGAAACCGACGAGATCGCCGGCAAGTCCTGCGGCCCAGCACATTGCCAGCGCGGCGTTGATGGCGCGATCGAGTTTGGTGAAACCCCCGAGCTGTTCGGCCATCAGCCGGCCGGAATCGACGCACAGGATGATCTGGTGGTTTCGTTCGGCCCGCATCTCGCGCACGACCAGATTGCGCATCCGGGCGGACCGCTTCCAATCGATGCTGCGCGGATCCATGCCGCTTGCAAATTCACGCAGCTGATGGAATTCCGATCCTTCGCCGCGCAGCCGCAGATCCTTCTGGCCGGCTTCCAGCGGCAGGATCTGGGTCTTGACCGCTCCCGACAGCACCGGCGATATGTCGGGCAGCACGGCGATCTCTTTCCCCACCGGCATGCGCGCGATCAGGTCGAGCAGCTTCAGCCGCGACGGCCATTTCAGCCACAGGTCATCGACGGCGTATCGTCCCCGTCGCGTCAGACGAAGATCGAAGGCAGCCCTGCTCTGTTCTTCTCCCTCGCCCGATGTGCCACTCGCCGATCTGCTTTCGCCGACGACAAGCTCAGGCGCGCAATCGAGCCGGATCTCGATATTCCGGGGCACCGCGCCCTTCTGAGGCTGGATGGCGAGCGTAAACGCGGCGGTGTGGCCGACAAAGCCTTGCGGCGGCAGATCGAATTCCACCGTCATCCGGCCCGACAGGACCGACATTACCAGATCGCCTGCCGTCATTGCCGCAAGCGCGACCCACAGGCCGATGAGGAGGTAGCCCATATCGTGCCACCACACGCTGACGAAAACCGTCACCGCCGCCAACATCAGCACAAGCGTGATCAGATACCGGGATGGCCGCATTTAACGGGGCGCGTCCACGCGGTTCACGATGTTACGGAGCACCTCGTCCGGTGTGCGGCCGTCGATTTCGGCCGAAGGCGAGAGAATGATGCGATGGCGAAGCGCCGGCACCAGCAATGCCTGGACGTCGTCAGGCAAGCCGTAGTCCCGGCCCTCGAAGGCCGCACGCACGCGCACGGCAGAGGCAAGAGCGTCGGCGGCGCGGGTCGATGCGCCGTAGAGAATATCGGCATCGGAGCGGGTGGCGCGCACCAGGTCGACGACATAGGTCAGGATCGTGCCGTCCAGATGGATCGCATCGATCAGCGCGCGTCCCTTGGCGAGCGCGGCGCTGGTGACGAGCGGGCGGATGCCGGCGTTGCGCATATCCGATTGCAGCGCCTGCTTGGCGTGTTTGGAGAGGATGGCAATTTCCGTATCGCGGTCGGGAAAATCGACGACGAGCTTGAACAGGAAGCGGTCGAGCTGGGCTTCGGGCAGAGGATAGGTGCCCTGCTGTTCGATCGGGTTCTGCGTCGCAAGCACGAAGAAATCCGGTCCCAGGGAGTAATCGGTTCCGTCAAGCGTCACCATCCGCTCGTTCATCGCCTGCAGCAGCGCCGATTGTGTCTTCGGCGGGGCGCGGTTGATCTCATCGGCCAGAAGGATATCGGTAAAGACCGGCCCCTTGGTCAGATGGAACTGATTGGTCTGGAAGTTGAAGAGATTGACGCCGAGCACATCGCCCGGCATCAGGTCGGGCGTGAACTGGATGCGGCGATAATCCAGCGCCATGGCGGCGGAAACCGAGCGGGCCAGCAGGGTCTTGGCCGTACCCGGCGGACCTTCGACGAGGCAGTGCCCGCCGGCAAAGATCGAGATCAGGACGAGATCGATGAGCGCATCCTGCCCCTGCACCACTTTGCCGATTTCGCCACGAACGGTGGCGATAAGATTGCGAAATTCACTTAGATCCAAGGTCAAAGCTCCCCAGCGATTTTCTGAATGTATCGAGATTGCGGTGCAGGTCCGCACGCGTCATCACATGTCCGCGTTCGATCAGTGCCTCGGCTGCGGCGTGCAAGGCCTGCGCGGCTGCCTTGTCCTGTCGTGCCAGGCGTTGAAACAGCCGCGCTATGCCGGCCTGATTGCCGGCTCCGGAACCAAAGAGCAGCTGCGCCTTGTCGGCAAGCAGATGCAGCACGAACTGGCCGGCCATCCGCCCGTCATTGCCCGACAGGCGCAAGAGCCGCGCCGTGGCGTCGATCGCGGCGGTCTTCGACAGCTCGACGTTTGCAGATGCCTCGCGCAACGCCGGCCCGAAGCGATAGGCACCCCGCCAGAAGCAGATCGCTGCGACGACGACCAGCGTTCCCCAGATGAGTGACAGCGGATAAGCGAAAAACCGCTTGAGATCGGAGGCTGAGCGCTCATAGGTCTTGCCTTCGTCAACCGGTTTCTCGCTGTCCAGAGGCTGGTCGGCCGTATCCAGATAGACCGGCCGCTGCGCTGTCCCGCGCAACAGCGTGACGAGCGACGCGGCAAAGGCGGCATTATCGGCCAGAGCCAGCCCGTGATTGTTCAACAGGTCGGGATCCGACAGGAGATAGGCGTGATGATAGTTCTCGCAATGGACGAGCAGCGCACCGGTCAGCGTGCCCGCAAGCTCCTTGCAGGAAGACGGCAGGCGCGCCAAATCGAAGGTTTGCGCGTTATACAAGGCGATGCTGACTGGCTGATCCGGCGTCAGGCGCGGATGTGCCTCTTCAAATCCCCTCTCGCTGCGATCGACACTCAAATCTGAATAACCGATCCTGTCGAGTTCGCTGCGGATGTCGGTGAGGTCAATCAGTCCCGCTGCGCTGGCAACACCATCGGTCGACACGCTGCCGCGCCATTTCGGCAAAATGATCAGCGTCGGCAGCGCGTAGCGACTTGATTCCTGCACTGAGCTTTCCGGATCCGCCTCATCCGCTTCTTCGCCCGCCGGCGATGCGACAGCCTCGCCTTGGCGGAGCGACAGGGGAACGATGCGCAGCGAGATTTCCGAACTCGTTCGGGCGATATGCGGGTCGGATCGGACGACAGGGATTCCCTTGGACTGCAGCCACAATTCCAATCCCTTGTTGCCGAGCGGCGAGCGGTCGTAATCGCTGCCCCGCGGCAGCCAGAAGAGCGCCAGTGCTGCGAGCCCAAGCACAAGAACCAGGATTAAAACGGGGGCTGACCTACGCATGGGTCAATCTGCCGATCGACAGAAGATCGCGCGCCGTCGAGAGAAGGATGCTGAAATGGTTTTCCGCAACGCTGCGGCCGCCGTAGTGAACGAGTTCCACCGCAGTCAGGAAATTTGCAAGCCGCTCGCGGTCGGGCATATTTTTCGGCAGGCGGGCGAAAACGGCGCGTTCCGTATCGGCGCGGAAAAGACGTGTTCCGGTGATATCCGCGGCGTGCAGCAGGCAATGTCTGAGCAGCAGGACAAGCGCCTGCCGCCGATCCGCCATGGCCGCAATACGCTGCAGGAAATCGCTCGGCTTTTCCTCAGCTTCGGCGGCTGATGTGCGCCAGCTTTCCGGCGCTTCGCCTTGTCGCTTCATCTCGCGGGGAGCCGATGAGAGCAAGACACCGCCATTGCCGAAGCGTATCAACAATCCGATGACCACGATGAGACCGACAAGCACCACGGCAACCGCCAGGGGGCCGCTGACGACCGGTTCCCGCGGCGTCATCAACGGCTTGCGTTGCGGTGACGATGTCGTCGTATTCGATGCCGGTGCAGCTTTTGCAGAGGCGTCGCCGTAGACAAGCGTACAACGCAAGCCGTTCTGCTGGCACTGCGAGGCATATTCGGCTCCGGCAGCGCTCCTTTGAAGATCACCGCCCTCGGCCTGCTGACTGCTGCTGTCCTGCGCTTGCGCAGGCGGAAAGGGAGCCGAGGCGACCAGGAACAAAGCCACCAGCAGGCCGGCGTTGCGGATGGTCATGCTCTACGCGAAGACTTCTGCGCGCGCTTCGGGACGCAGCGGATCCGGCCCGAACTTATTGGGGCCTTCGGTGCCTCTGAGAACGTTGATGACGAAAATCGCAATAATCGAAAGGATAGCGACGAAGGGGATGAAGCAGGAGACGAGCAGCCCGAGATACCACCAACCGGAAATGTTGCGGTCATGGAAGCGGCGAACCTGAAGGGATATCTGCGGCACGATCACTGCGATTGAAAGCAATCCGCCAATTATCGGGAAAATACCCACCTCTTGTGGTCGGAGACCGCCAGTAATCAAAAAATTCGCAGTCAGAAGTGCCATTCCCACCAGCCAGTAGAACAACTGGAACCACCAATATTCCGAGCGGGGAGCCCGGCCGGAAAAGGTTGCGTATTTCTGCGTCAGAACTGTCCTGACAGATTCAGTAAACCCCATTTCAATGCCCCCAATTATGCTTGCTGCAAGCGCAGTGGCGACTCACTATTCGCCTTGCTGCAATGGTTATTTCGACTAAAGAACAGCTACAATTCAAACGCAGAAATTGCAATAAGTCGGCTGCTTCAAACGGGCGCCAGCTGATGCGGAAACTAACCGCAGGAACGGAGCCGCCAGCAGGCCCAAAGTTGTGGAGGCCCATGCGCTTAGGCAAAGACCTCTGCGCGCGCTTCAGGACGCAGCGGATCGGGCCCGAACTTGTTCGAACCTTCGGTGCCCGGAAGCACGTTGATCACCAGGATCGCAATAACTGCAATGAGACCGATGTAGGGAACGAAGTTGCCGATCAATAACGCGAGATACCACCAGCCGGAAATGTTGCGATCATGGAAGCGGCGAACTTGAACTGCTATCGCTGGCAAAAACATCGCGAGCCAAATCAATCCGCAGAGGAAGAAGAGGAGGGCGAGTGGTGGGGGAACTCCGTCCCGGAAGTCGGAAAAGCTGGCGACTACATTGCACAAGATGCCCATCGCAAGCAGCACTAGAACATAAAATAAAACATACCACCAGTATTCCGAGCGGGAGGCCCTGCCGGAGAAAGTTGCATATTTCTGCACTAGAACCGTGCCGGCAGCTTCAGTTAACCCCACTTTGATGACCCATTTCTGCTAGCTGCGAGTTTGGTGATCCCTCACCTACCGGCTCGGACCTACAGCCCGACGAAAAACAGCTATAATTTAAACGTATAAATTGCAATAAGGCAGCTGCAGCGTGTCAGCGGATAGGCTTTAACTTCGACAACCGGGAGACGGGCTTCCTTTTTGCACTTTGCGGGGGAATTCGCTCATAGAATGTGGTGCTCAGCCCGCCTCGCCGTGCCGGCAGCCCCCTCATCCGCCTGCCGGCACCTTCTCCCGCGGGGGAGAAGAGGATCGTGGCAACGCCTCGCGTCTGTTGAAACTTCGGTTCGTCGCAGTCGCCGCTACGGCTCATGTCCTCCGATATAAAAAATACCGCCCTTCCTTGATCCCCTCCGGCAGCGGCAGCGCCGCCAGCTCGGGATGCTCCAGCGGCAGGCCGCTGACGGCGATGCCGTTGGGGGCGAGCACGCCGGCCACCAGTTGCGGCAGCCAGGTCAGCGTCACGGCGTCGATCTCGTCATGGCCGGTGCCGATATCGGCATGGGCGAGCGCCGCGCCGATGCCGAGGAAGGGCTGGCCGGAGTCGCGGATATTGCCGGTTACCATATCTTCCGGATCCGGAGTCGAGGCCGAATAGGAACGGACCTCCCAGTCGAAGGCGATGATGCGGCGGCTGGGAAAGTGCTCGCGCAGATGGTCGTAGGTGCGGCCATTGCCGAGGCCGAATTCCAGCACCGGGCCGTCGATTTCGGCGACCAGATCGGTGATCGCGTTCAAAATATCGCGTTGGGCCGTCAACCGGCGAATGAAGCTGTCGAGGCGGCTCATCTAATCCATATCCGTCATGAAAAATCGTGAGCGGGTGCTAACACATGAAACCTTGCCAAGTCGATTGCCGTAAATGGGAAATGGCGTTGCAGCACCAACATGGGTCTGTGCTAGGATCAATGACATGGAAACCGTGACCGACGAAGACTTCTTTGCCGCCGTGCCGCTCTTCAGCGCCTTCGAGGGCGTGACGGATGCCGCCAACTACCGGCCGCTGCCGGATGGATGGGTGCTGGCGCTGGCCGATATCGTCGGCTCGACCCAGGCGATCGCCGGCGGCCGCTACAAGGACGTCAACATGGCGGGCGCCAGCGTCATTTCGGCCGTCCTGAACGCCGTCGGCAAGGGCGATTATCCCTTCGTCTTCGGCGGCGACGGCGCGCTGATCGCGCTGCCGGGCTCGCTCGAGACGACGGCCCGCGAGGCGCTTGCCGCCGTGCAGGTCTGGGTCGAGGAGGATCTCGGCCTGATGCTGCGCGTCGCCATCGTTCCGGTCGCCGATACCCGCGCAGAGGGGCTCGACGTGCGCGTCGCGCGTTACTCGGCAAGCCCCTATGTCACCTATGCGATGTTCTGGGGCGGCGGCACCAGCTGGGCGGAACGGCAGATGAAGCGTGGCCACTACGCTATCGAGCGCGCCGCCCCGGGAACGCGGCCCGATCTCACCGGCCTCTCCTGCCGCTGGAGCCCGATCGACGCGCAGAACGGCGAGATCGTCTCGATCATCGCGGTTCCCGGCGAAGGCCGGCCGGGCGAAGAATTCCGCGACCTCGTCAACGGTATCGTCGCCATCACCGGCGAGCAGAACCGCGGCAGCCATCCGGTGCCGGCCGGCGGCCCGGACTTCGCCTTCTCGCTGCACGGCATCAATCGCGAGGCCAAGGCCACGGCACCCGCAGGCCGGCGGTTGCGCCAGAAGCTCTTCATTTTCCTGCAGCTCGCCATCACCGTCCTCTGCTACAAGCTCGGCATTCCGCTCGGCCGCTTCGATGCGCGCCGCTACAAGCGCGACGTCGCCGGCAATTCCGATTTCCGCAAGTTCGACGACGGGCTGAAAATGACGGTCGATGTCGATGCCGAACATCTGAAACGCATCGAGACGCTGCTCGAAGCGGCGCGGGCAAAGGGCATCGCCCGCTACGGCCTGCATCGGCAGGCCTCGGCGCTGATGACCTGCTTCGTGCCGACGCCGATTTCGCGCGACCACATGCATTTCATCGACGGCGCGTCAGGCGGCTATGCGGTGGCCGCGAGCCGGATGACCGGCAAGGCGCTTTCCGGCGTTGCCGTCACGCCTTGATGACGTGATCGGCCGGCAGGCCGCGCCGGTTGAAGACGTTGCGGGTGTCGATGATCAGTGCTGCGCTTTTCGCGATCGCCGCATAATCCACGCTCTCATGGTCGGTCGCCACCAGCACCGCATCGTAGCCGGAAACGGCGTCCGGCGTCAGCGCCACCGATTTGCGGCCCTTCAGCGCCTGGTGTTCGCGCGTCGGCGGGATCTCGGCGACGAAGGGGTCGTGATAGTCGGCCCGTCCGCCGCGTTCCTCGATGATCTCGATCAGCCGCAGCGACGGGCTCTCTCTGATATCGGCGACGTTTTTCTTGTAGGCGAGCCCGAGCACCAGCACCCGGCTGCGGCTCAGCGCCTTGCCGGCGCGGATGTCGAGCGCCTCGGCAAGCTTGCCGACGACATAACGCGGCATCGCCGAATTGATCTCGCCGGCAAGCTCGATGAAGCGGGTCGGCAGCTCGTATTCGCGCGATTTCCAGGTGAGGTAGAAGGGATCGATCGGGATGCAATGGCCGCCGAGGCCGGGGCCGGGATAAAAGGGCATGTAGCCAAAGGGCTTGGTCTTGGCCGCCTCGATCACTTCCCAGACGTCGATGCCCATCGCCGCATAGACGGTCTTCAGCTCGTTGACGAGGGCGATATTGACAGAGCGGAAGATGTTTTCGGTGAGCTTCACCGCCTCGGCCGTCGCATTCGAGGAAACAGGAACGACGGTCGATACCGCCGCGCCATAAAAGGCCTTCATCAGCGCCAGCGCCTCGGGCCCGTCGCCGGCGACGACCTTCGGGATGGTGGCGGTGTGATAATGCTGGTTGCCGGGATCCTCGCGCTCCGGCGAGAAGCCGACGAAGAAATCCGCGCCGGATTTCAGGCCGGTGCCTTCGAGAATGACCTTGACGATATCGTCGGTCGTGCCGGGATAGGTGGTCGATTCCAGCACGACGAGCTGGCCGGGACGCAGATGCCGGGCGATCGAGCGCGACGTCGCCTCGACGAAGGAAAGATCGGGATCGCGATGTTTGGTCAGCGGCGTCGGCACGCAGATGATGATGACGTCGCAGGCGGCAAGACCGGCGAAATCGGTGGTCGCCTGGAAACGACCGGCATCGATCTCGGCGGCAAGGGCTGCGTCGCTGACGGCGTCGATATAGGAGCGGCGGGCATCGAGCGCCACCATCTTGGACGGGTCGATGTCGAAGCCGGTGACCGCAAAACCGCTGCGCGCCACCGCGATTGCCAGCGGCAGGCCGACATAGCCGAGCCCGATGACGCCGGCACGCGCCGCGCGGGTTTCGATCTTCTGCAAAAGCGTATCGAAGGTGGAGGTGGCCAAGGCGGGATCTTTCAAACGGGGAACAGGGAAAGCTGATCTAATGCATCATCGCGGTGAATTAAACCCGATCCCCTCGTCTCTCCTCGCGACGATCGAAAGGCTGTATATGCCCGGTAAGGCCCCTCACCCCATCCTCTCTCCGCGAGGAGACAGGAAGCAAAGGCGAAATGTGATGGCGACGTCGAAAATTGATGGCGATGGTGTTGATCAATACCGCATTTTGCTACGTGTCATGGGAGACGTGTTGGTAGAAATTCGAGCGACTGAAAATTTGCAGAAAGCAAAGATTTTATCGGATGTCTTTCATAACGTCCCCGCCGGCATCGCAAGCAGATTCACACCCGAGGCGATCGAAAAGGATGTTTACCAAAGAGCGGCTCGACTCAAATGCGAGAAGCAGGTGGATTTAATGTTTGCATCGGCACGGCGACCTTGAACCGGTAAAAAGCGCCCGTCGCTCGACCAGAAGCAAAGGAAATCGACGTGCAGTGGCCGGCCCTGCAGTCCTTAGCCAGGTGTGGCTAAAATGCCCCGGCACAATCCTTTGTTGCAACTTTGGAGCACAAAAAAATCCTCGTCCCCATTGTTTCGCACATGCAGCACCCCTATTTTGACTTTTGATAATGAACCGCTGTGAAAGGACTACCCGTCCGGTTCCCGCCCGGGGAGCTGAGGGGCGCCGTTGCCGGGCTTTCGGCAGATCGTTGACACAATATTACCGCTCGTACATCCTGATTTCCTTGTGACCTGCGCATGAAAATGCGCCGGCCGAAGGATTTTTGCCTCTTGGGGATGGCGTGCCTTATGAGGATCATACCGAGAATGAGCACGATCGAATCCAGCGTGTCCTCCATCCTGTTGGACCGGGTCGCTGAATGGCTGACCAACTCTTCGCTGGCCGGCGACGAGCTTGAAAACATTGTGCGCGGTTTCTGCGAAAGGCTTGCCGCCGCCGGCCTGCCGATCGCACGCGTGCACCTGACGTTCTCGATGCTGCATCCGCTTTACGATGCGCTGAGCTTCACCTGGCGGCGCGCCAGCGGCGTCACCATCGAGGGCTTCCGCATGCCGGCCGGGCAGAAGCCGGACCGCTTCCTGCAGAGTCCCTATTATTACCTGCTCGACAACAACCTGCAGCACATCCGCCGCCGGCTGAGCCAAGAAGGGCCGGCCGAATTCCCGATCTTCGAGGATCTGCGCAAGGACAAGATCACCGACTACCTCGCCTTCGTGCAGCCCTTCGGCGACGGCTCGGTGCAGGGCATGATGGGCTCGTGGTCGACCGACCACAATAATGGCTTTTCCGACGACATGATCGATGCGCTGCTGCGGATGCAGAACCATCTGGCGGTCGCCGCCAAGATGGCGGTGCTCGGCAAGCTCGCCAACAATATGCTGACCACCTATCTCGGCGGCGACGCCGGCAAGCGGGTGCTGAACGGCCAGATCCGCCGCGGCGACGGCGAGACGATCCGTGCGGCCCTCGTCATGGGCGACATGCGCGAATCCACCATGTATGCCGAAAAGGAAGGCCGCCAGGCCTATATCGACACGCTGAACCAGTTTTTCGACGCGATCGCCGCCCCCTTCAACCGCAATGGCGGCGAAATATTGAGCTTTCTCGGCGACGGCTTCCTGGCCGTCTACCCCTGCGGGCGCCACAAGGACCCGTCGAAAATCGCCTGCGAGGCAGCGCTTTCGGCCGTCCACCAGGCACAGGCGCGGGTCGCCGAACTCAACGGCGAACGCGAGCAGAAGGGCCTCAGCAAGATCGGCTACGGCATCGGCCTGCATGTCGGCAACGTCATGTTCGGCAATGTCGGCCTGAAAGACCGCCTGACCTTCTCCGCCTTCGGATCGGCGGTCAACGAGGTGCAGCGGCTGCAGATCCTGACCAAGAAATACGGCCGCGAGGTGGTCGCCAGCCAGGCCTTCGCCGGTTATTGCGGCGGCGAGTGGACGCGGCTCGGCGAAGAGAAGCTGCGCGGCATCCGCCAGAAGGTGACGGTGCTGCAGCCGCGCGCGCCGGCCCCGGAGATCCATGTCGACGAACATTTCCGCGAGGCCGTGCAGAACGGGCTTTCCGAAGCCGAGCAGGTCATTCTGCTGCACCGGGACGCGAAGAAACAGGTCAAGCGCACCAGCATGGAGAAGTTCATCCAGTAAAACGCCAGGCCGGCACCGATAAAATTGCGTGTTTCGTCCGCACCACCACGGCGAAAGGCGGCAATATCCCCTTGATTGTCATCAGCTAGACACCCCGTTTGCGGTACGATAGTGTGCCTTAACGGGAACATAGAAGACTGGGGAATTTCATTGGTATGGCGTCCGCTGCCGATTTGTTGCGTATTGAGAACCTCGATATCTCCTTCTCCGTTTTCGGCGACCGGCTGCGTGTCGTAAAGGAAGCCAATCTCCGCATCCTTCCGGGCAAGGTCACCGCTCTCGTCGGTGAATCCGGCTCGGGCAAATCGGTGATCAGCCAGGCGATCATGGGCATCCTGCCCAATCCGGCCAAGGCGTCGGGCAGCATCCTCTTCACCGATCCGCTCGACAACAGCACGACCGATATCCTCTCCCTGTCGCGCGACAGCGAGGACATGCGCGACCTGCGCGGCCGGCGCATGGCGACGATCTTCCAGGAGCCGATGACCTCGCTGTCGCCGCTGCACACGGTCGGCAACCAGATCAGCGAAGCGCTTTTGATCCACACCGAGATCGACAAGCAGGAGGCGCGTGAAAAGACCGAGGAAATGCTCGGCCTCGTCGGTTTTTCCAATCCGCACCGCACCTACGACATGTATCCGTTCGAATTGTCCGGCGGCATGCGCCAACGCGCGATGATCGCCATGGCGCTGATCTGCAAGCCGGCGCTGCTGATCGCCGACGAGCCGACGACAGCGCTCGACGTGACGATCCAGGCGCAGATCCTGGAATTACTGCGCGACCTGCAGGCCAAGCTCGGCATGGCGATGCTGCTCATCACCCACGATCTCGGCATCGTCGCCAACATGGCCGACGAGGTGGTCGTCATCTATCACGGCGAAATCATGGAAGCCGGGCCGGTCGAGGCGATCTTCCGCAATCCGCAGCATCCCTATCTCAAGGCGCTGATGGCCGCCGTTCCGCATTTCGACATGAAACCCGGCGAGCGGCTGAAGGCGCTGCGCGATGTGCCGGTCAATCTCGAGACGCTGGTCGGCAAGAAGAAGCCGCTGCAGGCGGAGACGCCGGGCACGCTGCTGTCCGTCACCAATCTCTCGAAGACCTACAAGACGCGCAGGCGCAGTCTCCTCGGCAGGCAGGAGGCCACCGTCGTGCGCGCCGTCGACGATGTCAGCTTCGACATCCGCCGCGGCGAATGTCTCGGCCTGGTCGGCGAATCCGGCTGCGGCAAGACGACGCTCAGCAAGATCCTGATGCGCGCCGTAACGCCCGACAGCGGCGCGGTCGTGTTCAACGACGGCAAGGATGTCATCGACGTGCTTGCCGTCAAGGGCGCCGAACTGCAGGATATGCGCACCAAGATCCAGATGGTGTTTCAGGATCCGGTCTCCTCGCTTTCGCCCCGCATGACGGTGCGCAACATCTTGAGCGAACCACTGGAGATCCATGATCGCGGCGACAGCGCCGAGCGCAAGCGCAAGGTCGAAGGACTGATGGGGGCGATCGGCCTCGACAAGCGTTATCTCAGCCGCTACCCGCACAGCTTCTCCGGCGGCCAGCGCCAGCGTATCGGCATTGCCCGCGCGCTTGCCCTCGGGCCGAAACTCGTCATCCTCGACGAACCGGTCTCCGCACTCGACGTCTCCGTCCAGGCGCAGATCCTCAACCTCTTGAAGGATCTGCAGAAGGAACTGGGGCTGACCTATCTGTTCATCTCGCACAACCTCGCCGTCGTCGATTACATGGCCGACCGCATCGCCGTCATGTGCAAGGGCCGCATCGTCGAGATCGCGCCGCGCGAGATCATCCTGCGCGATCCGGTGCATCCCTATACGAAATCGCTGCTCGCCGCCGTCCCCTTCCCCGATCTCGACCGGCCGCTCGATTTCAAGGCGCTGCGCGAAAACGGCGCCGCCGACAAGCAGAACTGGGGGAAAACCTTCACCGCCGAGCATGACGATGCCGCCGAGCTTGCCTATGCCGATCTCGGCGACGGCCATCTCGTGCGCGCCCGCAAGGGCGCCGATATCAGGGAGTTGCGCTGATGGTAACGCGTCGCACCTTTTTGGGCGGCCTTGTCGGCGCCGCGATCGCCCCGGCGGTGCTTCGCGCCGAGCAGGCAGTCGAGCCGGAATTCCTCAAGGAGCGGTTGGCCGCAGGCAGCCTGCCTGGCATGGCCGAGCGCATTCCCGCCCGTCCGCGCATCGTCAATTTGAAGGAGATGGGGCTCGAACCCGGGACCTATGGCGGCACGGTGCGCACCATCATCGGCAGCCAGCGCGACATCCGCTTCATGACGATCTACGGCTATTCCCGCCTGGTCGGCTACGACAAGCACCTGCAGTTCCAGCCTGACATTCTCGCCGACTTCCGCTCCGAGGACGACACGGTCTTCACCTTCACGCTGCGCGAAGGCCATAGATGGTCCGATGGCGAGCCGTTCACCGCCGACGATTTCCGCTACTGGTGGGAAGACGTCATCCTGAACGACAAGCTGACGCCGGGCGGCGGCGCGCTCGAGCTTCGACCGCACGGCAGCCTGCCGCGCTTCGAGATGCTCGATCCGCTGACGGTGCGCTATACGTGGGAAAAACCCAATCCGATGTTCCTGCCGACGCTCGCAGGTCCCCAGCCGCTCGTCATCTTCGGACCGGCGCATTACCTCAAGCAGTTCCATAAGAAGTTCCAGCCCGACCAGGCGAAGATGGAACAGATGATGCAGACGAGCCGCGTCAAGAAGTGGCAGGATCTGCACATCAAGATGGCGCGCTCCTACCGTCCTGAGAATCCCAACCTGCCGACGCTCGATCCCTGGCGCAACACGACGGCGTTGCCGGCCGACCAGTTTGTCTTCGAGCGCAATCCGTTCTTCCACCGGGTCGACGAGACCGGCAGACAGCTGCCCTATCTCGACCGCTTCGTCCTCAACGTCTCCTCCTCGTCGATCATCGCCGCCAAAGCGGGTGCCGGCGAAGCCGATCTGCAGGCGACCGGCATCGATTTCAACGACTACACCTTCCTGAAGGAGGCCGAGAAGCGCTTCCCGGTGAAGGTCAATCTCTGGAAGGTGGCGCGCGGCTCGCGCATCACGCTGCTGCCGAACCTCAACTGCGCCGACGAGGTGTGGCGCGGCCTGTTCCGCGACGTGCGCCTGCGCCGGGCGCTGTCCCTCGCGATCGACCGGCATGAGATCAACATGGTCGCCTTCTACGGCTTGGGCACGCCGAGCGCCGATACCGTGCTGCCCGACAGCCCGCTGTTCAAGCAGGAATATGCCGACGCCTTCGTCAAGTTCGATCCCGACGAGGCCAACCGCCTGCTCGACGAACTCGGCTTGACCAAACGCGACGACGACGGCATCCGGCTGCTGCCGGACGGCCGGCGCGCCGAGATTACCGTCGAGACCGCCGGTGAAAGCAATCTCGATACCGACGTGCTGGAGCTGGTGCACGATCACTGGGCCAATATCGGCCTGGCGCTCTATACCCGCACCTCGCAGCGCGATATCTTCCGCAACCGCGCCATGAGCGGCACGATCATGATGTCGATCTGGTACGGCCTCGACAATGGCGTGCCGACGGCCGACATGTCGCCGTCCGGGCTCGCCCCGACGCTCGACGATCAGCTGCAATGGCCGCTCTGGGGCATGCACTATCTCTCTGCCGGCCAGGAGGGTGTGGCGCCCGACCTGCCGGAGGCGGCCGAACTGATCGATCTGCTCAACCAATGGGGCTCGACGGCGAAGTTCGAGGAGCGCCAGGCGATCTGGCACAGGATGCTGTCGCTCTATACGCAGCAGGTGTTTTCGATCGGCCTGATCAACAGCACGCTGCAGCCGATCCTTCGCGCCGCCAAGCTGCAGAACCTGCCCGAGAAAGCCCTCTACGGCTTCGATCCCACCTCCTATCTCGGCATCTACATGCCGGATGCATTCTGGTACAAGGAGGCCTGAGGCGTGCTCAGATATATTCTCTGGCGCATCGCCGCCATGGTCCCGACGCTCTTCGTCATTTCGGCGCTGGTCTTCACCATCATCGAACTGCCGCCCGGTGACTTCTTCGAGAGCCAGATCGCCGAGCTGCGCGCTTCCGGCGAGACCGCCAATCTCCAGGAAATCGAGGAGATGCGCCAGCAATACGGCTTCGACAAGCCCGAGATCGTGCGCTATTTCTACTGGGTCGGCGGCATGCTGCACGGCGATTTCGGCTATTCCTTCGAATACCAGCTGCCGGTGTCCGACGTCGTCGGCGACCGGCTGTGGCTGACCATCCTCGTCTCCTTCACGACGATCCTGCTCACCTGGCTGATCGCTTTTCCGATCGGCATCTATTCGGCCACGCACCAGTACAGCTGGGGGGATTACGGGCTGACCTTCCTCGGCCTGCTCGGCATCGCCATTCCGAACTTCATGCTGGCGCTGATCCTGATGTATTTCGCCAATGTCTGGTTCGGTCTGTCGATCGGCCATCTGATGGGCCAGGAATATATCAACGAGCCGATGAGCTGGGCGAAGGCGAAGTCGATCCTCGCCCATCTGTGGATCCCCGTCATCATCGTCGGCACCGCTGGCACGGCCGGCATGATCCGGCGCCTGCGGGCCAACCTGCTCGACGAGATGCAGAAGCAATATGTGACGACCGCCCGCGCCAAGGGCCTGCATCCGATGCGGGCGCTGGTCAAATATCCGTTGCGCATGGCGCTTAACTTCTTCATCGCCGATATCGGCTCGATTCTGCCGTCGATCATCTCGGGCGCGGAAATCGTCGCGATCGTGCTGTCGCTGGAAACGACCGGGCCGATGCTGATCAAGGCGCTGCAGAGCCAGGACATGTATCTCGCCGGCTCATTCCTGATGTTCCTCGCCTTTCTCAACGTCATCGGCGTGCTGATATCCGATATCGCCCTCGGCTTCCTTGATCCCCGCATCCGTCTGCAAGGCAGGAGCACCAAATAATGTCGCCCCTTCCCGCACCCGGCGCGCCGCTTCCGCATTACGTCTCGACCGCGCCTTTCGATCCGCATGCGACCGAAACCATGACGGCGGCGCAATCGCGCATCCATCTCGCCTCGCAGAAGCATCTGATGTGGTGGAAGTTCAAGCAGCACAGGCTGGCCTTGATCTCCGGCATCTTTCTCGCCGTCGTCTACCTGATGATCCTGATCGTCGAGTTCCTGGCCCCCTACGGCCTGCACACCCGCAACGTCGATTTCATCCACGCGCCGCCGCAGCGCGTCCACTTTTTCGATAAGGGGGAGTTCGTCGGCCCCTTCGTCTACGGCCGCAGCATGACGCTCGATCTCGACACATTGCGCAGGGTCTATACCGACCGGCCGAACGACGTGCAGCCGATCCGTTTCTTCTGCCGCGGTGATTCCTATAAATTCTGGGGCCTCGTCGCCTCGAACTATCATCTGGTCTGCCCGTCGATCGGTGGCCAGATGTTCCTGCTCGGCACCGATCGGCTCGGCCGCGACGTGCTCTCGCGCATCCTCTACGGCGCGCGGATATCGCTGACGATCGGCCTGATCGGCATTTCGATCAGCTTCGTGCTCGGCATCGTCATTGGCGGTCTTGCCGGCTATTGGGGCGGCGTGTTCGATCTCATCGTCCAGCGCCTGATCGAGGTCTTGCAATCGCTGCCGAGCCTGCCGCTTTGGATGGCGCTCGCCGCCATCATGCCGGTGACCTGGAGCCCGATCGTCATCTATTTCGGCATCACCGTCATCCTCGGCATTATCGATTGGACCGGGCTAGCGCGTGCCGTTCGCTCCAAGCTGCTGGCGCTGCGCGAGGAAGATTACGTGCAGGCCGCCCAGCTGATGGGCGCCAGTACGCCGCGCATCATCGGACGCCATCTCGTGCCGGGCTTCATGTCGCATCTCATTGCCTCGGCAACGATTTCGATCCCCGGCATGATCCTCGGCGAGACCGCGCTCTCCTTCCTCGGCCTCGGTCTGCGCCCGCCGATCACCAGCTGGGGCATTCTGCTAACCGAGGCAAAAAGCGTCAGCGTCATCGCCTTCTATCCTTGGCTGCTCTTTCCGATCATTCCTGTTGTTCTTGTCATTTTGGCGTTCAACTTTCTGGGAGACGGCTTGCGTGATGCGGCAGATCCCTACAAATAGCAGAAAAGCCGGCGGCGCCTCACGGCATCGCCCCCGCCTCATGGCCTCCGGACGGTGGGGGTGCTAACAATGTTGTTCACCCCGGAGGGAACGCCCATGGCCAGACGTCTCGAAGATGCACGCATCCTCATGTACAGCCACGACACCTTCGGCCTCGGCCATCTGCGCCGCTGTCGCGCCATCGCCCATGCGCTGGTCGAGGATTATCGCGGCCTCAACATCCTGATCATTTCGGGTGCGACGATCGCCGGCGCCTTCGACTACCGCGCTCGCGTCGACTTCGTGAAGATCCCGAGCGTCATCAAGCTGCGCAACGGCGAATATACCTCGCTCGCCAGCCACATCGACCTGCACGAGACGCTGAAGATGCGCGAATCGAGCATCCGCCACACGGCCGAGACCTTCCAGCCCGATATCTTCATCGTCGACAAGGAGCCGATGGGGCTGAAGGGCGAGATCGAGGATACGCTCGCCTATCTCAAGGCCCGCGGCACCGTGCTGGTGCTCGGCCTGCGCGAGATCATGGACGCGCCGCATCTGCTCGAGGCCGAGTGGAAGCGGAACGGCATCATGCAGAAGATCGACCAATATTACGACAGCGTCTGGGTCTATGGTCCGCCTGACTTCTACGACCCGCTGATCGGTCTCGACGTGCCGGCCAGCCTGCGCCGGAAGATGGATTTCGTCGGTTTCCTGCAGCGCAGCGTCTCCAAGGGCAAGACCTCGATCAACGCCCGCAAGGATAATTACCTGCTGGTCACCACAGGCGGCGGCGGCGACGGCTCCGATCTCGTCCACGACGTGATGAACGCCTACGAGGCCGATTCGACGCTGACGCAGAAGGCGCTTGTCGTGCTCGGGCCCTATATGCCGGCGGCCGAACGCGCCAAGCTGGTGCAGAAGGGCGAAGCCATTCCCTATATCGAGGTGATCGAGTTCGACAACCACATGGAAGAGCTGATCGACGGCGCCACCGGCGTCGTCGCCATGGGCGGCTACAACACCTATTGCGAGATCCTCTCCTTCGACAAGCCGGCTCTCATCGTGCCGCGCGTCAAACCGCGCGAGGAACAGCTGCTGCGCGCCAAGCGCGCCAGCGAACTCGGCCTCGTCGATATGCTGCTGCCGGACCAATCGGCCGATCCGACTGTGATGGCCGAGGCGCTGAAGCGTCTGCCCTCCCGCCTGCCGCCGTCGAAAAGCGGCAGCAATATGCATCTCGAAGGGCTCGACCACATCTCGCAGACGGTCGGCCGATGGATCGATGGCCGCGCCAGCCACCTTTCCCTCGTCGCGGAATAGGGCACAGCCTTTGCCGCCACGCCGCAAGATTCTCGTCGTGCTGAAAGGCTATCCCCGCCTTTCGGAAACCTTCATCGCCCAGGAACTGCTCGGCCTCGAAAAGGCCGGCTTCGACCTGACGCTGATCTCGATGCGCCGGCCGACCGACAAGAAGCGCCATCCCGTGCATGACGAGATCAAGGCGCGCGTCGTCTACCTGCCGGAATATCTGCACGAGGAGCCGATCCGGGTGCTGAAAGGCCTCATCGCCGGCTTCTCCAGACCCGGCTTCAAGGCGCTGATCAAACGCTTCCTGGCCGACCTGCCACGTGACCTCTCCCGCAACCGCTTCCGCCGTCTCGGCCAGGCGCTGGTGCTGGGTCGCGAATGGCCGGATCACGGCGAGTGGCTGCATGCCCATTTCATCCATACGCCGGCCTCGGTGACGGAATATGCGAGCATGCTGACGGGCACCCCCTGGAGCTGTTCGGCGCATGCCAAGGACATATGGACCTCGCCCGACTGGGAGCTCACCGAAAAACTGAAGAGCGCCCGTTGGACCGTCACCTGCACCCGGACGGGCTACGAGCACATGCGCATGCTGACATCGCGCAAGGATGCAGTGCATTTGAGTTACCACGGTCTCGATCTCGCCCGCTTCGGCCACTTTGCCAGCGCGCGTTCGCAGCGGACCGGCGATGAGCCGAACGATCCCGCCCTCATCTTGAGCGTCGGCCGCGCCGTCGAGAAGAAGGGCTACGACGTGCTGCTGCGCGCACTCGCCCTGCTGCCCGCCGACCTGCACTGGCGCATGGACCATATCGGCGGCGGCGAGGCGCTAGCGAAGCTGAAGACGCTCGCCGCCGACCTCGGCCTCTCCGGCCGCATCGTCTGGAAGGGCGCCCTGGCGCAGGACGATGTGCTCGATCACTACCGCCGCGCCGACATCTTTGCGCTGGCCTGCCGGATCGCCGCCAACGGCGACCGCGACGGCCTGCCGAACGTGCTTGTGGAAGCCTCGAGCCAGCGGCTGGTCTGCGTTTCGACCGACGTGTCCGGCGTGCCGGAACTGCTGAAGGACGGCGAAAACGGCCTCGTCGTGCCGCCGGAAGATCCGGCTCTGCTGGCGAAGGCCCTGACGGCGGCAATCCGCGACCCGGCGCTGCGCAAGCGTCTCGGCGATGCCGCCGAAAGGCGGGTGCGCGAAGAATTCGACTATCATTCCAGCATCCGACAGCTCAGCGGCCTGTTCGAGGCCGAATGGCAGAAGGCGTCATGACGGCACCGCGCATCTTCTTCTACGTCCAGCACCTGCTCGGCATCGGCCACATCGCCCGCGCCAGCCGCATCGCCAATGCCCTCGTCAAGGACGGTTTCGACGTCACCGTCGTGACCGGCGGCCTGCCGGTACCGGGCTTTCCCGGTGAGGGCGTCAAGACCGTGGCGCTGCCGGCGGTCGTCGCCAGCAATGCCGGCTTTTCCGGCCTCGCCGATGCCGAAGGCCGCCCCGCCGGCGAGGAATTCCTCCATGCCCGCCGCGATCTGCTGCTTGCGGCCTTTCATGCCGCAAGGCCCGATGTCGTCATCATCGAAGCCTTCCCCTTCGGCCGCCGACAGATGCGCTTCGAACTGCTGCCATTGCTCGCGGCGATCGAAAAGGCCGAGCCGCGGCCGAAACTCCTGAGCTCGGTCCGCGACATCCTGCAGGAAAACCGCAAGGCCGGCCGAGACGCGGAAACCGCAGCCCTGGTCAGGGATCATTTTGATGCCGTGCTCGTCCACGGCGATCCCGCCTTCGTCAAGCTTGAGGACACCTTCCCGCTGACGACAGAGATTGCCGACAGGGTGCGTTATACCGGCCTCGTCACCGCGCCGCCGGCGCCCGAACCGACCGAAACATTCGATATCATCGCTTCGGCGGGCGGCGGCGCCGTCGGCGCCGAACTGATTGGCGCGGCGAAAGAGGCGGCAGCGCTCATGCCGGACAAGCTTCGCTGGCTGCTGATCGCGGGGCCCAACCTGCCGGAGGCCGATTTCACCGCGCTGTCGCAGGACGCCCCCCCAAACGTGACGCTGGTGCGCTTCCGCAAGGATTTTCCCTCGCTGCTGCGCGGCGCCAAAGTCTCGATCTCGCAGGCCGGCTACAACACGGTCGGCGACCTCATGCGCAGTCCATGCCGGGCAATCCTCATCCCCTTCGTCGCCGGCGGCGAGACCGAACAGACGGTGCGCGCCGAACGGCTGCAGGCGCTTGACCTTGCCGACATTCTGCCGGAACAGGGGCTGACGCCGGCCCATGTGAAAGAGGCGGTCGAAAGGGCGCTTGCAGCATCCCGGCGCGGGCCGGTCTCGCTCGATCTCGAGGGGGCGGAGAAAACCGCCGGCATCATTCGCTCGATGATTGCCGAATCGCTCGCCTAATTCAAAATTCCTGTGATATAAGCAAAGTTCCGGCGAGAATCGGCCTTTCCACAGCCGGTCGCTTCGCCTTGTTTTCATTGCGATATCGGCGGTCCGGCTACATGGTTCGTTCTCAAGGATTTCTCCCGTCCCGGCGCCCGGATCGCGCCTCCGGAATTTCCCAGCAAGCTGACGGTTAGCCATGGAAAAAAGCCTCGCCCGCTACATCTGGAAGAACACGCGGCTGCAGCAGCTGTGGATCCTGGCTGTCGTCGCCGCCTCGATGGTGCCCTATTTCCTGTCCTTCGACCTGCCGAAGCAGATCGTCAACGGACCGATCCAGGGCGACGGCTTCGAAGGTCCCGGTGCAACCCAGACCTTCATGCACATAGCCTACAATATTCCGCTGATCGGCCATGTCGAATTCTTCCAGGGCGTGCAGCTCAACCGCTTCCAGATGCTGATGGCGCTCAGCCTGGTGTTCCTGGCGCTGGTGGTGCTGAACGGCCTCTTCAAATTCTACATCAACACCTATAAGGGCCGGCTCGGTGAACGCATGCTGCGGCGCATCCGCTTCGAGCTCATCGACCGGGTGCTGCGGTTTCCGCCTGCGCATTTCAAGCGGGTGAAATCGGCCGAGATCGCCACCATGATCAAGGACGAGGTGGAGCCGATGGGCGGCTTCACCGGCGATGCCTTCGTCTCGCCCGCCCTGCTCGGCGGCCAGGCGATCACCGCGCTCGCCTTCATCATCGTGCAGAATTTCTGGCTCGGCATGATCGCCGCCGGCATCGTCGGCGTCCAGGCGGTGGTCATTCCCCGCATGCGGAAACGCCTCTTGGACCTCGGCCGCCAGCGGCAGCTGACGGCGCGCGAGCTTTCCGGCCGCGTCGGCGAAATCGTCGACGGCATCGGCACGATCCACGGCAACGACACCTCCAACCTCGAACGCGCCGACATCGCCTCCAGGCTCGGCCGCATCTTCTCGATCCGCTACGATCTTTACCAGTGGAAATTCCTGGTGAAGTTCATCAACAACTTCCTCGCCCAGGTCACGCCTTTCCTGTTCTACGCGATCGGCGGTTACCTAGCGCTGCAGGGCCGGCTCGACATCGGCCAGCTCGTCGCCGTCATCTCAGCCTACAAAGATCTGCCCGGACCGCTGAAGGAACTGATCGACTGGGACCAGATGCGCCAGGACGTGCAGGTGAAGTACCAGCAGGTCTACGAACAGTTCAACGTCGAGCCGCTGATCGACAGCCGTATTCAGGAACTGGCTACCACCCCCGTCGGCGCGCTGACCAGCGCACTCGTCGTCACCAATCTCTCCCTCTCCGACGACAGCGGCGCCCGCCTGGTCGACCACGTCTCCGTCGAGATCAAGCCGAATGAGACGGTTGCGATCGTGGGCCCGAACGGCAGCGGCGCGGAAGCCTTCGCCGAAGCGCTCGGCCGGATGATCTGGCCCGATTCCGGCCGCATCACCATCGATGGGCGCGACCTGCTGGACCTGCCGGAATCGATCACCGGCCGGCGCATCTCCTATGCCTCGGCCGACACTTTCTTCTTCCATGGCTCGCTCGCCAGCAATCTGCTCTACGGCCTCAAGCATGCGCCGATGACCGATGCCGTCTACGACGAGAAGGAAGCGCTCGAATATAAATGGCATTCCATCGAGGCGGTGAAGGCCGGCAACCCTACCCTCGACCTCAACAGCGACTGGGTGGATTACCAGGCGGCCGGCGCCAGCGGGCCGGAGGACCTGCTGAAAGCCATCCGCCCGGTGCTCGACGCCGTGCTGATCTCGCAGGACATCCTCGATCTGGCGCTGCGCTCGAACGTCAACACCGACGTGCATGTGGCCGTCAGCGACCATGTCGTCGCCCTGCGCGCTTCGCTCAGGGACCGGCTGCGTGACGAGGGGCTGGACGGCATCGTCGTCCCCTTCGATTTCGACGCCTACAATGCCCAGGCGACGGTCGGCGAGAACCTGCTTTTCGGCACGATGAAGCGGCCGCTGATGACCAACCGCCGGCTGGCCGCCCATCCCTATTTCCAGCAGCTGTTCCGCGAGACGGGCCTCAGCACCGATCTCTACGCCATGGGCCTCGAGATCGCTGAGAACGCCGTCGAACTCTTCCACGACCTGCCGCCGGACCATCCGTTCTTCCAGCAGCTGACCTTCATGACGGCGGACGACATTCCGACCTACCAGGCGCTGCTGCAGAAGCTGCAAAGCCGCCGCTTCGAGGATGCGACGCCCGAGGAGCGCTCAGCCATCATCCGCCTGAGCTTCGCCTATATCGAGCCGCGTCACCGCTTCGGCCTGCTGACCGACGAGCTGATGGACAAGATCGTCAGCGCCCGCAAGCAGTTCCACGAGCATATCCCGGCCGATCTCGCCGAGCTGATCGAGCGCTACGACGCCGAGCGTTTCACGCCGTCGGCCAGCCTGATGGACAATGTGCTGTTCGGCCGCATCGCCTATCAGCAGGCCGACGCTTCCGACCGCATCCGCGCCATCATGGGCGAGCTTTTCGACGCGCTCGATCTTTATGACGATGTCCTGTCGATCGGGCTGGAATTCGACGTCGGCTCCGGCGGCAAGCGGCTGACCATGGTGCAGCGGCAGAAGCTGAATCTGGCCCGTGCATTGCTGAAACGCTCGGACTATTTCATCTTCAACCGGCCGCTGTCGGCGCTCGATCAGCGCGTCCAGGACCAGATCACCCGCAACATCATTGAGGACCTGCATAAGGAAGGCGAGCGGCCGGCGATCATCTGGGTGCTTTCCAATGCGCGGCTCGCCGAGATGTTCGACCGGATCCTGCTCTTCGACCGCGGCGGCTTGGCCGAGGCCGGAAACTATCCGGAGCTTTCCGAGAAAAACGGTATGTTCAAGGAACTGTTATCGTAATATTCTATGGGAGCGGCGATGGTAGGCATTCCCTAGGGAATGCCCGGAATTGAAGGCGCCCGGTTCGAAGAACCCTGCGCCCAGGGGATTGAAACGCTAATGCTGTTGAGAGACGAAGTCGAAATGCTGCGACGGGTGCCGATCTTTTCGAGGATTGCGCCGGCAAAACTCAAGCTTTTGGCCTTCACCTCCGACCGCATGACCTACAAGGCCGGTCAGGATCTCTTCCATCAGGGTGATGTCGGCGACGCCGCCTATGTCATTCTTTCCGGCACCGCCGACATCATCGTCTCCTCGCCGGCCGGCGAGATCAAGGTCGCCGACGTCGAGCTCAATTCCATCGTCGGCGAAATCGCCATCCTCTGCGACGTCTCGCGCACGGCAACGGTGCGCGCCACCTCGCCGCTCGAAGTGCTGCGCATCAGCAAGGAACACTTCCTGAAGCTGCTCAGCGACTTCCCCGAAATGGCCGTCGAAATCATGCGCGTGCTCGCCGACCGCCTGAACCACACCACCGCGGAACTGACCGCGGCGCGGGCGGCAAAGCAGCCGCAGATGGCGCAGTAAAAGTCGCCGAACCAGAATTGCTCCACAGCAAATACAAAGACCGAACCGGCTGTAAACATCATGCAGTCCGGAGGATCTTGCGGGCGTTTCAACGGGTCTGGAAGAGCTTCATCCGGCGACCATGGATCAGAAGCGCGCTCAAAACACCTGTTTCGCAGGCGCCGGTATCCAGGTTGATCCTGTGTTGGTTGCTGAGAACGACATCGGCGATGGGCGTGTGACCATGGATGACGGCCAGCCCATTTTCATAAGGCCCCGCCGAAGACAGCCACGGCTCGCGAATCCACGCAAGGGTTTCTGCAGTCTGGCGATCGATCGGAACCTCGACGTCTATGCCCGCATGGACGAAGAGCAGGTTTCCGAACCGGAGCTTTAGAGGCAGCGAATGCAGCCATTCAATTGTATGGCGTCCTAGAAGCTCGGACACTCGGTCTTCCCATCCGTCACGGGGGTCAACGCCAAGTTCCTCGAAGAATTCGGTACCGCCATGCGTCAGCCATCGCTCCATCATCTTGGCGTCAGGCGCGCGAAGCAACTGAAGCAATCGATGCTCATGATTTCCGATCAGGGTACAATTGGTGGCACCGGGAATGCCCTGCATGGCCAAGCTGAGCGCCCGCACGCTTTCCGCGCCACGGTCAATCAGATCGCCGAGATGGATGCAATAAGCAGCGCGCGGAGAGATGAGGTCAAATTCATGGGCGATACCGGCATGCATTTCTTGGAGAAGATCAGCGCATCCATGCACGTCGCCTATCGCGCAAATAGCCGTCGCTTCATCGATTTCGCGGATGGAGGGCATCCATTCTGAACAGGCTATGAGCATTCGACCTTCCCGGGATTGGATATCGTCAAAGAGGGATAAAAGTTCGGCCTGAAGGCCAAGGTGGCCAGGCTATGTTAAGAGACCAGAAAACCGCCGCGCAGTCCCACTACACCACGGAAGTTGGTCATGTGGTTTGTTTCGCTCCTTGCAGCAAACGGCGGGCATCATTGGTTCAAGCTCTGTTCGATGTCAGCGTACGATTTGGAACGGTTCTTGTTCCGCCTCTAAGGCTTCAAACTAAGATCTCGGCGGCCATTGCTGGGCGCCATGAAGAAGGCGCAATATTTCCACCCGCTGCGCCTTTCTGTCGATGCGATAGATCAGCAGAAATGCGGTGCGCGGAATGACCAATTCCCGTGTTCCCTCGAGACGACCGCTGCGTCCTGCTTCGGGGTGATCGGCGAGCATTTTGGCCTGATGCCGGATAACATCATCCAATGCGATCGCAGCCTGTGGATTCTGGCTGAAGATGTGCCGAATCTGACCCTCCCGATCGAGAAGAGCCTGGTGCAGCCACTTGACGATCAAGCCTTATCTCCGGATTCGAGCTGCGCCAGCAGTTCGGCCCGAAGCTTGTCCATTTGCTTTTCGGCATCCTCCGCACTGATCCAGACCGCATTCGGATCATCGGCTTGGCGGATCGCGTCTTCGACCTGTTCGCGGAACCACTTGTCATATTCCGCCGCCTCATGGGTCCGACGCAGGGCGGCGGCCCGGTCCGGCCGCGAAGCCTTGTCGGGAGTGTAATCGGCTGCATCGACATCGAACTGCGAGATGCCGACATCCTTGAGATAGGAAACCAGGGTGTCCATGCGCCTGAACACACGCACCTGCCGGCTACGTTGGGCAGCGAGCGGACGCTCCGCCTTGCCGTAGCGGATGACGACGGACCAGCCGCCGGTTTTGCCGACGACATGCGCGGCATCGACTGCTCCTGCATCGACAAGGCGGGAAAGGGTCGAATGATCGATGGTTTCTGCGGTCACGGCATATCCTCGCTGATCATGGATATCATATTGCAATTAATTATAGGTTGCAATGCAATCAATAATTGGAGCTGCAGCCGCAAATGAAAGCCTGCATGTTCGCAAAACCACGGCGTCCGGCCCGCGCCGACGCAAGCGCCACAAATATGCGCTATGCGAACAGGAAACGGCCTTCAATGAACGCGGCGATATCGGCCCGTAACGGCGATTCGCATGCAAGCGCATCGATGCGGTAAAAATCGTGCTGCTTGCCGGCATAGGTTTTCCAACGCTGGGCAACAGCGTGGTTCCAGCTTACATGTGGCCGATATGGATCGAGCTCTCCCCAGACGACCATTGTAGGGATATTCAATGGAGACGTTTCGAAGCGCAATCTGGTTGATGACACGCAGATCAGCCCCTGGAGCTCCAGACCCTCTTTGACCGCATTCCACAAAGCGGTTCCACCGGCGCTGAAACCAACCCCTAAGCACGTGCGTCCGTCAATCTCGCGAACTGCCCGAACCGCATGCCGCATGCCGTCTTCGTTGAAAAGATGGTGGTGAAGTTCGTCTCCGCGCAGACCAGGTCGACCACTCAGGTCGGCCAGTTGCAATACGCGGTGCTGAGAGCACCCAACCTCCGATAGGTCGGCAAAGGTTTCGGGAAAGCCGTGGATATCGCTAACGACCAACAAATATTGCATCAATTCGGCGGTGCCGCTCTTCGATACGATAGAGGATGAGACGGCACGCCGGGCTTGCCGGCGTGCTGCTGCGGTTCGACCTATTCGCGCTGTTCCAGCGCCTTGCTGAAGGCGAGTGCGGCCAGGGTGCAGATGGCGCCGGAGAGCAGGTAGTAGCCGACGAAGGTCAGGCCGAAGCGGCTGGAGAGGCTGAGCGCCACCAGCGGTGCGAAGCCGGCGCCGATCAGCCAGGCGAGGTCCGAGGTGAAGGCAGCACCGGTATAACGATAGCCGCGGCCGAAGCGCGACGAGATCGAGCCGGTTGCCTGGCCGAAGGACAGGCCGAGCACGCCGAAGCCGATAATCACGAAAGCGTCGTGGCCGTTATTGCCGGATGCGATCAGGATCGGTCCGACAAAGCTGAAGACGGCGATGATGACGGCGCAGATGGCAAGCTGGGCGCGCCGGCCGATGCGGTCGGCGATCAGCCCCGAGGCGATGATCGCGACGATGCCGACCATGGCGCCGACCACCTGCACCACCATGAAGGCGCCGATCGGCTGGTTGCCGTAAAGGCTCATCCAGCCGAGCGGGAAGATGGTTACGAGGTGGAACATGGCAAAGCTCGCGAGCGGCACGAAGGCGCCGATCAGAATGTCGCGGCCGTGAACGCGCAGCACCTCGAGGATGGGTGCTGCCTCCAGCTCGTGCTGTTCGAGCAGCGTGCCGAATTCCTTGGTCATGACCAGGCGCAGACGCGCAAACAACGCCACGACATTGATCGCGAAGGCGACGAAGAAGGGATAACGCCAGCCCCAGGAGAGGAAATCCTCGCTGGAAAGATTGGCGACGAAATAACCGAACAGCGTGCTCGCCAGCGCAAAGCCGATCGGTGCGCCGAGCTGCGGGATCATCGCATACCAGCCGCGGTGATTGGCCGGCGCGTTGAGCGCCAGCAGCGAGGCAAGCCCATCCCAGGCGCCGCCGAGCGCAAAACCCTGGCCGAGACGGAAGAGCGCCAAGAGCGCGATCGACCAGACGCCGATCTCCTCGTAACCCGGCAGGAAGGCGATCGAGGCGGTCGAGCCGCCGAGCAGGAAGAGCGCGATCGTCAGCTTGGTGCCGCGCCCATACATCCGGTCGATGGTCATGAAGACGACGGAGCCGACGGGACGGGCGAGGAAGGCGAGCGAGAAGATGGCGAAGGAATAGAGTGTGCCGGTCAGCCGGTCGGGCGCGAAGGGAAAGACGAGCTGCGGAAAGACCAGGACCGAGGCGAGGCCGTAGACGAAGAAATCGAAGAATTCCGACATGCGGCCGATCACCACGCCGATGGCGATGCTGCCCGGTGATACCGGCTTGTCGTCGTGAATGCGCCGCGCGTCGCGTTCCAGCGACGACGACGACGGTCCGTAATGCGATGTTGTTGCCATAAACGCCTCCTCGTTAAGGCGCTTCCGGCAAGGCGCCCCAAGCGTGATCTTGATCAAACCTGCAGGCTTATCAAGTCCGTGAGACTGAAATAGTTCATCATCACGGCCCAAATGAAGCGGAGACCGAAAAAACTGCGTGATCCGGACGGCGATTTCCCCTGCAAATGCTGGCCTGACCGGCTGTTGCGGATATATTGGATTGAAACATGCGCGGGCGTAAAATCCTTCTATATTTCATCAGGATTTCAAAGCACTAGCGCCCAATGATTTTTGCCGCAGTGCGGCATGTTTGCTGCACTGCGACCTTCCGCCTCATGTCGCTATCCGGTTCAGTGCTTTAGTCGCGGACCAAACGAAACAACAAGAGCTTAGAGACGTGCCAAAACTCATGAAGTTTTCCCGCCTTCTATCCGTCTTGCCGCTGCTTTTCCTGGCAGGATGCAACATGGTGGTCATGGCGCCCTCCGGCGACATCGCCGCGCAACAGCGCGATCTGATCGTCATCTCGACGGTGCTGATGCTTCTGATCATCGTTCCGGTGATCTTCCTGACGCTGCTCTTCGCCTGGCGCTACCGCCGCTCCAACACGGCCGCGACTTACGCGCCGGAATGGCATCATTCGACCCGCCTCGAAATCGTCATCTGGGCGGCACCCCTGGCGATCATCATTGCGCTCGGCGCCGTCACCTGGATTTCCACGCACAAGCTCGATCCCTACCGCCCGCTCGACCGCCTCGATGCGGAGCGCGCCATTCCGGCCGATACCAAGCCGCTGACCGTCGAGGTCGTGGCGCTCGACTGGAAATGGCTGTTCTTCTATCCTGAACTCGGCGTCGCCACCGTCAACGAGCTCGCCGCTCCGGTGGACATGCCGATCAATTTCAAGATCACCGCCTCCTCGGTGATGAACTCCTTCTACATCCCGGCGCTCGCCGGCCAGATCTACGCCATGCCGGGCATGGAGACGAAGCTGCACGCCGTCATCAACAAAGAAGGCGAGTATGAGGGCTTCTCGGCCAATTACAGCGGCGCCGGCTTCTCGCACATGCGCTTCAAGTTCCATGGCCTCACCCGCGAGGGCTTCGACGCTTGGGTGGCCAAGGTCAAGCAGCAGGGCACGATGCTCAACCGCGACGCCTATCTGAAGCTCGAGAAGCCGAGCGAGAAGGAGCCGGTGCGTTATTATGCCGGCGCCGACGCCGATCTTTACACCGCCATCCTCAACATGTGCGCCACGCCGGGCAAGATGTGCATGAACGAGATGATGCACATCGACATGATGGGCGGCGGCGGCAAGGAAAGTGCTGAGAACCGCGAGAAGCTGCAATACGACAACCGCCATGCCGACGAAGGCGTCGTGGCGCCCGCCGCCACCGTGCCGGCAACGGGTGCACCGGCACGCAGCGAGCCGGCCAGAAGCACCGATGGCAACAGCATGCAGCACGACATGCCCGGCATGCAGGGCATGCCCGGCATGGACAGCACGTCCGGTACGGACATGCGGCATGACGGCCATTCGATGCCCGGCATGAGCAACGGCGCCGATCCGGCGCCGGCGCAGCTCAACAACAACAATTAACCTGGCGCTTTGCGTCGCAAGACATAATGAACGGGTTGTTCCATGTTTTCCAATCCTGACCTCCTGAAGTTCGTCTTCGGCCGGTTGACCCTCGATGCCATCCCCTATCACGAGCCGATCCTGGTCGTGACCTTCATCGGCGTCGTCATCGGCGGTCTCGCCGTGCTCGGCGCCATCACCTATTTCAAGTTCTGGGGCCCGCTCTGGAACGACTGGGTCTGCAGCGTCGATCACAAGAAGATCGGCATCATGTACGTGATCCTGGCGGTCATCATGCTGTTGCGCGGCTTCTCCGACGCGATCCTGATGCGCATCCAGCAGGCGATCGCCTTCAACGGGTCCGAAGGTTACCTGCCGCCGCACCATTACGACCAGGTGTTCACCGCCCACGGCGTCATCATGATCTTCTTCGTGGCCATGCCCTTCGTCACCGGCCTGATGAACTTCGTGGTGCCGCTGCAGATCGGCGCGCGCGACGTCTCCTTCCCCTTCCTCAACAATTTCTCCTTCTGGATGACCACCGCCGGCGCCATCATCATCATGCTGTCGCTGTTCATCGGCGAATTCGCCCAGACCGGCTGGCTCGCCTATCCGCCGCTATCGGGCGCCGCCTATAGTCCGGGCGTCGGCGTCGACTATTATATCTGGGGCCTGCAGGTGGCCGGTGTCGGCACGACGCTGTCCGGCATCAACCTGATCGCCACCATCGTCAAGATGCGCGCGCCGGGCATGACCTTCATGAAGATGCCGGTTTTCACCTGGACGGCGCTCTGCACCAACGTGCTGATCGTCGCCTCCTTCCCGATCCTGACCGCAACGCTCGTGCTGTTGTCGCTCGACCGCTATGCCGGAACGAACTTCTTCACCAACGACCTCGGCGGCAATCCGATGATGTACATCAACCTCATCTGGATCTGGGGCCATCCGGAGGTCTACATCCTGGTGCTGCCGGCCTTCGGCATCTTCTCGGAAGTCGTCGCCACCTTCTCGGGAAAGCGCCTGTTCGGCTACGCCTCGATGGTCTACGCCACCTGCGTGATCATGATCCTGTCCTACATCGTCTGGCTGCACCACTTCTTCACCATGGGCTCGGGTGCCTCCGTCAACTCCTTCTTCGGCATCACCACGATGATCATCTCGATCCCGACAGGGGCGAAGATCTTCAATTGGCTCTTCACCATGTATCGCGGCCGTATCCGCTATGAGGTGCCGATGCTGTGGACGGTCGGCTTCATGGTCACCTTCGTCATCGGCGGCATGACCGGCGTTATGCTTGCCGTGCCGCCGGCCGACTTCGTGCTGCACAATTCGCTGTTCCTCATCGCCCACTTCCACAACGTCATCATCGGCGGCGTGCTGTTCGGCATGTTCGCCGGCGTGAACTACTGGTTCCCGAAGGCCTTCGGCTTCAAGCTCGATCCCTTCTGGGGCAAGTTGAGCTTCTGGTTCTGGCAGATCGGCTTCTGGTTCGCCTTCATGCCGCTCTATGTGCTCGGCCTGATGGGCGTCACCCGCCGCATGAGCCAGTTCGAGGATCCGTCGCTGCAGATCTGGTTCATCATCGCCGCCTTCGGCGTCGGCCTGATCGCGTTGGGGATCGCTGCCTTCCTGATCCAGATCGTCGTCAGCTTCATGAAGCGCGAGGAACTGCGCGACGACACGGGCGATCCGTGGGACGGCCGCACGCTGGAATGGTCGACCGCCTCGCCGCCGCCGGACTACAACTTCGCCTTCACGCCGGTCGTCCACGACCATGACAGCTGGTACGACATGAAGAGGCGCGGCTACGAGCGTCCGCTCGGCGGCTTCAAGCCGATCCACATGCCGAAGAATACCGGCACCGGCGCGATCCTGTCGGCCATCAGCGTCGCACTCGCCTTCGGTCTGATCTGGTACATGTGGTGGCTGGTCGTCGTCTCCTTCGTCGCCCTGATCGTCGTGGCGATCGGCCATACGTTCAACTACAAACGCGACTTCTATATCGCCGCCGAAGACGTCATCGAAACGGAAGGCAAGCGCACCACGCTGCTTGCCGAACAGGTGTAATGACCATGAGCGATCACACTGTCGACACGGCCGCAAAGCCTGAATTCTACCTGACGGAAGACCATCATCCGGAGAACAGCACCAATCTCGGTTTCTGGCTCTACCTGATGAGCGACTGCCTGATCTTCGCGGTGCTGTTTGCGACCCACGGCGTGCTCGGCCGCAACTATGCCGCCGGGCCGTCGCCGGCCGATCTCTTCGATCTGCCGATCGTGGCGCTGAACACCTCGATGCTGCTCCTCTCCTCGATCACCTACGGCTTCGCCATGCTGCAGATGGAGCGGAACGCCAAAGCGGAAACGCTGTTCTGGCTCGCCGTCACCGGCCTGTTCGGCGCCGCCTTCATCAGTCTCGAACTCTACGAGTTCATCCACCTGATCCACGAAGGCGCCGGGCCGACGCGCAGCGCCTTCCTCTCCTCCTTCTTCACGCTGGTCGGAACGCACGGGCTTCACGTCACCTTCGGCATCATCTGGCTGATCACGCTGATGGTCCAGGTGTCGATGCACGGGCTGATCGAGGCCAATCGCCGCCGGCTGATGTGCCTGTCGATGTTCTGGCACTTCCTCGACGTCGTCTGGATCGGCGTCTTTTCCTTCGTCTATCTGCTCGGAGTTGTCGGATGAGTTCGCAAGCACCCGCCCATGAGGATGCCCACGAGGCCCATCACGGCCACAGCCACGGCCATCAGGCCGGCCACGGCACCTTCCGCAGCTATATGACGGGCTTCGCGCTCTCCGTCATCCTGACCGCCATTCCCTTCTGGCTGGTCATGGCAGGCGTCTTCGAAAGCCCGGCGGTGACGGCGGTGCTGGTCATGGCCATCGCGGCGATCCAGATCGTCGTCCACATGGTCTTCTTCCTGCACATGAACCCCCGCAGCGAGGGCGGCTGGACGATGATGGCGCTGATCTTCACCCTCATCATCGTCGCCATCGCGCTCTCCGGCTCCCTCTGGGTCATGCATCATCTCAACACCAACATGATGCCGATGAGCCCCGAGATGATGAAGAACATGCCGTGACGGTATCGAAAGGGCGGCGGCACCGCCGCCCGAAGCGATTCTTGCCATGAGCGAGGTTCCCTCCGAAAACGCGGACAAACGGCATTCGCCAGTAAAACGCGCCGCCTTTGCCGTCTGCCTGGCGCTGCTTGCGGCGGCGCTTGCAGCCCTCGGCACCTGGCAGGTGCAGCGGCTCGCCTGGAAGCGCGATCTCGTCGCCCGTGTCGACGAACGCTTCCATGCCGCAGCCGTGCCGGCCCCGGCGCGGGCCGATTGGCAGAAGGTCAATGCCGGCGATGACGAATATCGCCGGGTGAGCGCGGCCGGGAGGCTCGCCAACGACAAGGAGACGCTGGTCTATGCCTCGACGGCGCTCGGCCCGGGCTACTGGGTCATGACGCCGCTGATGCTTGCCGACGGCACTGCCATCCTCATCAACCGCGGCTACGTGCCGACCGACAGGCGCGACCCGGCGACGCGCCGCCAAGGCCAGCTGCCGGGACCGGTCGAAATCACCGGGCTGATGCGGATGACCGAGCCGAAGGGATCGCTGCTGCAATCCAACGACGTCGGGGCCGACCGCTGGTATTCGCGCGATGTCGCGGCGATCGCGCAAAAGCGCGGCCTCGGTGCGGTCGCGCCCTATTTCATCGATGCCGATGCGACCGCCAATCCGGGCGGTCTACCCGTCGGCGGCCTGACGATCATCCAATTCCCCAACAACCATCTCGTCTATGCGATCACCTGGTACGGGCTGGCGGCGATGGCGCTGGCACTGCTGGTGTTCATCCTTCGCGGCGAGATCGGAAGAGATCGCCGCGGGTAAACGCGTTCCGGTGCGCCGCCGTGGCTTCAACGCGGCGGATTAATGTCTTGTAAAGCGATGTCGGCTACTGCTTGCCTGACCAGAATAGATAAAAGCTGCAGATGAGCCGGCCGGATTACATCCCCAGTCTCGATGGCCTGCGCGGCCTCGCCGCGCTTCTGGTCGTTCAAGCGCATATCGGCCTCATCTTTCCTGGTACCGCCCAGCATCTGATGACGATGGGCAGCGAAGCCGTCGGCTTGTTCTTTGCCCTCAGCGGCTTTCTGATGGCCCATCTCTACGGTTCGCGGCCGGTGACCCGGGAAAACGTCCTGGATTTCCTGGTGAGCCGCTTTGCCCGCATCTATCCGGTCTATCTTGTGGCCGTCCTGGTCGTGGCGCTCCTGTCCAGCATGCAGGATCTGGATTTCGTTCAGCCGATCACCGGCGGCACGGACTTTGTGCGCCATGTCCTGCTTCTGGGCTCGAGCGGCGTTTTCTGGTCAATTCCCCCTGAAATTCAATTCTATCTGCTCTTTCCGATCCTGTGGCTTTGCCTAGCCCGTCCGAACCGATATGGCGGCCTGATCGCCGGCTTCGCAGCGGTCGTCGTCGTCGATGGCCTGCTTGACTTGCCGGGGCCGGGAATTCTGCTCGTTTCCAAGCTCCCTTACTTTCTTTTCGGCGCCCTTGCCGGCGCGCTGCATGCCTTCAGCGATAGATGGAAGCCATCGGCCCTCACGGGAATTTTGACGCTGCTCCTGCTGGCAGTATTCTTCGTGTACCGGCATGTCCTGCCGAATTTCTCCCCAGAATTCTGGGGTTTGCAGAGCGCCGCCGCCGCAGCTGTCATTGTCGCGCTCGTTGCGCGACAGCCGCCCATCGCAGCACATGTCCTGGCAGCTGCACCGGTGAGGTTCTTCGGCACGATCAGCTTCTCGCTCTATCTTTTCCACGTCCCGATCATGTTCCTCGTCCACCGGACTCTCGAATCTCTGGTGCCTGAACCGGCGTTGATCGCGGCAGCGCTTGCCGTTACGGCGGCGGGAGCATGGTTTTTGCATGAAACGATCGAAGTCCCGAGCCGACGCGTGCTCGTCACCTTGTGGCAGCAGCATCGGTGGCGTCTGGTCTCGCGTCAAACACCGGCCGAGGGCATCGAACAGGCGATCCTTGACCTGCAGGAGACCGAAAAGCGTCTTCTCAACGGCACAGCTTCAGCCGCGACACCGGAACTGCTGAATGGCGGCGACGAGAAGCTTCGCGCCTAGAGCATGATGCCGAAAAGTGTGAGCGGTTTTCGGACGACATCATGCTCTAACTCTTTAATTTAGAACAGGATTTGGATTTTAGGCCGACCGGGCCTAAAATCAAAATCCTGTTCTAGCGCGGAGGTTTGTCCACGTTCGGCGGACCAGTTGGAATGTATCCGACTATTGAGCGGCGCCAGTCACTCTCCGCCTTTCACGCACCTTGAGAAACGATCCGGCTGATGGCATCGGCGAGCTGCGCTTGCGAGAAAGGTTTGCCGAGGCGGGGCAAATTGGCGCCTGCCCCGTCGGGCAGATCGGCATAGCCTGTGGCGAGAATGATCGGCATCTTGGGCCATTCGCTGCGGATCGCCTCGGCGAGCTGCGCGCCGGTCATGCGCGGCATGGCGTGATCGCAGATCACCAGATCGACCGGCTCCTTGCGCAAGATGTCGAGCGCCTCGGGACCGGCCATCGCCTCGAAAACCGTGTGGCCGAGGTCCTCCAGCATCAGCGTCGTGTTCATCAGAACCAGACCGTCGTCATCGACGGCGACGATCCGCAGCCGGCGCTGTGCATCGTCATCCCGTTGCGGCAGCTCGGCCACGGCCTCTGTCCTCTTCTCGATTGTTACGACCGGGAACCACAATTCGGCCGTCGTACCTTCGCCGGGGGTGCTCTTCAGGATGAGGCGGCCGCCGGACTGGGTGGCGAGACCCTGCACCATGGAAAGGCCGAGACCCGTGCCCTTGCCGACACCCTTGGTGGTGAAGAACGGCGTGACCGCCTGCTCCAGCGTTTTCGCATCCATGCCCTCGCCTTCATCGACCACCGCGATCCTGACATATCGGCCGGCCGACAGCGGCCCCTTGCCGGCGGCGATCGATTCTTCGGACGCGCGCAGCGTGATGCGGCCGCCGGCCGGCATGGCGTCACGGGCGTTGACGACGAGGTTGAGGATCGCCATCTCCAGCTGGTTCGGATCGGTGAGAATGGTCGGCAGCCGGACAGGATAATAAGTCTCGATCGTCGTAAGGGGGCCGAGCGAACGGCTGAGAATATCCATCATGCCGCGCACCAGGCCGGAGACGTCGATCGGCTCCATATGCAGTTCCTGGCGGCGGGAAAAGGCCAGCATGCGCTGGGTCAAGGCCGCTCCCCGCTGAGCGCCCTGCATGGCATTGTCGACCAGCGATGTCAGCGACAGATCCTGCGGCATGCGCTTCTTCAGGATCTCCAGGCTGCCGAGCACGGCCATCAGGAGATTGTTGAAATCATGGGCGATACCGCCGGTCAGCTGACCGATCGCCTCCATCTTCTGCGATTGGAAAAGCTCTTCGCGCGCCTGTTCCAGCGCCCGCTGCGTCTCCATCTTCTCGGTGATATCGCGGGTGATCTTGGCGAAACCGAGCACGTCGCCGTCATCGCCCCGGATGACGTCGACGACGATGCTGGCCCAGAAGCGGGTGCCGTCCTTGCGCACACGCCAGCCTTCCCGCTCGAAGCGGCCTTCGGCGCGGGCGACGCTGAGCGCGGTCTCCGGCAGGCCGGCGGCGCGGTCCTCCGGTGTGTAGAAAGTCGAGAAGTGCCGGCCGATGATCTCCTCCGGCCGATAGCCCTTGATCCGCTCGGCGCCGAAATTCCAGCTGCTGACATTGCCTTCGGGATCGAGCATGTAGATCGCGTAGTCGGAGACGCCCTGGACAAGCCGACGGAACTGTTCCTCGCTCTGCCGGATCGCGTTTTCCGCTGCCTTGCGTTCGGTGAGATCGCGGGTGATCTTGGCAAAGCCGATGAGCTCGCCGGAGGGGCGGCGGATCGGATCGATGACGACATGCGCCCAGAAGCGGCTGCCGTCCTTGCGCTGGCGCCAGCCCTCCCCCTCGAAGCGTCCCTGCTCGAGCGCCGTGGCAAGCGCGCGCTCGGGAATTCCGGCCGCGCGATCCTCGTCGATATAAAAGCGGGAAAAATGCTCACCTAGAATTTCCGAAGGCTTGTAGCCTTTGAAGCGCTGAGCGCCGGTATTCCAGCTGGTGACGATGCCTTCGGGGCTCAGCATGTAGATCGCGTAGTCGGTGATGGCATCGACCAGAAGACGAAAGCGCCCCTCTTCTTGAAGAGACGTATCATGTCGATCCAGCACTTCCATTTGCCCCTCTCGGTCACCAGCGCTTTTAACGCGGCGACGCGCAGATGGTTCCGAAAAGATCACACTTTTTCAGACGGCCTTGACCTGCGGATAGAAGCGCTCGCCGATGCGTTCGCTCGCCGCATAGGCTTGTGAGACGATCTCGGGCACGAGATCGATATCGGGCAGGCTGCCGAGGCCGAGCGGGCCGACGGCAAAGAGCCCGGCAACCGTCGAACCGTCCTCCAGGACGGGCTCGCCGCACGCCGTGACCGCCAGTCCGAGCGAGAGCTCGTCCGGCATGGCAAGGCCGGCGGAAAACAGGCTTTGCATCAGCGGCGCGGAGAGATCCGGCGCCTGGCAGCGGCAATCGATGATGCGCTCGGCGTGTATCACCTCCTCGGCACTGGAACCGGCGGGCGTGAAAAACAGGCCGCTCAGGCCCCGGCGGCCGGCCCGGCCGCGGCGGAGCACGGTGCGGCCTTCGGCAAGCTCGCGCTGCAGGCGCAGGTGCATGGCTTCCGGCAGGCGGTTGCGATGGCTGTCGTAGATCGCTCGCAAATGCCGGTTGAACTGATGTTTGTCGCGGGCCGGCAGCGAGCGCCAAAGTGAACGGGCATGTTTCCTCAGCCCGTTCATCACCGATTGCCAGCTTCGCCCCTCTTCTTCCGCCTCGCGGCAGGCCTGGCGGATGAAGCGCACGATGTCGGGCAGGGTCTCGGGCAGCGCTTCGGCCGGAAATACCGGATCGGCGGAGTTCGGCGTGTGGCTCTGCGGCAGAAAACCGTGCCGGGAAATGATCGTCACCTGGCCGGCATAGCCGGAATCCCGCAGCTGCAGCAATTGGTCGACGACGCGGATGCCGCTGCCGAGCAGCACCGCATGCGGCCGCGCGACGAGGCGCTGGGCGCGGACCGGCGAAGCATCCGGCTGCTCGGCACGCGGATCGCTGAGGCCATAACCGGTGGCGAGGATCACCGTGTCGAACAGCGGATTGGCCGGATTGGCGCTTTCAAGCAGGAAGCGGTTGCCGTGGCTCCGGCGGATCGTCACGACGGGATCGTTGCAGACCTGAACGGTGATGTCCCGGCGCGCCGCCAGCGCTTCAGAAAAGCGCTGGTAGACATAATCGCTGAAGATTTCCTTCGGCACGAAGATCTGCCGGAAGCCCGGAATGGCCGCGGGCACGGCGGCGCGGAAGGCGGCGTTGCTACAGAGCCAGTCGTTGAAATCGTCGCTGTCGCCGACCGAGACCGAGAGATCGCGAACGCGGGTATTGAGGATCGTCGACGTGCGGGCAGAGGCAAGCGCCTGGCCGCCGCTGACCGACGAATTCGGATCGAACAGTTGCAGGTGGAAGGGAGCGCGCACCGTCTTCATGAGCGCAATGGCCGTCATCATGCCGGAGAAGCCGCGCCCGACGATCGCGACGCGCGGCACGGCCGATATCTGCGCCGCCGCACTCGCCCTTCCGGAAAAAAGTCCCTGAACCGTCATCGCAACTCCTTTGCGGCTTCATCAGCACCGTGGGGTCGATCGAGGTTTCAACGCATGAACACCGGGTCACGCGTTGATGAGGGTCATGCGGCCATTGACGTCAGTTGCCGCAGCATCGGGTCCGATCGGGCGAACCCGGAACGAGGGGAACAATCACCTTCGCCGATAGTCTATCAAACTGGTCGTGTATGAAAGCGCCAAATGGCGTGTCTGGCAAGGGTTTTGTTGTCGCTTGTCGCAAGCTATTGAATATGCAGAAAAATATGAGGACTCAAGGACAATGCGATTTCAGCTTCCCTCGCCTGGATATTGCTTCGCCTTCAGAAGACCCGCCAGATGCGCCGTATTGCGCGCCAGCATGTCGACGGCTTTCGTGACGACTTTCGGCACCTTGCCGAGATCGACGAAATTGGTGGAGCCCATCGCCTCTCCAACCCAATAGGCGACGGCATTGGCCGGAATGGTGAAGCCGACATCGTTCAGCGCTTGGTAAAGTTCGGCCGACACGTGATGGGCACCGTCCTCGTTGCCGACGACGGCAACGGCCGCGACCCTGCCATAGGAGACCATGCGGCCCTGATCGTCCGTTTCCTCAAGGAATGCATCCATGCGCTCCAGCGCCCGCTTGCAGAGGCTGGACGGCTGACCGAGCCAGATCGGCGTCGCCAGCAGCAGGATATCGGCGTTCAATAGCTTGGCGCGAATATCGGGCCAGTCGTCGCCGGCGCCCTCGTCCGACGTGACGCCCGGCTTGATGTTGAAATCGGCAAGGCGGAGCACTTCGGTTACAACATCATATTCGGACAACGCCTTGTCGATGAGACCGATCATCCGGTCGGTCGACGAGGGGTCCTTGGCGTCGCTGGTCTTCAGCGTGGCGTTGAGAGCAAGGGCTTTCAGCGGCATCGTATCTCTCCGGTAACGGTTGCCCGACGGGTCTGCCCGCTGCAACCCACCCGCGCGCCGATTGTTCCCGCGGCTGAGGCGAGGCGGCCTCACGCAAAAATAACCAGTTGGTGAATTCTTTACTTGAACCGCCAATTGGAATCGGCAAAACTGACGGTGCTATCAATCCTTTCATGGATTTGCCGTCTTTTCGGGCCAGCGTCCGAGCACACATCTATTGGAAAAATACCGTGAGCAGCGATGCGTTAACACGCGCGACGAAGCCTTCGGCTTCGATGGCGCTTGCAACTGCGGCAGGCTGGGGCCGAGGCCTCTTTACACTGGTGCGCATCACCGTGATGGCCTTCCGCCACCCCTGGCAGGCGGGTTTTGCGATCGGCGCCACGCTCGTCGCCTCGACCTTCCAGCTGATGATCCCCCGCCTTCTCGGCCAGGCCGTCGACCACACGCAGATGGCGATGGGCGGCGGTACGGCGGGCCAGGCGGCACAGGACGCGCTCTTGACCACGGCGCTGCTGCTGCTCGGCGCCAGCGTGCTGCGCGGCCTCTTCACCATGGTGCAGAACTATTTCAGCGAATCCGTCGGCCACCATATGGGCTACGAACTGCGCCTGGCCTGCTACGAAAAAATCCAGCGTCTGTCCTTCAGCTTTCACGATACGGTGCATTCTGGCGATCTGATCACCGTCGGCATGCTCGATCTCGAGGGCGTGCGCATGTATTTTTCCACCGCGCTGGTCCGCATGATCCTGCTCACGATCCTGATCGGCATCGGCGCCTACATGCTGCTGTCGACCGATGTCGTGCTCGGCCTTCTCGCGCTCTCTTTCGTGCCTTTCGTTGGTTGGCGCTCCTCGGTGACGCAGCTGAGATTGCGCGCCACCTGGCTCGACCTGCAGGAGCGGCTGTCGGTGCTGACCCGGATCATGGAGGAGAATCTCGGCGGCATCCGCGTCGTGCGCGCCTTTGCCGCCCAGGAGCATGAACTGTCGAAATTCGAGGCGGCCTCGAAGAACGCGCTGGCGCTGGCGCATCAGCGGGTCGGCATCCGCGTCGTCAATACCAGCGCCATGACCTTCTCCTTCTTCGCGGCGATGGGCCTCGTGCTCTGGATCGGCGGCGGCAAGGTCATGTCCGGCGAGATCACCGTCGGCACGCTCGCCTCGTTCCTGACCTTCATGACCATCCTGCAGATGCCGGTGCGCCAGCTCGGCCTGATGGTCAATGCCTTTGCCCGCGCCTCCACCTGCGGCTCGCGGCTCTTCAACCTGCTCGACCTCGACATCGCGATCAAGGATGCGCCGGATGCCAAAGAATTGGCGGTATCGGAGGGCGTGCTGCGCTTCGAGAATGTCAGCTTCGCCTATCCCGGCTCGGAAAAGCGCGCCGTGCTCCACGATGTCTCCTTCGAAGCCCGGCGCGGCCAGACGATCGGCATCGTCGGCCCGCCCGGCAGCGGCAAGTCGACGATCGCCCATCTGATCCCGCGCTTCTACGACGTCAGCGGCGGCAAGATCACCATCGATGACCAAGATATTCGCAAGGCGACGCTGCAATCGCTGCGCCGCGCCGTTGCCGTCGTGCAGCAGGATTCCTTCCTGTTCACGACAACGATCGAAAACAACATCGCCTATGGCGACCCCTGGGCAAAGGAAAGCCGCATCGAACGCGCCAGCGAAAGCGCCCAGCTGCACAATTACGTGCTCGGCCTGCCCACCGGCTACGGCACCGTCGTCGGCGAGCGCGGCGTATCGCTGTCCGGCGGTCAGCGGCAGCGTCTTTCGATTGCCCGCGCGCTGATGCTGAAGCCGGCGGTGATGGTGTTCGACGATTCGACGGCGGCGATCGATGCCGCCACCGAACAGCGCATCCGGAGCGCCATGCGCCGCTATGCCGCCGACCGGGTGACGATCATCGTCGCCCACCGCCTGAGCTCGCTGATGCATGCCGACCAGATCCTGTTCGTCGAAGACGGAAGGATCGTGGAGCGCGGTACGCATCAGGCGCTTTTGGCGCTCGGCGGACGGTACAAGGCGCTCTACGAGCTGCAGGTACGGCCGGGCGACGAGGTGTTGAGCGCGTAGTTGCCCTCTTCTCCCCGCTGGAGAGAAGTGCCGAGCAAAGCGAGGCGATGAGGGGCGAGGCGCGGTAGCGAAGGGCAAACGAGGGCGTGCCGTGTGGCCCCCTCATCCGCCCGTCGGGCACCTTCTCCCGGTTGGGGAGAAGCGGACAAAGAATTCACGCGCGGACCACCTCAAGTGATGGCCGCAGGAGGAACGACGATGGCCGAGGAACTGGAAACCGAGCGTCCCGACGTTCGCGAGGACGGCCGCCGCCCGCCGCGGGCAGTGGTCGGTTCACATCGCATCGAGGAGGAAATGTTCGGCAAGGCCTTCGACGGCAACATCGTCAAGCGCATCTGGGCATTCGTTCACCCCTACCGCACCCAAGTCCTCTGGGCGGTCGTCGCCGTCCTGACCTTCACGACGATGCAATTGCTGATCCCGCTGATCATCCGTTACGCCATCGACCACGGCATGTCGCCGGGCGGCAATCCTTCGGCGCTGATCTCGGCGATCGCCGCCTTCGCCATCGCCATCCTTATCAATTATGCGGCAAGTTATGCCCAGGAGACGCTGGTCGGCAACGTCGCCGAAGAGGTGCTCTTCGACATCCGCAAGGCGATGTTTTCGCATCTCCAGCGCGTCTCGCTCTCCTTCATGGACAAGACCGAAGTGGGGCGGCTGATGTCGCGCCTGCAAGGCGACGTCAATTCGATGCAGGAATTCCTCGAAACCTCAGTTCTCTCGGTCGGCGATATCGTGCTGCTCTTCGGCATCGTTTTCGTGATGCTCTACCTCGATTTCAAGCTGGGCCTGCTGACGCTTGCGGTGCTGCCGGTGCTGTTCGTGGTCCGGCTGTTCTGGCTGCCGCTCGCCCGCAAATCCTTCATGGCTGCGCATGAGACCAATTCGGTGGCGAACGGTGCACTCGCCGAAGCGATCCACGGCGTGCGCGCCGTCCAGAGCATGGACAGGCAGGGCGTCAACTTCACGCTCTACGACGACAAGGCGCATGCCAATCTCAGGACGCATCTGACGGCGGCGCGTTATGCCCAGGTGATGGTGCCGATCGTCGACAGCCTGACCGGTGTGGCGATGGCGCTGGTCATCGTCGTCGGCGGCGCCCGCGTTCTCAACCAGGCGCTCGATGTCGGCGTGCTTGTCGCTTTTCTATTCTACATCCAGCGTTTCTTCGACCCGATCCGGTCGCTGACGCTGCAATATTCGGTGATGCAGCGCGCCATGGCGTCCGGCCAGCGGCTGACCGAGGTGCTCGACGTGCCCGTCGACATCAAGGACGCGCCCGACGCCAAGACCCTGTCGCGCGACATGGACGGTTCGGTGGAATTCAAGGATGTCGTCTTCGGCTACAATCCGAAACATCCGGTGCTGAAACATGTGAGCTTCAAGGTCAATCCCGGTGAGACGGTGGCGCTGGTCGGGCCGACGGGCTCGGGAAAATCGAGCTGCATGTCGCTGATCCACCGCTTCTACGACGTGCAGCAGGGCCAGGTGCTGGTCGGCGGCCACGATGTGCGTGCGCTGACGCAGGATTCGCTCGGCGCGCAGATCGCCATGGTGCTGCAGGAGCCCTTCCTGTTCACCGGCACCGTCTTCGAAAACATCCGCTACCACAAGCTGGAGGCGACGCGCGAACAGGTGATCGAGGCCGCCAAGGCCGTCGGCGCCCATGATTTCATCATGCGCCTGCCTGACGGCTACGACAGCATTCTCGGCGAGCGCGGCGGCAATCTTTCGCTCGGCCAGCGCCAGCTCCTAAGCTTCGCCCGAGCGCTGGTGGCGGATGCCAAGATCCTGGTGCTCGACGAGGCGACCGCCAATATCGACAGCTATACCGAAATGCTGATCCAGAAGGCGCTGGTCAAGCTGCTAGAGAATCGCACCGGCTTGGTCATCGCCCATCGCCTGGCAACGATCCGCGAGGCCGACCGCATCATCGTGCTGCAGAACGGCGAGATCATCGAAAGCGGCGACCATCGGCAGCTGATGAAAAACGGCAAGCTCTACTCCAGGCTCTATAACCTCAACTACGCCTCGTTCGACGATATTCCCGAAGATGTGCTGGAGGAGACGACGGCGACGCAATCGGCGACCTAGAGCCTTTCCTGGTTAGATTGAAGCATTCTGTTGGCTCAAACGGAGTTGGATGGTCGACCGGCCGGCGCGCGTCGTAGCCCGGCTCTACGGCCAAGCCGGCCGGTCGATCAGCCGGCCCGTTTCAGCCAACCCGAAGGGCCGGGCATGTTTCCGCCAGGATCAGAGGCGATCGGCTCGGCCGTACCTGGGGTATGCCCGTCGCCAATCGCCTCTGCCCTGACGAAAACCTGCTCCGGCAGAATGCTGCAATCTAACCAGGAAAGGCTCTAAGACTAAAGGCGGATGACATGCATTAACTCATGTTGCAAAGATTGATCGAACCAACGCCTTGCTGCCGCATTTCCCTTTTAATCGGGGGCCGGTACCACTGAGGAGAATATTATGAAGAGAATTATCAGCAGCCTGTTGATCGCGACGGCCCTTGTTGGATCGGCTATTCAGCCCGCTGCCGCGCGTGACCATCACCACCACAACAATACCGGCCGCATTATCGCCGGCGGTGTAGCCGCAGGCGTCGTCGGCGGCCTGATCGGCGGCGCACTCGTCAACGGCGGCGGCCCTCGCTACGTCGATGAAGGCCCTCGTTATGTCGAGAGCCCCCGCTATGTCGAACCGAGATGCTGGTATGAGGACCGCGACGTCCGCAATCGTTATGACGGCGGCTACCACGCCGAAACCGTGCGGGTCTGCGAGTAGATCTGAAGCTTTGAAGTGGTGCTGAATTCGTCAGCGCCGCTCGACCCTCAGCCGAGGCTGCGTTCCGCAGCCTCGGCTTTTTTAGTTCATATCAACGGCATACCAGGAGAGCCGCCGCTCATCCGGCTGCCGGCACCAACCGGGGTCGAGACCAGCGGCTCGACCCGGTTGCGTTAGGGTGAGGGGCAGCCTTTGGCGCGAATCGGCGGTCATCCTGACGACAATACCTTCGCAAAAAAATCCCCCGCCCGCCGCCTGTCATCTGCTTGTCAGAGACGAGCAATAGCTGAGAGCCGATGAATGATGGTCCCGTGAACGACGGCAAAGCGCCGAAAAAAGAACGCATGCGCTTCGTCAGCGCCGAGCAGGTAGCGCAACTGGCGGGCGTTTCGCGCTCGGCCGTCTCGCGCAGCTTCACGCCGGGCGCAAGCGTTGCGCCTGCCACGCGCGAAAAGGTGCTGCGGGCAGCTGACGAACTCGGCTACCACGTCAATGATCTCGCCCGCGGCGTGCTTGCCAATCAGAGCCGCCTCGTCGGCATCGTCGCCACCCGCCCCGAAGTGGGTTTTCGCGCGCATCTCGCCGCAGCTCTTGCCAAATCGCTGATCCGCCGCGGCAGCATTCCGATCCTCATCAACACCGGTCAGACGGAAGACGAGCTGCTCGCCGCTCAGAAAATACTGATCGGTCATCGCGCCGAGGCGATCATCATCCTGTCCGGCTCGCCGCCGGCGAGTTTCCTAGAGCTGGCACAGCGAAACGGCCAGCCGCTCGTCGTGATCGGCCGCTCGGAGCCCGACGCCGACCATGTCCGCGTCGGCAACTCCGAAGCCTCGCGCAAGGCGGCGACGGCCTTTTACGATAGCGGCAGACGGGCGCTGGCGGTCGCCGGTTCGAACACTAGAACGCCCAGCATCCTCGAGCGCGAAAGCGCCTTCCTTGCAACGGCTGAATCGCTCGGCGCATCCGTCACCGTCGCCCGCGGCGGCGATTCCGATTATGACGGCGGCGTCGCTGCCGGGCGGGCGCTCTTCTCCGGTACGATCAAGCCCGACGCCGTCTTCTGCGCCAACGACCAGATCGCCTTCGGGCTGATGGATGTCGTGCGTCAGGAGGCACGGCTGCGCATCCCCGAGGATGTCGCCGTCACCGGTTTCGACGACGTGCCGGAATCCGCCTGGCTGAGCTATCAGCTGACCACCTTCCGCCAGGATCCGCTGACCATGGCGCAGCGCGCCGTCGCGCTGATGGAGCGGCGGCTTGAAAATCCGGACGCGCCTGCCGGCTACGAACGCGTCATCCCCGAACTCGTCATTCGCCAAAGCTTCAGACCGTAACCTCTCCCCCATGGCTTTTCGCAGAGGTCATCCTGTGGCAAGAAGGGCCAGGACTCGGCGCCGCAGGGGAGGAAGATCGGCTGACATGAAGGGAATCCGCCAGCTCGCCGAGCATCTCGACATTTCGATTGGGACCGTGTCCCGTGCGCTGAATGGCAAGCCCGACGTCAACGAGGAAACGCGTCGGCGGGTGCTCGCCGCCGCCGAAGAACTTGGCTACGTCGCCAACCAGTCGGGCCGCAGCCTGCGCCAGGGCATGACCAATGTCATCGGGCTGATGCTGGAAGTAAGCCGCGAGACGGTCGAAAACAGCGACGACTTTTTCCTCGGCGTCACCGACGGGCTGCAGAGCGTCTTTTCCCGCCACAAGCTCGATCTGGTCATGCTGCCCTGCCCTGACGACGAGGACCCGCATGAGTATCTGAAGCGCATGGTGGCGCGACGCCTCGTCGATGCGCTGATCATCTCGGCGACACGGCGCACCGACCGGCGCATCGAGCTTCTGGAAAAGGCCCGCATCCCCTTCGTGGCGCTCGGCCGCAGCGCGTCCGGCGGCAGCTATACCTGGATGGACCTCGATTTCGAAGGCGTGGCGGCGCGCGGCGTCGAGCGGCTGGTCGCCAAGGGTCATCGGCGGATTGCGGTGGCCGCCCCCTCCTCCGACATCAATCTCGGCTACATCTTCCTCGACAGCTACCGCCAGGCGCTGCAGCGCCACGGCCTTGCCTTCGATCCGGCGCTGGTCATCCGCGTCAAGTCGAGCGAACAGGGCGGCTATCAGGCCGGCCACGAACTGCTGATGATCGACGACCGGCCGACGGCGATCATCCTGATCCACGAGCTGATGGCGATCGGGCTTTACCGCAGGCTGGCCGAGGCCGGCATCGTGCCCGGCCGCGATCTCGCCGTCGTCGGCTTCCGCGAAGAGCCGCGCACCCATTTCCTGCAGCCGTCGCTGACCTCCTTCCGTATGTCGCTGCGGGATCTCGGCGCCCAGCTCGGCGAAACCCTGCTCGCCACCATGCCGGCCTATGCCGATCATTATCCGCAGGGCGCCCGCAACAGGATCTGGCCGATGGAGCTCGTTCCGGGCGAAAGCGACGCTTTCACCCTGTAGAGCCTTTCCTGGTTAGATTGAAGCACACGGCTTCAGACCCGGCTCGGTGCCGCCGCAGCTTCGCGGCTCGACAGCTGTCGCGTCACGAAGAAAACCAAGAGGGCGCCGGCGGCAAGGCAGGCGGCGAGGAAGAACATCGGCGCGATCGTGCTGCCGCTTTCATCCTTGATCCAAGGCACAACGTTCTGGGCGACGAAGCCGCCGAGATTCCCGACCGAATTGATGGCGGCAAGCCCGGCCGCCGCACCCGCCCCTTTCAGGAACCGCGAGGGCAGGCTCCAGAACACCGGCTGGGGGGCGAAGATACCGGCGGCGGCGACGCAGAGGAAGGCGAATTGCAGCGTGTGGTTCGGGATCAGCGCCGACAGCAGCAGGCAGGCGGCGCCGATGAACGCCGGAACGACGATATAGGGCGTCTTCGATTGCGCCTTGTCGGCCATGGCGGGAACCGCATAGAGCGCGACGGCGACCAACAGCCAGGGAATGACGTTGAGGAAGCCGTTCACCGTGTTGCTGACGCCGAAAGCCTTGACGATGGTCGGCAGCCAGTAACTCAGCCCATAGGCGGACAGCGGAAAGGCGATATAGCAGAGCGCCATCAAGAGAACGCGCGGATCGACGAGCGCCTTGAAGCCGTTTCCGGCATTTTCGTCCATGCCGGCATTTTCCGAAACGAGCCTTCGTTCGAGCCAGCTCTTTTCCTCGCTGCTGAGGAAGCTCGCGTTTTCGGGCCGGCCGGGAAGATAGAAAAAGGTGACGACGCCGGCGATGACGGCGGGAATACCGGTCGCCAGGAACACCCACTCCCAGCCGGCAAAGCCGTACAGGCCGTCGAGATCGAGCAGCGCGCCGCCGAGCGGTGCGCCGACGGCATTGGCGATGGCGCTGAAGATCATGAAAAGCCCGACCATCCGGCCGCGATAGGCCGAAGGAAACCACAGCGTCAGCAGATAGAGGACGCCGGGAAAGAAGCCGGCTTCGCACACACCGAGCAGGAAACGCAGGATATAGAACATAGCCGCGTTCTGGGTGAAGGCGAGCGCGATGGTGACGAGCCCCCAGGAGACCAGGATGCGGGCGAACCAGACACGGGCGCCGAGCCTGTCGAGGAAGAGGTTGCTCGGCACCTCGAAGAGAAAATAGCCGATGAAGAAGAGCGAGGCGCCAAGACCATAGGCATATTCGCTCAACCCGAGCGCATCGACCATCTGCAGCTTGGCGAAGCTGACATTCTGCCGGTCGATATAGGCGATGAGATAAAGGATGCCGAGAAACGGCATCAGCTTCCAGGTGATTTTCGCGACCAGCCGCTTCTCATCAACCATGCATATTCTCCGCAATGACAATGTCGTTAGACGCCTAGATAGCGCTATCGACCAATATTCAATTGTGCGAGGTATTTTCTCCGGTGCTGCAACCCTGATTGGTGGCCGCAACCGACAACCGGCTACGGCCTGTCCGGATCATTCGGCGGCGGCGACCGCGGCGCGGCGGCCGATCGTGGCCTGCGTCAGCACGAAGGCCAGGAAGGCGCAGACGGCGATGCCGGCAGCCATCGGAACGGCGGTGCCGTCGAAGAACAGGCTCGAGATCACCATGGCGACGGCGGCGATGACGAAATGCAGCGTGCCCATCAGCGACGAGGCGGTGCCGGCGATTGCGCCGTGATCCTCAAGCGCCAGCACCGCGCTCGTCGGGATGACGAGCCCGAGGAAGCCGTAACCGATGAACAGCAAGCTCGCCATGACAGGCAGCTGATTGAAGCCTGCGGCCATCACCACCGCCATGACGACCATCGCCAGCGCGAAGGCGCTGACGGCAATGCGCATGACGCGCACCAGGCCGAAACGCTCGCCGAGCCAGCCCGTTGCTTGCGACACCGCGAAGAAGGACACGGCATTGATCGAGAAGGCGAAGCTGTATTGCGTCGGCGTCAGCCCGTAGTGCTGGATCAGCACGAAGGGCGAGTTGGCGAGATAGACGAGGAAGCTCGAAATGCCGAGGCCGCCGATGAAAGTCAGCGTCAGGAAATTGCGGTCGGACAGCAGCAGCCGGTAGGCAGCCATGGCGCTCCCGAGACCGCTGCCATGGCGCTCGGCGGCCGGGCGGGTCTCGTCAAGCTGGGTGGCAAGCAGGATGAGGCCGATGAAGGCTGCCGTTGTCACGGCCCAGAACACGCCGCGCCAGCCGTAGAATTCGATGACGGCGCTGCCGGTCAACGGCGCCAGGATCGGCGAGATCGAGAAGACCAGCATCAGCAGCGACATAAGCCGCGCCGCCTGAACGCCGGTATGCATGTCGCGGACGATGGCGCGCGGAATGACCATGCCGGCCGCACCGCCGATGCCCTGGACGAAACGGAAGGCGATCAGCGTTTCGATATCGGTCGAAAGCGCGCAGCCGATCGAGGCGACAGCAAAGAGGCCGATACCGAGATAGAGCGGCAGCTTGCGACCCCACATGTCCGAGATCGGACCATAGACGAGCTGGGAGAGCGCAAAGGAGATGAAGAAGGCGAGAAGGGTCAGCTGGGTGACGTTATTGTCGGCATGCAGATCCTGGCCGATCGAAGGCAGCGCCGGCAGATACATGTCGATGGCAAAGGGACCGATGGCCGATAAAAGGCCGAGAATGAGGGCAATGCGGAAGAAGGAAGCCGTCATAATGATGATCTTTCATAAAAGCGCGAACGAAGACGCCGGATCGTCGCTTCGCCGCAGTGCTCCTAGAACAGGATGATTTTGGGCCCACCGGCCTAAAATCTGAATTCTGTTCTACATTAAGGAGTTAGAGCATGATGTCGCCCGAAAACCGCTCACACTTTTCGGCATGCTCTGGGTTCAATGATGATTGTTCGCGCGAAGACGAAGTTAAGAGCTCATATCTTCAGCGGCAGAACCAGGAGTGTCAATAAATTTGGACACATCTGTAAAATTAGACGCCATTGTCTAAAACGTCAAGACGTCTTATCTTCGCTCTCATGAACGATCGCATGATACCGGCAGCCCGGATGACGGGGCATAGCCAGCGCGGGCAATGTGCCAAGCGCATATCAATCCTCGATGCCGCCGCCGACGTTTTCTGCCGCCAGGGCTTTGCCGCCGCCAGCATCGACGAGATCGCCGCCGTCGCCTGTGTCTCCCGCCAGACGATCTACAATCACTACCGCGAGAAGGAAACGCTGTTCGTCGCCGTCGTCGAGGATGTCATGAACCGCGCCAACGCCATGCTCTTTTCCGTGTTGTCGGCCTTCCCTGATAATGCCGACAATCTGGAGGACGACCTGACGGTCTTCGTCATCCGCCTCAACAAGAACTGCATCTGCAACCATGACGGAAAATTCCTGCGCAAGCTGGTGCAGACGGAGGGTGAGCGCTATCCGCATCTCTTCGAAAGCTGGCGCCAGCACGGGCCCGGCAAGCTGACGACCGCGCTTTCCGCGCTTCTCGCACGGCTGGCGCAAAAAGGAGCGCTCATCATCGACGATTTCGACGTCGCCGCCCGGCAGTTCGTCGCGCTCGGCAATGCCGACCTGCAGATGATGACCCTTTTCGGGGGAACGCCGAGCGACGCGGAACTGGAAAAGGCGGCCCGCAATGCCGTTCGTACCTTTCTCAGAGCCTATGGCCGACCGGCGGCGGATAAGGCCGGCACTCAGCCGCAACTGGCAGCCCTATCCGGCTGATCAGGCGAAAACCGTCATCTGCGCCGGCACGACCGCGAACATGCCGACGCGGCGCGCGGCAAGATATTTGACCAGCTGTTCGACAACCGAGGGCATGACCGGCTTCTGAACGACGCCGACCGCGCCCTTGACGCCGTCGGCGACGGTCTCTGGATTGCCGGTCATGAAGACGACGGCGATGCCATGCTCTTGCGCCAGCCGCCTGCCGAGATCGGGCCCGGTCGGGCCATCGGCGAGATTGACGTCGACGAAGGCGATATCGGCCGACGGTGCCAGCCGCAGCGCCTGTTCGCGATCATTCGCCAGGCCGACGACCTGCATGCCCATGCCTTCCACCGTCGCGCCGAGATCGAGGGCGATGAGGAATTCATCCTCGACGATCAATACGCGCTGTTTGATGAGATCATCTCGCTGCCAGCGCCGCACGACATTGGTGGCCATGATACGTCCCCTTGTTACGCACATACTTCGAAAGAAGGATCCGCTTCTGCAGCTGTGCCTGCCGAAACTCATTGTCGTAACGGCGAACTTGACAATATGTTCCGCGGTGGAACGCGATTTTTGTGATTTAAGAGATTGTTAACGTTGATGAATTCTTAACAGGACACCAGCGAAGGCAAAAACCATCGCCGATCTTGAGGGTGCATCTCTGGTTGCGGACACGATAACGCGATATGATTATTCATTGGCTTGAGGATCGGCTTTGAGAACCAAGATTATCGTGCTCGCCGTCGCGACCAGCAGCCTTTTTGTCTACACCAAGGTGATGGCCAGGATCGGCTCGGGCTCACCGCCCCCGGTCGCGCCGATGGAACAACGCGCTGATCTCATTCGCGTCTATAAATCCGAACGCCGCATGGTTCTCCTCAGAGGCGACGCTCCCATTGCGACCTATCAAATTTCTCTGGGCGGTGCTGCCGATGCCGGCCCCAAACAACGCGAAGGCGACGAGAAGACGCCGGAAGGCCTTTATGAAATAGACTGGCGCAATCCGAAATCGATGGCGCATCTGAGCCTGCACATCTCCTATCCCAACCCGAAAGAGCAGCGCGCGGCTGAAGCAAACGGCTTTCCGCCCGGCGGCAGCATCATGATCCACGGGCTGCCCAATGGCTGGGGCCTGCTCGGGCAAGCCCACCGCCTGTGGGACTGGACGGATGGCTGTATCGCTGTCACCAATACGGAAATGAGCGAGATCTGGGCCCGCGTCCCAGATCATACTCCGATCGACATCATGCCCTGACCGGCCAATCAGCCCTTGGTCTTGCCGACGAGGACCGGCTGGCTGCGATAGCTGGCGGGAAACAGCGACTTCAGGCTTTCGATTTTCGGCAGGTCGTTATAGACGATATAGGGATAGGTCGGGTTGAGCGTCAGGAAGTCCTGATGATAGGCTTCGGCAGGATAGAAGCCGTCGGCATCGGACACTTTGGTGACGATCGGCCGCGGAAAGGCATGCGCCTTGTCGAGCTGGTCAATATAGCGCTCGGCGACCTTGCGCTGCTGCGGAGACGAACAGCACCGAACGATATTGCGTGCCCCGGTCCGGTCCCTGGTAATTCAGCTGCGTCGGATTGTGCGCCACCGAGAAGAAGATCTGCAACAACCTGCCGTAGCTGACCTGTTTCGGATCGAACTTCACCTCGACGGCTTCGGCGTGACCTGTCGAGCCGGTGCTGACGGTTTCGTACTGCGCCGTCTTGGCCGTGCCGCCGGCATAACCGGAGACGGCGCTTTCGACGCCCTTCACATGCTGGAACACGCCCTGGACGCCCCAGAAGCAGCCGCCGGCGAAAATGGCGGTCTCAGTGCCGGAGCCGGCAGCCTCGTCGATCTCAGGCGGCGGGATGACGACCGCCTCTTCGGCAGCGACAGTTACATCCGCACCGAGCAAGACAGCCGCGACGGCAAGGAACGCGGCGAGGCGCCGGCGGTTGGAAGACATGGACATCGGGCTACCTCCAGAGGGTCGGCCAAATCCTTGCTCACCCTTGCAAAAGCTGCAAATCACAAACCGGTTGCTCACGCTGATGTGACAGCCAGAAGAAAGCGCCTGTGCGAAGTTGAAACATCCCTCAAGTTGAGTTGACAATCTCGTGAGGAGTGAGGAGAGTGCGGCCGGTCAGAGCCAGCATCGCCTGTATCCTTGGGGGGAACCTATGTCCGTGCGCTCGTTCTTTGCTTTCGCCAGCATTGCATTTTTATCCATGATCGCCGTCAGTTTTCCAGCCGCCGCTGCGGAAACCAAGCGTGACATCCAGACGATCAAGGACGCCGATTTCTTCGGCTTCGATCTTCGCACCGAGCAGAACGTCTCGCTCGATCAGTGCAAGACCTCCTGCATCGGCGACAAGAGCTGCAAGGCCTTCACCTACAATCCCAAGGTGAAATGGTGCTTCCTCAAATCCGATTTCAAGACGATGAACGCCTTCCCCGGCGCCATCGCCGGCAAGATCGTCGAGACGGCCGCCCAGAAGGAGCCGGATATCGGCGCGCCGCCGCGCCTGACCTTCCTGACCAACGACCTGATCCAGCAGGCCCATGACTTCAGGGACAATCTTGCCCTGACCGACGCCCAGCAGGGTCAGAGCGTCGACAGCCTGACGGCCAGCGCCCGTCTCGACATGACCGCCAACAATCTGACGGACGCGCTGACAGCCTTCCACGGCGCGCTGTCGATCACCCCCGGCGATGCCGATCTCTGGCTCGAAACCGCACGTGCGGCCATTTCCTACGGCAGCACCGAGAGCAGCGTCACCGGCCAGGCCGTGCTCGACGCGCTGAACGGCTACGAGCTGACGCGCACCAAGGCCAAGCGCGCCGAGGCGCTGTCCGTGCTCGCCACCGCGCTGGAACGAAACGCCAATTACCGCCCGGCGCTCTATGCCTACAAGGCGAGCCTGGCGCTAGTTGCCTCCGACGAGGTGCAGACCGCCTATGTGCAGCTGAAAGCGACGCAGGGCTTCCGCATCACCGAACACACTGTCGACGCCGATAGCGCCACGCCACGGGCTTGCGTCACCTTCTCCGAAGCGCTGATCAAGACCACCGACTACACGCCCTTCGTGACGCTGAACGGCGCCGCACCCAAGGCGCTGGAAACCAAGGACAAGCAGATCTGCCTCGAGGGGCTGACGCATGGCGAGACCTATAAGATCGCCTTCCGCACCGGCCTGCCGTCTTCGGTCGACGAGGCGCTCGAAGAGCCCGTTACCATCGACGTCTATATCAAGGACCGCAGCCAGATGGTGCGGTTTACCGGCGACAGCTTCGTGCTGCCCTCGACGGCGCGCCGCGGCATTCCCATCGTCTCGGTCAACCTGACCTCGGCCAATCTCAAGCTCTACCGCATCGGCGATCGCGCCATCGCACCGCTGTTGACCAACTCGCAGTTCCTCAGCCAGCTCGACGGCTACAGCGCCCAGAACATCGAGGATCAGAACGGCGAACTGGTCTGGCAGGGCTCGATCGACATCGCCAACGACCTCAACAAGGACATCGTCACCAGCTTCCCGGTCGACGAGGCGCTGCCGGAGCGCAAGCCCGGCATCTACGTGCTGACCGCGACGGCGCCGAACGCCCCGGCACAGGAGTGGGATTCGCAGGCGACGCAATGGTTCCTCGTCTCCGATATCGGCATCACCACCTATGCCGGCACCGACGGGCTCAACGTCTTTGCCCGCTCGCTTGCCTCGGCCAAGCCGATGGCTGGCGTCGAGCTGCAGCTGCTCGCCAAGAACAATGAAGTGCTCGGCACCGCGACGACCGACGAAAACGGCCGCGCCACCTTCACTGCCGGCCTGATCCGCGGCACGGCGGCGCTGACCCCCGCCGTCATCGCTGCCAAGAACGGCACGTCGGACTATGTTTTCCTCGACATGACCCGCGCCGGCTTCGACCTTTCCGACCGTGGTGTCACCGGCCGCGCCGCACCCGGCGCGATCGACGTTCTGACATTCACCGAACGCGGCATCTACCGCGCCGGCGAGACGGTGCATGCCCAGGCGCTTGCCCGCGACACCGACGGCAATGCCATCGAGAACCTGCCGCTCACCTTCATCTTCAGCCGCCCGGACGGCGTCGAAGACCGGCGGATCGTCAGCCAGACCAGCAATCTCGGCGGTTATTCCGTCGATTTCGCCACCCAGGAAAACGCCATGCGCGGCACCTGGACGATGAACATCTATACCGATCCGAAGGGCAGCGCGATCGCCAGCAAAACGTTCCTCGTCGATGATTTTGTGCCCGATCGCACCGACATGGAGATCAAGACCGAGGCCAAGGAAATTGGCCCGGATACGCCGGCGCATATCGCCATTTCGGGCAAGTATCTCTATGGCGCCCCGGCGGTCGGGCTGACGCTCGAAGGCGACGTCGTCGTCAAGCCGACGCGTGAGAGCGCCGCCTATAAGGGCTTCCTGTTCGGGCTCGCCGACGAAGAAGCGAACGAAGATTCCCGCCTGCCGATCGACGATCTGCCGGTGCTCGACGAGAACGGCGAAGCTACGACCGATCTGACCGTCGTCGACTTGCCGGCAACGACGCAGCTGCTCAACGCCACCGTCTATGTGAGAATGCAGGAAGCAGGCGGACGCGCCATCGAGCGCTCGCTTGTCATTCCGGTCAAGAGCGAGCGGGCGACGATCGGCATCAAGCCGGAATTTTCCGACGAGCTGCCCGAGAATTCGATCGCCAACTTCACGGTGATCGGCGTCGATGCCGACGGCAAGAAGCAGGAAACCAAGGGCCTGCGCTGGAAATTCTACAGCCTCAACCGCGAATACCAATGGTATCGCGAGGGAACGGCGTGGAAATACGAGCCGGTCTATACCGCCGAGCAGGTCGCCAACGGCAGCGTCGACGCGACGATGGACGGCGGCAAGATTTCGGTGCCGGTGAAATGGGGCCGCTATCGTCTCGAAGTGGAAAACCCGGATGCCGACGGTGCGACCTCGAGCGTCGAATTCGACGCCGGCTGGTTCGTCACTTCGACGTCGACCGAAACGCCCGACGGCCTGGAAATCGCCCTCGACAAGGACAGCTACAAGATCGGTGAGACGGCCAAGCTGAAGGTCACCTCGCGCTACGGCGGCCAGCTGATGGTAACGGCCGGAACCGAAAAGCTCGTCGCCGTACAGAATGCCGCGATCGGCGAGACCGGCGGCGAGGTCGACATTCCGGGCACCGCGGACTGGGGCGCCGGCGCCTATGTGACCGCGACACTCTTCCGCCCCGGCGACGCGCAGGACAGCCACATGCCGATGCGCTCAATCGGCATCAAATGGCTGAAGGTCGATCCCGAACAACGCGCGCTGCAGGTCAAGCTCGACACGCCGGAAAAGATGCTGCCGCGCGGACCGTTGAACATCGGCCTGCAGGTGGCCGGTGCGGGCACCAATGAGGATGCCTATGTCACGGTAGCCGCCGTCGATGTCGGCATTCTCAACCTGACGCGCTACGAACCGCCCAATCCCGAGGATTGGTATTTCGGTCAGCGCCAGCTCGGCCTTGAAATCCGTGACCTCTATGGCCGTCTGATCGACGGTTCGCTGGGTGCGACCGGCAAGCTCAGGACCGGCGGCGACGGCGGCGCCATTGCGCTGCAGGCCAGCCCGCCGACGCAGAAGCTCGTCGCCTTCTTCTCCGGTCCGGTGAAGCTCGACGCCGAAGGCAAGGCCAAGGTTTCCTTCGACATTCCGCAATTCAACGGCACGGCCCGCGTCATGGCGGTCGCCTGGTCGAAGAGCGGCGTCGGCCACGGCGTCAAGGATGTCATCATCCGGGACCCTGTCGTCATCACCGCCAGCCTGCCGAAATTCCTCGCCCCCGGCGATAAGGCCAATTTGCGCCTCGACATCGCCAATACCGATGCGCCGGCCGGCGACTTCAAACTGCAGCTGACCGGCAATGAGGCGGTCGGTATCGAGCAGGCCTCGGCCGCGCAGACGATCCGCCTCGAGGCCGGCGCAAAGACGGAGCTGACGCTTTCGCTGATCGGCAAACAGCCGGGCCCCGGCAGCGTCTCGATCAACCTCTCCGACGCCTCCGGCCTGTCGCTCGACCAGACCGTCGACGTGCCGGTACGCCCGTCGTCCCTGCCGATCACCCAGCGCAGGGTGCTGGCGCTGAAGCCGGGGGCCAAGCTCACCGTCGACAAGAACCTTTTGGCCGACAGCGTGCTGCCCGGGGCCGCCATCAGCGTCAACGTCACCCGTTCGGCCGCCTTCGACGTTCCGGCGCTGCTGATGACGCTCGACCGCTATCCCTTCGGCTGCGCCGAGCAGACCACCAGCCGGGCGCTGCCGCTGCTCTACTTCGCCGAAGTGGCGAAGCAAGCCGGCATCGAAAACGACGACGACGTGCACAAGCGCGTGCAGGACGCGATCTACCGGGTACTCTCCTACCAGGCCTCGGCCGGCAGCTTCGGCCTCTGGGGGCCGGATTCGGGCGACGTCTGGCTCGATTCCTACGTCACCGATTTCCTGACGCGTGCCCGCGAAATGAAATATGACGTGCCGGAACGGGCCTTCGTGCAGGCACTCGAAAACCTGCAGAATACGCTCTCCTACACCACCGACATCAAGGGCCAGGGCGACCAGATCGCCTATGCCATCTATGTGCTCGCCCGCAACAAGAAGGCGGCGATCAGCGATCTGCGTTATTACGCCGATACGATGATCAACGACTTCCCGACGCCGCTCGCCAAGGCGCATATAGCCGCCGCACTGGCGCTCTACGGCGACGCCCAGCGCTCGAAGAACATTTTCGTCGACGCGCTGCAGATGTCGCAGCAGTCCATGGTGTCGCGCGTGAACCTGTCGCGTACCGATTACGGCACGATCCTGCGCGACGGCGCGGCGATCCTGGCGCTTGCCGCCGAAAGCCGGCCGGTGCCGCCTGTGGTGCCGGATCTTGCCAAGGCCGTCGCCAAGGAATGGGGCCGCAGCAAATACAAGAGCACCCAGGAAGAAAGCTGGATGCTGCTTGCCGCCCGCGCCATCCAGGGCGGGGATGACGGCCTGAAGGTCGACGTCAATGGCGCGCCGCACACCGGCGCCTACATGGCCCGGATGACCGGCGAGGCGCTCGCCGACCATCCGCTGACCTTGACCAACCAGACCAACGATGCGGTCTCGGCTGTCGTCACCACCGTTGCCGCTCCGACCGTGCCGCTGCCGGCCGGCGGCGACGGCTTCCTCATCGAGCGCAGCTATTACACGCTCGACGGCGAAGAGGCGAATGTCAGCGAGGCGCAGCAGAACGAACGCTATGTCGTCGTCATCCATGTGCGCGAGACCAACGACTGGCAATCGCGCATCGTCATCACCGATCTGCTGCCGGCCGGTTTCGAGATCGACAATCCGAACCTCGTCGACAGCGCCCAGATGACGAACTTCGACTGGATCGGCGAAATCTCCGCCGCCCATACCGAATTCCGTTACGATCGTTTCGTCGCTGCCTTCAACCGCGCGCCGGGCGACGAACGGGAATTCAACGTCGCCTATGTCGTGCGCGCCGTCACTCCCGGCACCTACGACCATCCGGCCGCAAGCGTCGAAGACATGTATCGACCCGAGCTTTCGGCCCGCACGGCGACCGGCAAGATGGAGGTCGTGGCAGCGCAACAATGAGGCTGTGGCGCAAGATTGCGATCGGATCCGCCGCCGGCATCGTTGTTGCCGGCGCGGCTCTGCTTGCGCTCGACGCCGCGGACAAGGCCTTTCCGCCGCCGCTCGACAAAGCGGGCATGGTTTCGCCGGAGGTGCTGGATGCCGACGGGCAGTTGCTGCGCGCCTTCGCGACCGCCGAAGGCCGCTGGCGGCTGAAGACGACGGTCGCCGATGTCGATCCGCAATTCCTGCGCATGCTTGTTGCCTATGAGGATCAGCGTTTCTACGATCACGGCGGCGTCGATGCCTGGGCCCTCGGGCGGGCCAGCCTGCAATTCGTCCGCAATGGCCGCATCGTCTCCGGCGCCTCGACGCTGTCGATGCAGGTGGCGCGGCTGATCGAGCCGCGCGCGGAACGGTCGTTTTCGGCAAAACTCCTGCAGCTCGTCCGCGCCGTGCAGATCGAACGGCGGCTGTCGAAGGAAGAGATTCTCGATCTCTATCTCACGCATGCGCCCTATGGCGGCAATCTGGAAGGCGTGCGCGCCGCAAGTCTCGCCTATTTCGGCAAGGAGCCGCGGCGCCTGACGGTCGCCGAAGCCGCGCTGCTCGTCGCCCTGCCGCAATTGCCGGAACGGCGCCGGCCGGACCGCAATCTCCAGGCGGCGCAAGAGGCGCGCAAACGGGTGCTCGATCGCGCCGCGGTGGCCGAGGCGGTCGGCGACGGCGAAGCGGAGCGGGCCGAGGCGGTTGCCGTCCCCATGCGGCGCATGCAGCTGCCGGCACTGGCCGCCCATGTCGCGGAAGCGGCGCTTCGCAAGGAGCCTGATGTGCTCAAGCATCAGACGACCTTGAGGAAGCAGGTGCAGCAAGGGCTGGAAGCGGTCGCCCGGGCCGCGGCAATGAAGCTCGGACCGAAGCTTTCGCTCGCCATGGTCATGGCCGATGCCCAGACCGGCGCGATCGTCGGCGAGGTCGGCTCGGCCGATTATTTCGACGCCAGCCGCTCCGGCTGGATCGATATGACGCGCGTCAACCGCTCGCCCGGATCAACGCTGAAGCCCTTCATCTACGGGCTCGCCTTCGAACAGGGCCTTGTTTCCCAGGAGACCATTATCGAGGACCGCCCGGCCGACTTCTTCGGCTACCGGCCGCGCAATTTCGACATGAGTTACCAGGGCGACGTCACCGTGCGCGAGGCGCTGCAGCTGTCTCTGAACGTTCCGGCCGTCAAGCTGCTCGACGCCGTCGGGCCGTCGCGGCTGCTGGTGCGCTTCCGCCGCGCCGACGTGCGCCCGGCCTTGCCGCCGAGCGAGACGCCGGGACTGGCGATCGGTCTTGGCGGCGTCGGCATCACGCTCAAGGATCTGGTGCAGCTCTATACGGCGCTCGCCGATCGCGGCCGGCCGGCAAGGCTCGGCGATGGCATCACCGGCACCCCTGGCAAGCTCGACGGCGAACCGCTGCTCGAGCCGGTCGCGGTCTGGAACGTCGCCGATATTCTCTCCGGCGTCATCCCTCCCGCCGGCGCGCCGCAGCGCGGCATCGCCTACAAGACCGGCACGAGCTACGGCTATCGCGACGCCTGGTCGGTCGGGTATGACGGACGTTATGTGCTCGGCGTCTGGGTCGGGCGGCCCGACAACAGCGCCGTGCCCGGCTTGACCGGCTACGGCACCGCAGCACCCATCCTGTTCGAAGCATTCGCCAAATCAGGCATCGCCACGACACCCTTGCCGCGGCCCCCGGCCGGGGCCGTGCGCATCGCCCAATCGGAGCTGCCGATCAGCCAGCGGCGTTTTGCGCTGAATGCCAGCGGTCTGCTCGTCGCCTCCGGGCGCGAACCCGCGCCGCAGATCGTCTATCCGCCCGAAGGCGCCCATATCGATCTCGGCGCAAAAGGCGGCGATCTGTCGCCGTTGATGCTGAAGCTGCAAGGCGGCCGCGCGCCCTTCCGCTGGCTTGCCAACGGCAAGCCGCTCCCTGACCTCTCGCGCCGGCGCACTCAGCAATGGCAGCCCGACGGCGGCGGCTATTCGAAGCTGACCGTCATCGATTCGGCCGGACGAGCCGCGAGCGTCGGCGTCTTCATCGACTAGCGCGTAAGGCGGCGCCATGAGGGAACAAAAGCCCGGCGACAACCGTTGGAAAGGGTCTCCCTCCAACGTCAGACGGCCTCATGACTTTTCCGACAGCGACCTACCGGATACAGTTCCGCAATGGCATGACCTTCGATCGCGCCTGCGGCCTTATTCCCTATCTCAAGACGCTCGGCATCAGCCACCTCTACGCCTCACCCATCTTCACCGCCGTCAGCGGTTCGACCCATGGCTATGATGTCACCGACGCCAACGAGATCGACCCGGCGCTCGGCGGCCGGGCAGGCTTCGACCGGCTGACGGAACGCCTCGCCGCGGCGGGCATGGGCCTCATCCTCGACATCGTCCCGAACCATATGGCCGCCTCGCCGGAAAACGGCTGGTGGCGCGACGTGCTGACATTCGGACGGCAGAGCGCCTATGCCGGTCATTTCGACATCCACTGGCGCGAACCGCTGACCCTGCCCCAGCTCGGCCAGCCTTTCGAAGAGGCACTGGCTGCAGGCGAATTGCGGCTCGTGCTCGACGAGATACACGGCAACTTCGCCTTGGCTTACTTCCAGACCTTGTTGCCGCTGAACCCCAGCAGCTACGGTGCGCTCGCCAACCGTCTCGACGATCCGGTCGCCATGCGAATGGCGGAGGCGGCCGTGACATCGAGCGCGGATTTTGCCCGTGCGCTGCGCGATATTCTCTTCGAAGGCGGCGATCGGGCGATCCTCCGGCAAAAACTCGAGGACGTCTCATCCGATCATGAGTTTCTGAGAAGCCTGCATGAGGAACAGCATTGGCGCCTGAGCCATTGGAAGGAAGGGGCACGGCATCTGAGTTATCGCCGCTTTTTCGAGGTGACCGGCCTGGTCGGCACTCGCGTCGAAGATCCCCCGGTTTTTCAAGACCTGCATCGACTGGTGCTCGAACTGGTGCGCCAGGGCAAGCTGCAGGGCCTGCGCATCGACCATGTCGACGGGCTCGCCGAACCCAAGGCCTATCTCGACAGGCTTCGGGCAGCGGTCGGAGCCGATACCTATATCGTCGTCGAAAAGATCCTCGGGGGCGGCGAGGTGCTGCCGGAGAGCTGGCCGGTTGCCGGCACGACAGGATATGAATTCATCGCCGCGCTGAACGAACTCTTCATCGACGCCGGCGGACTGCGCCTATTGGACGATGCCTATCGCGGCCTTGCCGGCGAGACGGCTGATCCCGAAGAAGGCCGGAGGCTTGCCAGGCAACAGATGGTGGAGTGCAATTTCGCCGGTGAAACCAGCCGGCTGGTAGCGATCGCGGCGGATGTCTTTCCCGACCTCAGCAGCGCAGAGATCGCCACCGCGGTCGGCGCGCTGCTGATCGCCTTTCCCGTCTATCGTACCTATGGCGACGGCGGTCCGCTTTCCTGGCAGGATTCGGCCGTCCTTGCCGTGACCGCATCACAAGTCATGGCAGAGCTCGATGACCGGCGGGCGCTCGATCATGTGCTGAAGCTTCTCGAAGGCAAGATCGACGGCGATGCGGCCCACGAATTCCGGATCCGCTTCCAGCAGTTGAGCGGGCCGGTCATGGCGAAGGCGATGGAGGATACGCTGTTCTACCGCTATAACAGGCTGCTTGCCGCAAACGAGGTCGGCAGCGAACCGGGCAAGCCGCCGGAGGGCCCGGACGGCTTCCATCGCCGCATGGCCGAACGCGCGCGGCTGCAGCCGCATGGGCTTTCGGCAACGGCCACCCACGACACCAAGCGCGGCGAGGATGCGCGCGCAAGGCTTTATGCCTTGAGCGAGGGCGCGGATGTTTTTGCCCAGGCGGTGGCGCGGTGGCGCGAGATGAACCAGCCGTGGCTGCAGGATCTCCCCAATGGCGTGGCGCCGGAGCCGAATACCGAATGGATGCTCTATCAGGCGCTTGCCGGCGTCTGGCCGGAGGATTTCGACAAAGGACAGATGGAAGAGCTTAGCGACCGCTTTGCCGGCTACGCGGTCAAGGCGGTGCGCGAGGCGAAATTGCGCACCGCCTGGACCGAACAGGATGACGCCTATGAGGCGGCCATCACGCGCTATGCCGCGGCGCTGCTGTCGCCGGACAATGACGCTTTCCTCGAAGATTTCGAAAGGGTGCTGCAGCCCTTCATTGCGGCGGGCTACGTCAACAGCCTGTCGCAGACGCTGCTCAAGCTGACGGCTCCGGGCATTCCGGACATTTACCAGGGCGCGGAAGGTTTCGATTTCAGTCTCGTCGATCCCGACAATCGCCGACCTGCCGACCACGAACAGCTGGCTGCCTGGCTTGACGAAGCCGGACCGATCGCCAAGCTCCAGGCGGCGGCGTTGAAGCAGCGCATCATCGGGATCGGCCTGCAATTGCGCCGGCGGCAGCCGGCTCTGTTTTCGAAAGGCGACTATCTGCCGTTGAAGGTCACGGGCAGCCGGCGCGACCATCTGCTCGCTTTTGCCCGGGTGCAGGATGGCGATTTCGCAATCGTCGCCGCGCCGCGGCTGATGTTCGGCTGGCTCGACCCGGGCGTGCTTTTTGCCGGTCCTGAATTCTGGGAGGACACGACCATCGCCGTCCCCTCCCCGCTTCACGGCCTGAAGGCGGACCTGCTGATCGGAAAGACGATCGAGCCGGGCGGCAGCATTTCGGTCTCTGCCCTGCTCGGGAGCCAGCCGGTCGGGCTTATCAGCCCGATCTGAAGATCTCGCCGAAATTAGCGCTTGACCTTCCAGTTGCTGGAAGGTCGATAAGTCTCTCCAACTGCCCTGCGGGCATAGGAGACAAGCGTGAACACAAAACACCACCACCACGGCCACGCCCATGGCGATGATGATCACAGCCATTGCAGCCATGATCGGGGCAAGGTCGCCGACACGGTCATTCGTGACCCCGTCTGCGGCATGACCGTCAATCCGGAAGCCGGGAAGCCCTCGCTTACCCATGCTGACCGCCTTTACCATTTCTGCTCCGAAAGCTGCCGGACGAAATTTGCCGCCGCACCTCAGGATTACCTGACAGCGAAGGACCCTGTCTGCGGCATGACCGTCGATCGTTCGACGGCAGAACATTTCTTGAAGGTGGAGGGCGAGAAATTCTATTTCTGCTCGGCCGGCTGCAAGACGACGTTCGAAGCCGACCCCACGGCCTATCGCGACGGCGACCGCCCGGCAGCAAAGCCGGCGCCGAAGGGCACGCTCTATACCTGCCCGATGCATCCTGAGGTCGTCAGCGACCGTCCCGGCGACTGCCCGAAATGCGGCATGACGCTGGAACCGATGGGTATTCCTCCCGCCGATGAAGGCCCGAATCCGGAACTTGTGGACTTCACCAGACGGCTTTGGGTCAGCGCCATCCTTGCGCTGCCGCTGCTGGCGCTCGGCATGGGGCCGATGCTCGGCCTGCCGCTCCGTGAAGCGATCGGCGAACCGCAGGCGAGTTACATCGAGCTGTTGCTGGCAACACCTGTGGTGCTATGGGCGGCCCTGCCCTTCTTCCGACGTGCATGGGCGTCTCTCGTCAATCGCAGCCCGAACATGTGGACGCTGATCGGTCTCGGCGTCGGCACCGCCTATGTCTACAGCCTCGTCGCCACGCTCGCGCCCGGAATCTTCCCGATGAGCTTCCGCGGCCATGGCGCCGCCGTGCCGGTCTATTTCGAGGCCGCGGCCGTCATCGTCGCGCTCGTCTTCGTCGGCCAGGTACTGGAATTGAAGGCGCGCGAACGTACCGGTTCGGCGATCCGCGCGCTGCTCGACCTTGCGCCAAAGAGGGCGCGGCGGATCGCTGCCGACGGCAGCGAAAGCGACCTGCCGGTTGAGGAAATCCAGACCGGCGACCGGCTGCGCGTGCGTCCCGGCGAACGCATCCCGGTAGACGGTTCCGTCCTCGAGGGCCAGTCGACCGTCGATGAATCGATGATTACCGGCGAGCCCCTGCCTGTCGAAAAAGCGCAGGGCGATGCTCTGACCGGCAGCACGATCAACAAGAATGGGTCGCTCGTCATGGCGGCCGAGAAGGTCGGCGCGGACATGGTGCTGTCGCGCATCGTCGACATGGTCGCCACGGCGCAGCGCTCGCGGGCGCCGATTCAGGGCGCGGTCGACCGGGTATCGGCCGTCTTCGTACCGGCTGTCGTTGCCGCCGCCATCCTCGCCTTCGTCGTCTGGGCCGCGATCGGGCCAGAACCGAGCCTGGCCAATGCGCTGCTCGCCGCCGTCGCCGTACTGATCATCGCCTGCCCCTGCGCGCTCGGCCTTGCCACGCCGATGTCGATCATGATCGCGACCGGGCGCGGCGCTCAGGAAGGCGTGCTGATCAAGGATGCCGAAGCGCTGGAACGCTTTTCCAAGGTCGATACACTGATCGTCGACAAAACAGGCACGCTGACCGAAGGCAAGCCGGTTCTGACCGACATCGTTGCCGTCGGCCGCATCGAGGAAAGCCGGCTGCTGTCGCTGGCAGCAAGCCTGGAGCGCGGTTCCGAACACCCGCTGGCCGAAGCGATCGTTTCCGGCGCCGAAGAGCGCGGCGTCCCCTTCGTCGACGTCACCGGCTTCGAGGCAAAGACTGGCAAGGGTGTGAAGGGTCTCGCCGGCGGCACGCCGGTCGCGCTCGGCAATGCGGCAATGCTCGCCGATCTCGGCATCGACCCCGCAGCGCTGTCGGAGAAGACCGAAGCCCTGCGCGGCGATGGCAAGACGGTGATGTTTGTGACGCTCGACGGTACGCTTGCCGGCCTCGTCGCCGTCGCCGACCGGATCAAGCTGACAACGGCCGCCGCCATCAAGGCGCTGCACGACAGCGGGCTGAAGATCATCATGGCGACGGGCGACAACGAGCGCACGGCACGCGCGGTGGCAAAGAGCCTCGGCATCGACGAGGTCCGCGCCGACGTCCTGCCGGAAGGCAAGAAGGCGCTGATCGAGGAATTGCGCGCCAAAGGCGCCGTCGTCGCCATGGCCGGCGACGGCGTCAACGATGCGCCGGCCCTCGCTTCGGCCGATGTCGGCATTGCCATGGGCACCGGCGCCGATGTTGCGATGGAAAGTGCGGGCATTACATTGGTGAAGGGCGATCTCAACGGCATCGTCAGGGCGCGGCGGCTGGCGGAGGCGACGATGCGCAATATCCGCCAGAATCTCGGTTTCGCCTTCGGCTATAATGCTCTCGGTGTTCCAGTCGCCGCCGGCGTGCTCTATCCGGTCTTCGGCCTGCTGCTGTCGCCGATGATCGCGGCGGCGGCAATGAGCCTCTCGTCCGTGTCGGTGATAGCAAATGCGCTGCGGTTGCGATTCGCAAAATTATAGGAGACGGCAATGAACATCGGCGAAGCATCTGAGCGGTCCGGCCTGCCTTCGAAGACAATCCGCTACTACGAGGATATCGGCCTCATCCGCCCCGAAAGGGGCGGAAACGGCTATCGTGACTATGCTGCGAGCGACGTTCACAAGCTGCGTTTCCTGCAGCGCTCGCGCGGTCTCGGCTTTTCCGTCGAGGAATGCCGGCAATTGCTGGCGCTCTATGAGGACAAGGCTCGGGCGAGCGCCGACGTCAAGGATATCGCCGAGACCAAGCTCGGCGAGATCGATCGCAAGATCCGCGAGCTGACGGAACTTCGCCGCACGCTGGAGCATCTCGTGCATGCCTGCCACGGCAACGATCGACCGGATTGTCCGATCCTCGAGCAATTATCGGACGGCCGCTGACCGTCTCAGGAAAGCCGGGAGATGTCTTGCTTGACCGCCTGGGAGAACGGAGCCGGCTCGTCCGGCTCCTCTTCGTCGCCGTCATCAAGCACGCCGTCATCAAGCCGATGCTTGATCGCCAGCGCATAGATGACGTCGAGAATGTTGCGGTCTTTGAGATGGGGATCGGTCAGAGCGAGAAGCGAAGCCCGGACGATTTTCTTGCTGGTGGCCTTCGGACAACGCATCTTGACGAAATCATAAAGCGCCTCACCCGTCAGTCCTTCCATGGCGCCGTCCACGAGAGCCTCGTAGACCCGCTTCTTTTCTTTCATTTCGTATCTTCCCCTCAAATCAGCGGGGGAATGATCAGTCATATAATTGTCATAAACAATCGCCGATTTGAGGCGCTCATCGCATCTCGGCCGGATCTTCGGCGGCGATCGCTCTGCCGGCGCGATTTTTTTGCCGTGCCGGGAATAAAATCCGGCGCGCTTGCGTATACTCACTCATGGAACGCAAAGACCGCCCCTTCGACGTTATCGGACAGCTCGCAGCGCTGAGGCGCTATGCGCGCGCGCTGGTGCGCAATTCGGACGAGGCGGAGGATCTGGTGCATGATGCGCTGGTGCGCGCCTTCGAGAAGCGAAAGAGCTTCCGCAGCGGCGGCAACTTGCGCACCTGGCTGCTTTCCATCCTGCACAATGCCCATATCGATCGCCTTCGCCAGAACCGGTCGCTGACGCGCCGCCACGATGAAGCGGCTGTCGAAGCCGAGCAGTCCTTGCCTGCTGGTCAGGAACATGCCGTACGTCTGCAGCAGGTGCGCGATGCTTTCTTCGATCTGCCGGAGGAACAGCGCGAGGCGCTGCATCTCGTGGCGATCGAAGATCTTTCCTATCAGGAAGCCGCCAATGCGCTCGGCATTCCGATCGGCACCTTGATGTCGCGCATCTCCCGCGCCCGCGCGCAGCTGCGCGAATTCGAGGAGAAGACGCCGCGCGTTTCGCATCTGCGATTAATCGGAGGGAACGGCAATGAAAGCAGTTGATCCGATCGTCGATGCCGATCTCGACGCCTATGTGGATGGCGAGCTCGATGTCGCCCGCCGCATCCAGGTGGAGTCCTATCTTTCGGACCACCCGGCGATTGCCGCCAAGGTGATGGCCGATCTCAGCATGAAGGGTGAGTTGCGCCTGGCGCTTGCCGGCGAAAGCGCCTTCGGCCGTCCCGAGACCCGCGATGCCGCCCGCCGGCTGGAGCGTGGCCTTTCCTATGGCCGCATCTTCCACTCGATGCAGCGCATTGCCGCCGTCGCCATTCTGATCACCGCAGGCTGGGTGGCGCACAATTCCTTCGGCGCCTTCTCGGCGACTGAGGTGGCGGCTTCCGTCCCTGCACCCGCCTATGTCGAGGATGCCGTCCGCGCCTATCAGACCGCCACCCTGCGCGCCTCGATGCCGGCGCAGACGCCGACCATCTTCAGCGCCGAGGACATCCGCGCCGCCACCGCGATCGTCGTGCCCGAATTGCCGAAAGACTGGAAGGTCGTCGACGTGCAGATATTCCCATCCGAATTCGGTCCCAGCGTCGAGATGGCGATCGCGGTGCCGGACGGAAAACGGCTGTCGCTTTTCGCCGTCCGGCCGGGCGCCTTCGAGGTCCAGCCGGTCAGCCATCTCGCGCTCGAAAAGGCAGAAGCCGCCTATTGGCAGATCGGTGAGGTCGCCTATGCGCTGATCGCCGAGGATAGCGGCCTCAATCTCGACCAGGCAGCCGAACGGCTTGCCCGTTCTCTCTACTAGTTCAAACCGAGGAGATCAGCATGAACCCGATCAATCCCCGTTACGGTGCCGTTCCCGGCGCCCAAACCCTGTTCGACGAGGGTCTGCGCCAGCATATGCTGCGCGTCTACAATTATATGGGCCTTGGCCTCGTCATAACAGGCATCGTCGCCTTCATCGTCGGCTCGACCCCGGCGCTTTATGTCCCGATCTTCGGCTCGCCGCTGAAATGGGTGGTGATGCTGGCGCCGCTCGCCTTCGTCTTCTTCTTCTCGTTCCGCATCCAGACGATGTCGGCGAGCACCGCGCAAATTACCTTCTGGGCTTTCTGCGCCGTGATGGGCCTGTCGCTTGCATCCGTCTTCCTGGTCTTCACCAAGACGAGCATCGCCCAGACCTTCTTCATCACCGCCGCCATGTTCGGGACCACCAGCCTCTACGGCTACACGACGAAGCGTGACCTCTCCAGAATGGGCTCGTTCCTGATGATGGGCCTCTTCGGCATCATCATCGCCGGCATCGTCAACATCTTCCTGGGTTCGAGCGCGCTGCAGTTCGCGATCTCTGTGATCGGCATCGTCGTTTTCGTCGGGCTGACCGCCTACGACACCCAGAACATCAAGGAACAATATTCGGAAAATTACGATCAGGAATCGAACCAGAAGCTTGCCGTCTTCGGTGCGCTCTCGCTCTACCTGAACTTCGTGAACATCTTCCAGCTTCTGCTCAACTTCACAGGCGAGCGGGAATAGGATCGCGCTTCCGGGGGCAATGGAAGCGCAAGAGCCCCGGTCTGCACTCTGTGACAGGATGGCAGATCGGGTGCTCATCTCAAAACGAAGCGGCCGGGTTCACGACCCGGCCGCTTTCGTTTCAGATGATACCCCAGGCGCGATAGCGGCCGCGCCCGGTGATTTCGCGAATGCCGATCTCATTGACGAGGTTCAGCGCGCCGCGCGGCGTAATCCTGAGATGGCGGGCAATCATCGCCGCCGAGACCATCGGCCGCGACAGGATGAAATCGGCAAGGTCCGGCAGGCTGCTGTTCGAACGGCGGCCGCGATAGCGCAACTCCATTTGCGTGCGTGCCAGCGACAACCGGTCGATTTCCTTGAGACCGGCCGCAGCGCCCAGATGCATCGCCTCCAGAAAGGCTTGCAGCCGTGTGGCCCGGTCGCGGGCCCGACGCCGCTCGTGGCGCACCAGCTTCAGCCCGCCGTAAAAGGAAAAGAGATGCGAGGCGACTTTGCCGCGGGCGCGCAGATAACTTGCGACCAGAAGACCACCGAGCCAATGCTGGCGCCGTAGCGGCTCAATCCTGTCCCAGGCCTCGAAAAGTATGATGGCGCCGAGAACAGGCGGCAGGCTGTCGGCCAATGGCAGCACGCTTCGCCATTCCGCAAGCCGCTGTTCCTCATCCCATTCGTCGTCGCCAAGCAGGCCGAGCGGGTCATCATTACGCTTGGTCGTAGATACTGCCGCTGTCTCTTCAGCCGGCGCCTTGCCTGTATGGATGTCGATGAGCTTTTGCGAGCGGGCAAGAAGTGCGTCGATCTCCGCCATCTCGGCGGCGAGCGGCCCGTCTTCATCCCCCTCCTCATCGTCGGGCTCGACCATGCCGGCCGGGCTTTTGGTTTCCTGGGCCGTGCCCTCCCCTTCCCCCATGGTTGCGGTCAGCGTTGCAAGGCCCGACACGCCGAAGGCCCAGGCAGGGTCCCCGGTCCAGATCCGCCGACGGCTCCGCAGCACCGAATGGGCAATCGTCAGCTCGTGGCTGGGCGCGCGGCTATCCATATGCGCATCATGCAAAACTAGATCCTCGACATGCACGAGTTCGCCGGCGACCCACAGCGCTCCGGCAGCATCGAAGAAATGACTGCGCTCGGCAAATCCCTCGCCGACCGGCGAGCGCAACACACGCTCGTCCAGCCGCGCCAGTCCGTCCTCTGCCGCAGCAAGAGCTGGAAGCAGGTTTTGAAGCATCGTACCGTCAATGTCATAGCGCATTGTAAAGCTTTGCGGTTTTTCACAAATGGAAGCAAAAGGCATGTTTTCTTCCGCCACCATGACATGGTTAACGGTGTATTTCAATGAAAGCAGTGGGGAAGAAAGCGGATAAAGGTCACAGCGACAGGCCGCATCTTCTTCTACACCGCGCAGCTGGCGCGAGGCTTTATGATCAGCCGGTTCGCCTCGCCAGCGGACCATTTGCCCGCATCAACGCCATCAGCATCGGCCCGATCGAGAATTCGCCGCGCTCCGCCCGCCGGGTCAGATCGCGCAGATAGCCGCCAGCCGAGTTGATATGGCCGCCCCGTTCCAGAATGCAGGCGATCACCGTGGCGGCGTTTTCCGGCCCCATGATATCGCAGGCCAACTGATAGGCGCTCGGGCTGACGCCCAGCGTCGAGCGGACGATGACGGCCGCGGCCATCAGATCCCGCCAGCTGCCGATCCCGCCGCCCGGCCCATAAGCGGCGATCTCGGGGCAGGCCTGCAGCACCATGGCGAGCGGAAAGGACTTTGGCGGCTCCCGCCACGTCCGCTGTTCTTCCTCCGGCTTCGCGCCCTGCTTCGTTTCGAAGCTTGGTTCAAGTTCAGATGTGGGGTGTGGGTTTGAATTATGTATGTGCCGACCGTTTTGGCTGTCATTGGCGTCTGTTTTTTCTGTTTTCGTTTTCGATTCCAGCGTCTTGATGATCATCTCGCGGAACGCCTCGAGATCAGTCAAGAGGCTCCTCATCTCCGCCGCCGACGGACGACGCGGCAGGCTGGCCGAAAGCAGATTGAAGTGCTTCTGCATCTCCATCCATTCGCCCGCTATTTCCTCTTCCAGCGCGATCTCGATCAGTTTGGCGATATCACGCCGGCAGAGCGTCAGGCGCTCCCGCAGACGCTTCCATTCCAGCCTGTCGGCCATCACCTGCGCCGCCTGCGCTTCGATCTCGCCGGCGCGTGCTAGAAGGGGCGCCAGGCTGAAGCCAAAGGCCTCGCCAAGCTTACCCTCGCCGTTGCGGCGGGCAAACCGTTTGCCGTTCGGGCTGTCGCGCCGAATGATCAGGCCGGCTTCCACCAGCATCGCCAGGTTCCGTCGCAGCGTCGTCCCGGCCATGCCATGCGTACGCAGCGAAAGCTGCTCATTCGACGGAAAAACCACGAAACCATTGGCCTCGGCAATCTCGTTCTTCGGGTAGAAGGTCAGCAGCGCGTTGAGAACGGCAAGCGCGCGATCGGATACGCCGATCATATCCTTTGCCTCGCAGAGCGAGCGGAAGATCTTCCACTTGTCGACCGATGCATCCGGGTCGACCTTGCTGGCGCTTTCCTGGCTTGCCAGCATGCCAAGCGTCATTGATCGCCGCCCAAAGGGCGTCGATACATATTGAGGCTCCATGTCCCTCACCTTTTTTTAAGGCAAAAGAAATCTCACCATCCAAAAGGATGCCGAAGATGCTTGACAGCGATTCGAGGAAGTGCGATTCTCAGATTGTCCAGATATGAGAAAGGCTTCCGCGACGGCAACGTTCGGAGGCTTTTTTCTTTTGCGGCCTACTCTCCTGCTTGCAACTTGCCGGCCCGATAGGCTTCGTAAAGCTCATCGAGACGGCGTGAAATGTAAGCGCCGAAATCCGGCGCATCGCCGGTTTTCAACGCGATCGTGAAGGAATTGCCGGCGCTCTTGATTCGGCCGGCAATCTTGCCGCCGCTCTTCGGCTTCCAGTCGTATTCCGTGGGCTCCGGCTTCGCCTCTTTGCGGGCAAGTTCGGCAACCAAAAGTTCGAAACGGCGGTCGCTCTCTTCCGCCATGAAGCGTTCCGAGGCGATCAGCTTCGTAAGCCGCGCCGCCGTTATCCCGTTCCAATCCTGGGCAAGCGCCATCCATTTACGCCGTCCGATGCCGGGTGCTGCTCCCACGGAGCGGACGATCTCGGCCGGGATGGCCTTTGCGACCGATAACAGCTTCGACAGCTCCGTCTTGTCGGTCGATAGCGCCTTCATGATGACGGGGCGCTCAAACCCCTTGAGCTCGAGATTGAAGGCAAAGACGGCGCGTTCAATATAGGAAAGGTTGCGGCGCGCCGAGTTCTCGATACCCTGCGCGATGACAACATCGGTATCATCGAGCTGGCGGACGATCGCCTGCACCTTGCGTCCAAGCAGCCTCACGGCCTGGAGGCGTCGATGGCCGTAGGCGATCTGGTAGCGCGCCTCGTCATCTGGATGGCGGCGGACGAGGACCGGCACTTCCTGACCATTCTCGGCAATCGACTGCACCAGATCGTCTTCCATATCGAGCGGCTGGTCGGCAAGCCGGTCGCGCACGAAGGAGGAATCGATCAGATCCGGATCGAGTTCGACAATACGTTCGCCGGAAAGCAGGGCCTCCTGCATCGCCCTGCTCTCTTCCTCCATGCGCCCGAGGGTCAGCGCCATCGTCCGGACCGGCCCGGCCGCTCCGCGCGACGACGACTCTTCGTAGTTGGCCGCGGCCAACTCCTGCGCCGTATCGTCGAAAAGACCTTTAAGGCGATTGCGTCTGCTCATGTCCTGCCCCAGGCTTTGTGAATGCCGGCAAGAACCTCGCTGTTGGCGGCATTGACCGATTCCAGCGCCCGATCGTAGGTCGAGCGGCGCACTTGCCCCTTCTCGATTTCGAAGAGGGTCTGCTTGGTCAGGCCGGCATCGGCGATTGCCGTCGACTTGAGAATGGTTGCCGTCAACACGTCATCGCCGAACAGGCTGCGCAACAGCGCAACAATCTGCGACTGCGGTGCATCGAACGGTTCGTGCCGGGTGACGACATATTTGATGAAGTCGTGTTGCAGGTCGCCGCCGGCCTTGCGCACGACGGAGAGCAGATCCGAGGTCATCAGCAGGAACTGCGACATGGACGCGACGTCGACCATCTGCGGATGGATGGTGATGAGCAGCGATGTGGCGGCGCAGACGGCCCCGAGGGTGAGATAGCCGAGCTGCGGCGGGCAATCGATCACCACCACGTCGTAATCGGCCTCGACCTCGGCAATCGCCACGCCGACCCGGCGGAAGAACAGCTCGGCCGGCTTCTGGCGATCAGTGAGCGCCCGCGGGGTGTCGTGCTCGAACTCCATCAGTTCCAGATTGCCCGGCACAAGATCGAGCCCGTCGAAATAGGTCTTGCGGACAATCTCCTTCAGCGGCTTGCGTCCGGCATCGTAGCGAATTGCGCCATAGAGCGTATCGCCGTCGGAGAGATCGAATTCGGGCTGCACGCCGAGCATGGAGGAGAGCGAAGCCTGCGGATCGAGATCAATGGCAAGCACCCGATAACCGGCCAGCGCCAGATACTGCGCCAGATAGAGGGTCGTCGTCGTCTTGGCCGAACCGCCCTTGAAATTGGTTACGGCGACCGTCTGCAGCTTCTCGCCGGGACGCCGCCACGGAAGATAGGCGAGCGCATCCTTCGGCTTCAGCTTCGCCATATAATGGCGCAATTCATTGATCTGGCCGAGCGTATAGGAGCGCCTGCCGTTCGGGGAAAGTTCCGGCTGCGGTCCCTTGCCATCCAGCGAAAGCTGGCGAAGATAGCCGTCGGAAACGCCGATCATCTGTGCGGCCTCGCCGGAGGAGAATGTGCGCAGCGTCTTCTGCGAAAGCGGCGGAAACAGCTTGTCGCGCAGCAGCTTCAATTGCCGCGAAAGCTGGTTCGCATGCCGCTCGATCCGCACATCTGTCGTCGATACGCTAATGTTGTCCAAAACACCCAATCCTTTTCGATGCGCTTTTCTGTCAACTTAGCGTCAAAAAGCGTATCGAAAATGACACGATTCGGTATCTGCGGCAACAATAGGGGCCGGAGCCTCCTGTGGATCCAGTTGGCCGCGGCCAACTCGCTGTTCTGCCCTTGCGGCGACCCGGCTTTTTCGGCAAGACCGCCAGGAATCATGGGAGTATCGGCGTGAAGCACATCCATATCATCGGCATCGGTACGGGCAATCCGGAGCACGTCACCATACAGGCAATCAATGCGATGAACGCCGCCGACGTGATCTTCCTGCCGCTCAAGGGCGCGGTCAAGGAGGAGCTTGCCGAGGTCCGCCGAGAGATCTGCCAACGGTATATTGCCCGGCCGGGCGTCCGGATTCTAGAATTCGAAGTGCCACAGCGACAGACGGCGGAGAGAAGCTACGGGCAAAGCGTCGACGCCTGGCATGGCGAAATCGCCCATATCTATGAAGAGCTGATCTCAGGTCTCCCCGAGGATGGCAGCGGCGCCTTCCTCGTCTGGGGCGACCCCAGTCTCTACGACAGCACGATCCGCATCATCGAGCGGGTGCGGCAGCAAGCTGGCCTGGAGTTCGACTACCGCGTCGTTCCCGGCATCACCAGCATCCAGGCCCTGGCGGCCAGCCACAAGATCCCGATCAATCTCGTTGGCAGGCCGATCGAGATCACCACTGGACGCAGGCTGGCGCGGGAGGGACTCCAGGCGCCAACGACCGTCGTCATGCTCGACGGCGAACAGGCTTTTGCCAGGATCGACGATCCCGACGCCGAGATCTTCTGGGGCGCCTATCTCGGCACCGAGGACGAGATCGTCCGATCAGGGCGGCTCGGCGATGTCGCGGCCGATATTCTGACACTCAGGCGCGAGGCCCGGCAACGGCATGGCTGGATCATGGACATCTATCTCCTGCGCAAGGGGCGGGATTTCGAGGAATAGCCGATCGACCCTTTCCGGCATGTTTTGCCCCGCCCGCCGCGATCATGTAAGAAACGGACAGAGGATTGAGAACGGGCATGGAAACCGCCAGGACGATCGACAACGGAGAGGCGACGGACAGTCATGACCGCGCGGCGGCGAAGAGGCGCGCGCGCGGCGCCTGCCCCGCCCTTGCCGCACCGATGCCGACCGGCGACGGCCTGCTCGTGCGGCTGCGTCCGGCCGGCGGCGCCTTGACGCTGCTGCAACTCGCCGCACTTGCCCGCTCGGCTGCGACGCATGGAAACGGCATTCTCGAGATCACCGCGCGCGGTAATCTGCAAATCCGCGGGCTGCGGGCCGAGACGGTCGCAAAGCTCGCCGCCGATATCGATGCCGGCGGCATCATCGTGCCGGACGGACCGGCAATCGAGCTCTCGCCGCTGCACGGCATCGACCCGGAAGAGGTGAGCGATCCGGCCGCCATGGAACTGGCGTTGCGCAACACACTACAGGAACAGTTCGCCTCGCCGTGGCTTGCGCCGAAACTGTCGATCGTCATCGACGGCGGTGGGGTCTTCGGCTTGTCGGCGCTTCCCGCCGACATCCGTGTCGTCGCGGTTTCACAAACACAATGGCTGGTCGCCGTCGATGGCGACGGGGCGACGGCAACGCCGGTCGCGGTCGGGTCTGCGGAGGCAGCCGTCTCAGCCGCCGGCGAAATCCTGAGCCTGCTGGCAATGCTCGGGCCGGGCAGTCGGACACGGGATATCGATCCGGCGCTTCTGCGAGCACATTTTCCCGCCATGGCCGCCATCCCAACGATTCAGTCCCGCTCGGCAAGGATGCCGTTATCGGGCCTGCATCGATTGGCCGACGGCAAAACCGTGCTCGGCGTGCGGCCGGAATTCGGGCAGACGAGGGCGTCCGACCTCACCGCCCTGCTCGCTCTCGCCGACGCCGCCGGCGCAACGGCCATCCGGCTGGCGCCGGGCCGCGGTTTCTTCTTCCTCGGCCTGCCGGCAGAGAGCGTGCCGGCGATCGAGGCCGCGGCCGCCAGCTATGGCTTCAGCGCGCAATCCGGCGAGAAAGCCGAGCATATCGCCGCATGCGCCGGCGCCGGCGCCTGCGGCTCCGCCTTCTTCGAGACCAGAACGCTGGCGCGCCGCATTCTGGCCGCGGCACCCGACCTTTTCGACGGCTCGCTGACGCTGCATCTCTCCGGCTGCGCCAAGGGCTGCGCGCATCCGCGTCCGGCGCTGACGCTGACCGGCACGTCTGAAGGTTACGATCTCATCCTCAACGGGTTGGCAATGGACCGGCCGGATGAACGGATCGCTGGCGGACGGATCGATTTCGCTATAGAGAGGCTCGCCCGCTCCATCGAAGACAACAGAGGCGCTGGCGAATCGACCGCCGCCTGCCTTAAACGGCTTGGCGCAACCGGCGTTGCGAAGGCGCTGCGACAGGGATAGGAATGCCAGACTACGATTACATCCGCAGCGGCGACGCGATCTACGAGCGTTCCTTTGCGATCATCCGCGCCGAGGCCGATCTTTCGCGCTTCACCGAAGATCAAGCCGAGATCGCCGTCCGCATGATCCATGCCTGCGGGTTGGTCGAAGCGGCGGCGCATTTCGTCTTTTCGACCGATTTCGTCGGTGCCGCGCGGAGCGCGCTGCAGGCCGGGGCGCCGATCTTCTGCGACGCGGAAATGGTCTCCCATGGTGTCACCCGGGCGCGGCTGCCGGCGCTGAACGAGGTGATCTGCACGCTGCGCGATCCGGCGACGCCAGAGCTGGCGCGCGAGATCGGCAATACGCGCTCGGCCGCCGCCATGCATCTGTGGCTCGACCGGCTCGGCGGAAGTGTCGTCGCGATCGGCAACGCGCCGACGGCGCTGTTCCACCTGCTCGAGCTCCTGCGCGACGGCGCTCCGAAACCCGCTGCGATCCTCGGCATGCCCGTTGGCTTCGTCGGCGCGGCGGAATCGAAGGACGCGCTGGCAGAGAATTCCTACGGCGTTCCCTTCGCCATCGTGCGCGGCCGGCTTGGCGGCAGCGCCATGACGGCTGCAGCGCTCAATGCTCTGGCGAGGCCGGGGCTATGACGGAACATGGCCGTCTGATCGGCGTCGGCACGGGTCCCGGCGATCCCGAGCTTCTGACCCTCAAAGCCGTCCGCGCCATCGAAGGCGCCGATGTCATTGCCTATTTCGCCAAAGAGGGCAGGGGCGGCAACGGCAAGGCGATCGTCGAGCCGCTGCTGAAATCCGGCGTGACGCTGCTGCCGCTCTATTATCCCGTCACCACCGAGATCGACAAGAACGACGAACGCTACCAGAGCCTGATCACCCGGTTCTATGATCGATCTGCCGCGGCAATCGCCGACCATCTCGATGCCGGGCGGACCGTCGCCGTGCTCAGCGAAGGCGATCCGCTGTTCTATGGATCCTATATGCACCTGCATGTCAGACTTTGCCAGCGCTACCCGACGGAAGTGATCCCCGGCATCAGCGCCATGTCCGGCTGCTGGTCGTTAGCCGGCATGCCGATCGTGCAGGGGGATGACGTGCTGTCCGTACTGCCCGGTACGATGGACGAGACGGAGCTGGCGCGCCGCCTCGCCGACACGCAAGCGGCCGTCATCATGAAGGTCGGCCGCAATCTGCCGAAGATCCGCCGCGCGCTGGAGGCCGCCGGCCGGCTTGCGGAAGCCGTCTATGTCGAACGCGGCACCATGGCGAATGCGGCCATGGTAAAGCTTGCCGACAGAGCTGACGGCGAGGCGCCGTATTTTTCGCTGGTGCTGGTTCCCGGCTGGGAGGGCAGCCGATGAGCGGCGCGCTTTTCGTGATCGGCACCGGTCCCGGTAACCCTGAGCAGATGACGCCGGAGGCGTTGGCTGCTGTCGAAGCTGCGACCGATTTCTTCGGGTATGGACCCTATCTCGACAGACTGCAACTGCGGCATGATCAGCTGCGGCATGTCTCGGACAATCGCGAAGAGCTCGACAGGGCAGGGGCGGCACTTTCGATGGCGGCGGATGGCGCCAAAGTCTGCGTCGTCTCCGGCGGCGATCCCGGTGTCTTCGCCATGGCGGCGGCCGTCTGCGAGGCGATCGAGAACGGACCGGCCGCCTGGCGCGCCGTCGATCTCACCATCCTGCCCGGCGTCACCGCCATGCTGGCAGTGGCGGCAAGGGCGGGGGCGCCGCTTGGTCACGACTTTTGCGCCATATCGCTCTCCGACAATCTAAAGCCCTGGAATATAATAGAAAACCGTCTTGAATTGGCGGCCAAGGCCGGGTTCGTCATCGCCCTTTATAATCCGATCAGCCGGGCCCGGCCTTGGCAACTCGGCGAGGCCTTCAAGCTGCTGCGGGCGCATCTGCCTGCAACGACACCGGTTATTTTCGGGCGGGCGGCCGGGCGGCCGGACGAACGTATTGCCCTGCAGCCGCTATCTCAGGCTGATGCCTCGATCGCCGATATGGCGACCTGCATCATCATCGGCTCGGCCGAAACGCGGATCATCACGCGGCCCAGCAGGCCGGATCTCGTCTATACCCCGCGTTTCATGGCGGAGGGAAAGAGGTGATCGATCGCCGCCAGCGCCGCCTCGACAGTTTCGACCGTCTTGACCGCGGACGCCTCAGCCCGTGCGACCATCATCACCTCGATGCCGAGCAGGCGGGCTGCCTCGATCTTCGCATAGGTGGCGGCGCCGCCGCTGTTCTTGGCAATGATGACATCGATATGGTGTTGCCTCAGCAGAGCCAATTCGCCTTCCAGCGTGAACGGACCGCGATCGAGGATATAATCGACATTCGCAAGCGTCAGCGGCGGCTCGACGGGGTCGACGCTGCGGACGAGATAGTGATGCTGCGCTGCCGCTTCCGCATGATGCGCACCCTGCCGGCCGGTGGCCAGGAAGACGTGGCGGGGGGAGGGGCCAAGTGCCTCGATGGCCGCCGGAATGCTCCGCACTTCCCGCCAATGATCACCCGTCAGGCGCTGCCATTCGGCACGGCGCAGAGCGATTGCGGTTATGCCGATGGCCTCGGCAGCATGGGCGGCATTGGTGGAAATGCGCTCGGCGAAGGGATGCGTGGCGTCGATCAACAGATCATATCCGCCGGCCTTCAGAAAATCGGCGAGCGCCGCAGCCCCGCCGAAACCACCGATTCGAACCGGAACCGGCTGCGCGGCCGGTTTTTCGGTACGACCGGCCAGCGACAGAAGAACGTCGCAATCGTCACGCGCCGCGAGCGCTTCGGCCAGCAGACGCGCCTCGCTGGTGCCGCCGAGGATCAGGATGCGAGGTCGTCCCATGGCTGATGTCTCTCCTGCCGGCAATCCGCCCTGGCTGACTATTATCGGCATCGGTGAAGATGGTCCAGAAGGGCTGGGCGAGGAGGCGAGGAGGCTGATCGCCGGCGCACCGGCTGTCTTCGGCGGCGCACGGCATCATGCTCTGGCGGCGCCGCTGATATCAGGTGAGAGCTTTTCCTGGCAGAGCCCGTTCGAGCGCTCGATCGAAGCCATCCTTGCCAGGCGCGGCACGGCGGTTGTCGTGCTCGCCTCCGGCGATCCGTTTCTCTACGGCGTCGGCGCAACGCTCTCCCGGCATTTGGCAGCAGAGGAGATGCGCACCATCCCGGCGCCCTCGGCCTTCAGCCTTGCCGCCTCGCGGCTCGGCTGGCCGCTGCAGGACGTGGCGGCGATTTCGCTGCATGGCAGACCGATCGACCTGATCCGGCCGCATCTGCACCCAGGGCGGCGCATCATTGCGCTGACATCGGACGAGAATGGCCCTCGCGCGCTGGCAAACCTGCTTGCCGCCGATGGCTTCGGTCAGTCGCAGCTTACCGTTCTCGAGGCGCTCGGCGGCGCGCGGGAACGGCGCAGAAACGCGATCGCGGCCGGTTTCGATCTCACAGATATCGATTCCCTCAACGTCTGCGCCCTGCAAATCGCGGCAGGGGAGGGGGCGCGCATTCTGCCTTTCGCCGCAGGCCTTGAGGACGGGCTGTTCGAACATGACGGTCAGATCACCAAACGCGAGGTCCGGGCGATGACGCTGTCGGCGCTTGCGCCGCGTCACGGGCAACTGCTCTGGGACATCGGCGCCGGTTCCGGCTCGATCGGCATCGAATGGATGCTCGCCGATCCGTCGCTGAAGACGATCGCCCTCGAGCAATCGTCGGAGCGGGCGGCGCGGATCGCCCGCAATGCATCCGCTTTCGGCGTGCCGCATCTCGCCGTCGTCGAAGGCGCAGCACCCGGCGCATTGGCGGGCTTGCCGGAACCGGACGCGATCTTCATCGGCGGCGGCGGCAGCGAGCCCGCCGTCATCGATGCCGCCACTGCGGCGCTGAGGCGGGGAGGGCGGCTCGTCGCCAATGCCGTAACGCTCGAAATGGAGGCCGTGCTGCTCTCAGAACACGCAAGACGCGGCGGCTCGCTGACGCGCATTGAAATAGCGCGCGCAGGGGCCATCGGCGGCATGAGCGGCTGGCGGCCGGCCATGCCGGTGACGCAGTGGTGCTGGACGAAAGGATGACGGAATGACGGTGCATTTCATCGGCGCGGGGCCGGGGGCTGCGGATCTGATCACGGTGCGTGGCCGCGATCTCATCGCCCGGTGCCCGGTCTGTCTTTATGCCGGTTCGATCGTCTCCCCCGAATTGCTGCAATATTGCCCGGCCGATGCGCGGATCGTCGATACCGCACCCATGTCGCTCGACGAGATCGAGGCGGAGTATCTGAGCGCCGCTGCCGCCGGGCAGGACGTCGCAAGGCTGCATTCCGGCGATCTCTCGGTCTGGAGCGCGGTAGCCGAGCAGGTGCGCCGGCTTGAAAAACACGGCATTGCCTATACGATGACGCCAGGTGTTCCGGCCTTTGCCGCCGCTGCCTCAGCGCTCGGGCGCGAACTGACGATCCCGGCCGTCGCCCAGAGCCTGGTGCTCACCCGCGTTTCCGGCCGCGCTTCGCCAATGCCGAACGATGAGACGCTGGCGAAATTCGGCGCGACGGGCGCCACGCTGGCGATCCATCTGGCAATCCATGCGCTGAAGCAGGTGGTGGAGGAATTGACGCCGCTTTACGGCGCCGACTGCCCGGTCGCCATTGTCGTCAAGGCCTCCTGGCCGGACGAGCGCGTCCTGCGCGGCACGCTCTCAAATATCGAGGCAAAGGTTGCGGCCGAACCGATCGAACGCACGGCGATCATTTTCGTCGGCCCGTCGCTTGCGGCAGAGGATTTTCGCGAAAGTTCGCTCTACGACCCGGCCTATCAGCGCCGGTTCAGGGGCCGCGAATAGATCGATACGATCGGCCGCTCGCCGGCGGCCGATCGTTAGGCGACATTGCTTAGGCTTCAAACCCTTGCAGTGAGATAATCCATGCTGGCGCGCAGCGCGCCGGCCGGGTCCTTGACCGCATGCACCTCGGCTGCGAAGGGCTCGAAGGAGAAGGGACCCTTGTATCCCGCCTGCAGCAGCGCCTTGATCTGCCCGGCATTGTCCAGCCGGTCGTCACCGTCGACGAGCGCGCGGTGGGAATCGCGCATATCGGCCACAGAAACAGAGGGGTCGCTGACGCCGGAAATGTGCACGAGGCCGGCAAGCTCCGGGAAGGTTGCGGCTTCGCCGGCAAGGTGATGGTGGAAGGTGTCGTGGACGAGCTTGAAGGTCGATTGCGCGCCGAGTTCCTTGATTGCCTCGGCCGCCTCGGTCTTCAAGCGCAGTGAGCAGATCTCGAAACCGAGCGGCTCAACGAGACCGATAATCCCGGCTTTATCGAGCATCGGCTTCAACGCCGTCAAGGACTGGCGCAGATTGGCCTGCCGTTCGCCATCGGCGCAGCCGGTGCCGTCGTTCTTCGGAACGAGGACCAGCGCCTTTGCGCCGCAGGCGCTGGCATAGTCGATCAGTTCCTGCGCTTCCCTGGCGCGGGCTTCATTCCACTCGTTGAAGCGCTGCAGGGCGTTGATCGAAATGATCGTCAGGCCGTGGCGGTCGGCAGCCTGCTTGATCGCTTCGGGTTTGGTGCCGTCGAGAATCGCATTGCCGGAAAGGTCGTTGCGGATCTCGACCGAAGCGATGCCGAGCGACTTTGCCAGCGCGAAGAAATCATCGATTGCGAGCGACGGCGCGGCCATATGGTTGAGCGCAAAGCGGATCGAAGTCATGACGGATATATCCTCCTCGTCTCCGCGACATCAGCGGAGCAGTTCCTCGTGAATGAGCGTGCGAATCTCTATCGGAATTCCTGCGGCAATCCATCGGGCATCGCTGCCCCCCGCTCTCATTGCTGAAAGAATTTCAGCCGAAATGATAGATTTCCATCATTTCTCAGATATTCTCCGAAATATGGATATCGAAGGGCAGGAAGAACTGGCCGGGAACGGCCGTTTCGCTGTTTTCGATCGCACTCGTCATCAGCCCTATCAGCTCTTTGCACAGTGCGGGCAGGGGGGTGCCGATCGCCATGGCGACGATATCGTCGGCAAGCCCGGCTTTGCTGTCGGGCGTCAGCTCGTTGACCACGAGAACGATCCTGCCGCCGAGATTCTCCTCACGGATCGCCGAGATCGCGCCCTCCATGCCGCCGCCGCAGACATAAAGGCCGACGAGATCGGGATGCTTCTGTAGCAGCGTCAGCGTCGCCTCATGGGTGATCTCCGGAGTATCCAGGTTGATCAATGTATCGATGACGTCGAATTCCGGCGCGTTTTCACGAAAATACGAACGAAAACCGATCTCACGCAGCTCATGTCCGTGAAAACGATGACTGCCGACGAAACAGGCGACCTTACCCGGCACACGGGCAGTCTTGGCAATCACCCAGGCGGCGGTCCGGCCGACCTTGCGATTGTTGACGCCAATATAGGCATTGCGCACCCCTGAGGCGAAGTCGGAAAGCAGCGAAAAGACGGGAATGTCTCTTTCCCTCAGTTCCTCAATTGCCGCCGTCACCGCAGGATAGTCTGGAGCGACGAGAGCGATGGCCTGGTTGCGGGCGCCGAGGGCCTTGAGCTTCTCGACGATCGCCGCCGGTGTTGAAGCGGAGGGATAGTCGATCTGGGTCTGGACACGGGCGGTGGTCACGGCGCGCGCCGCCACTTCGATCTCGCGAGCGAAAGCCTGATAGAAGGGCTGCATCGGCTTTTGCAGCAGGAACGCCAGCCTGTATTGCGGCAGATCCTCGAAGACGCGTTGGCGGATGAGGCCGACGGCATGGTAGCCGATCGACTGGGCTGCGTCATAGACCCGCCGCGCCGTTTCCTCGCGCACGCGGTGGCGACCGTTGAGCACCCGGTCGACGGTGGCGACGCTGACGCCCGAGGCGCGGGCAAGGTCGGAGATGGTGGGGCGGCGCATGGTGTTTCCTGATGGATTCGCTCATGGATGCGAGCCACTCTTGATGGCTTTTGATAGATTACATCAAGCCTGCATTGAGCCTCGTTCAAAGTCAACCTATTCTCCCGGCAACAGCATTAGGGAGGCGGATAATGGCGAGCGAGACCAAGAAGCGTGACTACGACCTGCTCGGCGAAAGCGGCCGCACCGCCGTCGAGACGGGACTGGCGGCAGCGCAATGGTACCACACCGATATTCCGCGCAAGGAGATGAAGGCGCTGATGCAGCGCTCCGATGCACCTGCAATCCGTGACACGGTCATCTGGCTCGGCAGCATGCTGGTCCTGGCCGGGCTCGGCGTCTATTTCTGGGGCTCGTGGATCGCTCTGCCCTTCTTCCTCGCCTATGGCGTGCTCTACGGCTCGGCCTCCGACAGCCGCTGGCACGAATGCGGCCACGGCACTGCCTTCAAGACGCGCTGGATGAACGATGCCGTCTATCAGATCGCCTGCTTCATGATCATGCGCAATCCGGTGACATGGCGCTGGAGCCACACACGCCACCACACCGATACCGTCATCGTCGGCCGCGATCCCGAAATTGCCGTCATGCGGCCGCCGGACCTCTTCCGGCTGGTCCTCAATTTCTTCGGCATCCTCGATGTCTGGCACGCTGTTATCGACATGCTGCGCAATGCCGCCGGCATCATCGCTGCGGCGGAAAAGACCTTCATTCCTGACATGGAGCAGCCGAAGGCGATTCGCATCGCCCGCATCTGGCTGGCGATTTATGTCGCCACGATCGCCGCCGCGATCGCCATGGGTTCGATCCTGCCGCTGATGCTGATCGGCCTGCCGCGCCTCTACGGCGCCTGGCATCACGTGCTGACGGGCCTGCTGCAGCATGGCGGGCTTGCCGACAACGTCATCGATCACCGGCTGAACAGCCGCACCGTCTATATGAACCCGATCAGCCGTTTCATCTACTGGAACATGAACTACCACGTCGAACATCACATGTTCCCGATGGTGCCCTACCACGCGCTGCCGAAGCTGCATGCGATGATCAAGCACGACCTGCCGGCGCCGAACCCGTCGATCTGGTCGGGCTATCGCGAGATGATCCCGGCTTTCCTGCGCCAGCTGCGCAACGAGGATTATTTCCTGAGGCGCGAACTGCCGGCCACCGCGCGGCCCTATCGCGAGGAATTCCACAACGAACTGGCGCCGGCGGCGCAATAATCGAAAATCGAGGAGGATTGAGATGAGCGGAAACTGGATCGAAGTCTGCGGCAAGGACGAGATCGATGAGGAGGATGTCATCCGCTTCGATCATGGGGGGCGCACCTTTGCGGTCTACCGCAGCCCCGACGACGAATTCTTCGCCACCGACGGACTCTGCACGCACGAACATATCCACCTCGCCGATGGACTCGTCATGGATGAGATCATCGAATGTCCGAAACATAACGGCCGCTTCGACTACAAGACCGGCGAGGCCAAGGGCGCCCCGGTCTGCGTCAATCTCAAGACCTACCCGGTCAAGATCGAAGGCGGCACCGTCTTCATCTCGCTCTGACGGAGGCTGTCGTGGCTCATTTCGTGATACTGGGTGCGGGCGAATGCGGGGCCCGCGCCGCCTTCGCCTTGCGGGAAAAAGGCTTTGACGGCGACATAACGCTTGTCGGCGCCGAGCCCCTTCATCCCTATGAGCGGCCGCCGCTGTCAAAGGCCGGCATCGCCGATGCCTGCGATCCGAAATTCATCGCCGCGGCGGAAAAATACGCCGAGAGCGGCATCCGGCTGCTGACCGGCCTCGAAGCCGGGGATTTCGACACGGCGTCCAGGACCGTCACGCTTTCCGACGGGACGACGCTTTCCTATGACAAGCTTCTGCTGGCGACGGGTGCCGCCGCGCGTTCGTTCCCCGGCGTCCCGGACGGCACCCCCCATATTCGCTTGCTGAGGACGCATCAGGATGCCACGGCACTGCGCGAGACCATGCGGCCGGGGAAGCATATCGCCATCATCGGCGGCGGCTTCATCGGTCTGGAACTGGCGGCGACTGCACGCCGGCTCGGCGCTGAGGTCACCGTCATCGAAGGGCTGGAACGCGTGCTGAAGCGCGGCGTGCCGGAAGCGATCGCGCACCTGCTGACCGAACGCCACCGCGCCGAGGGTGTCGATATCCGCTGCGGCGTCTCGATCGAGAGGCTGAGCGAGGAAGGCGGAAGGGCCACAATCAGATTGTCGAACGGCGAGCGGATCGAAGCCGATCTCGCGCTTGTCGGCATCGGCGCCCGGCCGAATGTCGAGATCGCCGAAAGGGCGGGGCTGACGATCGAAAACGGCGTCGCAGTCGACAGCTATCTCCAGACCTCGGCGCCGGATGTTTTTGCGGCTGGCGACTGCTGCTCCTTTCCGTTGCCGATCTATGGCGGCCGGCGGGTGCGGCTCGAATCCTGGCGCAACGCCCAGGAACAGGGCACATTGGCCGCGGCCAACATGCTCGGCCACGGCGAAGCGGTCTCCGCCGTGCCGTGGTTCTGGTCGGATCAATACGATATGACGCTGCAGATAGCAGGCCTTGCCGAAGGCGCCGTCACGCATCAGCGCCGCGACCTCGGGGCGGGCGCCTTCATTCTGTTCCATCTCGATGCCGACGGACGATTGATCGCCGCAAGCGGCATCGGACCGGGCAATGCCGTGGCGCGCGATATCCGCCTCGCCGAAATGCTGATCGCAGCACGTGCCCATCCGGACCCGGCGGCGCTCGCTGCCAGCGACATCAAACTGAAATCCCTGCTGGCCGCCTGAGCCGCCCGATATATTCACCCTATATTTTCAAAGGAATTGACGATGAAGAAACATAAGCGCGCGACCGTTGCCGACCTGCTGGCGGAAAAAGGCAAGCGCCAGCTCACCATGCTGCGCGTCACCTCGCTGGAGGAGGCTGAAGCGGCCGAAAAGGCGGGGATCGACATCGTCTCGGTGCCGCCATCGCTGCTCGGCCCGGTCTTCCGCGAGATTGCGCCGACGCCCTTTGCCATTCCCGGGCTCGAATATGGCGACCATGTCTCGGCGGAAGACTATCTGCGTGCTGCCTTTGCGGCGCTGAAGGCCGGCGGCGACGCGGTCTATTGCGCCGCCAGCCTGCAGACGATCCGGCGCATGCGCGATGAGGGCATCCCGGTCTGCGGCCACCTCGGACTGATCCCGTCGAAGGCGACATGGACCGGCGGCTTCCGCGCCGTCGGCAAGACGGCGGCAAGTGCGGCCGAAATCTGGCGGCAGACCAAGGCGCTGGAAGAGGCCGGCGCCTTCGCCGCCGAAATCGAAGTCGTGCCGGGCGATGTCGCTGCCGCCATCAGCAGCAACACCTCGATGCTGATGATCTCCATGGGCGCCGGCAGCGGCTGCGACGCCCAATATCTCTTCGCCGACGACGTGCTCGGCGCCAATCGCGACCACTATCCGCGCCATGCCAAGGTCTACCGCAATTTCGCCGCCGAACACGACCGGCTGCAGCGCGAACGCATCGCCGCCTTCACCGAATTCGCCGACGATGTCCGCACCGGCGCCTACCCGGAGAAGCGCCATCTCGTCGGTATCGACGAAGGCGAATTGAAGGCTTTCCTGGATCGGCTGGCGAGCGAGACGGGGAATAGCTGAGGGTAGTGTCCGGCTATTCTTGCCTTCGCTTACGCGCAGCGCATTCGCTCCTATCGTCGCTCACCCCCTCATCTGCCTGCCGGCATCTTCTCCCCGCTGGGGAGAAGGGGAGTTGTGGCGGCGTCTCGCGCCCTCTTGAGGCCTTTGATGCAGGAATGATCACCGTGCAGCTTGCTCCCCCTTCTCCCCAGCGGGGAGAAGATGCCCGC
>NZ_ML133568.1:337748-433038 GCF_003985125.1 Rhizobium phaseoli
AGGGCAGATGGGGGGGGTGAGGAGCATCAGCGACGAACGCCTTGAGCGGCAAGCGAAAGGCATTTTCTCCAGAGACCGAAACATAAACGCCCAGCATCGTCTCGAAGATGTGGGTCGCACCCCGAACTCCTCCGCACGCCATTGGCTTCCGTCCCCGCCTGTGTCAGGAATGACCCATTCGGAACGGAGTATTCGGTCCCCTGTGACGATCGGCTTTGCGCATGCGGAATTGATTGCGGTGCTCGTCGCGGTGACGGGGGATGAGCCGCGTGTGCTGACGATCCGTTCCGGCAATGCGCTGCCGTCCGGCCCGTTCGAAATGGGGCATCGCACCCTGCAATCGGGCCTGCGCGAATGGGTGCAGGAGCAGACGGAACATCCGGTCGGCTATCTCGAGCAGCTCTACACCTTCGCCGACCGCGACCGGAACAATGATATTCCCGGCGGCCGGACGATCTCGATCAGCTATCTCGGCCTCGTCAACGAGCAGGCCGGCGCCGGCCGGCCGGGCTGGCACGGCTGGTACGACTATTTTCCCTGGGAAGACCACCGGCACGGCCGCCCGGCCGTGCTCGGCGAGATCATGACGCGTCTGAAGGGCTGGGCCGATGCCGATCCGGCCCGGCGCGACCTGCGCCATCGCCGCGCCGATTTCACCTTCGGCCTCGACGGCGGCGGCTGGAACGAGGATCTGGCGCTGCAGCGCTACGAATTGCTCTATGAAGCCGGGCTGGTGGCCGAAGCCGGATGTTCTGCCGAGGCCAATCTCGGCCGGGCGATGTTTGCCGACCATCGCCGGATTCTCGCGACCGGCATCGCCAGGCTGCGCGCCAAGATCAAATACCGCCCTGTTGTCTTCGAGCTGATGCCGGAGAGTTTCACGCTTCTGCGGCTGCAGCGCACCATCGAGGCGCTCGCCGGGCTGACATTGCACAAGCAGAATTTCCGCCGCCTGATCGAACAGCAGGAACTGGTCGAGGAAACCGGCGGCACGGAAAGCGAAACCGGCGGCCGGCCGGCCAAGCTTTTCCGCTTCCGCCACACCGTGCTCGAGGAACGGGCGCTCGCCGGAACGAAATTACCGCTCTCCCGCAATTGACATATGCTCAGAACGAGAATATCTCTTTGCCCGTGATATGCTCAAATAGAGCATAATTAGGAGCCGGCCATGAACCATCCTGTTTCCGCATCCTCGCTCTATGAGCGCGTCAGCCGCGTCATTCCCAAAGCCGAATGGATGTCGTTCGAGAACGATGTCGACGCCATTCTCGACCTCAAGCGCCGCCGCAATGCCGTCATTCTCGCGCATAATTATCAGACGCCGGAAATCTTTCACGGTGTCGCCGATATCGTCGGCGACAGCCTGGCGCTCGCCCGCAAAGCGATCGAGGTCGATGCCGATGTGATCGTGCTGGCCGGCGTGCATTTCATGGCCGAGACGGCCAAGCTTCTGAACCCGGAGAAAACCGTGCTGATCCCGGATCTCGGCGCCGGTTGTTCGCTGGCGGATTCGATCACGGCGGAGGATATCGCGTTGCTGCGCCAGGCCCATCCCGGCGTGCCTGTCGTCACCTATGTCAATACCTCGGCCGCGGTGAAGGCCGCCTCCGACATCTGCTGCACCTCCGGCAATGCCAAGCAGGTGGTGGAGTCGCTCGGCGTGCCGAAGGTGCTGATGATCCCGGACGAATATCTCGCCCGCAACGTCGCCCGCGAAACCGACATCGAGATCATCGCCTGGCATGGGCATTGCGAGGTGCATGAACTTTTCACCGCCGACGATGTCCGCCAGTTGCGCGAAAATCACCCCGGCGTGACGGTGCTCGCCCATCCGGAATGCCCGCCCGACGTCGTGGCCGAGGCCGATTTCGCCGGCTCCACCGCCGTGATGTCGGACTATGTCGGCAGCCGGAAACCGGCGCGGGTCGTGCTGCTGACCGAATGCTCGATGAGCGACAACGTCGCCGTGCACCATCCGGATGTCGAGTTCATCCGGCCCTGCAATCTCTGCCCGCATATGAAGCGGATCACCCTCGCCAATATTCGCGCCGCCCTTGAGGAAAACCGCCATGAAGTGACGGTCGATCCGGCAATCGCCACGGCGGCGCGGCGCGCCGTCGAAAGGATGCTGGCGATATGAGCGAACGTCTCGATCATCTTGCCGGGCACACCGTCATCGTCGGCAGCGGCCTGGCCGGGCTGATGACGGCGCTGACGCTGGCGCCGGAACCCTCCGTCATCGTCACCCGCGCCGCCCTCGGCACACAGACCTCAAGCGCCTGGGCGCAGGGCGGCATTGCCGCCAGCATCGGCGCCGACGACAGTGCGGCGTTGCATCTGGCCGATACGCTTGCGGCCGGCGACGGGCTCTGCGACCGGACCGTCGCGGCCGGCATCATTGCCGAGGCGCCGGCGGCAATTGCCGCACTGGAACAGGCCGGCGTGCGCTTCGACCGCAATGCGAGGGGAGAATTCTCACTCGGATTGGAGGCGGCCCATAACCGCCGCCGCATCGTCCACGCCGAAGGCGATGGCTCGGGTGCGGCAATCATCGCCGCATTGGTACGAGCCGTGGCGCAGTCCCCTGCCATTTCAGTGCTCGAAGGCTTCGAAGCGCGGCGGATTCTGATGGACGGCGAAGGGGTAGCCGGCCTGCTCTGCGCGACCGCGGATGGGGCTGCCATCCTGCCGACCGCGAAGGTGGTGCTGGCCACCGGCGGTATCGGCGGCCTTTATGATGCGACCACCAATCCGATCGGCAATTTTGGCCAGGGGATCGCGCTCGCGGCACGGGCGGGTGCCGACCTTGCCGACATGGAATTCGTCCAGTTCCATCCGACGGCGCTCGATTCTCGCCGCAGGCCCTTGGCGCTGGTCAGCGAGGCGGTGCGCGGCGAGGGGGCTCTGCTCGTCAATGAAAGCGGTGAACGGTTCATGGCCCGCATCCCGGGCGCCGAGCTTGCGCCGCGCGATGTCGTGGCGCGCGCCATCAGTGCCGAGAGCGCCCGCGGCGGCAGGGTCTTCCTCGATGCCCGCGACGCGCTCGGCATCCGGTTCGCTACACGCTTCCCTGTGATCGCAGCCCTTTGCGGCGAAGCCGGAATCGATCCGGCGAAAGACCTCATTCCGGTGCGCCCGGCCGTTCACTACCACATGGGCGGCGTTGCAACCGATGCCAATGGCCGCAGCTCCGTTCACGGCCTCTGGGTTGCCGGGGAGGCGGCCTCGACCGGCCTGCACGGCGCAAACCGGCTGGCCAGCAATTCGCTGCTGGAAGCGGCGGTGATGGGGATGCGGGCGGCGCGCAACATAGCGGGCCTGCCGGCACGCACCGGCGGTCCCTTGCAATCCGAAAGGCTGCCGGCGCCGGCCGACGCATCGCTGGTCCGGCCGGTCGTCTCGCGCCATCTCGGCGTGCTGCGCAATGGGGGCGCGGTACAGGACGCGATTGCCGCCCTGCTACCGCTTGCCGAAAGTGACGGCCCGGCCGCCGATCCGGCCATCGTCGCGCTGTTGATCGCAGTCTTTGCCGGTCTGCGGATGGAATCGCGCGGCGCCCATGCCCGCACCGATTTTCCGCTGAAGCTCGCCGATATCAAGCGCCGCCGGATGCGTCTGTCCCAGGCGCTGGAGATCGCCCGTGCAACACCGTCCTATGCCCTTGCCAGGAGTGCCTGAGATGAGCCTTACTCCCCTTCCGCGCCTGATCGTCGAGCCGCTGGTGCGGGCGGCATTGCTCGAAGATCTCGGCCTTGCCGGCGACATCACCTCGGCAGCGGTTATCCCCGGCGAGCATCGCTCGACGGTGATGATGGCCGCCCGTCAGCCGGGCGTGATCGCCGGTCTTGACGCGGCCGAGCTCGCCTTCACCCTCGTTGATCCCGAAATCGTCATGCGGCGCCATATCGAGGATGGCGACGCGGTCAAAACAGGCGACGTGATCGCCACGATCGAGGGGCCGTCGCGCGGCCTGCTCACCGCCGAGCGCACCGCGCTGAATTTCCTCGGCCATCTCTCCGGCATTGCCACCGTGACGGCAGAGATTGCCGCCGCCATCAGCGGCAGCAAAGCTTCTGTCGCCTGCACGCGCAAGACGACCCCGGGGTTGAGGGCGCTGGAAAAATACGCGGTGCGGGCCGGCGGCGGCATGAACCACCGTTTCGCACTTTATGACGCGGTGCTGATCAAGGACAACCACGTGGCGATATCAGGCGGCGTTGCCGAGGCGATCCGCCGGGCCCGGGCCGGCGTCGGCCATCTGGTGAAGGTCGAGGTCGAAGTGGACCGGCTCGATCAGCTGCATGAAGCGATGGAAACAGGCGTCGATGCCGTCCTGCTCGACAATATGAAGCCGGATCAGCTGCGCGAAGCGGTCGCCATCGTCGCCGGCCGGGCGATCACCGAGGCATCCGGCCGGGTGACGCCGGCAACGGCCGCGGCCATCGCGGCTTCCGGTGTCGACCTGATTTCCGTCGGCTGGCTGACGCACAGCGCGCCGGTGCTGGATATCGGCCTCGATTTCGTCGCGGCCGCAACCGCGGCGGAAACTCGCGCCAAACGCGTCGCATCAGCGCTGTGAACCCTCGGCTGTGCCTGCTGAATTGCCGGCCAGCAAGCCTTGCCCGCCTGAAATAACGCAAGGCAATCCGCGTCGCCCGCAAAGTGTTGGCAAGCATTTCCCGTCGGCCGATGCGAAAAAAATACAAATATTCGATGAAAAATTCGTTTTTCGATAGCAATACCGCTATGCGCGGACCGCATATGGCTCTAACATGTACCTGCGGGTGCGCACGCGCGCTTGGCTTTCAGGGGTGAGAAGCGGGATGCAACGGACATCCGGACAGATGCCGACGAACAGGCTCTGCCTGCTCGGAAGGCCGCGACTGCTGGCAGCGGGGAGGGAACTCTCCTTGCCGGAGAAGTCTTATTTTCTCCTCGCCATGCTCGCCGCCGAAGCCGATCTCGAACTCGACCGCGAGACCGTCAGGCGTCAGCTCTGGCAATCGGAATTGCCGGAAAAGCGCGCCGGCAGTCTGCGCCAACTCCTGGCGCGTATCGAGCAGAGCATTCCCGCCGACCTTCCGCCGCTGCTGGCGGCGACCCGAACCCATATCGGGCTTGCCGACGGCTGGGAAGTCGACGTTCATTTGCTGAAGCAGAGGGGGCCGCTCGCAGCAGAGGACATCGGCATCTTGAATGGCGAACTGCTTGAAGGCGCCAAGTCACCGACGCAGGGGGCCGAGGACTGGTTGACCTTCGAGCGCCAGCGTGTCGACGAATTGCGTGCCGCCCATCTCACCCGGCTGGTCGAGAGCGCCGAAGACAGATCGGACGAAGAACAGGTCGCCTTTGCCCGGCGGCTGCTGGAACTCGACCCGGCCAGCGAGACGGCCTATCGCGCCCTGATGCGCCTCTATGTCAGGATGAACGATCCGGCCGCGGCTCGTCAGGCCTATCTGAAGTGCAAAAGCCAGCTGAAGGACGACTTCGACACCGAACCGGAAGAAAGCACCACCGCGCTTGCCCGCGAGCTCGGCCTGACCCCGGCCGCACAGGCCGCAGCCGAGCGCCCTTCTTCGACGCTCGGTGGCTTCGCCGGTCCACTCGGCGAGCCGCGGATCATCATCCTGCCGCCTGAGAGTATTTTTACCGATCCGCTGATGGAGCGCGTCGGCCGGGCGCTTCTCGAAGACGTCACCATCGGCCTCAGCCAGCAGCGCGGCTTCAAGGTGATCGCGGCCCATACGAGCCTCGAGATCCTCAGCCGCGCGGTCGATCCGGCGCGCGCCGTCCCCGGCCCGCTCGATCTCAGCTTCGATTATGCGGTCTATGTCACCATCCAGGGCCGTGACGAGGATGTCTATGCGACCTGCCGGCTGACGCGGACGACGACGTCGGAAGTGATCTGGGCCTTAGAACTGCCGCTGGTCATGCAAAAGATCAGCGAATCCTTCGCGCATCTGACACGGCGGATCGTTTCCTCGCTCGCCGACACGATCGAGCGCCACGAACTGGCGATGCCGATCGGCGATGCGCCGCCATCGGCCTACCGTCTCTATCTCGAAGGCAAGCGGCTGATCGCCCAGACCGATCTGCAGCATCTGCGCCAGGCGCGCAAATGGTTCAAATCCTCGCTCAATCGTTATGAACACTTCTCGGCCGCCCATGCCGGCGTGTCGCGCGCGCTCGGCATGGAATGGCTGATCCGCGGCATGCAGGACACGGATCTGCTCGACGAGGCGAATGGCGCCGCGCGGCTCGCCCAGCAGTCCGACCCGAACAGCGGCCGGGCCTTCCGCGAGCTCGGCTTCGTGGCGCTGTACCGCCGCCGTTTCGACGAAAGCCTGGAATACTTCCAGCAGGCCCAGGATCTCAATCCCAACGATGCCGACATCCTCGCCGATTATGCCGATGCCCTTTCCCATGACGGCGATTTCGATCGCGCACTGGAGCTCAGCCGCGCGGCCTTCAAGCTCAACCCCTTGCCACCGGACTATTACTACTGGAACCTCGGCGGCATCCACTTCATGCGCGAAGAATATGAAAAGGCAATCAAGGCGCTGGAGCCGGTAAAGACCAAGCAGGCGACCGCTCGCCTGCTCGCCGCCTCCCATGCCATGGCAGGCGAAAAGGGGAAGGCCGGCAATTACGCCCGCGTGGTGCTCGAAAACTTCCCCGATTTCCGCAGTGAAGATATTCGCCATTTCGTCCCCGATCGCGATCCCGCCTTTACGGAACCGTTGATAAAAGGCCTACAATTGGCCGGTCTTCCTTAATTGCACGGCCTTTTAACGAAGCCTGTAACGCTTAAATGACGCGGACAATGTTTCTCTCCGATGGTTAACGGCAGCAACGCGCCGTCCAGCCAATTGGAGATGAACATGCAGACGAACGCTGAAACCACCGCTCAGACACAGTCCTTGCGCTTTTCCGCAGCCGCCAAAGCAGCCCTGAAGCAGGACCAACTCAACGTTTCCGCCAATGCGCTTGAGAGCCTGACGCATGCGCTGAGGTTCCGATAGGGACGAGATCGGTATGTCCGCTTTTGCCGACCTTGAAACGCTAGCCGATGACCTCGAACGATCATCGGCCGGCGTCAGCGACTATCACGACCGCGCGGTCACGCCGGCGCAGACATTGGCCGCCGTCAGGCCGCATCTGCGCGAATTCGGCATTACCCGCATCGGCCTGCTGACCGCCCTCGACGTGCTGAACATTCCCGTCGCCTTCGCGACGAGACCGAACAGCCATACGCTTTCGGTCTTCCAGGGCAAAGGCATCGACAATGATGCCGCCATGGCATCGGCGGCCATGGAGGCGATCGAGACGCGGATCGCGGAAATTGCGCCAGCGGATCTGACACGGGCGACCGTCGACAGCATGCGGGCGGAAGGCGCCGCCATGATCGATCTCGACAATGTTGCGCGCTGCGCGCCCGATGACATCGGCGGCGGCGCCATCCCCTGGTGCTCCGGGCTCGACATCCTCTCCGGCAGCAGCGTCTTCGTCCCCTGGTGGCTCGTCGGCCTCGACCATCGCGGCGAGCGGCCGTCGGGCTTCGAGCAGTCGAGTGACGGGCTCGCCTCCGGTAACACGCCGTCCGAAGCGGTCCTGCACGGGCTTTGCGAGCTGGTGGAGCGCGACGCCTGGGCCTTGACCCAGCTGAAATCGCCGCAGCGCCTCAAGGAGAGCCGCATCGACCCCGCCTCGTTCGGCGATGCGGTCATCGATGTCATGACCGACCGGATTTCGCGCGCCGGCATGCGCCTGCTGCTGCTCGACATGACCACGGATATCGGTGTCCCCGCTTTTCTGGCCATCATCATGCCGGGCAATCTGTCCGACCGCGTCGATGCGCGCTGGGTCCATGTCTGCGGCGGCTGCGGCTGCCATCCCGATCCCGTCCGTGCCGCGCTGCGCGCCATCACCGAGGCGGCGCAGAGCCGACTGACGGCGATCGCCGGCAGCCGCGATGATTTCTCGCCACGCATCTATCAGCGGCTCGACAAGAGTGCGGCGATGCAACAGGTGGTCGAACTCTGCGCGGGCGATGGCCGAATGCGCGCCTTCCAGCCCCGCCATCGCCGTCCCGCAACCATCCAGGAAACCATCGGCCATATTGCCGACCGGCTGACGGCGACCGGCATCGAGCAGATCGTCGTCGTGCCGTTTCCGCATCATCAGGCCCTGCCGGTCTCCGTCGTCAGGGTGATCGTCCCGGGCCTCGAGGTCGATATATCAGGTCAGTACATCCAGCTCGGCCTGCGCGCCGTAAACACCATGAGAGGAGCCCAATCATGAAGGTTCTGTTCGTCGGTCCGAGCCTTGGTGGCGGCCTTGCCGCAGCGAGAAACATGTCCCCCTGTATCGATTTCCGGCCGCCGGCCGCCTGCGGCGACATTCTCAAAGCGGTGGAGGACGGCGCCACGGCGATCGGTCTGGTCGACGGCTATTTTGGCGATCTGCCGTCGGTCTGGCACAAGGAAATCCTCTACGCGCTCGAACAGGGCGTCGCCGTTGCCGGCGGCGCCAGCATGGGCGCATTGCGGGCGGCCGAATGCGCGCCTTTCGGCATGGTCGGGCTCGGCTCGATCTTCGAAGATTACCAGTCCGGGCGGTTGCTCGACGACGAGGCCGTGGCGCTGGTGCATGCGCCGCAGGCGCTCGGCTGGCTGCCGCTTTCGGTGCCCTGGGTTGATTTCGAGCCGACGATCAACGCCCTTCATGCCGGCGGAGAGATTTCGTCGGGCGAGCGCAAGAAACTGCTGCTCTCCGGTCGCTTCCTGCATTTCTCCGAGCGGACCTATGCCAGGGTGGTGGACGAATGCCATTTCCGCAAGGCGCGCCGCGACTATCTCCTCGCCGCCCTGCGCAAGAACCGGGTCGAACGCAAGCGAGACGACGCGCGGCTGGTGCTGGAATGGCTGAACCGTGACGAATTCATGCCCGTCGACCGTGACTGGCACTTTGCCGCGACCTCTCACTGGGAGCTTTTGCACGCCGAAGTCACGCGCAATGTGACTGCTGTAACGCTTGTATAACGGTCACGGCGAAAAGATGCAGCGGTGATGGAATCTGAGGCCTTCATGGCCAAAGGGGCGGGACAATGTTTGAACAGCATAACGAAGGCACAGGCAGCGAATACGCAAGGATCTTCCGGCTGCTGTCGGCAGCCAAGGAGGAGGCTGAAAAGCTTCAGCTGCGCAACCTGATGCACCTGACGAACATGGCGCTGCTGCAGGTCGTCATCGATTGGGACGGCATAGATCCGGACAGGGAGCTAGACGTCAACCTCGAGAAACTGCTCGGCAGCAAGGCCAAGATCGCAATGAAGGACGCCAGCGAAAATCTGATCCTGATCGATCGCCATTGACCTTCATGCAGTCCGGTGGGATCGCGTGAAGGAGATCCGGCCTATTCGGCCGCTTCACCGTCCATCTGTTCGGTGTGGGCGATTGCCTGGACGAGCTTCAGGATCTTCTTGCGAAGCGCTTCGTTCTTGATCGAGAAGAACGCGGCGTTGAGAAGGACGCCCTCGCGCGAAATAACGAATTCCTCGCTGGGAGCGGGGTTGTCGTTGGCCGTATCAGGCGTGGACAGGTCGTCGAAGAACGTCCTGACGTCGACCTTCAGCGCGCCGGCGATTTCAACCAGCATGCTGGCGGAAACGCGATTGGAGCCTTTTTCGTATTTTTGAATCTGTTGGAATGTCACGCCGACGCGATCGCCCAGTTCGGTCTGCGAAACTTTCCGCAGCAGACGCTGTATGCGGATGGTCTTCCCGACATGAACATCCACTGCATGCGGTTCTTCTTTCATTTTGTTTTCCCTCCTGAGGACACGGAGATGAGGTTATTCGCCATATCCGTGTCTGACAACTTTTACCTGAGTTACACAAAGCTAGCAATTGCCCGGCTGTAAGTCGTCCCAAACCGAAACATCACCTTGCTTCATATTAACAGGAGCAAAAAGCATGCCAAAGTAGTACTTTTGGACGACACATCACCTGATTTTGGGATGTGGTGTCGTCTTCGGGAGAGAGGCAAGACTACCAATGATGGCGACCGCCGGCATACTCGGGGAATTACAGCGCCGCGGGCCGGAAAAGCTGCGCAAAAGGCGCTGCAATATTTTGAATTAATTACCCTGAAATCGATGCGATTTCGCAATGATGCCACAGCAAGAAAGACGACTGGCGGACGTTGCCGGGCAAACCGTCGATCGAGCCCTACGCTCACATTGTCAGAGTGGAGATCTGATCGGTGTCGTGGCGGCCTCGAAGGTCGGCCAGCGCCGCCGGATCCGGAGCGCCCTGGGCAGCGAGCTTGGCGAGCGCTTCGAAATAATGTTCGTGCCCAGGTGGAGAAACAGTCATCAGCACGCGCGCCGCCTTGTCGCTGACATTGGCGATGTTGTGCGGCACGCCAGGTGGAATGAACAGGAAGGTGCCCGGCGTCGCGCGGATCGTCTTTCCGCCGGCGTGCCAAACGCATTCGCCATCAAGCACATAAAAGGTTTCCTGCACCCGATGGACATGGAGGCCGGTGACGAACCCGGCCGGTATCGTCCAGTCGAACATGCTCGTGTGTTTGGTATCCTCGCAGGTGACAAGAAACACCATGGGATGGCCACGCAGCATGATCCCCTTATTCTCGTCGGGCATGCGGATGACAAGGGCGGCGCAGCGGGGCATGCGGCTAAGCCCGTTTGACCCATGGGGCTTTGCCGCCTTCGATGCGCAGGCGATGAGCCATTTGCTGCGTGGCCGCTATGATGAAGCCTGTCGCGCCGCCTACCGGTCTGTTCAAGCCAATCCGGCACACAGCATCACGCATGTACAACTGGCCGCCGCGCTCGCGAAATGCCTTGGGGACGCGCTGCGGGCCGCCGGTCTGCCGGAGTAGCCGGCAGAAGGGGCTGGTCCGGCGGGGCGAAATGACACGTTAAGCTCTCGAACCGGTTGGCCGCGTGGCGGATCGCCAATTGACTGGCTTGCTGCCTTACGCTTCCGGTCTCCCCCGGCGTAGCGCTTCCGTCGCCACAAGCTCGGCAATCTTCTCGGATAGCGCCGGATCCGATACAGCCCGAGCGAGAGTGACACCACCGGTAAGCAGGGCGAGCAATAAAATGGACCGATCTTCTCGCGAGATCCCTTCACGATCTCCTGGCGCACCTTGCGGGAGGCCCGCAGCGATTTCCGCGATGAGGCGCTGCAATTCTTCGGTATAGGCATTTCGGGTTTCGTTGTCGGTGCGCATGACGTCGGCCGACAAGCTTGGCAACGCGCAGCTTTCACCGAGATCGCAGGTCCGCTTGTATCCCAAATAAAAGGTGACGAAGTTTTTCAGCCAGCCCTGTTGGTGTTCGGCCCTGAGGGCCGATATTCCCAGCCGCAATTCTTCCAGCCCAGCAAGAACGGCAATGCGGAAGGCTTCGCTCTTGGATCGAAAGTGCCCGTAGAAGGCACCGTTCGTCACGCCTGCTGCCTTTGTCAGCGCGTCGATGCCCGCGCCACCATATCCTTCCTTACGAAACAACTGCCCAGCAGCGGCGATGACCTTCTCCTGGGTACGCTTCTTATGTTCAGCGGTGTAGCGCATATAACCTCATAAAGAGCGGACACTCTTTTTATCTTGCTTAGAGAGCTTTCACTCTCTATGAATAGAGAGCGTCCGGTATATATCGCACCCGGACATCTCTGAAACAAGGAGAGACCATGCCCATCACACTGACCATACCGGAAGGACTGCTGTCGCCTGCCGCGCAGGCAGAGGCCTTCGCAGGGCTGACGGAGGCCGTTCTTCAGGTCTCCGGCCTCAACGGAAATGCGTTCATGACGTCGAATGTTGTCGGCTCGATAAACGTCCTTCCTAAAGAGCACGTGCTTGTGGCCGGGAAACCGGCAGAGGCAGCGTTCGTCGAACTGAAACTGCCGGAGATCGCACTAGCGACGCCGGAAGCCAAGCGAACCTTTATCGAGAAGGCAACCGATGTGGTCGAACGAGCCGCAGCCGGACGGCTCCGACGCGAACATATTTGGTCGAACATCGTCTACGCGCCTGACGGCGCCTGGGGGATTGCTGGTCGCAGCTATGACAATAATGACCTTATAGGCGCCATCACCGGGTCGGCGGTGTAATCACATTGGACATTCAGAAAAGCCGGGCCAGAAGGCCCGGCAGCAGTGGGAATTCGAACCATGCAACTGGCCAACTATCTCTTCTTCACCACGCAGTGTGATGCTGCGCTCACCTTCTATACGGAATGCGGTCTTGGTGCGGTAACCATGATGATGCGCCACGGAGATCACGGCATTCCACTCGCAAGCGAGGCGATGAAGGGTAAGGTGATGCATGCCCGTTTCGAGGGGCCAGGAATTCTGTTCTTCGCCTCGGACAATCACGACGCCGAGCCGATGAGAGGCTCGGCGCAGATTCTCATCATGGACGATCGTGATCGAACGAACGACCTGTTTGCTAAACTGGCGGCTGGCGGTGAGGTGACGACACCGCTCGCGATGCAGCCTTGGGGGAGCTACTATGGCAAGCTCACGGATAGGTACGGGGCTCAGTGGATGCTGGACTGCAAAGTTTAGAGTCTTCAAAGCCGAGAACAACTGATCGCTGGAGCGGACACTCGACACTCAACCGCGCAGAGTGTCATTTCGCCCCCAGCCGGAATCGCCCCCAGAAGGCGCGTCAGAGTGACCAGAGCCGTCGGGCATTGGCGAAGAGCAACTTCGAACGCTCCGCCTCGCTGCTGCCGGAGAGCGCGGCATGGGTCGCCGCGACCCAGGTGGAAAGGCCGCCGCCGAGCGTGCAGACCGGCCAATCGCTGCCCCAGACGACCCGGTCCCAGCCGAAACTTGCAATGACATGTTCGATATAGGGCCGCAGCGTCTGCGCCGTCCACGTCTCGGCATCGGCATAGGCGACGACGCCCGAAATCTTGCAGATGACGTTCGGCCGCCGGGCGATCTCCGATATTCCGGCCTTCCACGGCTGAAAGGCGTCCAAGCGGATATCGGGCACGCCGCAATGGTCGAGCACGAACTGGACGTCCGGCGCAAGATCGACGAGGGCGGCGACGCGTCCGGCCTGATGCGGCAACGTGCAGAGGTCGAAGGTCAGGCCGCTGCCGCCGATGCGCCTGATGTTTTCGCGAAACAGCGCGCCTTCCGAGACGTCGTCGGCCACGACATGCAGCACGCGACGAAATCCCTTGACGAAGGGATCGGTCTTTTGCCGCTCGAGATAGGCGGCAAAGCCTTCATCTTCCGGCCGGCAGGAAACGATGGCGCCGGCGATCAGGCTGCCGGGCTTTTGGGCGATGCCGGCAATGTGGTCGGTCTCGGCCTGCATGGCGGCCGGATCGACATCGACTTCCATATGCAGCGCCGTGGTGATGCCGCAGCGGCGCGCTTCGGCTGCATAGGTCTCGTAGAGAAAATCCTGGTCGAGCGCAGGCACGCCGGAGAGCCAAGGGTAGGGGAGCGCCGACCGATCGATGACATGCAGGTGGGTGTCGATGAGCACGGGTTCCTCCAACGCTGGCTTGCGGCAACCTATCTCTGGTGAATGGATTGTTCAAATAAAAATTCCCGAGCTCAGGCCGGGATGATGACGTCGGCGCCGGCGAGCTGCGAGAGTTCGGCGGCGGTCTTCTGCACCAGCGTGATCGTCTGCGTGATGTCGGGGGCCGACGGTGCATTGACGAGCGCGATGAAAGGACAGGTCAGCGCGGCAATGCAGCGCCGATCCGGCCCGAGAACCGGCGCCGACAGATTGTAGACGCCGGAGGTCTGGGCGCTCGCCATCATCTCGTAGCCGCGCTTGCGGATCTGATCGAGGCGATCGTAGAATTCGGCGCCGAGCTCGATATCGGCGCGGTTGCGCACATGTTCCGATATCATCATCTCCCGCTCCTCGTTACTGCGGAAGGCGAGCAGCACATGCCCCGAACCGGTGTCGAACAGGCTGATATGGGCGCCGATGCGGATCGAGAATCCCCAATAATCCGGCGCCTCCTGCTGGGCGATGACAACGGCGGCGCCGCGATCGAAAACGGCTAGATGATTGGCCTGACGCGCGCGCTGGGCGAGATCGCGCATCAGCGGCGTGGCGTAGGAGGCGAGCCGTCGCACCGGCGCATGCAGCTGCGCAAGCCCGAAAAGCTTCAGCGTCAGCGAATAACGATCGCCGTCCAGCCGCGTGACGTAGCCGCGACGCACCAGGCGGTCGAGCATGCGATAGAATTCATTGGGGCTGCGATCGAGCCGCTTGGCGATTTCCGCCTGGGTAAGGCCGCTGTCGACGCCGGCAAGCAGCTCCAGGATGTCGAGGCCCTTATCGAGGGCAGGAGCGCGGTAGCGGTCTGACTCGTCGGGCTCCATTCCATCCTCCTGTGAATATTATTCTGCATATACGCAGAACCGCGGCCGGAAAAGCAAAACTTCGTGCTTGACCCTTGGCCAATCGTCTGTTTGTCTATAAACAGACAAATTATTGCTGAAGACAGCTGCTCAACGGAACCGACGAGAAGCCGGCATCGCTTCAGGCGGGCCGCAACGCGCAAAGAGGGAAAATGGCAGGCGCTGACGGACAAGCTATTCCATCTCAGCCCGGCCTTCGCCAAGATATGACTATACGCACCGCCCGCGCAGACAATTCCAGAAAAGGCCCGTGACATGACAAACAGATTTTCCGGCAAGACCGTTCTCATCACCGCCGCCGGCCAGGGCATCGGCCGGGCAACGGCGGCAGCCTTTGCCGCGACCGGCGCCAAGGTCCACGCCACCGATATCAACACCGAGGCGCTGGCGACGCTGGCGGCCGAAACCGGCGTTTCGACCCACAAGCTGAACGTGCTCGAAGACGATGCGGTCAAGGCCCTCGTCGCCGAGATCGGCGCGGTCGACGTGCTGTTCAACTGCGCCGGCTTCGTCCATGCCGGTTCGATTCTGGAGATGAAGGATGCGGATCTCGAATTCGCCCTCGACCTCAACGTCAAGGCGATGATCCGCACGATCCGGGCCGTGCTGCCCGGCATGCTCGCGCGCAAGGACGGGGCGATCATCAACATGGCCTCAGTCGCCTCCAGCATCAAGGGCGTGCCGAACCGCTTCGCCTATGGCGTCACCAAGGCAGCGGTGATCGGCCTCACCAAATCCGTCGCCGCCGATTATGTCGCCGACGGCATCCGCTGCAACGCCATCTGCCCAGGCACGGTGGAAAGCCCGTCGCTGCAGGACCGCATGCGCGCCGGCGGCGACTATGATGCGGCCCGCGCCGCCTTCATCGCCCGCCAGCCGATGGGCCGGCTCGGCTCGCCGGAAGAGATTGCCGACCTAGCCGTCTATCTCGCCGGCGCGACCTACACTTCGGGCCAGGCGATCGCCATCGACGGCGGCTGGACGATCTGACCCAGCTGATGACGCGGCCGGCAGACTGCCGGCCGATTCGCTATTGCAATTGGGAGAACAATCATGACCCGCATCACCGACCTTCGTGTCTTCGATCTCCGCTTTCCCACCTCGCAAAGCCTGGATGGATCGGATGCAATGAATCCCGATCCGGATTATTCGGCCGCCTATGTCATTCTCGATACGGACGCGCCTGATCTTGCCGGCCACGGCCTGACCTTCACCATCGGCCGCGGCAACGACATTTGCTGCATGGCGATCGAGGCGATGCGCCACCTCGTCGTCGGCGTCGAGCTTGCCGAGGTGCTCGCCCATCCCGGCAAATTCTGGCGGCATCTGACCAGCGACAGTCAGCTGCGCTGGATCGGCCCGGAAAAGGGCGCCATCCATCTCGCGACCGGCGCCGTCGTCAACGCCGTCTGGGATCTGCTCGCTAAGCAGGCCGGCAAGCCGGTCTGGCGGCTCGTCGCCGAGATGTCGCCGGAAGAGATCGCCGATATCGTCGATTACCGCTATCTGACCGATGTGCTGACGCGCGCCGAAGCCGTCGAGATCCTCAAGCGCGCCCAAGCGGGCAAGGCCGAACGCATCGCTCTCCTCGAAAAGCAGGGCTATGCCTGCTACACCACCTCGGCCGGCTGGCTCGGTTATGAGGACGAGAAACTGCGCCGCCTCTGCCAGGAGGCGATCGACGCCGGCTTCAACCATATCAAAATGAAGGTCGGTCGCGATCTGGAAGACGATATCCGCCGTCTGCGGATCGCCCGCGAGGTGATCGGCCCCGACCGCTACCTGATGATCGACGCCAACCAGGTCTGGGAGGTCGGCCAGGCGATCGACTGGGTCAAGGCGCTTGCCCCGGCCAAGCCCTTCTTCATCGAGGAACCGACAAGCCCCGACGACGTCGCCGGCCATCGCAAGATCCGCCAGGCAATCGCCCCGGTGAAGGTTGCGACCGGCGAGATGTGCCAGAACCGCATCATGTTCAAGCAGTTCATCGCCGAGGGCGCGATCGACATCGTCCAGATCGATTCTTGCCGCATGGGCGGGCTGAACGAGGTCCTTTCTGTGTTGCTGATCGCCGCCAAGTTCGGCCTGCCGGTCTGGCCGCACGCCGGCGGCGTCGGCCTCTGCGAATATGTGCAGCACCTGTCGATGATCGATTACATCGCGGTGTCAGGCACCAAGGATGGCCGCGTCATCGAATATGTCGATCACCTGCACGAACACTTCCTCGACCCCTGCCGGATCGAGAATGCCGCCTACATGCCGCCGACCCTGCCGGGCTTCTCCATCGAGATGAAACCGACTTCGATCAGCGGCTATACATTTCGAGGCTGAGGAGCGCCGGCGGCGCGCTCGTCCCCGCCAGAACCCGGAGAGGGAATTCTCTGCTCTCAAACCAGCATCGACTGCTGGGCGGAGATACCTGCCGTCGCGCCCTGCGATATTGCCGTGGTGACCGAGTTCATGGCTGGGTTTGCGAGATCGCCGGCGGCGTAGATGCCCGGCATGCTGGTTTCGCGGCGCTCGTCGACCTTGAGGGCGATGCCGAAGGGCGTATCGACCGTGGCGAGGCCCAGTGATTCATGCAGGCTTGCGGACGGCTTGTTGCGCGGATGCGCAAACAGGATATCGACCCCGGCGTTGCGGCCGCTCTCGAGATTAACGGTGGTGATATGGCCCCTGTGATGGGCGATTTCGGCGATCCGGCCGTCGATGACAGGTATGTTGCGGCGCGCCAGGTCGGCGCGGATATCGGGCGCAATGTCGTGACCATCGGCGAAGACCGTCAACGTGTCGGTCCAGTCGTGATACAGCCTGACATAATTGTGCGACGGCGGGCCGGACCAGACGAGGCCCCAATGCTGGTCGGCGACTTCAAAGCCGTCGCAATAGGGGCAGGGCACGATGGAAGTGCCCCAGCTTTCGGCAAAGCCGGGAACATCAGGCATCTGATCGGCCACGCCATAGCTTAGGATGAGGCGGCGCGCCCCAAGGCTTTCGCCATCGCCAGTGAGGACGGAGAAATCATCGATGGCGCCGGAGATGCTGTCGGCCCGGGCATTGAGCAGCCTGACCGTGGGATAGCGTGCCAGCTGCATCCGCGCCTCGGCCAGGATGTCCAGCGGTGGCTTGTGATCGTGGCCGAGCAGGCCATGCGAGTGTCCGGCGAAGCGATTGCGCGGCAGGCCCGTATCGAGAACGGTGACCCTGCGGCGGGTACGGCCGAGCTGAAGGGCGGCGGCGAGACCGGCAAAGCTGCCGCCGATGATGATGACGTCATCCATGGTGATAAGCTCCGTGCTGTTGAGCGGGTGTGATTGGCTGAGCCTTGGCGCGTCTCGTCCACCGATCCGCATCGATATGGCCAAGCGGCTTAGAGACTCGATCTATGGGACAGGATAAAATCCGTTCGTTGGCTTGCATATTTCCGATACTGCGTGGTATCGTAAGACATGAATAACGATACTGTCAAGGATCTTAATGGTCGTGACCGAAAATAGTCGAGGCCGGCGCGGCCGGCCAGCCAACGAGGCGCTTGGCCAAACGATAGTCGACGCAGCATACGAACTCTTTGTGGAATTGGGTTTTCAAGCGACGACATTGGACAAGGTCACCCAGCGAGCGAAGATATCCAAGCTCAGCATCTATCGGCACTTCGAGAACAAGGAGGCGCTGTTCAGCGCGGCCATCGCGGACCGCTGCCATCAGTTTGCACCACAGGCCCTTTTTGAAGGCGTCGACGGTTCGGCCGAAGAGCAGCTCATGGCGGTGGGATCATCCCTGCTTCGCACGCTGTTGAGCCCGGACGTCCGCAGTGTCGAAGCCATGGTCATGGCCGACAAGACGAATCAAAAGTCGTTAAGCAAGCTCTATTACGAAGCCGGCCCCGCCCATGTCATCGCCCAAATCGAGGCCCTGTTGCGTCAGTTGCACGCGAAGGCGGTTCTGAACGTGCCCGATCCTCTCCAGTCCGCCCGCTTGTTTGGCGCGCTTTTCAAAGGATCCGATCTCCTGATTATTGCGCGCTTCGATCCGGCAAGAGCAGAGGACGACAACGAAATCGAATCCTATTGCCGATCGGCCGTCGCCATGTTCATCGCCGCGCACGGTGGCAGCGGCCAGGCGGGCGGATAACCCAGTCAAGAACGGATCAGAACAGGATATGGCATGGCAGAGAAAAATGTTTATCAGGTAGCCGACTGGAATGGCCAAAGCGGGGAACGCTGGGTCGCTTACCAGGCCCGGCTCGATGCCATGCTGGCGGTGTTCGGCCAGGCCGCGGTCGAAGCCGCCGCGCCCGCCATCGGCGAAAGCGTGCTGGACGTCGGCTGCGGCGCGGGGGCGTCCACTCTGGATTTGGCCGCCCGCGTCGGCGCGGGGGGCCATGTGCTAGGCGTGGACATATCCGAACCGCTGATCGGCAGAGCGCGCGAGCGAGCGCCGCAGCACACGCCGGTGCTGTTCCAGGTGGCTGACGCCAGCAGCGCCGAGCTGCCCGAGGGCGCGTTCGATATCCTGTTCTCGCGCTTCGGGGTGATGTTCTTCGACGATCCGACAGGGGCGTTCGCCCATATGCGCCGTGCGCTCAAGCCGGGCGGGCGGGTCGCTTTCGTCTGCTGGCGCGGCATGGCCGAGAACGATTGGGTGCGCTTGCCGATGGGCGCGATCAAGGGCATCCTCCCACCGACCGCGCCGCCCGATCCCGAAGCGTCCGGCCCGTTCTCGTTCGGCGACCGGGGGCGGGTGGCGCGTATCCTGACGGCGGCCGGCTTCACCGCCATTGCTATCGCGCCATTCAATGCCTCCATCCCGTTCGGCGGGGGGAGGACGCGGGACGCGGCAATCGACGACGCGGTGGAGATGACACTCGAGGTCGGCCCGCTGTCGCGCGCGCTCGCTGATCAGCCAGACGACATCCGCGCCCGCGCCTCGGCCGCGGTTCGTGCCGCCTTCGCGGACCGCCCCGCCGAGCGGTCGGTAATGATCGACGGCGCAGCATGGATCGTCACGGCGCGCAATCCGGCAAGCTGACAGAGATTAACAGAGGGGAGACGCCCCCGCTTTGAACAAAATCAAAGGCGACAACCGCCCTATGCCTGAGCGTGCATTTGAGGGAAGGCAAGCCTGGTTGCCTTCCCTCAGTGTTTACCGGCGCTTTTTACGCCAGGGCGCATTCTGCTGCCAGTCGCCGGCCATGATGCTCCCGTAGGGGACCACCTCGTCGACCACTTCGGCGAGGCCGTAGTGCTCGATCTGCGCCCGCACGTTCGCAGCACTCTTGTAGGCACTCGGCAGTTCCGACACATCGGCGAAACCGGAGAAGAACCGCGTGTCTAGACCGCTTGTTTCCTTCTCCAGGATAGCCGCGATGTTGTTCGGGCTGAGCCCACGCGAATCCGCCCCATACTCCGCGGACAGCTGCCGCATATGCGCGCTGCGTGAAAAGTTGCGGCCGGCGCCATGCGGCGAGAAGCCGAGGCCATGGGCAGCGTTCGAGCCGCGAACGATCAGGATGGGTTCCGCCATATTGAGCGGAATGATGGTCAGATCGGTCGCGTCATGCGCCCAGTTGTCGAAGGCAGGGGTGGCACCCTTCCCGTGGTAGAACAGTCCGTCCGACTTCCGGAAGACGAAATTATGCTCGTTCCAGAAGCGGTCCGCGACCTTGGCCGAGAGCTTTTCCGCCGCCATGTCGTGAAGGACATAGTGGTTCTCTTTCGTCCACTGGCGGATCGTCTGCAGCGCCGACCAGTAAAGCTCACCTTCCTCGGTATCCGCCGGAATCCAGGCATTTTCCCGATGCGTCTCGGGCGAAATGCGCTCCCGAAACTGGTTGGCGACCTTCATGCCCTTGTCGTAGAGCCGCGCCCCCGGTGCTCGCGATCCGTGGTGGGTCACAAGCGCGGTTTCCCCGGTCGACTTCATTGTTCCGACATAGGCGAAATGATTGCCGTCGCCCTGGGTGGCGAAATGCTCGATGCCAGCGCTCAGCGCACCATCGCGCAGATAAGGATTCTGCTGGAAGGCCGAAAGCGTCGCCTCGGAAGGCTTGAGCTGCGCGCCGCGCGGACGGCCGCCCGGACCGAAATGCGTCACCGCGTGCACGGCATCCAGGAGCGACTTCGGATCCACGCCAGGAAAGATCGAAATCGCCATGGAGCAGCAGATATCGGCCGAATGCATGCCGGGATGGATCGCTTCGGACGCCACCACGCCGCCGACCGGGATCGTTCCGACTGGACCCGCCGGGCAGGCGTCCGGCATGATCGCCGCGGCCCGGACGACCGGCGTGCGCACCAGCGCCCGCATCGTCGCATTCACCTTCTCGACATTGTCCTGCTCGAAGGCGTTCTCGGCGCGGATATTGGAATAGATCTCGATATCGTTATCGGCCTTCAAGGCGAGCGTCGGCTCGGGCTGGAAGGCCCTTGCCGCCTCCAGCGCATCGGTCACCGAGCCACCCTGGCTCAAAACCGCGTTGGCCGCATCGAGAGCCGGGCGAAACCACTTCCCCTGGCTCATGCCGGCATCGATCAAATCCTGTCCGCTCATTACCGCTATCATTGTCTTTTCTGCGTCTGCAGTCCTTCTTGTTCAGTTTGCTTCTCTTCACCTGCCGGCATTCGCCGGGGTAGTCCGTTCCTGCATGGCAGGAGCTTGCAGCGGCGACGAGGGTGGACGAAACCGGATGGCCCCGCTCGTGCCAGAGAGCGTATGCCCAGGAGGAGTCGAACCTGCCAGACCATCCAACTTTGGAGGCTGTAGTTCCGTCCGGCATTCGCCACTGCAATCTTCGTCATGGCAACAAGTGTCCGGGAAACAGCTTGCTCTACCAACTGAGCTACAGGACCAGGCCCTGGCGAGAATCGAACTCGCGACACAGATGTAGTTCCCCATGCATTCGCCATGTCATTCCATATGTCCGTGACGACAAGGTGTGGTGAAACGTCCTGCTCTATCCGCTGAGCTACGGGTCCGTGAACTGGAGGACCCGACGGGATTCGAACCGCGACCAGGAGATTAACGATCTGTAGTTTCATCCGGCATTCGTCACGGCTCCCCGCGCCGTTCACGGCGGCGCGAGGATATTGCTTCCTGTGAGCCCGTCAGAGCTCGATTGCCTCGATGGCTTTCACCCAGCCATCCGCTCCTTTGCTGTTGGCCGCGAAAGCCGTGATCACCCCGTAGACGGCGTCCGAGAAGCCACCGATGTTGAGCACGTCTTCCCGCGTCGGCGCCTGCGTCGTGGCGTGGGGCTGGATGTCGAGGCAGACCAGCTTTGCAGCCGGGTTGACCCGCTTGATCCTGGCCCATTCCGTCATGACTGCCGTCGGCTGGCAGCTGCCGCGCGCATCCACCCAGGACTGATTGTCCGAGATGAACACCACGAGATCGACCTTGGCCTTCTCGTTTGCCAGCATCCTCAGCGGTGCGGAGCAGTTGGTTCCGCCGCCACCGATTTTCGCCAGCGTACCGGCATTGGTCATCACCGAATCCCGCTTGTTGAGGCTGACGCGCACCACGTCATTCTCGAACGGCAGCACCCGCGCCTTCGGGTTGCGCTGCAGGAACGCCGCGGTCATCAGACCGGCGACGTCGATGCAACGGACCGAGGACGTCGCGCCCTTCCGGTAGCCGGTCACGGGCGAGCCCATGGAACCCGACACATCAGGGCAGAGCACCACATTGCCCATCACGGACGGCACATTGGCGATGGCGATATCCATCGCGTCCTGAAGCGCATCCCGCACGACATCCGGAACTTGGCCATCGACCATCCTCCACGCCATCATCAACTGATAGGGGAAGACCTTTGCCTTGCGGATTTCCTCCGGATCGGCAAGCCGCGCGGCCAGCGCCTCGGCAAAACCCTCGACCTCGAACACGCCGTTGCGTGCAAAGGTGTTGAGGTGCTGCCGCACCATCTGCCAGCCGCCCTTGCGGGCGATCTCGACCCAATGCTCTCGCGTCAGCGGCAGCGAGGTCAGCATCTGGAACGGCACATCAGGCACCGGCCCCGTCTGGTCACGCCGGAACGCTTCCAATGCCTTGATGAGCTCCGGCAGCGCCGCGTAGTCGTGCGGCTTGCCGATCGCCCAGGCATAAAGCGCCTTGCGCTCCCCTGTGGCCGGCTTCGGATGCACCATGCGGATGACGTCGGCGAGCGAAGGATCGTTTCCAACCATCGCACGCAGGATCTGCTCGGTGCTGGCCCGTTCGAGCCACGCCTGCACGACCTTCTTCGGGCGTGTGCCGAGCGACTTGCGACCCGTGGCGCCAGAGCGCATGACCTGCACGAAGCCGCGCAGCATCTTGCCGCTCTTCACCACCCGCGGGAATGCGCGGGCGAAGGCATCGCTCTGAAGGCCGGAGAGCATGGCGAGCAGCGTCACCGGCATGTCCTTCATGTGCCCCTTTTCGGCGGCATAAACAGCCAGCTTGGCGAGAAATTCCGGCTCGACCTCAAGGGCAAGCGTCTTTACCGCCTCGAGCTGCTCGGCTCCATCAGCATAGAAGGTGCCGTTGAAGGTGCCGGTCACAGCATATTGCGCCAGCGCCTCGCGCGGCGTCAGCCGGTAGGCCGGGGCTTCTTCATGATTTTTTGTATCCGTTCCCGGAAGCAGTTTCCCGAGGTAGGTTTTGAAGATTGCCTTGTTGACCATGACAGCACCTGTTGTTTGGTTCGTGCCAGATACATTTCAAGACGCGTGCCAGTTTGAAGAAGGGAGCGGGAGATACGCGAAACGTTCGTTCATCCATATGTTATCAAAGGAGAAATTTTTATGTCTCAGCCGAGCGCAATCATGAATTGCGAAAATCCGATCCCGATTATATTATCGCAAATTATCTTGTTTTATAATTTTGGATAAGACATGAAGCGCCGCGTCGCCATCAGCATATTGGGAACCACCCTGGATGCGGGGAAATGGGAAAATCGCTGGAGCCGCTGGCGGCCGAATGTCGCGCTCTGCCAGCAAGCGGGCCTGTTCATCGACCGACTGGAACTGATCCTCGACAACCACTCGCAAGCTCTCTGTCACCGCATCGTCACCGACATCGAAACTGTGGCGCCGGCAACGGAGGTGCGGAGCAACGTCATCAACTTCAAGGACCCCTGGGATTTTTCGGAGGTCTATACCAACCTCAGGGACTTTGCCCGCAACTACAACTTCGACCCCGAAACGGAAGACTATCTCGTCAACATCACCACCGGCACCCATGTCGCACAGATCTGCTGGTTCCTGCTGACCGAAGCCCGCATCATTCCCGGCCAGCTGCTGCAGCTCTCGCCGCCGCGCGACCGCGAGCCGGAGCAGAATTTCGCCGGCACGCATCGGATCATCGACCTCGACCTTTCCCGCTATGACGAAATCGCCAAGCGCTTCGCCTCCGAGCGGGAAGACGCCGCCTCCTTCCTGAAATCCGGAATTTCGACCCGCAACGCCGCCTTCAACAGAATGATCGACGAGATCGAAAGGGTGGTGATCCGCTCGACGGCCCCCGTTCTGCTGACCGGGCCGACCGGTGCCGGCAAGTCGCAACTCGCCCGCAGGATCTACGAGCTGAAGAAGAGCCAGCGCAAGGTCAGTGGTCCGTTCATCGAGGTCAACTGCGCGACGCTCCGCGGCGACCAGGCCATGTCCACCCTGTTCGGCCATGTGAAGGGCGCCTTTACCGGCGCGGCCGGCGAGCGTGCCGGCCTGCTCAAGTCCGCCGACAAAGGCGTGCTGTTCCTCGACGAGATTGGCGAACTCGGCCTCGACGAACAGGCCATGTGCCTGCGCGCGATCGAGGAAAAGAAGTTCCTGCCTATGGGCGCTGATCGGGAGGCGTCCGCAGACTTCCAGCTGCTTGCCGGCACCAATCGCGATCTTGGCGAGGATGTGCGCAAAGGCAGGTTCCGCGAAGATCTCTATGCCCGCCTGAATCTCTGGACGTTCCGGCTGCCGGCCCTGCGCGAGCGCAAGGAGGACATAGAACCCAATCTCGACTTCGAGCTCCGGCGCTATCTGGAACGAGAAGGCGAAAATGTGACTTTCAACAAGGAAGCACGCAACCGCTACCTGACTTTTGCAACTGGCCCGCAAGCCGTCTGGAGCGCCAACTTTCGCGATCTCTCGGCGTCGGTGACGCGTATGGCGACCCTCGCGCCGCATGGGCGCATCACGACCGACGTCGTTGACGATGAAGTCCGGCGGTTGAATGCGTTTTGGCGCAGTTCGAGTGACGAGGGCAGGGTGGACCTGATCATTGAAGAAGTGCTGGGTGCAGAGACAGCCGCTCGCCTCGATCACTTCGACACGGCCCAGCTTGCCACCGTTCTTCACACTTGCCGTCAACACGCCACGGCAAGTGCTGCGGGCAGAGCCCTGTTTGCGATGTCGCGACTGGAGAAAAAGAGCAGCAACGACGCCGATCGCCTGAGTAAATATCTCGCGCGCTTCGGCCTCAGATTCGAGGATATTAGGAAAGCCGGATAAAGGCTTGTGGTAACCGGTGTTCCACTCCCACGCTGCCCTGTCTGGGCTAATCTGTGATCGGCTTTCCATGGACGAGCAACGGGAGTTTCTCCATGGAGAGTACATTAGAGGTTTTCACGACCAGGAAGCCTGGGCGTGAGGTTCACCTATCGAACGCCTTCTGGAGCAAAGCACACGTTCCACTTGATGCCGCTATTTAACGCATTATTGCTTCAATGTCACAGCCGAAGGAACCTCTCAGCCGAGGCCTTCTCCAATCCTGCATTCACGCCAGAGCTACTGTACGCTGCAAATCTACGATGTTGCCTCATCAATCACACGCCCCATGGCATATGACGGCTGGTAACCTGGCAACACGTTGCCAGTGGGTCTGATGGAACGCATCAACGCGTCTCGGGACTTGCCTACGATTGCACCTGCTTTTCGCAAGCCAAAAACGTATGGACCCACGTCAGCAGGCAGTGAATTGAGCGACAATCCCAACTCTTTATCGGAAAGATGGGCGACAGATGCTGCCAGCTCAGCGACCTTCCTTTCCATCGCCGCGTATTCCTTCGTCAGGAGGAGTACGATGTTGTCAAAATCGCTCCAAAACTCTTCCGGCAAATCACGACGAATCGCGGCCATGTCGTCCCCAGCGGCCATTGCTTCCCACATTACCAATGGCGTGCAGCGTGAGATCAACGCATGGATACGACGGTACTCGGAGCCTTTGAGTTTGAGGCGCAAGCCATTTGTGAATCTAACGACAAATCCCTCGTTGTCGCGTGGGAGCGTTGCAGTATGGAGCATCATGTCCGCCATACTCCCGAACTCATGGCGTTCGGCCGCACGCCATCCCAACGCTTGGCTGGTCGTTCGAACCTCGTCGTAGGTTACTTCAAGACCTGAAGCGTGGTAGGCCGCCAACATCACCATGGCAGGCTCCGCATATCGCACGACAATTCTGTTTTCCGGATATACCGCCTCGAACAGATATGTCGTATCCGGTGACAGACTGGAGAGATCGTGGGCATCCAAGCGTGCTTGAGCCCATAGGGCCTGTTCGGAGTCGAACGCGCCTTTGGTGGCTGCGTGCCAACGGCCAGCATCATTGAACACGATTATCAGACTACCATCGAGCTTTTCGAACGCCTCAAACGGCAGATCGGGTACTTCGCCATGCCGCTCGCCGACATTGAAAAACTTCGGAAACGGCGTGGCAACGACCCGACCAGCGCCCTCGTCCACAATGAGACCGCGAGCGATCAGCGAAAACTGATCCCAACCATCCTCATATACGCACCGGGGGGTATAGATGTAGAGCTGCAAAGTACCGGTTGCGTTCTGACGGCGATGGACATGGCCGAGCCCTTGGGCTCGCTTCAAGCCAGCGATAAGGTCGGGAAACGGGATTTGGCGGGCAGGGTGTATCGGGTCGTTCATCTTTTCACAGCACCCTCTTTTATCGCCTTCAGAATTAATTTCGGCTGAACTTATCAATTGTTCAGCCGTTCCACGCCGTCAAACGCGATTTACTAATAGATTTGATCGTCCGCTCTGATGGATGCAACGCCTATTGGGTTCGGACCCAACACAGCCTTTGCCAATCATTTCGCTACTGGCGTTCGCGATCCCCGCGTCGAAGCGTGAAACCGATCCGAGAAAACGGGTCGATCAATCATGCTAATTTCGCTCAATCGTCGATCTTTGTGCCGGCACGGCCCTCATGCGCCTTCCTTTTCAGCGCTCGCCGCCATATGCCTGAGTTCGTCCCAGAGGCTTTCGGCGAAGCTGCGCAGAACGGTGAGTTCGAAGCTGTCATCGCCGGTGCGGACGATCTGGACGGAGATATGGCCGACCATGGTCATCGCCGAACTGCCTTCCGGGAAAACGGCGGGATCGAGATCGATGGCGGTGCCTTTTGAGAGAAGCAGCCGTGAGGATCGGCCTGAGATGCCGATGCGCACGCGCCCGTGGCTCTGGTCCATGACGAAGGCTTTTCCCGCAAGTGCTGCCGCAAGGGCGGCAAGGCTGGTGGGGGAAAGCGGCTCGTTGCCGGCGACGAACCATTGGCGAAAGCCGGCCTTGCGGATCGAACTGTTCGCAAGGCCGGCTTTGGCCAGCTCGGTGGCCAGTGCCGGCGGCTCGATCGCGCCGAGCACGTGCAGCAGATGGCCTTCCGGCAGGGCTTCCAACCGGAGGCCGGACCCTGACATGCCGTTATATCTGGCGTCGGCGAGAACCGGTCTGTGCTGGGGAAGATCAGGCATGGAGCTTCTCGTTTTCGGGATCGATGAAGACGGGATGGCAGAGCACCGCATCGGTGTATTCATTGTGCAGACCGTTCCAGACCGTCACCTTCTCACCGATACGCTCCGGCCCGCGCCGGACGAGCGCCAGACCGATCTTATGGCCGAGCGTCGGCGAAAAGACGCTTGATGTAACGTAGCCCTGATCGTTTTCGAGCGTCGCCGCCGCACCCTCGGCAAGGACATGCGAGCCAGTGCGGAAACCGCTGGCCGGGTTGAGCGGCTTGACGCCAACGAGGCGCGGGCGCTCGGGGTCCTGCAGGCCCTCACGGGCGAGCATCGCCTTGCCGATGAAATCCGGCTTGGTCGATGACACCATGCGGCCGAAGCCGAGATCATCAGGGGTGACCGTGCCGTTGATCTCGGCATGGGTGACATGGCCCTTTTCGATGCGCAGGACGCCGAGCGCTTCGGCGCCGTAGGCGCAGATGCCATGTTTTTCGCCGGCCGCCATGATGGCGTCGGCAACGCTCTCGCCGTAGCCGGCCGGCACCGCCAGCTCGTAAGCGAGTTCGCCCGAGAAGGAGATCCGGAACAGCCGGCCTTCGAGGCGGCCTGCGAATAGCGACACCTGGCGGGCGCTCATGAAAGGGAAGGCCGCATCGGAAAGATCCTCGTCGACGATCTCCGAGAGGATCGCGCGCGACTTCGGCCCGGCAACGGCCATCTGCGCCCATTGGTCGGTCGAGGAGGCGAAGCAGACGTCGAGTTCCGGCCAGAGCGTCTGGGCGCAGAATTCGAGATGGGTCAGCACACCGGCGGCAAGCGCCGTCGTCGTCGTCATGAAGAAATGCTCGTCGCTGAAGCGGCTGGTGGTGCCGTCGTCATAGATGAAGCCGTCCTCGCGCAGCATGATGCCGTAACGCGCCTTGCCGACCGCAAGCTTGGCGAAGCCGTTGCAATAGATCCGATCGAGGAAGGTCGCCGCATCCTTGCCTGATATTTCGATCTTGCCGAGCGTCGAGACGTCACAAAGGCCGGCGTTCTTCCGGATGTTCAGCACCTCGCGGTCGACGCTGTCGCGCCACGTCGCCTCACCGGCGCGCGGGAACCAGGAGGAACGATACCAGAGGCCGGTTTCGACGAAGACCGCGCCATTCTTCTCAGCCCAGCCATGCAGCGGCGATTTGCGCGCCGGCTGGAAATCCTTGCCGCGCGAGGCGCCGGTCAGAGCGCCGAAGGAAACCGGCGTGTAGAAGGGCCGGAAGGTCGTCGTTCCCACTTCGGCGGGCGACACTCCACGCGCTTCGGCCAGTATGCCGATGGCGTTGATGTTGGAAAGCTTGCCCTGATCGGTCGCCATGCCTGATGTCGTGTAGCGCTTGGCGAGCTCGACATGGCCGTAGCCTTCGCGCACGGCAAGCCCGAGGTCCTTGAGATGGACGTCGTTCTGATAATCGACGAAGGCCTTGCCCTTCGAGCCTTTGACCGACCAGAGCGGCTTTGCATGCGGAGCCGTCTCGGGAGCTGAAACAAACGCCGGTTCCGCTGCAAAGCCGATTGCCTGCATTGCGGCGGCGGCCTTCGCCGCGCCATCGCCGAGGCAGGCTGCGGTCTGCGCAAGGCCGGCAGCTGCGCCGGCAACGGCGAGGCCGTCCTGTGATGCCGGCGCCAGAAAGGCTGAAGACACCTCGGACCATTGCGGCTTGCCGCCGCGATGGCAGGCCAGATGAATGACCGGGCTCCAGCCGCCCGACATGGCAAGCGCATCCGCGTCGATCCGGCGAATGCCGCCTGCGGTCTCGATGCTGACGCCGCGCAGGCGCTTGCCGCCCTCTGCATCGATGACCCGGGCGCCCCGCAGAACCTCGGCGCGGCCCTGCCAGCCCTTGCCGCCATCGACGCGGCTGTCGACGATCGCGGCAACTCGAAGGCCGGCGGCTTCGAGGTCGGCGGCGGTGTCATATGCAGTATCGTTGGTGGTGAAGATCACCGTGCTTTGGCCTGGCGCCACCGCCTGCCGATTGAGATAGCTGCGCATGGCGCCTGCCATCATCACGCCGGGGATGTCGTTGCCGCCGAAGACCAGCGGCCGCTCCTCGGCACCTGTCGCCAGGATCGCCTGCCGGGCGACGATGCGCCACAAGCGTTCGACCGGGCGGTCCGGATCAGGCAGCGCCACATGCTTCTGCACACGTTCGACCGCGCCGAAAACATTGTCGTCGTACCAGCCGAACACGGTCATGCGCGGCAGGCGGCGCACATTCGCCAGCCCTTCGAGTTCGGCCAGCAACTCGCCGAGAACAGCGTCCGCCGGCTTGCCGTCGACAGCGCCCCTTGCGGAAAGCAGTCTGCCGCCGAGTTCGGCGCCTTCGTCGGCAAGAATGACGCGCGCGCCGGCGCGCCCCGCCGTCAGCGCTGCGGCAAGACCGGCGGGACCGGCGCCGATCACCAGCAGATCGCAATGCGCCCAGCATTTCTCATAGGCGTCGGGATCGGCTTCGTAGGAGGCGCGGCCAAGGCCCGCCGCCTTGCGGATCACCGGCTCGTAGAGCTTTTCCCAGAGGGCCGCCGGCCACATGAAGGTTTTGTAGTAGAAACCGGCGCTGAGGAAAGGCGAGAGCAAGCCGTTGACGGCGCCGACATCGAAACCGAGCGAAGGCCAGCGGTTCTGGCTCTTGGCCGTCAGCCCCTGGTAAAGCTCGATCATCGTCGCGCGCGTATTCGGTTCGGTGCGCCCGCCGCTGCCTGTCGTCACCAGCGCGTTCGGTTCGGCGGCTCCCGCCGTCAGGATGCCGCGCGGGCGATGATATTTGAAACTGCGGCCGACGAGCTGGACGCCGTTGGCCAGCAGCGCAGAGGCGAGCGTATCGCCCGGATGGCCTTCCAGCGCCTTGCCGTCGAAGGTGAAGCCGAGGGTCTTGGCGCGGTCGATGCGGCCGCCCGAGGAAAGACGGAAGCTCGTCATGCCGGTTCTCCGGCGAGCTTGGCAAGAGCGGCATCCCTGACGCCATGAACCTTATGGGTGACGGTATCGCGCTCGACGATCAGCCAGCGGCGGCATCCGGAGGAATGGTGCCAATATTCGCTGTGCCGGCCCTTCGGATTGTCGCGCAGATAGACATAGTCGTACCAGGCATCCTGACAGGCCTCCGGCGCCGGCCGGACCAGGTTCGCGTCGCCGCGGATCGAGAATTCCTCCTTGGGCCGGACGCCGCAATGAGGACATGAAATCAGGCTCGCCATCGTCAAATGTCCTCAGTGCAGATTGGGCTGGGCGCCGACGCCCTTTTCGTCGATCGGATAGCCGCGCGCGAAACGGTCGAGCCGGAAGGCGCGCGCCGTCTGATGCGGCGTGTTGCGGGCGATCAGATGGGCGTAGCAGAAGCCGGAGGCGGGTGTTGCCTTGAAGCCGCCGTAACACCAGCCGGCGTTCAGATAGAGATTGTCGATATGGGTGCGGTCGATGATCGGCGAGCCGTCCATGCTCATGTCCATCACCCCGCCCCAGGAACGCAGGAAACGTACCCGCGACAGCGAAGGGATCATTGCCACGCCGGCTTCGGCGACATGCTCGACGGTCGCCAGATTGCCGCGCTGGGCATAGGAATTATAGCCGTCGATATCGCCGCCGAAGACAAGCCCGCCCTTGTCGGACTGGGAGACGTAGAAATGCCCGGCGCCGAAAGTGACGACATTGTCGATGAAGGGTTTCAGCCCTTCGGAGACAAAGGCCTGCAGCACATGGCTTTCGATCGGCAGGCGGAGGCCGACCATATCGGCCACGACGGTGGAATTGCCGGCCGCCGCCAGCGCCAGCTTGCCGCAGCCGATGAAGCCCCTGCTGGTCTCGACGCCCGTCACCTGACCGTTTTCGCGGCGGATTCCGGTCACCTCGCACTGGGTGATGATGTCGACACCGCGGCTATCTGCGCCGCGGGCATAACCCCAGGCGACCGCATCATGGCGCACCGTGCCGCCGCGTGGGTGGAACAAGGCGCCCATCACGGGAAAGCGGGCATTGTCGAAATCGAGGAAGGGCAGCTTCTTGCGCACCGCCTGCCGGTCGAGCAGCTCAGCGTCGACGCCGTGCAGCCGCATGGCGTTGCCGCGGCGTGTATAGGCGTCTCGCTGCGCGTCGGAATGAAAGAGGTTGAGCACGCCGCGCTGCGAGACCATGGCGTTGAAATTGAAGTCTTGCTCCAGCCCCTCCCACAATTTCATCGACAGCTCGTAGAAGGGATTGTTGCCGGGCAGCAGGTAGTTGGACCGGATGATCGTGGTGTTCCTGCCGATATTGCCGGAGCCGAGATAACCCTTTTCGAGGACGGCGACATTGGTGATGCCGAACTCCTTGCCGAGATAATAGGCGGTGGCCAAACCGTGACCGCCGCCACCGACGATGACGACGTCGTAATGCGGCTTCGGCGCCGGGTCGCGCCAGGCAGGCGCCCAGCCTTTGTTGCCGCGAAGGCCGTTGAGGAAAATCGAGAGAGCGGAGTAGCGCATGGGTCAATCCGAATGGAGTGGCCGCATGATGCCAGAAAGACCAGCGCGGACTTGCGCAATTAGGACACTAATGAATATAAAAGGGACATGTCCTCGCCCGATACCAGAAATGTCCAGGAGATCGGCTTCATCCTGATCCCGGGATTCGCGCTGATGTCCTACGCTTCGGCGACGGAGCCGTTGCGGGCAGCAAATCTTCTGGCTGGTCGCGATATTTATCGTCTGCGGACCTTCTCGCCGGACGGCGCGCCTGTTCTCTCCTCCTCCGGCGTGCCGGTGCCGGCCGAACCTCTTCCCATCAGGGGCGCGGGGCTCGGCACGGCCTTCGTCTGCGCCGGCGGCTCGCCGCGCGACTGGCGCTATCCGGGCGTACTCGCCTGCCTCAGGCAGTTGTCGCGCGAAGGTGTCAGGATCGGCGGCATTTCGGGCGGTCCCTATCTGATGGCGGCCGCCGGACTGCTCGCCGGCCGCGACTTCACCATCCACTGGGAGTACGCCGCCGCTCTTCTCGAGGCCTTCCCCGATCTTTCGCCGCGCCAGGCGCGCTTTATGATCGACGGCAGCAGAATCACCTGCGGCGGCGGCATCTCAGCCCTCGACATGATGCATGTGCTGATCACCGAGCGCATGGGGCCGGATTTCGCCCGCCGCGTCAGCGACTGGTATCTGCACACGGAGGTCAACGAACCGGCAGCGCCCCAGCGGGCGTCGCTCGCCGAGCGTTACGGCGTCCATCATCCCGGCCTGCTCAGCGTTCTCGAGCGTATGGAGGAGACGATCGAGATGCCGCTCGACCGCGCCGCCATGGCGCGCATCGCCGGTGTTTCCGCCCGTCATCTCGACCGGCTCTTCTCGGCCCATCTCGGCACCACCTTCCTCGATCAATATCACAGGATCCGGCTGCAGCATGCTCACCGCCTGCTGAAGCAGAGCCCGCTTTCCGTCTCGGAGATCGCGGTCGCCACCGGCTTTTCCAGTCTCAGCCACTTTTCCCGGATGTTCCGCGCCCTCTATGGCATTGCGCCGCGACAGGCGAGGCGGGATTAGGTTTTCTTCACGGTTGAGGAACTTTCACCAGGGGGATAGGTTGGCATCGAGACAAAAGAGCAGGCGGCGGGACATTCATGACAACCAAGCGTGAAACGGCAGAGCAACCGGACCATGGCGGACGCGCGCCCTTTTCCCAGGACCCGCACGCCGTTCGGGAGCCGAAGGAAAACAACCTCGAAATGGCGATCGGCCATGAGGTGCGGGCCTATCGCAAGAAACTCGGCATCACGGTCACCGATCTCGCCGCCGCCACCGGCATCTCGCTCGGCATGCTTTCGAAGATCGAGAATGGCAACATTTCACCATCGCTGACGACGCTGCAATCGCTGTCGCGGGCGCTCGGCGTGCCGCTGACCGCTTTCTTCAGGCGCTACGAGGAACCGCGCAATGCCGTCTTCGTCAAGGCGGGAGAGGGCGTCGAGCTCGAACGGCGCGGCACGCGCGCCGGCCATCAATATAATCTGCTCGGCCATATCGATAACAATTCGAGCGGCGTCATCGTCGAGCCCTATCTCATCACGCTGACGGCCGATTCCGATGTCTTCCCGACCTTCCAGCACGAGGGCATGGAGTTCCTCTACATGCTCGAGGGCGAGGTGGTCTATCGCCACGGCGACCAGCTTTTCCAGATGCAGCCGGGCGACAGCCTGTTCTTCGACGCCGATGCGCCGCATGGGCCGGAACAGCTGGTGAAACTGCCGAGCCGCTACCTCTCGATCATCAGCTATCCCCAACAAGTCACTAGAGGCTAATGTTGCCTTAAAAGAAAAATTTATTCTTCCCAGTTGAAGACCGCAAACAGAGCTGTTACTCCTTTCGCAACATGAACGGAGGCACACGCTATGTGCGGCATTGTTGGATTGTTCCTCAAGGACAAGAGCCTTGAACCCCAGCTGGGAAATCTGCTCTCGGATATGCTGATCACCATGACGGATCGCGGCCCGGATTCGGCCGGCATCGCGATCTATGGCGGTTCTGCCGAGGGCAAAGCCAAAATCACCATTCAGTCCGCCAATCCGGGCGCGGACTTCGAAGGCCTCGCCGGCGACCTCGAGAAGGCCGGCATCAAAGCCGAGGTGTCGGTCAAGAGCACGCATGCGGTCGTCGAGCTCGAAGCCTCGAAGCTTGGCGCCGTGCGCAAGGCGCTTGCAGAGATCCGACCGGCGGTCCGTCTGATGGGATCGGGCGAAAGCGTCGAAATTTACAAGGAAATCGGCCTTCCCAAGGATGTCGTGGCGCGCTTCGGCGTGCGTGCGATGAGCGGCACCCACGGCATCGGCCATACCCGCATGGCGACCGAATCCGCGGTCACCACGCTCGGCGCCCATCCGTTCTCGACCGGCGCCGACCAGTGCCTGGTGCACAACGGCTCGCTGTCCAATCACCACAACCTGCGCCGCGAACTGATCCGCGAAGGCATGAGCTTCGAGACGCAGAACGATTCCGAAGTCGCCGCCGCCTATCTGACGGCCGAAATGGCCAAGGGCAAGGATCTCGGCCAGGCGCTGACCGGCGCGCTCGACGATCTCGACGGCTTCTTCACCTTCGTCGTCGGCACCAAATCCGGCTTCGGCGTGGTGCGCGACCCGATCGCCTGCAAGCCCGCCGTCATGGCCGAGACCGAGCAATATGTCGCCTTCGGTTCGGAGTACCGCGCGCTGGTCAACCTTCCCGGCATCGAAAATGCCCGCGTCTGGGAGCCGGAGCCGGCGACTGTTTATTTCTGGGATCACGACAAGGCCGCCTGAGGGGCGCCTGACAGCAGGCGGCGGCTGACACCACCTACCAGACAACCGAGGATTCCAACGAGGATTCAATGCCGACATTCGATCTTTCCCACACCCCTCTTCGCGAATTGAACAGCGCGCTGCACGCCCTTTCCCAAGGCGCCAACGACACTGAATTCGAAGTCATCAATCCGCGCGGCAGCCATGCCGTCGCCGTCGGCATCGACAGCCCCGTCACGGTCGCGGTCAGAGGATCGGTCGGCTATTACTGCGCCGGCATGAATGACGGCGGCAATGTGACGGTCCACGGCTCAGCCGGTCCGGGCGTCGCCGAAAACATGATGTCCGGCACCGTCGTCATCGAAGGCGACGCCAGCCAGTATGCCGGCGCCACCGGGCGGGGCGGCCTGCTCGTCATCAAGGGCAATGCGGCCTCGCGCTGCGGCATTTCGATGAAGGGCATCGACATCGTCGTGCACGGCAGCATCGGCCATATGTCGGCCTTCATGGGCCAGTCCGGCCATCTTGTCGTGCTCGGTGACGCCGGCGAGGCGCTGGGGGATTCGCTCTACGAAGCCAAGCTCTTCGTCCGCGGCACGGTCAAGAGCCTCGGCTCCGACTGCATCGAGAAGGAGATGCGGCCGGAGCATCTTCAGAAGCTTGCCGAGCTCCTCGAGCGCGCAGGGGTCACGGGCGTCAGGCCCGAGGAGTTCAAGCGCTACGGCTCGGCCCGCAAGCTCTACAATTTCAACATCGACAACGCCGACGCGTATTGAGGCGAGGGACATCCATGAGCTATCACAACCCCTATACCCCGCCACGCAAGTCCGCGACCTTCGACGACTATACGCTCGCCGAAATCCGCCGCGCGGCGGCAACCGGCATCTACGACATCCGCGGCGCCGGCACCAAGCGCAAGGTGCCGCATTTCGACGATCTGCTGTTTCTCGGCGCCTCGATTTCGCGCTATCCGCTCGAAGGCTATCGGGAGAAGTGCGACACGACTGTTGTGCTCGGCTCACGCTTCGCCAAGAAACCGATCACGTTGAAGACGCCGATCACCATTGCCGGCATGAGCTTCGGCGCGCTGTCCGGCAATGCCAAGGAAGCGCTCGGCCGCGGTGCGACGATTGCAGGCACCTCGACGACGACAGGCGACGGCGGCATGACGGATGAGGAACGCGGCCATTCGCAGACGCTGGTCTACCAATATCTGCCCTCTCGCTACGGCATGAATCCGCGGGATTTGCGCCGCGCCGATGCGATCGAAGTCGTGGTCGGCCAGGGCGCCAAGCCCGGCGGCGGCGGCATGCTGCTCGGCCAGAAGATCTCCGACCGCGTCGCCAATATGCGCAACCTGCCGAAGGGCATCGACCAGCGCTCGGCCTGCCGCCATCCGGATTGGACCGGCCCCGACGATCTCGAAATCAAGATCATGGAGCTGCGCGAGATCACCGATTGGGAAAAGCCGATCTACGTCAAGGTCGGCGGCGCGCGTCCCTATTACGACACCGCCCTTGCCGTGAAGGCCGGTGCCGACGTCGTCGTGCTCGACGGCATGCAGGGCGGCACGGCGGCGACCCAGGACGTCTTCATCGAGAATGTCGGCATGCCGACGCTCGCCTGTATTCGCCCGGCCGTTCGGGCGCTGCAGGATCTCGGCATGCATCGCAAGGTCCAGTTGATCGTGTCGGGCGGCATCCGCTCCGGCGCCGACGTTGCCAAGGCGCTGGCGCTCGGCGCCGACGCGGTGGCGATCGGCACGGCCGCACTTGTTGCCATCGGCGACAACGATCCGCGCTGGGAAGAGGAATATCAGAAGCTCGGCACGACGGCCGGTGCCTATGACGATTGGCATGAAGGCAAGGATCCGGCCGGCATCACCACCCAGGACCCGGAACTCGCCAAGCGGCTCGACCCGGTCGCGGCCGGCCGCCGGCTCGCCAACTACCTGAAGGTGATGACGCTCGAGGCGCAGACGATCGCGCGTGCCTGCGGCAAGAACCATCTGCACAACCTCGAGCCGGAAGACCTCGTCGCCCTGACGATCGAGGCCTCGGCCATGGCGCAGGTGCCGCTCGCCGGCACCAACTGGATCCCCGGCAAGGCCGGTTTTTAAGAACACCCGGCCGGGCGCGTTTGGGAGGATGCGGCCGGCTTCATCATCAAGTGTCTAAGATCAACATAAGGGGACAAACGTGACACTGGACCTCTCGCAATACGCTGCCGAAAAAGGCATCAAATATTTCATGATCAGCTATACGGACCTGTTCGGCGGCCAACGCGCCAAGCTGGTCCCGGCCGAAGCCATCGCCAATATGCAGAAGGATGGCGCGGGCTTTGCCGGCTTCGCGACCTGGCTCGACCTGACGCCGGCCCATCCCGACTTGTTCGCCGTTCCCGACGCTTCCTCCGTCATCCAGCTGCCCTGGAAGAAGGACGTCGCATGGGTCGCCGCCGATTGCGTCATGGACGACCAGCCTGTCGAACAGGCGCCGCGCGTGCTGCTGAAAAGACTGATAGCCGAGGCTGCGAAAGAGGGGCTCAGGGTCAAAACCGGCGTCGAGCCGGAATTCTTTCTCATCTCGGCCGACGGCTCGGTGATTTCGGATCAGTTCGATACCGCCGAGAAGCCTTGTTACGATCAGCAGGCGGTGATGCGCCGCTACGACGTCATCGCCGAGATTTGCGACTATATGCTCGAGCTCGGCTGGAAGCCCTATCAGAACGACCACGAGGATGCGAACGGCCAGTTCGAGATGAACTGGGAATATGACGATGTTCTGAAGACGGCGGACAAGCACTCCTTCTTCAAATTCATGGTCAAGTCGGTCGCCGAAAAGCACGGGCTTCGCGCTACCTTCATGCCGAAGCCCTTCAAGGGCCTGACCGGAAACGGCTGCCATGCCCATATTTCGGTCTGGGACGTCGACGGCAGGGTCAACGCCTTCGCCGACAAGGAGATGGCTTTCGGCCTCTCGGCGCAGGGTAAGACCTTCCTCGGCGGCATCATGAAACATGCCTCCGCACTTGCCGCGATCACCAATCCGACGGTCAATTCCTACAAGCGCATCAACGCGCCGCGCACCACCTCCGGTGCCACCTGGTCGCCGAACACGGTGACCTGGACCGGCAACAACCGCACCCACATGGTGCGCGTGCCGGGGCCGGGACGTTTCGAGCTGCGCCTGCCGGATGGGGCGGTCAACCCGTATTTGCTGCAGGCGATCATCATCGCCGCCGGCCTCGACGGCATCCGCAGCCAGGCAGATCCCGGTCCGCACCACGATATCGACATGTATGCCGAGGGGCACCTGGTGAAGGACGCGCCGCGGCTGCCGCTCAACCTGCTCGACGCGTTGCGCGCCTATGATGCCGACGAGGGCCTCAAGGCGGCGATCGGATCGGAATTTTCCGCCGCCTACCTCAAGCTCAAACACCGGGAATGGAACGCCTACTGCTCGCATTTTACCGAGTGGGAGCGGGTGAGCACGCTCGACATCTGAGCGGCCGGCCGACATCTTCGATGCGCGCCGACACGCCGGGCTGACAAGCTTCGGCGTGATCGCATCCCCAGGCAGCTGATCCGGCCAAGAAAGAGACAGCCATGAAAAACGTCGTACTCACCGTAACCTGCAAATCGACGCGCGGCATCGTTGCGGCGATTTCGAGCTATCTGGCCGAGAAGCGCTGCAACATCATCGACAGCTCGCAGTTCGACGATCTCGATACCGGCAAGTTCTTCATGCGCGTCAGCTTCATTTCGGAAGAGGGTCTGGCCGGCTCGGCGATCAGCGCCGATTTTGCCGCCGTCGCAGCGCCCTTCGAGATGGACTATGATTTCCACGACAGCGAAAGCCGCATGAAGGTGCTGCTGATGGTGTCGCGCTTCGGCCATTGTCTCAACGACCTGCTCTACCGCTGGAAGATCGGCGCCCTGCCGATCGACATCGTCGGCGTCGTCTCCAACCACTTCGATTACCAGAAGGTCGTCGTCAACCACGACATCCCCTTCCACCACATCAAGGTGACCAAGGAGAACAAGCCGCAGGCCGAAGCCCAGCTGGTCGAGCTCGTCAACCAGACCGGCACCGAGCTGATCGTGCTTGCCCGCTACATGCAGGTCCTCTCCGACCAGCTCTGCAAGCAGATGTCGGGCAAGATCATCAACATCCACCATTCCTTCCTGCCGTCCTTCAAGGGCGCCAATCCCTACAAGCAGGCCTATGAGCGCGGCGTAAAGCTGATCGGCGCCACCGCCCATTACGTCACCGCCGATCTCGACGAAGGCCCGATCATCGAGCAGGACACGGCCCGCATCACCCACGCCCAGAGCGCCGAGGACTATGTCTCGATCGGCCGCGACGTCGAAAGCCAGGTGCTGGCCCGGGCCATCCACGCCCATATCCATCACCGCACCTTCATCAACGGCAACCGCACCGTCGTCTTCCCGGCAAGCCCGGGAAGCTACGCCTCCGAACGCATGGGGTGAATGCCCCGGTCAGCCGACGCCGTCCGGAAGTTTGGGCAAGTCTCAGGACGCCGGACGCTTTCCGAAGCCGAACGTCTTGCGCAGGCTGCTGTCAACCGCTTTTGCCGGCATAAATCTGCGCAGCCGGCTTAGAAGCGTCGCCTGGCCGCCGGCCGGTTGACGCATTTTGTAGGGGCCGTTGATTGCCGCCAATATCTTCTCCGCGACGGTTACAGCCGACGGCGCGGTTTTGATCTGGGCTTGTACCGCCTTGATCGTCGCCTCGGCCTGCGCTGCATAGGCTCCCAGGGGTGCCGCGGTCTGTGCTGCGTTTACATCGAGCTTGGTGTTGGTGAAGGTCGGTTCAACCAGCACGACGCGCACGTTGAACTCACGAATTTCATGATCCAGCGACTCGGACAGCCCTTCGAGCGCATGTTTGCTGCTGGCATATATTCCCATGAACGGCGCCGGCAGGAAGCCGAGGACCGAGCTGATATTGATGATCAGTCCGCTGCGAGCGGCGCGCATGGAGGGCAAGGCAGCGCGGATCATGCGCAAAGGGCCGAAAACATTGGCATCGAATACCGTGTGCGCTTCGGAAGTCGACGTGTTCTCGACAGGGCCGACCAGCGAAACGCCGGCATTGTTGACCAGGATGTCGATCTTGCCTGCCTCGGACAAAACCCATTGAACAAAATTGGAGACCGAAGCGTCATCGGTCACGTCGACAGTTCCATAGCGTACGCCGGGGATAGCGTTGACACGGCTAGGGTTGCGTACGCCCCCAAAGACCTGGAAGCCGTGTTGCGTGAGAAGGCGGGCTGACGCTTCACCGATACCGGAGGATGCGCCGGTAATAACGACAACTCTGTTTTGGGACATGCATGCTCCTTGGCTTTTGGCGCGAGTGGTTGATGACGTGCTTCAATAGAAGGTCGGAACTTTTCACCCCGTCGCCAAAGGACAGCTCCTCAGAACCTGGCACCAAAGCACGTAAGATTTCGATCGACATCTATAATCGTTATAGATGTCAATCGAAATATAAAATCAAGCACTTTTTGTTTTGCGGCGATTTTTTCCGATGATCGCGCCACCAAACCCGCACGGACATGGCGCCGAACCCGAAGGCCCGCCGACATTTCGGCGGGAGCATGAGCCTGAACGGGCTCAGGATTTCGGCGCGGCAGTTCCCGCTCGGTTTCGCGCGACCATTTCGTCATGAGTCAAGCCCGTGCCTGCCGCGAAGAATTCCTTGATCAGGGCGTCGCGATTGTCGGCTGCGCGGAATCGATCCGCCGATCGCAGGGCCTCCTTCAGCTCATTTGCTGCAAGCTCCGTGCAATAGGCAGGGGTGCCGGGCTGCTGACGCCAGGACGCTGCCAGCCCTCCTGCATCCAGCCCATCGAAACCGGTGGCCTCAACCAGCCCTATGGCAATCGCCTTTGCTTCCGGAGCATCGCCTGCAACCGGAATGGCGATGCGCCCATCCGTGCCGTCAGGCTGCCCCTTCTCCGCCAGCGTCGCCGCCAGCACGGCGTTCCAGGCCTTGACGACGGGCCTGCCGATTTGGCCGCTCACCCAAACGCTTTCGGGCATGCCGCCATCGACGTCGGCGATCGCACCGTCGCGAAACGGATAATAGTTTGACGTATCGATCACCACGACCTCTTCAGGCACGTCGTTGAAGAGCCCGCCAAGATCGCGATAGTTAGCGAACGGGATCGAAAGAACCACCACCTCGACGCCCCCGACGGCTTCCTCCTTGGAAACGGCGGCCGCTCCGATATCGCCGGCAAGCTCGCGGATGGTGTCCGGCCCCTTCGAATTGGCAAGCTTGACCGCATGGCCGGCGGCGGCGAGTTTTCTCGCCAGCGTCGCGCCGATATTCCCGGCACCGATGATTCCGATCTTCATGGGATGTCCTTTCTCTGATGTGGAAGTAAGCCCGTCTCAATCGCGGGCGGGGCGAGCGAATGCGTGCAGAGTGTCGCGCAGACCAGCCCCGCGTCCGTGAACTGGCGGGCGGTTTTGATCTGCCGGTGACCGCCCAACATGCGGCACGCAGAGCTTCACCCTGACGTCTCGCGGTCCTCTGTGCCGAGCGCTTTCATGATGAAGCGGATTTGGGCATGGACGCTGACTGCGGCGGCCTCACCCTCCTGAACGCGCCGTTCGACCAGAACCGGATGGGAAAACGGCAAGAAGGCGGTGACGATGCTGTGCGCCGCTTCGTCGGCGTCTCCGACTTTGAACTCGCCCGCCTGCTGCCCCTCGCGGACAAGGGCTTTGAGGATTGCCAGGATGTGATCATTGTGCGCGTTGAGGGTTGCCCAACTTCCATCCGTGGCGGCGACAAGCAGTTGGTGCATTGGTCTGTCCTCCACCAAGGTTCTCGCGCTGTGCCGGTGAATGGCGGTCAAGAGATCAGCTAGCTTTTTGCTCGCCGGCGCATCCGATCGTGCAATTTCCAGAGCGATTTCAGCAACCTCTTTGACAACAAGTCCGCAGACGGAACTGTTGATCGCCGTCTTCGAGGGAAAGAAGCGATAGATATTGGCGCGGCTCATTCCGAGTTCCGAGGCGATGTCAGCGACCGACGTCTTATGATAGCCGATCCGCCGAAAATACCTTTCCGCCACCTCGAGAATCCGCGTCCGCGACTGCTCGAGGTCACTTGCTATCGGGTCCGCAAAATTCATCACCCCTCCGGAGAACATCACTCGGCAGCCAATGCTGTCGGTATTCCCACCTCTTTCGGCGAATTTTCATGGCTTTCATTTTTCGTCGGCTTGATGCGGAACCAGCTGGCGTAGAGAGCGGGAAGGAAGAGCAAGATCATCACGGTTCCGACCGCCGTTCCACCGATCAGCGTGTAGGCCATCGACCCCCAGAACACCGAATGGGTGAGGGGAATGAAGGCAAGGACGGCGGCAAGGGCTGTCAGGATGACGGGACGCGTGCGCTGCACCGTCGCCTCGATGACGGCGTGATAATCGTCGAGGCCGGCTGCCTTGTTCTCCTTGATCTGTTCCGTCAGGATCAGGGTATTGCGCATCAGGATTCCGGCCAATCCGATCAATCCGAGAATGGCGTTGAAGCCGAACGGCTGATTGAAGAGCAGCAGCACCGGAACCGCCCCGGCAAGACCGAGCGGCCCCGTCAGCATAACCATAGTCATCGTCGACAGGCTGCGGACCTGCAGCACGATGACGATCAGCATGGCGGCAATCATCGCCGGAAAGATTTTGACGAGGGCGGCGTTGGCCTTGAGCGACTCCTCGATGTTCCCGCCCATCTCGATGCGATACCCTACAGGAAGCGAGGCGATCAGCGGCTGAAGCGCCTTCATGACCTGCTGGGACACCTCGGGGGGCTGCGTCGCCTCGTCGATATCGGAACGGATCGTGACAACGGGCGTGCGGTCGCGACGTTTGAGGATAGGCTCTTCAAACCGGATCTCGGAATGACCGATCTGATCGAGCGGAACCTGTCGGCCGTCCCGGCTCATCAATGAGAAGTCTGCCAATCGCGACGGATCAAGCCGGTTGTCGCCAGCACTGCGTGCGATGACAGGCACGTTGCGAATATTCTCGCGAACCTCGGTAATCGGAATCCCGCTCAGCAGCAGTTGCATCTGCTGGGCTGCCTCCGCCGGCGAAAGGCCGATCAGGCCCAGCCGTTCCTGATCTGGAACGAAGCGCACGACCGGTGTGCGGTTGCCCCAATCACGGTTTGCCTGACGTACATCCGGCACGCTCTTCATCATCTCCAGGGCCTTTTCGGAGAGCCGGTACAATTGGTCGGTGTCAGGCCCCATGATGCGGAATTCGACCGGAAACGGCGTATAGGGACCGAATACGAGCTGGGTGACGCGGACATAGGCCTCCGGAGCAAGCCCATCCGATATGGCCGCGCGCAGGCGAAGCTTCAAAGCCTCGCGCGTGTGAGCGTCAGGGGTCAGCACGACGATCTTGGCGAAGGACGGATCCGGCAACTCGGGCGCCATGGCAAAGAAGAAGCGGGGAGCGCCCTGACCGACATAGCTCGTCACTGTCTTCGCTTCCGGTTGCTGTTGCAGCCAGTCTTCGAGCTTCCCGACCGTGGCGGCCGTCGTCTCGATACTGGTCCCTTCAGGCATGCGGACTTCAACCAAAACCTCCGGACGATCCGACGTCGGGAAGAACTGCTGCTTTACCGATCCCATGCCCACGACAGAGACCCCCATGACGATGGCAACCACCGCACAGGTGACGAACTTGTGGCGCACGGTAAATTCGATCATCCCCCGCAGGCGGCGGTAGTTCGGGGTGTTGTAGATGGCGTGATGGCCGCCTTCGACCGGCTTGATCGCCGGCAGCATCTTGACGCCGAGGTAGGGCGTGAAGATCACCGCGACAATCCAGGATACGATGAGGGCAAAGCCGACGACCCAGAAGATGTTGCCGGCATATTCGCCGGCGGTCGACCGGGCAAAGCCCACCGGCATCAGCCCGATGATCGTAACGAGCGTGCCCGACAGCATCGGGGCCGCGGTATGGCTCCAGGCATAGGCGGCGGCCTTGATGCGATCCATCCCTTCTTCCATCTTTACCACCATCACCTCGATGGCGATGATGGCGTCGTCGACCAAGAGGCCGAGCGCCAGGATGAGCGCACCAAGAGTGATGCGATCGAAGAACCGGCCGGTTTCCAGCATGATGAGGAAGACGACGGCAAGGGTGAGCGGAACGGCCAGAGCCACGACGATACCGACACGCCAACCGAGACTGACGAGGCTGACGAACAACACGACGCCGAGCGCCATGGCGAATTTCAGCATGAACTCGCCCACGGCTTCGTCGATGTTGACGGCCTGGTCGCTGACCTTGGCGAGCGTCATGCCGAGCGGCAGGGTCTTGGCGATCGCCGCGGATCTTTCCTCCAGCGCCTTGCCAAGCTCCAGACCGTTCCAGCCCTGCTGCATCACCGCGGCCAGCATGATGGCGGGCTCGCCGTCATGGCGGATGAGATAGGTGGCCGGATCTTCATAGCCGCGCCGCACTTCGGCAAAATCCGAGAGTTTCAAGGTGCGTCCGGCCGCGACGATCGGCGTGTCTGATATCGCCTGGATGCTGTCATAGGCGCCATCGAAGCGAATGAAGACCTGCGGCCCGCGCGTATCGATCGATCCCGCCGGCGTCACGGTGTTTCGCCGCTGCAAGGCGGCCGCGATATCCTGCGCTGAAATGCCGAGCGTGGCGAGCTTGGCATAAGAGAATTCGACGAAGATCTGTTCGGGCCGCTCGCCCAGGATGTTGATCTTCTTCACTCCAGGCACATGCAGAAGATCCTGGCGGATCACCTCGGCCTGGCGCACGAGCTCACGCATCGGCATGCCCTTGGCCTTCAGCGCATAAAGACCGAAGCTGACATCGGAGTACTCGTCGTTGACAAAGGGACCGAGCACGCCCCGGGGCAGGTTGCGCGCCTCGTCTCCAAGCTTCTTTCGCGCCTGATAGAATTCCTCCTCGACGGCCGTGGACGGCGTGCTGTCCTTCAAGGTGACGGTCAGGAAGGCGTATCCCGGCCGCGTTGTCGTCTCGACACGATCGTACCAGGTGAGTTCCTGGAGACGCTTTTCGAGCGGCTCGGCGACCAGATCCTGCATCTCGCGCGCAGTCGCGCCTGGCCACACGGTCGTCACGGTCAAGGTTTTGATGGTGAAGGAGGGGTCCTCGGCGCGCCCGAGCTTGACGAAGGCATAGGCGCCGGCGGCGGCCAAGAGAACGATGAAGAACAGCGTAACGGCCCGCTCGCGAACGGCGAGTGCGGATAGATTGAAGGTCATCAGTTTGCCGCCTCTGCCTGTCCCACCTTGGTGCGCACGCTGGCGCCGTCCTGCAGCAGATGGGCGCCGAGTGCGACGACCGGCTCGCCAGCATTGACGCTGGAAACCACCGCCACCTCCTCACCCAATTGTTCTATTTTCACCTGCCGGAAGTGGACGGTCGAAGATTGCGCATCGAAGACCCAGACGCCGGTTCGGCTGCCATCGTCCAAGACGGCGCCGACCGGCACCGCGGAATGCGATTGACCAGTGCTGCTGGCGATTCTGATCGTCACCGTCGCACCGAGCGGCGCCGAAGCTGCAGCGCCATCGAGAACCCAACGCGCCTCATAGGTGCGGGTCTGAGGATCGGCAGCATCTGAGATCTGCCGAAGCCGCGCCTTGTCCTGCCGGCTCTCGTTTCCGTAGATGCTGGCGTCGGCTATCTCGCCGATTTGCGGCCGCAACGACTCCGGAAGCCAGACGAGCGCTTCGCGCGGACCGGCCTGCGCCAGACGGATCACGGTTTGGCCCGCCGTCACGACTTGACCCGGCTCTCCGAGCGTTTCGACAATGGTCCCGTCAGCATCGGCAACCAACAAAGAGTAAGTTGCGGCGTTTTCAGCGACCCTTGCCTCCGCTTCCGCTGCAGCCAGTTGAGCCGTTGCAGTATCGAGCGCAGCCTTTGCCTGTTCATAGCGCTGCGGCGAAGCCGCCGCCAAACCGCTTTTCGCCAACGCTGCGTAGCGTCTCTCGTCTGCTTGCGCCTGGGTCAACACAGCTTGTGCGGAGACCACTGCATTGTGTTTCGCCGTCAGTGCGAGACGCAGATCGGTCTCATCGATGCGCATCAAAGGCTGGCCTGCCTTGACCTGCTCGCCAACATCCACATAACGCTGCATGATCTTGCCGGGCACACGAAAACCGAGATTGCTCTGCACCCGGGCGGCAATGGTACCCGTAAAGGTGCGTTCGGCCGTTTCCGGCTTCTTCGCTTCCACCAGTTTGACGAATGGCGGCGCGATTCGCGGATCGGCGGCTTGCGCGCTTTTCTCCGAGGAAACCCCGAAAAGCACGAACGTCGTGGCGCCGGCAGCTGCCAGAAGGCCGAAAGAGGCGAGGAGGATTTTGCGGTTCATGTCGGTAAGCCTTATTGACGGGCTGAATTAGATTGCGATCTAACTCTAATTCTGCTATAGATGTCAAATGAAATCTAATTGGAGATCGCAATGAGAGTCAGTCGCGCTCAAGCAGAGGCCAATCGTGAAACGGTGATCAATGTCGCAAGCCGGCTTTTCCGAGAGCATGGATTCGACGGCATCGGGCTGAAGGATCTGATGAAAGGGGCCGGCCTCACCCAAGGCGGCTTCTACAAGCAGTTCGCGTCGAAGGATGATCTTGCGGCGCTGGCCTCTGGGCGAGCAATGGAGAGCGCCATTGGCAGGTGGTCGAAGGTTGCCGCCGGAAGCGCCGATCCCTTCGCCGCGGTTGTCGGCATGTATCTGTCGACCGGCCACCAGGGAGAGAAGGGTGACGGCTGCCCCTTGGCAGCACTTGGGTCCGATGCGGCGCGCCAGAGTGAAGAGGTGCGACTTCCGTTCCAGAATGGCATCGAGGCGCATCTTCAGGTTCTCGACGAATTGATCCCGGCATCGGACGGCGCGAAACCCTACGACAAAGCCATGGTCGTCCTGTCCCTCATGGTGGGCGCCGTAACCATCTCTCGCATCATGACCGATCAGGGCATGTCGGAGCAACTGCTCGAAGCGGCCGCTGATGCCGTCAAGCGCATCGCGGGCGAAACAGCGGAGGGATGAGATCACCGGCTCTGCACCGTCATTGCCGAAAATGATCAGCGCAGGCAAATGGCCTCACCGCTCCTCACCCGCGCATTCAGAGGTCCTCATGATCCATAACGCCGCTCCCGGAAGCCCCGGAAGCGACGCCTCCGAGCACACGGGGTGAGTCGCCGAAGGGTTAACGCAGCGCTAAGAACCGCGGTGATGCTGTCGACGTGATCGCCGAGCAACAGATCTTCATTCCGATCATAAATGAGGATTATTCACTCTTCGTATTAATTCAATCTTTTCATCTGCTTAAGCAAAATCTTCGACTGATGGAAGCGACATTGCGTTAGGGAATTTCGAAGCTGCGTTAACTTTTTGTTAACCATGTCGGCGGTAGACATGGTCAACGATTTCTTCACACAGATGACCAAAGTGCTAACAGACGCTCGCTCTATCCGCATCAAGGGCCGCTCTTTCCTGGCGGTCATGCTCTCCCCGGACCTTCCGTTCGACGATTGGCTGGCGAGGCTCGACGATCTGGCCGCGCGTTCGGCCGGCTTCTTCCTCGGACGCCCCGTCGTGCTCGACGTGACGGACCTGCAGATCGACAAGCCGCAGCTGAAGGAGCTCATTGCCGAGCTCGGCAAGCGCAATGTCAGCATCATGGGCATCGAGGGCGCGCGGCCTTCCCTTCTCGGCGCGGGCATGCCGCCAGCGCTCAAAGGCGGCCGCTCCGCCTCCGACATCGAGGTTCAGGCAAGCGAGCCTGTCGAATCGTCGAGCAAACCGGCGCCTCCCGAAATCCGCCCGGCAACGACGCAATCGATCGTCATCCGCGAACCGGTGCGCTCCGGCCAATCGGTGATCTTCCCGGAAGGCGACGTCACCATCGTCGGGTCGGTCGCCTCGGGCGCCGAGGTCATCGCCGGCGGCTCGGTCCACATCTACGGGGCGCTGCGCGGCCGCGCCATGGCAGGATCCATCGGCAACGCCTCGGCGCGGATCTTCTGCCGCAAGCTCGAGGCCGAGTTGGTGGCCATCGACGGTATCTACAAAATGGCGGAAGACATGGCGCCCAATCTTCGCGGACAGGCTGTCCAGCTCTGGCTCGAAGATGATGCGATCATGGCGGAAAAACTGACCTGACCACAGCGCCGCGCGTCTTCAAAAGACGCGCAAAGGACGCGGCGTAACACTTGAATTACTGCGGCACGGCAAAGGAGAGAGAAATGGGGAAAGTGATCGTCGTCACGTCAGGCAAGGGCGGGGTCGGAAAGACGACCTCGACCGCCGCATTGGGAGCGGCGCTGGCGCAACGCAATGAAAAGGTCGTCGTCGTCGATTTCGACGTCGGCTTGCGCAATCTCGACCTGGTGATGGGGGCCGAACGCCGGGTCGTCTACGACCTGATCAATGTCATCCAGGGCGACGCCAAGCTCCCCCAGGCGCTGATCCGCGACAAGCGGCTGGAGACGCTGTTCCTGCTGCCGGCGTCGCAGACGCGCGACAAGGACAATCTGACGGCCGAGGGCGTCGAGCGCGTCATCAACGATTTGAAGCGCTATTTTGACTGGATCATCTGCGACAGCCCCGCCGGTATCGAACGCGGCGCAACGCTTGCCATGCGCCATGCCGATGTCGCCGTCGTCGTCACCAACCCGGAAGTGTCGTCGGTGCGCGATTCCGATCGCATCATCGGGTTGCTGGATGCCAAGACTGCCAAGGCCGAACGCGGCGAGCGGATGGAAAAGCACCTGCTGCTGACCCGCTACGATGCCAACCGCGCCGAACGCGGCGACATGCTGAAGGTCGACGACGTGCTGGAAATCCTCTCCATCCCGCTGCTCGGCATCGTGCCGGAAAGCATGGATGTGCTGCGCGCCTCCAACGTCGGTGCGCCGGTCACGCTGGCCGAAAGCCGCAGCCCGGCCGCCATGGCCTATTTCGATGCCGCTCGCCGGCTCGCCGGCGAGACCCTGCCGATCGCCATCCCCGAGGAAAAGCGCAATATTTTCGGCAAGCTTTTCGGACGGAGGGCGGCATGAATATTTTCCGCCTCTTCAACAAGCAAAGAACCGCGCCCGCCGCCCGTGAACGCCTGCAGGTGCTTCTCGCCCACGAGCGCGCCTCGGCGGGATCGGACCTGGTCACCCTGCTGCGCGAGGAAATCCTTGCGGTGATTGCCAAGCACGTCGAACTCGACCATGACAAGGTGCAGGTGACGATCGACCGTAACGAATTTGTCTCGACGCTCGAGATCGACGTCGAAATCCCGCTAAACGCGGCCGTGCAGGCCGCTTGAGGGCGCCGCGAAGCGCCGGTCAACTTTTCGAAAAGCCGCCATGGAAACATGGCGGCTTTTCGTATTCTACAGCCCGGTCACGCCAGAGGCCGGAAGGCTCAGCGGCCGCCCTCGATCTTGCGGTGGCGCTGCGCAATCCCGCCTTTGCCATAGGGATAATCGAGCGGCTGCGGCGCGCTGACCTCATTGAGCCTGGCCATTTCCTCGTTGGAAAGCTCGACCTTCATGGCGCCGAGATTGTCGGCCAGCTGCTCGGGCGTGCGGGCGCCGAGAATGACCGAGGTGACGGCCGGCTGCGCCGCCGTCCAGGCGAGCGCCACCTGCGCCATGCTGACACCGCGGGCTTCGGCGATTTCCTGCACGGCGCCGATGATCGCCCAGGTGCGTTCCTGGGCATTGCGCGGCGCATAGGATTCGCTGCCGCGATTGGGGTTCTCGCCGAGCCGGGTGGCGCCGGTCGGCATCTGGTCGCGCTTGTACTTGCCGGTCAGCCAGCCGCCGCCGAGCGGCGACCACGGCAACAGGCCCATGCCGGCATCCTGGCAGGCGGCAACGATCTCCAGCTCGATGTCGCGCGCTAGCAGGCTGTATTGCGGCTGCAGCGTCACCGGCCGCGTATAACCCCGCGCCTTGGCAATCTCCGACGCCTTGGCGATGTGCCAGCCGACATAGTTGGAGAAGCCGTAATAGCCGATCTTGCCTGACGAAATCGCATCGTCGAGGAAGCGCAGCGTCTCTTCGATCGGCGTCAGCGCGTCCCAGGCATGCATCTGGTAGAGGTCGATCTGCTCGAGGCCGAGCCGGCGGAGCGAATCGTCGAGCGCCTGGCCGAGATGCCGGCGCGACAGGCCGATATCGTTGGGGCCGGTGCCCATCGGAAACCGGCCCTTGGTGGCGACGATCGCCTGGCGGGCCTCGGTCGGGCGCGCCTTCAGCCAGCGTCCGATGATCTCTTCCGATTTGCCGGCGCTGTAGACATCGGCGGTATCGATGAAATTGCCGCCCCAGGCAAAGTAATCGTCGAGCAGCTTGTGCGAGGCCGCCTCGTCGGCCTCCGCGCCGAAGGTCATGGTGCCCAGGCAATAGGCGGTAACGACGGCCCCGCTGGGACCGAGCTTGCGATAATCCATGTCTTCCTCCTGATGCGGAGGCCCGCAGCCGACGCGCAAAATCGCCGGGGTAGAAGCCGGGGCTTCCGCAATCCAATGACAATATCGAGCTTGAGGCGGCCTCTGCCGCCGGGTGACGTCTGGCGCCCGGGGCTCATCCAGAGCAGGGGCGAGGGCAGCATAACCAATCCCGCCTCCGCCACAAGTGGGAAAACATATTCCCGCCCGCCGCGCTAGCGGCGATAGTCATGCATTTCTGGAAAACGCGCCGGCAATCAGATCGGCTGCGGCAACCCCGGTCTCGTAGGCGCCGTGCGCCGTCGAATAACGCGAATGCGAACAGGCTTCGCCGGCAAAGAAGATTCGCCCGTCATGCGGTGCTGCGAGGACCATACGCTGATCGGAGGCGCCGGGTTCGGCATAGGAATAGGAGCCGCCGATATGGGGTGCGGCGGCCCAGGTCGAAATCGCCGCCAGCGACAATTGCTTGCGGATATCCGCGCCGAATTGCCCCGCCAGCTCGTCGGCGGCAAAAGCAAAGGCAGCCTCGCTGCCCTCCCGCTCCAGATCGTGCGCGAGGTCGCCGGCAAAATAGGCTTCGACAACAGCAGCGCCGAGCGGCCGGAGCTGATAGGTGCCGGTTGCACCGCGGCTGATGGCGCCGAGCATATGGGTATCGGCCGGCAGCGCCTCAGGACGCGCAAGCCCGAGGAAGAGCTTGTCGGCGAGGCCGAGCGGCAAACGGGCGGCCGCCTGCGTTTTATCGGGCAAGGGCGGGTCGAAGGCGATTTTTTCGGCGGCAAGCATATTCGTCGAAACGGTCACCAGCACGGCGCGGGCACTCAGCACCCCCTGGTTCGTCTCGATGCCGATGCGGCCGGCATCGCGGTGATCGATGCCCCTGACGTTGACGCCGAGCCTTGCCGGAACCGGCCTGCCATAGAGCGCGATCAAGGTTCCATAACCCTCGCGCACCCGCCAGTCGGGGCCGGGGCCGGGATCGTATCTGTTGTAATCGGCGACCGACGAGCGTTCCAGTTCGGCACCGGTGATATAGGTGCCGATCGCCCGGATCTGGCCGTTCCAGGGATTGCCGGGCTCGAGCGCTGCGGCCAGATCCGTATCATCGCCGTCATGGCTGTCGAGCCGTTCGAAATAGGCGCCGATCGCCTCTTGCGCGGCTTGGGTGTCCGCCTCGTCCCGCTGCAGCCGCCGGCCGCCGTTCCAGGGCGCCGGTGTGCGGTCGACCGTCAATCCGACCTCATCGGCAATCGCCGTCCAGGCATTGGTCCGCGCCCCGTGCAGCCAGCCGCAGCCGAGATCGAGCGCGACATCGGATGCTCCCGGCAGCCCGACCGTCCAGGCCCTGCCGCCGAGACGGTCGCCGGCTTCCAGCAACAGGATGGAAAGCTCCGGACGGATCGCCTGCAGGCGCCGGGCGGCGGCAACGCCGGCGGCGCCACCGCCGATGATCACCACGTCCTTGTCGGCGCCCTTGTCGGAACCATTGCCGTTGTCACCGGGCATGTCTTCTCCCCTGGCTGCTGACGCCCAGCTAAACTTTCCTGTCCATGAAAGGCAAGGCCTGGGTATAGCGCCCGGCGGGCGGTGGATTAAACCGCGCCTGCGTGACATATAGCTCCGATGAGCGTGCAGAGAGATTCGCAACTCGACATGTTTGCCAAGCCGTCGCCGGCGGCGGCGAAGGTGCGCGCTCCATCGCGCCGGCCGCCGTCGCAGCTGGACGCCCGCTCCGATGAAGACATGGCCCGCGCGCTTGAAGAGAGCGGCAACTACCGCATTCTCAGGAAACTGATCGGCCGTCCGATCGCCTCGGTCAGACGGTCGGAATTTTCGCGGCTCGGCGTCGTTCTCGACACGGAAACGACGGGTCTCAACCATCGCAGCGACGAGATCATCGAAATCGGCGCCGTCGCCTTTACATTCGACGACGACGGCGCAATCGGCGATATCGTCGGCATCTATGGCGGCCTGCAGCAGCCGTCGCGGCCGATCCCGCCCGAGGTCACCCGGCTGACGGGAATTACCGATGCGATGGTCGAAGGACAGGTGATCGACATCAGATCGCTCAGCGCTCTGATCGAACCCGCCGATCTGATCATCGCCCACAATGCCGGTTTCGACCGGCCGTTCTGCGAGGCCTTCTCGTCGCTCTTCACCGGCAAGGCCTGGGCGTGTTCGGTGGCGGAAATCGACTGGAGCGCGCGTGGCTTCGAGGGCACCAAGCTCGGCTATCTCGTCGGCCAGGCCGGTTATTTCCATGAAGGCCATCGCGCGGTGGACGACTGCCACGCGCTCTTGGAAATCCTCGACCGCCAGCAAGGCGAGGGTGAAAGCCCCTTTGCCGAGCTCTACCGGGCCAGCCAGCGCTCGCGCATCCGGATTTTCGCCGAACACAGTCCATTCGAAATGAAGGACCATCTGAAGGCGAGAGGCTATCGCTGGTCTGACGGAAGCGACGGCCGCCTGAAATCCTGGTGGATCGAAGTCGGCGAAGACGACCTCGACGATGAGCTTTCCTATCTGCGCGCGGAAATCTACAGATGGCGAGAGGCGGACCCGCCAACCGTGCGGCTGACGGCCTTCGATCGCTTCAAACCTTGACCGCGAAGCGGTTCGGATCCTGAACACCCTGACACGACCCATGCAAACGCCGCATAGGTGCAGTGATGCATTGGCGCTGCAACAACCGCGGGTCTCATATTATATACAGCGCATCGAAGCGAACGAAGCGCCAAGGACTGGCAGCTAGGCTTCGAAAGCCCACGGAAAGGGGATCATCATGAACGTAGCACGCTCTTTCAACAATTGGCGCAAGTACCGTCAGACGGTCGCTGAACTGGGCCGTATGACCACGCGCGAACTGGACGACCTCGGCATCGGCCGCGGCGAAATTCGCTCTATCGCCCGTGCAGCCATCGGCCGCTAACGGCTCGACAGACGACCATCTTCGAGCCTTGCCCAGCGCCTGCTTCTCCCGAGCGGGCGCTTTGCTTTTGCGGCGTCTGCCAGCCATGAGCATTTCGCATAATGCATGGCTGCCTTGCAAAGAAATGCCTATCGACTGGGCAAAAAATAAGTATGATTATTTCCATCGAAGCGATGCACCTCCTCCCGCATCTCTTCGATATGCAGGCGCCCATCCTCCTCCCAGGGTCGCCTGCGGGAACGACAGCACTCCTCCTCCCAGCTGTCGTTCGGTTCTTTTCGAAAGCCTGCCGCACCTCCTCCCGCGGCAGGCTTTTTCGTTTTGGCCACCTACAAACGGACCGCGCCGCATGCGGCCGCTTGCCATGGTGATGTCCTCCTCTGTTCTCAGTTCTGCTTCAACGCCCCCACGGCCTCGTATCTCGTCGAGCAAGCGCCGACAAAGCTGTTGACACCGAACTTGTCGTACAACTATGTAACCAGACGGATACCACCGCGGCGGAAAACGTCTGAGATGACCCGCTTTCCGCAATAGCGGCACTGCCTGACGACAATGAAGCTGAAGGAAAATTGACATGCAGATCGATGTGAGGCACGCCTCCCACCCCGAGGCCGTGCGCGGTTACGACACCGAAACGCTGCGGCGTCACTTTCTGGTCGAAACCATCTTCGAAGGCGGCGAGATCCGGCTGACCTATTCCCATTACGACCGCATGGTCATCGGCGGCGCCACTCCGCTCGGCGCCGGGCTGACGCTGACGGCGCCGACGGCGATCGGCCAGGAAACCTTCCTTGCCGAGCGTGAACTCGGCGCCCTCAACATCGGCGGCGCCGGCCGCATCATCGTCGACGGCGTAAGCTACGATCTTGCCAAATATGATTGCCTCTACGCCGGCAAGGGCGCCAGGGACATCAGGTTCGAGAGCGCGGATGCCGCCAATCCGGCCAAGTTCTATCTGGTTTCGACGCCCGCCCATCAGAGGCATCCGACCGTGCTGCTCACCCGCGAAAAGGCCCGCCACCTGACGCCGGGCGAAGCGGCGACGGCCAACAAGCGGTCGATCTACCAGTTCATCCACCCGGAGGTCTGCCAGTCCTGCCAGCTCACTCTGGGCTTCACCATGATCGAGCCGGGCAGCGTCTGGAACACCATGCCCGCCCACACGCATGACCGGCGCATGGAAGCCTATCTCTATTTCGATCTCGAAGCCGAGCAGCGCGTCTTCCACTTCATGGGCGAGCCGCAGCAGACCCGGCACATGCTGGTCGCCAACGAACAGGCGGTCATCTCGCCGCCCTGGTCGATCCATTCCGGCGCCGGCACCAAGAATTACAGCTTCATCTGGGCGATGGCCGGCGACAACAAGAGCTTCACCGACATGGATCACATCGCCATTGCGGATCTGAGGTGAGCGCCGTGGCCATTCCCTTCGACCTTTCCGGCAGGACGGCCGTCGTCACCGGCGCCAATACCGGCATCGGCCAGGCCATCGCGGCGGCGCTGGCCGGGGCCGGCGCCTCGATCGTCGCCGTCGGGCGCTCCTCGATGGACGAAACCGAAGCACTGGTGAAGGAAGCGGGCAGCCGCTTCCACGTCATCAAGGCCGATCTCGGCACGATCGAGCCGGTCAAGGAGATCGTCGCCGAGGCCATCCAGACTTTCGGCGGCCTCGACATCCTCGTCAACAATGCCGGCATCATCCGCCGTGCCGATGCGCTCGACTTCACCGAAGAAGACTGGGACGCAGTGATCGACGTCAACCTGAAGACGGCCTTCTTCCTGTCGCAGGCGGCCGGCCGTCACATGGTCGACAAGGGCAGGGGCAAGATCATCAACATCGCCTCGCTGCTGTCCTTCCAGGGCGGCATCCGCATCCCGTCCTATACCGCCTCGAAAAGCGGCCTTGCCGGCCTGACCAAGCTGCTTGCCTGCGAATGGGCCGGCAAGGGCGTCAACGTCAACGCCATCGCGCCGGGTTATTTCGTCACCAACAACACGACGGCGCTGCGCGAGGATCCGGATCGCAATGCCGCTATCCTCGCCCGCATTCCGGCCGGGCGCTGGGGGAAGCCTGATGAACTCGGCGGTGCGGCCGTCTTCCTGGCGTCGTCGGCATCCGACTATGTGCATGGCACGGTGCTGCCCGTCGATGGCGGCTGGCTGGCGCGGTGATCCACCTCGCCGGATGACCGGTATAGAGCTGTCGCGCCGCCCGTCGTTTTGCCTTTCCGGCCGGCATGCGTTAGCACAGGGGTAGCGGTCGCCGCCGCCACCTCGACAGGCAGGATTTCGATCGGGAATGACGGATAAGGACAACGCGCTCTTCACAACCAATCGCCAGCCGCCGAACCTGCGCAGCAGCCTTGCCGATACGCTGATGGCGCAGATCGAATCCGGCGACCTGAAGCCCGGCCAGCGCCTGCCGACCGAACAGGCGATCATGGCCGCGACCGGCGTCAGCCGAACGATCGTGCGCGAGGCGCTCGCCACGCTCCGCGCCAAAGGCCTGATCACCACGCATCAGGGCCTGGGGGCTTTCGTTTCGAACGATCCCAATCCGCGTTCCTTCTCGATCATTCCCAACGACCTGCAGTCGATCGACGAGGTTCTGCGCGTGCTGGAGCTGCGCATCGGGGTCGAATATGAAGCCGCCGGTCTTGCCGCGCTGCGGCGCACGCCGGAGGATATCGAGCGCATGCAGGACCGTCTCGATGCCCTCGACACGGCGCTGGAAAAGGGCGGATACGGCGCGCAGGAGGACTACGCCTTCCATCGGTCGATCCTGGTCGCGACGCAGAATTCCTATTACAGCCGCCTGTTCGACACGTTCGGCGACATCATGGTGCCGCGCCAATGGGCGCGCCTCGACAAGATGACGGCTTTCGAGCGCCAGCGCCATGCCGCCCGCATGCGCCGGGAACACCACGCCATCTTCGCGGCGATCCGCGACGGCAACGAAGCGGCCGCGCGCCGCGCCATCCGCACCCATCTGTCGAAGAGCGCCGCGCGCTTCGAAGAACTGCGCGACGCGACAGAGCCATCCTGACCGTCTTCGTTACGTCTGTGGCTTCGGCTTCATCAACCGCCGCCAGGCGGCATGATCCGTCCTCAGATCGACCGCGGCGTGCGCCGCCGGCAGAAGCGGTTTGCGCCGGCGCCGACCGAAGCGTCGTTTGAAGCCGAGGATATTTTCCACGAAGCTCCTGGTATAAAGGCCGGGCCCGCTTGAATAAATGCGCCATCCGCCGTCGACCGCGATCTTGCCCGCCTTGAGGCGCGCCCAATCGTCCGCCGCCTGATAGCGGTCAGGAAAGGCCGCGTCGCTGCTGCTGAAATAGGTGTTGCGCTGGCGCAGCGACGCATGCGGCAAGGCCGCCGTGACGGCGATCGGATTGACGACGGCAATCGCCTTCCAGAGCGCGTCCACCGCAGCGTCGAGCGCAAGCGTTTCGCAATAACGCAGATGCGCATGCACATACATCAGTCCGATCTCGCGGCCGAAGAAGGAGGAGGATTCGGCCCGGCGGAACAAGGCCTCGGGTCCGCCGGTATAGGTCGCGGGCTTTTCCATCAGCCGGACGCCGTCGGGGAAAAGCAGATGCTTCTCGATCAGCCGCATATGATCGCGCCTCTGCGCCGGCGTGAACAGCTTGCCGAGCATCGCCTGCGTCATCGCGATCAGGGAGAAGGAGAGGCCGGTGCGCGTGTCGGTCGGATGCAGCAGCAATTCGACGCCGTCATGAGCGGGATCGAAGATGCCATAGCCGGCAACGACGCCGTCACGGACGAGATGACGGTTGAAATCCCGACGCATCGCCATCGCGATCTTGCTGAAGGACTTTGCCTCCTCGCCTCGGCCGAGGCGACGCAGGATGGCGGAATAGCGGACAATCTGCTCGTAGAGCAGGGCGACGGTCCAGCTGCTGACCATCCAGTCGCGCAGATGCGGATCGGCCGGCTGCAGGGAATCGTTCCAGTCGCCCTCGCCATAACGGATCAGATGGGTTCCCGGGATGAAACGTTCGCGGACGGTATCGAGCAGCTTCTCGACATGGATGGCGATGGTATCGGCTTTCGGCGCCTTCTGCATGGTCTTTTCGTCGCGCCAGGACACTTTCTCGTCGAGAACGGCGAGGTCGCCGGTCGCTTCGACATAGTCGCAGAGCGCTTTCAGCGGCCAGATGACGATATCGCCGTGGCTGTCACCCGCCCGGATATTGGCATAGGGCTCCAGCATGAACCATTGCGGCCAGTCGCCTTTTTCGAGGTATTGCTCGCTGAAGACCGTTTTCAGTACCGCCTTGGCCTCGCGGTCGTGCTCATAGGCGAGCAGGAATTCGATCGGCCCCTGGCAGGCGTCGCGCGTGCCCCAGGCCGCGCCGGTATATTGCTCCAGCCCGTGCGGCACGCTCAGATGCACGATGGCGTCATGGGCAAGCCAGGGCAGGAGGGTCGCCTGGGCGGCAAGATCGGGCGACGCGTCGTCGATCCCCATGCCGCGCACGGCCTTGCGCCAGAATGTCGATGCCGGCGCGAGCATGGCCTCATCGCTGACGCCGACTTCATACCGGCGCGCCAGCCGCTCGGCGTCTTCAGCATCGGTCATCGAACCGACGACGGCGAAGGAGAGGGACTGCGTCGGCCGGGAGCGCAGCGCCACGAAAGCGCCGTTGCGCGCCAGACCATCGGTATAGAGCAGTTCGTCGCCGCCGATCTCGTCGATGGCATCGGGCGTCGAACTCACTAGCCAATAGACGGCATCAGGGTAACGCTCGCCCCAGAGCCAGGCGGCGTCGGGCCGGAAGGAGATGCGTTTGCGCGAAGGGTCGAAGTCGATCTGCCCGCCCGCGTCATATTCACGTTCGCCGAGCACGACATGGCCGAAGACCAGGAAGCGGCACGGCTTGCCGTGAACGGAGACGCTCCATTGCATTGCCGCATCCGCGCCGGAGGCGACAGCCGTGACGATGATCGTGCGCCCCGGGCATTGATAGATCCAGCGGCAGTCGCTCAGCCCCATCTCGAAGGCCGAGGGCACCGCCAGAAGCTGCCAGCCGACACCGAGATCGGCCATGATGCGCAGCCCGCTGGCGCGCGTCAGATTGTAGGGATCGCGCGAGACGGAAAAGAGCTTGTGGAAGGAGGTGTTGCCGATCGTCAGCTGCGCGGCGAAAATGCCCTGCATCCAGCAGGTGGCGGCGAGTGTGGCATCATCCAGCAGCATGTTCTGGCCGCTTCGGACGATCGCACCGTGGCGCCGCGTAATGATGAGCTCCTTGTCGCGCAGCACGACGTGGCGGTTGAGCACGCCGTCCGGCACGAAAAACGAGAGCAGTTTTCCGTGGCCGCGCTCTTCCAGGCGGCGCTCGGGATAGAGCCGGTTGATCGTCTTTTTGTCGAGCGGCTCGGCCTCCAGCAGAGAAGCGTCCTGGAGCAGGCTGCGGACTTGTGCTGCCGCCTCCGGATGAGCGGCCGCCTCGTCCGGCAGCGCGATGCCGTCGAGCCGCGCAAGATCGGCATCGCTCGACGCCTTCGGATGATCGGCGGCGAACAGGGCGAAAAAACTCGCCGTCGCGCCATCGGATGCGACCGAGAGCGGTCTCGATTGCAGGGCAGGGCAGGCCGTCTCCTGCTGCCGCCGTTCGCTCGGCAGCCGCGTGCCGAATGCACCGACCAGCAGGTCGTCGAGCCGATCCTTTGCCTGCACCAGCTGGATCGCATCGGTGGCATAGCCGACAGCCCCGTCGAGGCAGCCTTGCGCGAGCCAGGGATTGCGGGCGCCTGATTGTTTGAGATTTTGCCGGTTTATCACAACGCAACCGTAGGCCTTGTGGTCGGCGATGTGGTGATCGACATATTGCGAGGCATAGGCCTCGCTGTTCATCAGAAAGCCGCGGTCGCCGAGGCCGACATCCTGGATCAGCACCAGATCCGCCGGCAGCGTTCCCTCTTTCAGATGCCGGATCGAGGCCCGCCAGAACCATGCCGTTTCAGAGCGGTGAAGGGCGAGGCGGACGTCATAGGCGACATCGCCTGTCTCGCCGCTCCAGGAAAAGCTCGCCGCATCATGGGCGAAACTGCCTCTCGCACGCGGCCCGACGATCTCGACGACATCGGGGCGGGCGCCGCCGACGCGCAGGTAAAGGCGGCCGATGCCGCCGATGAGCGGCGAGCCCTGGATCTGGTTGATCTGCACCGCCCCCTTGTCGTCGGCATATTCGATGGCAAATAACGTTCCGTTCGGCAGCGCCGATATCGACAGGCCGGAACCGTTGCTGATCGTAAAGAGGCCAAGCTCTTCACGTCGTGGCATCTGCAAACTGCGCGTCCGGTTGGGGGCCATTGAGATCTCGTCGATTGATCAGAGGGAATCAGAGGATGGCGCAAAAAGATTGAGAGAAATCTTACCGGTGGTCGGCAGATCGACAAGCGGTCGTGACGCTCGTCACCCCGACTCCGGACGCCTGGCGAAAGGTACGCACAACAGGGCGCAGCTGGTCAGGATGGCGACGACCATCCAGGCTTCGTTGATCGCCTGAACGATTGCCGCCGCCTGGATCAGCGGGTCGAGCAGCGCCGTGGTATCGGCATCGAAGCTGCCGCTATGTCCTGATATCGTCTGAAGCGGTGCACCGACGAATGTCGCCGCCTCGATTTCGCCGGCCTGAAGGCGCGCCCACAGATCTTGGCCCAGCGGTTCGGAGCGGGTGTAGATGATGGTGTCGATCAGCGCGATGCCGATGGCGCCGCCGAGATTGCGCATCAGATTGAAAAGCCCGCTGGCATCGGGAATGCGATCGGCCGGCAGCGTGCCGAGCGCCAGCCGCGTCGGCGGCAGCAGGCAGAACATGATGGCGACGCCGCGCACGATCTGCGGCCAGAACATCGCATCGTAATCCGACCGCGGATCCTGAAAGGCGCTCATGCCGACACCGATCGCAAACAGGGCGAAACCGACAGCCGACAGCAGCCGCGCATCCATGCGCTTCTCCAGCGCGACCGCGACCGGCGCGGTGATCAGCTGCGCGATGCCGGTGACCAGCATCGTCATGCCGATTTCAAGGGCATCGTGGCCCCGGACGAAAGCGAGAAAGACCGGCATCAGGTAGACCGAGCCGAAAAGGCCGATGCCAAGCACGAAACTCAGGACCGAGCCGACGAGAAAGTTGCGATCGGCGAAGTTGCCGAGATCGACGATCGGCCGGCGCCGGCGCAGCGTCCGGCCGATGAACGCGCCTCCCGAGACAAGACAGACCGCCAGCAGGCTCAGCACATAGGCCGACGTCCAGCCGCTGGTCGGCGCCTCTTTCAGGCTGAGTTCCAGGCTCGTCAGCGCCGTCGCCATCAGGACAAGCGACAGCGCGTCGAGATGCCGGAGTTCGGACGGGTCGGCCGCCTGCCGCGGCAGGAAGCGGGCCGCCAGGACTGCCGAGGCAATGCCCGGAAGGATATTGATCAGGAACAGCCAGTGCCAGGAATAGGTTTCGGTCAGCCATCCGCCGACGATCGGGCCGATGGTCGGCGCCAGCACCGCCAGCACGCCGGCGATGGTCGTCGCTAGCGCCTGTCGCTCGTTGAAGAAGAGGATGAACACGGCCGAAAACACCGAGGGGATCAGCGTCCCGCCGGAAAAGCCCTGAAGCACCCGCCAGGCGACCAGCGTGCCGAAACTGCCGCTGGCGGCGCAGCCGGCCGAGGCAATCACGAACAGGGTGATGGCGGCAACGAACAGCCATCGCATCGTCAGCAGCCGCGTCAGCAAGCCGGTGAGCGGGATCGCGATCACTTCGGCAATGAGATAGGCCGTCTGTATCCAGCTCATCTGATCCGGATCGATGCCGAGCGCCGACTGGATGGTCGGCAGCGACGTCGCCACCACCTGGACGTCGAGGATGGCCATGAACATGCCGACGCACATGGCCAGGAAGCCGAGCCAGACGATGGCAGGCGTTCCGTCAGGGCGAGCAGCTTCAGGTCGTTCCGACATGCGATGATCCCGCCTGCGCCGCATCTTTCTGCATTGGTGGGTATATCTAGCGCATCGGCTCGAAAACCGGAATTGGTTTTCGGACCAAGGGGGATTGGAAATGTTGCGGCATCCTTGAGCCGCCAATACACGCCAAGAGATTGCATAAGATCGAAACACAACCGAGCCTGGCCGGGAAGGCCAGGCTCGGGGTTCGATCAGCGAATATGGTCCGGGCGTTCTATGCGCCCGGCTCCCTTTGCATCGACCAGGATCAGCCGCGGAAGAGCGACAGGATGTTCTGGGACGAGGAATTCGCGATCGACAGCGACTGGATCGCCAGTTGCTGCTGCGTCTGCAGGGCGGAAAGCTTGCTCGACTCCTCCTCCATATCGGCATCGACCAGCCGGCCGACGCCCGAGTCGATCGAATCCGAAAGCGCACCGACGAAGTCTTCCTGCAGATCGATGCGGGTCGAGATCGAACCCAGTTGCGCACCGGCCGACGTCATCGCCGAGAGCGCGGATTCGATGGTCGTCAGCGCCGACTGGATCTGACCGGTGGTGAAGTTGGTGATGTCGAGCGAGTAGACGGAATCGCCGTTTGCATCCGCCGTTCCGAGGATACCCGTGGAGGTTTCGATCGAGCCGCCGTTCATGCCGAACAGCACGTTGCCGGTGGAGCTGGTATCGAGAACGTAATCCGTCATCTTGACGGAAACGGCGCCGGAGCCGTCACGGACGAAGGAGGATACGACGCTCTTGGTGCCGTCGGCGCCGGCGACCCAGTTCTCGCCCGAGAAGGACGCCGACTGGGCAATGCTCATCAGCTGTTCCTGCAGTTGGCTGATTTCTTCCTGGACCTTGGATTTGTCGACGCCGTCTTCGGTCGCCGCCACCAGCTTGGCTTTGATCTCGTCGACGACGTCGATCGCGCTGTCCATCGCCGTGTAAGCCGTATCGACCTTTGCCGCGCCGAGGCCGAGCGCGTCGGAGACGGCAGACAGCGCCTTGTTGTCGGAGCGCATCGTGGTGGCGATCGACCAGTAGGCGGCGTTGTCGGATGCGGTGTCGACCCGATAGCCGGTCGAGACACTGTTCTGTGTCGTTTCGAGATTGAAATTGATGCTGCGCAGCGTCTGAAGGGCAGCCATTGCGGAATTGTTCGTATTGATGCTCGTCATTGGAGTTCGCCTGCTTCGGAGGTTGAATATGGTGAAACCCGGGACACATCCCGGCCGTGGCGAGCAGCCTCATGCTTATTGACCCCGTGTTTGCGATCAATTCGCCATCGTTGGGTTAATTATCGTACTTAAAAGTACCTTAATGGTTAACGCGATGGCGTGAGCCGAAATTTTTCTGAATTGCGACACGTCGAAGAAGGGAGCTTGTCTGCCGATCGGCGGCGAGAACTGGTCTCGAGCTCGGCGGCAAAAATTCCGCGCCGCCGATTGACGCCCCGGCGAAAAACCGACTATCACTATTAAATCAATTTGATTGACTTCAAATCGCACTGTGATCCCGGCGCCGGTGCCGGTACGCTCGAAGCCTGGTTTCCCTTGAAGGAAGAGTGATGATGTCGACACCGCGACCGAACGCCCTGCGGCTTGAAACCCATTGGAACCCGCCCGCCGACGGCAAGGAATTCTCTTATGTCCTGCGCCTCAAGAACCTCGGCAGCGAACCGCTTTCGAATTTTTCCCTCTGCGTCAGCGGCCCCGGCCGCGTCGATCCGGCCGGACGCGTCGAAGGCGCGACGGTCTCAAAGCGGCTTTCCAATTTCACCGAATTCCAGCCGCCGGCCGGTTTCGTTCTCGGCGCCGGCGAGACCTGGACAATCTCCGTCTATGCGCTGAGCTGGCAGTTCCGCCACTGGACGGACGGTGCGACGAGCGCCTATCTCGCGCTTGCCGATGGCAGCACCATCGTGCTCGGCGTCGAGCCGACGCGCTCTTCGGTCAGCAACGCGGGCCTGAAGCGTGGCGCCGAGATCTATCCGGTTCCCGCCAATGCGCCCGTTCAGATCTCGGTCATTCCCTGGCCGAACCATGTCGCGGTCGCCTCGCGCCGGCCGCTGCCGGCCGGGTTTGCCCCGCGGGCGCAGAGCAGCGAAGGGGAGGCGGCGGCGAAAGGCTTCGCGGCGCTGGTCGACCATCTCTTCGCCGTCGAAGGCATCGTGCGCAGCGAGGCGGAAGGCGCAGTGCCGGTCATCCTGCAGGATGCCGCCGGCTTCGGTCCCGAAGCCTATCGGCTGAGCTTCGACGAGGAGAGGCTGACCATTGAGGCGAGCGGCCGCACCGGGTTTCTCTATGGCCTCGTCACACTCGGCCAGATCTGGCGCGGCGCCAGGCTGCATCCCGGCGTTTTCCAATTTCCCGCATCCGGCGAGATCGTCGATGAGCCGGCAATGGGCTGGCGCGGCCTGCACCTCGATGTCGCCCGCCAGTTCTATGGCGCCGCCGAAGTCAAGAAGCTGCTGGCGGTGCTTGCCTGGAACAAGCTCAACCGCTTCCACTGGCATCTTTCCGACGACGAGGCCTGGCGCGTCGAGATCGACGCTTATCCCGCCCTGACCGAGATCGGCGCCTGGCGCGGCCACGGCCTTGCCGTGCCGCCGCTGCTCGGGTCGAGCCCGGCCCGCACCGGCGGCTACTACACCAAGTCAGTCATCCGCGAGATCGTCGCCCATGCGAAGAGCTTCGGCATCGAGATCGTGCCCGAGATCGACATGCCCGGCCATTGCTACGCCATGCAGCAGGCGATCCCGGAGCTGCGCGATCCGGCCGAGAAAGGCAGCTACTACTCGGTCCAGGGCTTTCCCGACAATTGCATCAATCCGGCCCGCGAGCAGACCTACGAGATCGTCGAGACGATCCTTGCCGAACTGATCGAGCTCTTTCCGTTCAAAACAATCCATCTCGGCGCCGACGAGGTGCCGCTCGGCGCGTGGTCCGGCTCGCCGGCAGCGCTCGCGCGCCTGCGGGATGTCGCCGGCGACGCGGTTGCCGATGCCCATGCCAAGCGGCTGAACGTCGTCACCAACACGCATGGCGCCGACGATATCCACGGCTCCGGCGCGGCGATCCTGCAGGCGGAATTCCTGGAGCGCGTTCAGCGTTTCCTGGCGAGCAAGGGCTGCATCACCGGCGGCTGGGAGGAGGCGGCGCACGGCGACGTCATCGACAAGGAGAAGAGCTATCTCTGCAGCTGGCGCAATGTCGAGGTCTCGGCCGAGCTCGCCGAACGCGGCTATCAGATGGTCGTCTGCCCCGGCCAGGTCTATTACCTCGACATGGCGCTGAGGCCCGATTGGGACGAGCCGGGCGCCAGCTGGGCGGGGAATTCCGATGCGGAAAAGCTCTATAAGTTCGATCCGCTCAGTGGCTGGACGGCGGCGCAGAAGCAGAAGCTGCTCGGCATCCAGGCCTGCATCTGGTCGGAACCGATGACGGACCGCGCCGTCTTCGACCGCCTCGTTTTTCCGCGCATCTCGGGGCTTGCCGAAACCGGCTGGACCAAACCATCAGCAAAGTCATGGGACCGCTTCAAGGCGCTCGCTGGGCTGATGCCGCTGCTTTACGGGCTGCAGGAATCTTGAGCGCCGGCGTTACTGCCGCTGCCGGTAGGCCGAGGGCGTGAGACCTGTGCCCTGCTTGAAGGCCCGCGTCATGTGGCTCTGGCTGCTGAAGCCGCAGGCCGAAGCGATCTGCGCGATCGGCTCCATGTCTGATAACATCGATTTGGCGCGCTCGACACGACGGTGCGCCACCCAGCCATGCGGCGACACGCCAAAGCTTGCCCGGAACATCCGCTGAAAATGAAAGGCGCTGAGTTGGCCGATCTCAGCCAGATCCTGCAGGCGGATCGTCTCGCCAAGATGGGCCTCGATATAATCCAGGGTTCGGCGCCGCACATGCGGCGCGAGCCCGCCGCTGATCGTACAGGCACGCATGCCTCCATAACGCGGATCAACGAAGAGATCGTGGATCGCCTGCGTCATCGCTTCTTCGGCCAGCAGATGCCCGCCCGCCAACATCGCTTCCGTCATCTGCCGAAGCCTCAGCGCCAAGGCGGGGGCATCGTCGAAGGTCACTTCCGGAAGAGCCATGAGCCGCGCATCGCGGTCAAACGTCTCGGCAAACATCCGCCGCATCTGATCGTCGGGAATATACAGATGGACGAATTCGAGGAAGTCGGTGATCTCCCATTCGGACGAATGCCCCTGCGGCATGATGCACAGCACGCCAGGACGGCCGCGCGCGTCGGGGCCGCCATCCAGCCGACGCGTTCCGGCGCCGCCGCTCAGATAAAGACTGAACGTATGACCGTCCGGCCGCTGATAGCTCATCCTGTCATGCGCATTGCTCCAGATGGCAGCCGATCGCCCGAAACCGAGATCGATCGACTGTGACATCCGCGCAGTGGGAGAGGCGGACAAAAACCTGAAAACCGAGAGGCGGCTATCGTTCACTCATTCTATCTCACAGCTGGGCACGCGTTCAGAATAATACGGGGGGACCCCTGAGATGGCGAGGGGGGAAGTCCGGGCACATCGATTTCATAGCAAGAATCTGCAAGAGACCTGCTCACGGTTTGCCTATTCGTGGGGAAAAAGAGGACACCTCCATGGCAAATGCCGTTCTTTTCATCGCGACCGTCCTGATATGGGGGACGACCTGGATCGCCATTGCAATGCAGGTGGGTCCCGTGCCGGTGCTGGTCTCGGTCTTTTACAGATTTGCGCTTGCCGCCATGATCTTCGTCGCCATCCTGGCTGCCATTCGCCGGCTCAAGCTCCCCGCCTTGCGCGATCAACCCTTCATCCTGGCGCAAGCGCTCTGCCTGTTCAGCCTCAATTTCATCTGTTTCTACAACGCCGCCGGCTCGATTCCTTCAGGGCTGATCTCGGTGATCTTCTCGCTCGCGACGATCTACAATGCCGTCAATGCGCGCCTCCTCTTCGGCGACCGCATTACCGGCCGCACGCTCTTCGCAGCGGCGCTCGGCGCAACCGGCCTTCTCCTGCTGTTCGGAGAGGAGGTTGTCGTCGATTTCGATATGGGCACGCTGAAAGGGATCGGGCTTGCAGCGCTCGGCACGCTGTTCTTCTCGCTCGGCAATATGGCATCGCGCCGCAACAGCGCGGCCGGAATCTCACCGCTGACCGCCAATGCCTGGGGCATGACCTATGGCGCGATCGTCCTCCTCGTGCTGATTGCCGTGACGCGGACTCCGATCGTGGCACCATCGGGCGTCACCTATCTTGCCGCGCTGCTCTATCTCTCGGCCATCGGATCGGTGATCGGTTTCACAACCTATCTCATGCTGGTGTCGCGCATCGGCTCCTCACGCGCGGCCTACGCCACCGTGCTGTTCCCGATCGTCGCCCTGTCGCTGTCGACGGTCTTCGAGGGCTACCACTGGACCGGCCTCGGCCTGATCGGGCTGGCGCTGACGCTGCTCGGGAACGTGATCATCTTTGCGCGGCCTCTCGCGCGGCGGTCGCCGCAACCAGATACGAGCCTGCCGGCCCGCGGCTGAAGGACGGGCGAGGCGCGCTAAGCGCGTCGCGATCTTCAGGTGGATCGCGCCGTCTTCGACCGTCGACTTCCCGTGCATCTCAGGGCCCGCCGAAACCGGCTGGACGAAGCCGTCGGGCAAGTCATGGGAATACTTCGAAGCGCTCGCAAGACACTTGGGTCTTACGATCCGTTAACCACATTCAATGTCGTAGAAGGGGAAGCAGACGAGAACGCCTCATTCCACTTGCGTGAGGAAAAATTCGCGAGATGCTGCGAGTATATGTTGGCGATTTTTAAGGGCCAGGGCAAGGAATGACGCACGGTGAAATCAACTTTGCGATCCGCGTCACGCTGGGAATTGATCTTGTCATCGTCTGCGCGCTAACCGCTTACTTTTATGTGCGTAACGAAATGCTCGCCGCACGCGCTGCCCGCATCGGGAATATAACTTACCACGCCGGAACTATTTTCACGGGGATAGCCTATGGCCACCCCGATTGTCCGCCGGAGATTGCCGCAGAGTATCTATCACTAAGGCGTAAATTTCTCAAAATAACCACCATCGCCTCCTCACCGATGATACTTTACATGATTTTTCTTCAGAAATACTTTCACTAAACCAAAATATCCCCTGACCGTTTAGCCGACCGGCTTCTGCAGCACGTCGAAGCGCGGATTGGTTTCGGAGAAGATCGGCAGGGCCGCGGCGCCGAGGATGGCGGTATCCTTGCCGGTCATGCCGATCATGACGCGCGGCACCGTCCGCTGCCGGCCGGGGTCGATCGGATCGTGCAGCGGCTCCAGCCGGTCGGCAAGCCGGCGCATCAGCGATGTCGGCAGGCTGCCGCCGAGCACGATGGTCTGAGGATCGAAAGCGAGCTCGAGGAAATCGACGGTCTGCCGCAGTGGCTGGACGGCCTGGTCGAGCCAGGCGTCCAGCCCGTCGCTGCCCCTGTCGATCAGCGCGTCGAGCGCGTCGGGCGACAGTTCCGCTGTGTTGGCGATGCCCATGAAGTCGTAGGCGACCGACGGCGAGACATAACGATCGAGGCAGCCGCGTTTGCCGCAGCTGCAGAGCCTGCCATGCGGCTCGACGATGATATGGCCGATCTCGCCGGCATTGTTGCGGCTGCCCTTGTAGAGATGGCCGTCGAGGAACATGCCGGCACCGATGCCGCCGCCGCCGGCCAGAAACAGGTAGACGAAGCTGGCGAGGCCGCGGGCAACACCGTGCAGGCGCTCGCCGATCGCCGCCGCCGTCGCATCGTTCTCGACCAGCACCGGCGCATTGAGCCGCTGTTCCAGCTCGTGGCCGACGGGGAATCCCTGCCAGCCGGGCAGGCTCTGGGGGCTGAGAGAGGTGGTGCCGCCCTCGGCATAACGGCCGGGCAGGGCGATGCCGACGCCGAGCAGCCGCTGCTGATCGAAGGCGAAGGCCTGCCTGAGATGCTCGACGATCGACTGGAGGACCGGCATGGCCCGCTGCGGATCAGGATGTTCGACATGGCGCTCGATGCGCGCGCAGACGGCGCCGGAGAGATCGGTCAGCACGCCGCTCGCCCGCTGGCGGCCAAGCTCGAGGCCGATCGAATAGGCGCCGGCGGGATTGATCGAATAGGGAATGATCGGCTGGCCGCGCGCCAGCTTCTGCGCCTCGGCGGCGACGAGTAGATGCGACCTCTCCAGCTCCTCGACGATATTCGACACCGTCTGCGGCGTCAGAGCCGTCATCCGGGCGATCGCCGCCCGCGACAGAGAACCGTGCGTGCGGATCAACTCGATCACCACCCGCCGATTGTGAGACTTGGCCTGCTCGAGATTCGTGCCGGAGATCGCCTTCATGTCGCCTTCAAAGGATAAGCTTCACCACCCTTGTCACAAGACGGGTGGCGATGAAAGCCACATTCTTCGTGCCGCCTATTGAACCTCGGCGTCGGCAGGCGCAACGGCATTGCGCCGCTGCAGCAGGCCGAGGATCGTGATCCCAGACAGGCCGGTGACTGCGCTCAGAATGGCGGTTCCGGAATAACCGATCGCCCAGGTGCCGGCGGCGAAGACCAGCGCACCGATGCCCGCACTCGCAAAGACATTGACGGAGATCAGCGCGCTGCCGAGCCCTGGCCGGTCGCCAATGAGATCCTGCAGGTAGGTGATCGGAATGCTGATGATCGCCGCAGCACCGATGCCGGCAAGCAGGGTCAGCGCATAGAGGTGCCATGGAGCGGAGGCAAAGCCGAGCAGGCCGAGAAACAGCGCGTAGATGATGGTGCCGGCGGCCAGCGCCATCATCTGGCCGGTCTTCCGGGCGATCCGCGACCAGACGATGATGAAGATGATCTCCAGCGCTGCGACGATGCCGACGAGAATGCCGACATCGCTGAGCCGGCCATGCGCCGCGCCCGTGGCGATCAACGGCAGAAGCGCATCATTCAGATGCAGCGTGCTGGTGATCAGGGCGACACCTGCGATATGCGCCGAAACCCGCGGCGACACCACCTGGCGGAGCGCTTCGAAATAGGTGAGACGGCGAACCTCCGCCATCATCGCTCCGGCGCGCTTCGGAAGAGCAAAGAGGATGATGCCCTGGCACAGCACACAGGAGAGGCTGGCGAAGAGATAGGCCGGTAGCATGCTCGACGCGCCGGAGAGGACAAGACCCGTTATGCCGGGGATCAGCACCCAGGAGAGCGAGATCATCGCGCGCACGCCGGAGTTGGCCGTCACCATGTCGCTGCGGCTCATGCCCTGCATCGCCGCGCGCGCATTGGCAAACAGCAGCGAGTTCAGTGCCCCGTAGATCGGCAGCGGCAGCAGCGCGCTGACGATGAAGGTCGCCGGGCTTGGAAAGGCATAAACGATGCCGTAGCCGACGATGCCGAACAGACACGCGCCGATCATCGCCGAACGGTATTCGCCGAGCCGGTCGGCAAGATTGCCGAGCAGGACGCTGATCACCACATTCACCGCCGCCGAGGCAAAGGCGAGGAAGGAATAGAGCCCGTCGCTCAGGCCCAGTTCGCGAATGCCGACGATCGACCGATAGGGCGCGGTCATCGCCCCCGCCATGCCGAAGGTGAAAATGGCAATCATGCTGGCGCGGATCGCCGGATTGCGGAAGACGTCGGGAAAGAAGCGGCTCATCGCATCATCAATCGAATGGGAAGATTCGCGGGCGCGGCCGCGGCGGGCAGTCCTGAAGGTCTGTCATGCTGTCTGTGCGCTCGAAGATCGGAGCGGCTGATCAATAATGCTCTGATTGGGAGAAAGTTCGCGCCAGTTCGGCCTGGCCTGCCGTCAGCCCGCAATCGACCGGCAGGCAGACCCCTGATATGGCGGCTGCGAGCGGACCGGCCAGGAAGCCCACGGCATTGGCGACATCGCGGGGATCGACGACGCGCTGCAGCGGGTACCAGCGGCGCGCCTCCTCGAACACGTTGGGATTGGCGGCGGCGCGCGCTTCCCAGGCCTGCGTCTTCACCGTGCCGGGGGCAACGGCATTCGAGCGGATGCCGAACTTGCCGTATTCCACGGCGACCAGCCGGGTGAAATGCAGCAGACCGGCCTTGGCGGCACTGTAGGCCGGATGCCCGAAGACATGCATGCCGTTGACCGAGGCGATATTGACGACAGACCCTTTGGACGCCTTCAGCATCGGCTCGAAGGCGCGGAAGCACAAGAAGGCGGCTTCGAGATTGAGCGCATTGTCCGCCCGCCAGATCTCCGGCGTCGTGTCGTGCAGGCTGGTCGCGCGTGCCGCACCGGCATTGTTGACGAGGGTTCGAACCAGCCCGGCCTCGGCGGCGCGTTTTGCCAGTTCCGATATGCTCGTCTCGCTGGTCACATCGCAGCCGACGGCGACGAAACGGCTGGCCGGCCCGAGTTTTGCAGCGACGGCGGCCGCCGCCGCCGCATCGATGTCGGCAAGCAGCACGACGTCGTGATCTTCGGCAAGACGTGCGGCGATCGCCGCGCCGATATCGCCCGCCGCCCCTGTGACGATGGCTGCCGATTGGGTCATTTTCCCAGACTCCCGCTCATGGATTTCAGTCTCCAAGCAATTGCCGGTCGTCGCCGTCGCGGTGGATGACGAGCTGCTGCTTGATGCGCCGCAGCGTGGTCGTCGCCTTCGGCTGAACGGCATAGGCGACCAGGCTCGAGAGAATATCGACCGTCGCGATATAGGCGATGCGCGTCGAGGTCGGACGATAGATATTGTTGCCTTCGGGCAGGTCGATCGGCACGACGATTTCGGCGGCCTTGGCAACCGGGCTGTCCGTCTGGGTCAGCGCGATCGTCTTCACCTTGGCCTGGCGGGCAAGCTCGAAGGCGCGCACCAGCTCCAGATTGCGCCCGGAGAAGGACGAGCCGATCAGCACGTCGCCCGGCCGGGCCGCCGCCGCCATCATCAGCTGCATGCTGTGATCGGAACTGGCGGTGATGCGAAGCCCGAGACGGAAGAGGCGGTTCTGCAGCTCATCGGCGATCATCGACGAATTGCCGCCCGAGCCGAAGGCATAGATCATGTCGGCCTTGGCGATATGGGCAACGGCCGCTTCGATCGCCGCGAGATCGAGCGAGCGATGCAGGAGAAACAGCGCGTTCTGCGCCTTGGTGATGATATCCTGGGCAACATCGGCCGGTTCGGTGCTCTTCGATTCCGGCTTCAGATAACGCACGCCGATATGGGCGGTGCGGGCGAGCTGCACCTTGAAATCGGAAAAGCTCTCGCAGCCGAGCCGGCGGCAGAAGCGCGTGACGGTCGGCGGCGAAACCTCGGCGCGTTCGGCGAGCTCGATGATCGAGGCATTCACCGCGAATTCGAAATCGTTGACGATGATTTCGGCGATGCGGTTCTCCGAAGGAGAAAGCCGGCTCTTATCTTCCTGCAATGTCGAAAAGATATCCAAACCGACTCCCACCGATTTTTCGCTATGCGTCCTTCTTCTTATAGGCCACGCAGTCGATCTCAACCTTGCAATCGACCATCATCGACGATTGCACACAGGCGCGTGCCGGCGGATGTTCGCCGAAATACTCCTGATAGATCTTGTTGAAGGTCCAGAAGTCGCGCGGATCGTCGAGCCAGACGCCGACGCGCACGACATCCTCGACGCCGTAGCCGGCTTCCTCGAGAATCTCCAGCACATTGGCGATCGTCTTGTGGGTCTGGGCGATGATGTTGCCGTCGATGATTTCGCCGTCTTCCATCGCAACCTGACCGGAAACATAAAGCCAGCCATCGGCTTCGACCGCACGCGCGAATGGCAACGTCTTGCCGCCGGCGCCCGTTTGAACCGTGCCATAGCGCTTGATGGGCATGCTGAAGTCCTTGCAAATTATTTTCTTGATACGTTGACAAATGACCATAGAAAGCAGAATTTGACCAGTGAAAAACGCGATTTATGAAAAGAATTTCAATCCGGGGGAGACATGCGCGATCCTTTTCAGAACCCTTTTCCCTCGGACAGCGCCCGGCAGGCGATCTGGGAAATGCTCGTTTCGCGCGATATCGACGCTTTTCTCGCCGCCGACTGGTCGATGGTGGAAGATGACTTCGTCGAAGAAGGCTTCATCGGCATCGACGGCCGCAAAGAGGTGAACCCCGACAAGTGGCGGCTCGCCTTTCCCTCGCTTTCGGCCTATCGCGAAGAGTGGCTGAGGCAGGCGAGAGATTTTGCCGGGCAGCGTTTCGCCGAAGATCCGCGCACGGCGATCTTCACCACGACGACGCTCGAAGACATCGAGATCGAAGGCGACACGGCGCTTGTCCGCAAGAAATTCGACGGCGGCATCACCAAGGCCGACGGCACCCGCGATGTCCTGCAATGGCAGACGCTCTATTATTGCAGGCGGCACCAGGGACGCTGGAAGATCTCAGGTTTCACCGGCTACCTGCCGAACCCGATGGGGTGACGCGGGGCCGACAACACGAAGGCCACTTTCTTGCGCATATTCACGGCAGCACTGGCGACCGAGACCAACACCTTTTCCCCGATCTGCGTGGATCGTCGCGCATTCGAAGCCTCGCTTTATGCCCCGCCCGGCCAGCACCCTGATACACCGACGCTATGCACCGCGCCGATCACCGTCGGCCGGCGCGTCGCGAGAGAAAAGGGCTGGGAGCTGATCGAGGGCACCGCCACCTGGGCCGATCCGGCGGGCCTCGTCAACCGGACGACCTATGAAGAGCTGCGCGACGAAATCCTCGGCCAGCTCCGCGCGGCCATGCCGGTCGATGCCGTCGTCATGGGCCTGCACGGCGCGATGGTCGCAGCCGGCTATGAGGATACGGAAGGCGATCTTCTCTCCCGCATGCGCGAAATCGTCGGCCCCCATGTCCTCATCTGCGCCGAGCTCGATCCGCACAGCCACCTCACCGCAAAACGTGTCGCCGCGCTTAATTTCGCCGTCTATTTCAAGGAATTTCCGCACACCGATTTCGTCGACCGCGCCGAGGATCTCTGGCGCATTGCCGTCGACACGCTCGAAGGCCGGGTCAAGCCCGTCATGTCGGTGTTCGACTGCCGGATGATCGACGTCTTCCCGACCTCGCGCGACCCGATGCGTTCCTTCGTCGACAAGATCATGCGGATCGAGAAGGACGATCCCGAGATCCTGTCGATCTCGGTGATCCACGGTTTCATGGTCGGCGACGTTCCCGAAATGGGAACGAAGCTGCTCGTCGTCACCGACAACAAGCCGGAGAAGGGCGCGGCCCTGGCGCGCGATCTCGGCCTAGAACTGTTTTCCAAGCGCGGCACCTTCATGGTGCCGCAGATCGACGAAAGGGAGGCGGTCTCGCGCGCGATGGCCGCCACCGCATGGCCCGTGGTCATCGCCGATGTCTGGGACAATCCGGGCGGCGGCACGGCCGGCGATGCGACCGTCATCCTCGCCGAGCTGATGGCCCGCGGCGTCACCAGCGCGGCGGTCGGCACCATCTGGGATCCGATGGCGGTGCAGATCTGTTTTGCGGCGGGCGAGGGGGCGGAAATTCCGCTGCGGTTCGGCGCCAAATCGGCGCCCGGCACCGGCAATCCGATCGACGGCACCGTCAAGGTCGTCAGACTGGTCAGGAATGCCGAGATGCAGTTCGGCGAGAGCCTGGCGCCCTTCGGCGATGCCGCCCATATCGTGCTCGACGGCATCGACATCATCCTCAATTCGACGCGCGCCCAGAGCTTCGACCCCAGCCTCTTTTCGGTGATGGGCATCGATCCCAAGAAGCAGAAGATCCTGGTGATCAAATCCACCAATCATTTCTTCGCCTCCTTTTCTAAGATCGCCGCGGAAATCCTTTACTGCTCTGCCGGAACGCCCTATCCCAATAATCCGGCGACGACGCCGTACCGGCGGGCGCCGAAGACGATATGGCCGATCGTGGCCGATCCACATGGGTTAAAACGCGGAGCCGCCTGAATGCCTGATCGCAGCTTTGCCGTCGTCGCCAAGGCAGGAGACCGGATCGCCGATCTCTCGACGCCGCGCCCCGTGATCGACGAAGACCGGCTGGCCGCCAACATCGCCCGCGTTCAATCCTATATGGATGAGCACGGGCTGAACTTCCGCCCGCATATCAAGACGCACAAGATCCCGGCGCTCGCCGTCGCCCAGGTCGCCGCCGGCGCCAAGGGCATCAATTGCCAGAAGGTCACCGAAGCCGAAGTCTTCGCCGAAGCCGGCTTCAACGACATCCTCATCACCTTCAACATCCTGGGACAGCAGAAGCTCGAGCGCCTGGCCAGGCTGAACGAGCGCATTTCCGATCTCAAGGTCGTCGCCGACAGCGAACAGACGGTCGACGGCCTCGCCGCGCATTTTTCCGGCCACAAGCCGCTGACCGTGCTGGTCGAATGCGACACCGGCGGCGGCCGCTGCGGCGTGCAGACACCGGATGAGGCGGCCTCGCTCGCCAGGCGCATCGCCGCTGCCGACGGCCTCACCTTCGGCGGCATCGTCACCTATCCCAAACCGCAAGCAGCAGCCGCCGTCGAAGCCTTCATCGCCGAGACGCTGCAACGCCTGCAATCCGACGGCATCGCCTGCCCGATCGTCAGCAATGGCGGAACGCCGAGCCTGTTCGAGGCGCATCTCGTCCCCTCCGCCACCGAACATCGCGCCGGCACCTATATCTACAACGACCGCCAGATGGTGCGCATGGGCCATTGCGGCGAGGACGACTGCGCCATGCATGTGCTCGCAACCGTCGTCTCCCGCCCGACCGCCGACCGCGCCGTCATCGACGCCGGCTCAAAGGCCCTGACCTCGGACCTGCAGGGCTTCAGCGATTACGGCCTGATCGTCGGTTATCCCCAGGCGCGGATCACCAGCCTCTCGGAAGAACACGGCGTGATCGATCTCTCGAACTGCGCCGGCCCCCGGCCGCAGATCGGCGAGAAACTCTTCATCATCCCAAACCACACCTGCGTGGTCTCCAACCTGTTCGACACGATGGTGTTTCATCGGGGTGGGGTAGTGACGCGCGTCGAGAAGGTCGCGGCTCGCGGGCTGGTTTGGTAGGGGTCGGTTTCGGTTGAGGGTGACATGGTCTGCCCTGATCCATTCGCCAATAGGCCGATCTACTCGGCGTCGTTTGCTGCCTTTTTGGCACCCTTGGGAGGGATTTTGAAGCTGGCACCGGTAGGCCCAACTGTAACTTCTGGCCCCAAGCCCATAACCGCGCCCAGAGCCGCTAGCGAACTGACCTCAGCATCCTTTTTGTTGTCCGCCTGAAACAGGCCTGCGCATGCTCCCTCGATCCATCGTTCGGGAAGGGCTGCTCCTTCCTTGGTGGTCATTTCCATTGCGGTCTCAATGACCCAACTCGCACGGTTAATATCCATGCCATATCGCTGGAATTCGTGGAGGGTTCGCACCTCGGAATCGTAGGACTTGCGAAGCAGCGAAATTAGATATGCAGCGAAACCGACGCAAACCGCCGAGAGTACCGCGCCGCGAAGCGCCATCATCCACAACAGGTAGGTATCTTGCGGGAGGCGTTGCGTTTCGAGGACAGCAGCGGTGGGGCCTGGAATGGCCTGTGTTGCCTGGGCCAGCGAAACGAAAGACTGGAAGCTTTCGAAGGCGAGTACGCCCGCGCCCGCACTCGCGACGAGGCAAAGACCTGCGATAAGCCAGAATTTGGAGGCTGACTGCCGGGATGAGAGGGGGCGCTTAGTAAACTCCTGTACTTGGTTGGTAATGTCCTCACGCAGTTTTCGGCGCGCAAACATATGGTCGGATTGGTCGAACTCTTTGATCTTCTCGTCTAAGGCAGCTTTTTCAGCATTGATGCGCTCAAGCGCCTCAGCTTCTCGCTTCCGGATCTCTTCGTCGGCTAGAAGCTGCTGCTCCTCGAACTTCTTCCGGCGTTTGGCGGCGTCTTCCTCGTAGCTAATACGAAGACCTTCGGCGTTCTCCAACATAGTCTGGTGGAGTTGGGCAAGCGAGGCGGTTTCACGGTCAATGATACCAAGGGTATTTTCAGCTAATCCCTTCGCGTCGCCGGCCTTGGGGAAGGTAAGGTAACGGCGAAGGACCTCCTCGATCTCAAGCAGCTTCTCGGCGTTAATACGGCCAATCGTGGGGTTGAACTTTATAAGATCATAGTAAGCAGGGTTAAGGCTCGGCAGAATATTGCCGCGATTCATACTCACGTCGAAGATGTTGTCGTCCGGATTGAATGAAAACGACTGTATGAGAAGAGATGGCCCCTTCTTCTTCCGAATCAGTTCGTGCTCGTTCACCCCTAGCGGCACACCACCGAGATCAACGGCCATATGAGATGAACCATACTTCTTCTTTAGCTCGGCAAGCATGTCGAGAATCGTCTTGTCCGGTACTTTGGCAACATATAGGTCGGTCACGCGCAATTCTCCCCCAGCAGCTGAGCGAAAATATACTTGCTACTTGGTTGCTTGTAATTGGCGACAGTGTTAAATCGAGCGTTGTGCACAGGATGTTGTGAGGGGTAACCCGTTCTAAACAATAGTCTTCCACCGTGGCGGCGTCGTGATCCGCGTCGAAGAGGTCGCCGCCCGCGGTCTCGTTTGGTAGGAGCCGGTTCGGATTTAGAGCGGAACGCCCTGATCGCCAAAGGCCGCAGTTACCGATGGATCGCTCGCGATTTCAGATCAGCAAGAACGAAATAAATACCGCGTTGCGCCAACAGCGGTCATCAGGCCAGTCTGCAGGCGCTCGGATCAAGAACCTTATCGCTCGCCATTGGGGACGCGGAAAGCAATCGAAAGTTGAGGTTCGGCGACCGCTGTTAACGAGAAGTTTGTGATCATTGCACATGTTGTTGGTGAGTGGGAGCCTGCAATTATTCGATGAACATACAGCCTCTAGTTGATCCATACGCCGCGTCTGACGCTGGGGGTGTCAAAGCCCGCCAGGGCTTTACTTTCCAGGATCATATCGCGGCCTCGTTCCTTTTGGACCTTCTCTCGGATCCGACGTTGTTGCAGGTCGAATGCGAGACAGCTGACGATATTGCCCTGAGATGGCGTCGAAGCGGGGCGAGTCTCTCGGAGTATGTTCAGGTCAAGATCACGGATGGGGACAGCAACTGGAACCTGACCGAGATTTGCGCACGCACGGTAAAACGGGTTGGCACGTCCCTTGTAGAGACATCGATAGGCGCAGATAAGTTTCCGGGCGATGCTCTCTTTCGCTTCGTTAGTATACGCGGGGTCAATCATACACTCCGACCGCTGACCATTCCTCGTGACCTTCGTTTCGAGCCACATGTTGTGGATGCCCTAAGCAAGCTTGGTACGCAAGTCTCGAACAAACTGAGGCACGTGACGTCTCCGAATGGGAAAACAGTGCCCGAGTGGGTTCAAGCCTGCCTTTGGGAGTTGCCCGGTGAGAAGCAAGCAGTTCAGCAAAAGAACATTAATCGAATACATCGCCTCTTTGAAAACGAGGGCGAAGCTATGTTCGCGTCAGCGGCCGAAAGAATCTATGAAGGGCTTGTGACGATTGCGCGGAACGCCGGCGACGAATCGATGGTTGATCACCCTACGAAGAAAGTGATCTCGAAACAGGCGATGACGGACTGGTGGAGCGCTACTCTCAGGGAAGCGAGAAAACTTAACCGAGCATTTCTCAAGGTCTATCAGGTCCCAACACCCAACTTCTTTACGCCGCTGCATGGCGTCGAGGAACCTGCAATCCGACGCAGTCTTGCGTCTTACGACGCGGAGTTCGATGGCGGGGAATGGAGGAATGCGGAACTTGCGAGGTACCTGGCTCTTTGGATTCCCGAGTTGATCTTGCCGCCCCGGGTGCTTGCGCAGTGTAGTCACCTCCAAGCGCACGATCTCGTCGCGAGGACGTCGCAAGCACTCAAGGACAAGAACATCGACTATGAGGATCTTCTGTCTCAGGCCATGCTTCACGCAATCCTCAGACATCACTATTCGAGTGAGCCGACGCTCTGCAAATTGCACAGTGTGTCTCCAGGCCAATCGGATTACATGAACGGCCACGTAGTGTTCGATCGGGACGGTGACCAACTGTGGCTGGGTCATGCGAGGATAACTGTCTCAGATAACTGGGACGCGGTGACTACGCTCCTTGCTTCAAAGTTGGACGCTCTTGTGCAGCGAGATTTTCTGCGAAAGGAACGCGATCTGATTCTTCAGTTCCGCGAGCCACAGCATCTAAGGGAGACGACCCTAACGAAGGTATTCCAAGAGTTTGCCAAACTCGACGACCTCATACGCATTCTGAACATCCCGGTTCTCGTGGCCTACGATAGCTCGGTATTGGAGGCCGGCTTCGCAGTCGACTACGTGGACAAGCTGAAAACCGAGGTCGCCGATAGCTACCTTGAACTAAAGAGCAAGCTCTCACTCAGGCTGACCGACATACGGGTGCATGTTTTCCTGGTTCCGATCTACGACTCAGTTCAACTCGCCGATAACTTCAAACGTAGTCTGGAGATCTGACCTTGCTGCTCGAGGACCTTAGGAGTTTTCTGACAACCGGGTTTAAAGCAGATCAAGCTGTGTCGGTCCTAGGTGCCGTCAACAGCCTCGTCAATTCGCAAAGCACCCACGACTTGGGTCGTGAGATGGTCATTCGATGCCTGGCAAAAAAGCACTTGTTCCCGCCTGGCCTAATACCGCTCCTGGAGTCCCTCGTCGGCTCGGTGGGGCTCATCCCATATCTATCGAAAGACGTTTCGACCTTCGAAGAGCAGTTACTGCTTGAAGCCCATCGAACTCCCCCAATCGGGAAAGTCGACTTCTTCCATACGCTCCAACTCCAAATTTACCGGGAGCTGAGGGCAAAGCGAAATGTGGTATTAAGCGCGACGACCAGCGTCGGGAAGAGCGCGATCGTGGATGCTATTATTGCTTCCGGCGAGCACAAGCACCTTGCGGTCATTGTCCCGACGATTGCCCTAATCGACGAGACAAGACGTCGCATTATCGAGACATTCGGCTCACGATTCGCGATCGTTACTCACCCCACGCAGGCTTCATTTCGGGATCAAGCGACGGTCTTCGTCCTCACCCAGGAACGCGCTTTGAACCGTGACGACCTCCAGGACGTATCGTTCTTTGTCATAGATGAATTTTACAAGCTCGACCTGCAGATGGAGAAGAGTATCGAGCGGGCGGTCGATCTCAATCTTTGCTTCCACAAGCTCTCTTCCAACGGGGCTCAATTCTATCTGATCGGCCCTCATGTCGACGGCGTCAACGGATTGGCGTCAAAGCACGAGTTTCTCTTCTTGCCGTCGCATTTCTCGACGATTGCGCTGGATATCGTGCAGTACGGCTTGCCAAGAGATGGTGGTGAACGAGAGGAAAAGTTGATCGAACTTTGCGAGGAACTCACCTCGCCGACCTTGATTTTCTGCCAATCGCCCGGCTCCGCGAAGAGAGTCGCCGAAACGCTTCTGAACGTGGAAGGATTGCTTCCTGAGACAGATCTGACTTGGTCTGCCGTCGAATGGTTGGAGAAGGAGTATCCGGAGGAATGGGTCGTAACGCATGCGCTGCGGCGAGGTGTGGGTATCCATCACGGCAGCATCCCCCGTGCGCTCCAGCAGTACATGGTCAAGGCATTCGAGACCGGGGCAATCAAATTCCTCATTTGCACGTCGACGCTGATCGAAGGAGTGAACACCGTCGCCGAGAATGTCATTATCTTTGACAAACGGATAAAAGCCACTGGCATTGATTACTTCACGTTTCGAAACATTGCGGGGAGAGCCGGTCGGATGCGCCGGTATTTCGTCGGGAAAGTTTACGTTCTGGAGGAGCAACCCGAGCCGGATATCTGCGTGATCGAGGTTGCCGTCGGTACTCAATCCGATACGACGCCATTGTCACTCTTGCTTGATCTCGAAGATGACGATCTGACGCCGGCTTCTAAGAGTCGTTTGGAGTCCGTTGCGCGGGAGAGCCCGTTGTCCGCGGAAACTCTCAAGGCCAACCGGAAGGTTCCGATCGAGACGCAGTATGAAATCTATGAAGCAATATGGCGCGATCCGACGCTGCTTGGAAAGCCCCTGGCCTGGCGAGGAATGCCGGACTCACCTCAGTTGTTAGCGGTCTGCAACCTGATCTTCGACTACATGGACTCTAGAATCCTGAAAGGGTACCAAATCTTCTCAGGGAAACAGCTGCAAGCAGCCCTATACTCACTCGAGAAGAGCAAGAGCCTTCGCGAAGTGACCGACAACTTCGTCGAGTATCGACGAGATACCGATTCAGTCAGCGATGCGGTCGAACTGTCACTTCGTTTCCTTAGAAAGTACGTCGGATACACGTTTCCAAAGAGCCTCATGGCAATCTCGCACATTCAAAGCGATGTATTGAGAAAAATCGGTGTCGAGCCCGGGAATTACGAGTTCTATGCCGCCAAGGCCGAAAGTCTATTCATGGAGCGCGGTCTCTTCGCGCTTGATGAGTATGGGATCCCTCCCGAGACGGCAATGCGGATTGCGCCCGTCGACCGGAAGTTCCCCACGCTTGACAGCGCGATTGAGCTGATCGCACGAATGGACGCGCGAGGAGTTGATCTCACAAAGTTTGAGCGCGACCTGATCGACGACCTTCGCGCGTCCCTATTGTCATAAGTGTGTCGATTGCGTTGAGGGTGAGCCCGCTTAGGGCAGGTTTCTGCCGTCCCCAGAGATTGTCCAACGAAGAGCCAGCCGCTTCAAGCCGCCGTCGGATTGATCACGTTCATATCGATTTCCGTCAGCTCCACCCGCCGCTCAAATGCAATGCCCGCCTCATCGAACAGATGGCAGTCGGCGGCATTGATGCCGGTGGCAACCGGCGTATCGGGGCGGATGCCGACGCTGCCGGGGAGCATGGCGCAGAAATTCTCGGCCTCGCCGTTGAGCGAGGCATAGGCGACCGTGTTGGCGCCGAGGCGCTCGATGACCGTCGGGGTGACGGTGAAGACGATGTCGCCGCCGTTGAGCTGGATATGCTCCGGGCGGATGCCGAGCGTCAGGGTCTTGCCTGATATGCCGTCGCGCGGCGTCACCGGCAGGACAGCGGACTGGCCGAGATAATCGACTTCGACGCCGGCGGCGCTGACGCTCTTGCAGGTGACGGGCAGAAAATTCATTTTCGGGTTGCCGATGAAGCCGGCGACGAACCGGTTGGCGGGCTTGTGATAGAGCTCCAGCGGCGCGCCGGTCTGGGAGATGTTGCCAGCATCGAGCACGACGATGCGGTCGGCCATCGTCATCGCCTCGACCTGGTCGTGCGTCACATAGATCATCGTCGCCTTCAGCTGCCGGTGCAGCTTGGCGAGCTCGATGCGCATGTCGGCGCGCAGCGCCGCGTCAAGGTTGGAGAGCGGCTCGTCGAACAGGAAGATCTTCGGTTCGCGCACGATGGCGCGGCCGATCGCCACGCGCTGGCGCTGGCCGCCGGAAAGCATGCCGGGTTTCTGCTGCAGCCGCTGGTCGAGATGCAGAATACGGGCGGCGTTTTCCACCTTGGCCTTGAGCTTTGCCTCTTCCATCTTCTCGACGCGCAGCGGGAAGGCGATGTTCTCGAATACCGTCATGTGCGGATAGAGCGCGTAGGACTGGAACACCATGGCGATGCCGCGCTTGACCGGCGGCAGATCGTTGACCCTGACGCCGTTGATGACGATGTCGCCCGCCGTCGTCGCGTCGAGGCCGGCGATCATCCGCAGCAGCGTGGACTTGCCGCAGCCCGACGGCCCGACGAAGACGACGAATTCGCCGTTCTTCACCTCGAGCTGCACGCCCTTCAGAACTTCGTAGTCGCCGTAGAATTTCTGAACGTTGTTGAGAAGGAGCTGTCCCAAAAATCTGTCTCCGCCGGCGGTCTTCATCGCACATTCGATAGAGGGGAGGGGCCGCAGCTTGCGCCGCGACCCCGGGGAGAGTGCTTACTTGAAGGCTTCGATTTCGCCGGCAGCCTTCTTCAGTGCGGCTTCCGGTTCGGCCTTGCCTGTCACGACCGACTGGATCATTTCGATCATCGAGTTCTGGAAGCCCTTATAGTCGGTGAAGAGCGGCTCGGGACCACCATAGCTGATGCCCTCGATGAGCGGCTTCCAGGAGGGGTCCTTGGCGACGAATTCGTCGACCTTCTTCGAGGGACGCAGCGGGGTGAGGCCGGCGCCGCCCTGCAGCTCATATTCCGCCTGAACGTCAGGCGAGGTGATGAACTTGGCGAATTCGGTCGCCTTGTCCTCGACGCCCGAGCCCTTGAAGATCGCCAGGCTGTCGGTGATCAGCAGCGTGCCGGGGCCCTTGGCATCGGGGCCGAGCGGCAGCGTCGTGATGCCCCAGCTGATCTTCGTCTCCTTCAGGCGGGAGGCCGCACCCGATCCGGCCTGGATCATGGCGACCTTGCCGTCGAGGAAGATGGCGCGGACTTCGTTCTGCTCATAGGCCGTCGGGCCTTCTTCGGAGTAGGGAACGATATCCTTATAGGCCTTCAGCGCGGCGAGAATCTGCGGGCTGTCGAGGGTGACCTTGCCATCGGCATCGATCACGCTGCCATTGTTGGTGTAAACCCAATGCATGAACTGGTGCATGGTGTTGTCGAAGGTCTTGGCCGAGAGACCGAAGCCCGGAATGCCGGTCTTTTCCTTGATTGTTTTGGCCATCTCGATTTCTTCGGCCCAGGTCTTCGGCGGCTTCTCGGGATCGAGGCCGGCCTGCTTGAACAGGTCCTTGTTCCAATAGAGCGCCTTGGTGGAGAAGGCGATCGGAACGCCCCACTGCGTGCCCTCGAAGGTCACCGTGTCGACGATGTGGGGATAGTAAGCCTTCTTTTCCTCATCCGTCATCGGCACCTTGACGATGAGATCGTTCTGGGCGAACTCCTTCAGCGTGCGCGAGCCGACATAGGCCATGGCCACCGGCGTGCCGGCGGCGGCCAGCGTCGTCGCCTTGTCCTGGCACTGCGCCCAGCCGACGACTTCAGGCGTGACCTTCCAGCCGGCGTTCTTTTCTTCCCACTGCTTGATGTATTTGGTGTGGACCGGGTCGATCGTGTCGCCGCAATAGATCCAGCTGATTTCCTTATCGGCTGCATGGGCAGTGACTGCGGTCAGTGCCGTCGAACCGAGCAAGGCGAGCGCCATAAGGCCTGTCTTGATTGTAATGCTCACGTCGTGACTCCCGTTTGGTTGTTAGCTGTTCACTCGTTTTTTAGTCTTATTGTTTCACCGCACCGGCGGTCAGCCCGCCGACGAGGTAACGCTGAAGGAAGAAGATGACGACCATCGCCGGCGCGATGCCGACGAAGGAAGCCGCCATCAGTTCGTTCCAGATGACCTCCTGCTTGCCGAAGTAAGCAAAGAGCCCCACCGGCAAGGGCATGTATTCACTCTTCGAGTTGAAGGTCAGCGCGAAGATGAATTGCTGGGCGTAAGCGCCGATGAAGGTGGTGATGGCGACGACGATAATTCCCGGCATCGCAATGGGCAGGATGACGCGGCGAAGCGTGTAGAAGTGGCTGGCGCCATCCATGAAGGCGGCTTCGTTGAGCTCCTGGGGAATGCGGATCATATAGGTGCGCAGCAGCCAGATCGCCGAGGGGATGAGGAAGGCGACACCCGGCACGATCATGGCGAGATAGGTGTTGAGCACACCCATGCTGCGCATCAGCCGGAAGAGCGGGATCAGAAGCACGGCGCCGGAGAACATGTTCACCGTCAGGAAGGCGCCAAGCAGGATGCCCATGCCCTTGAATTCGAACTTGGCGAAGGCGTAGGCCGCGGGAATGACGAGGCAGAGCACGATCAGCGTGACGATGATCGAGATGAAGAAGGAGTTGAAGATATAGCGCCCGAAGCCCGGCACGCTGATCCACATCGTCCGGTAGGCTTCGAACGAGCCGTTTTCCGGCCAGAAGCGGTAGGGCGAGGAGAAGAGCTGGGCGAGCGGCTTCAGCGACACCAGGAAGCCCTCGACGAAGGGCGCCAGCACGAAGAACAGGAAGACGGCGATGCCGCAATAGATCAGGATGATCTCCCACCAGCGGTAACGGTCGATCATGGCCGGGCTGCTCATGCGCGCTTCTCCGGGTTGAGGCGGCGGGTGACGCGGAAATAGGCGAAGCAAAAGAGCGACAGGAAGATGCAGATCAGCACGGCGCGGGCGGCACCTTCCCCATATTTCTTCGAGCCGATCGCCGTCTGGTAGGTATCGATAATCATCGTCGTCGTCTCGCCGCTCGGGCCGCCCTGCGTCAGGATCCAGATGATGTCGAACGAGTTGAAGGTGGCGATCAAGGACAGCATCGACATGGTGATGATGGCCGGCACCATCAGCGGCAGGGTAATGCGGCGGAAGCGGTACCAGCGGCCGGCGCCGTCGGTCCAGGCGGCCTCGTAGAGATCCTTCGGGATCGACTGGATCGCCGCCAGGAAGTAGATCGTCACCAGCGGCACGCCGATCCAGACGTCGGTGACGATGGTCGCCCAGAAGGCGGTGCTGCCATAGGCGAGAAAGGCGACCGGGCCGTCGACGAGGCCGAAGCGCTGCAACAGGCCCGAGATCATCCCGAACTGGCCATTATACATCCAGCCCCACATGAAGATGCCGATCGCCATCGGCACGATCCAGGGCGGCATGGTCAAGAGCCGGAACAGCGAGCGGCCGGGAACGGCGGCATTCAGCATGCAGGCGCCGAACGTGCCGATCACCATTTTCAGGGCGACCGAGAAAAAGGTCCAGACGAAGGTGCGCAGGATCACCTCGGCAAAGGTGGCGTTGAAGATCTTCTCGTAATTGATCCAGCCGACCCAATTGGTAGTCTTCTTCAGCGACGCGTCGGTGAAGGAGAGAATGAAGGTGTCGACGAGGGGATAGGCGACGATGGCGAGAACATAGAGAACGGCCGGAAGAAGAAGGATCCAGGCGAAGATGAAGGCGCTTCTTTGAACACTCATCTTGCCGCCGTCCTCAAGCCGCTCTTGCGTGAAGGGCCTCGTCGAAGCGGTCCCAGATCGGACGCAGGTCGACGACGGTTTTCTTCATCCTCGCTTCGTCCATCGCCAGCGCCAGGATGCCGGCCTCGAGCGCATTCAGCGTCGACACCGGCAGTTCGAGCCCGGTGCGCACACTCTCCAGGAGGTCGCTCGCCATCTGTTCATCGGCGCCGTAATGCTGGGAGAGCTCGGTGGCGGCATATTTGTTTTCGACGATCTTGTTGCCGGTCAGCTGCTCGTGCACGTCGAGATAGCCGCGGACGAAATCGCCTTCGGCCATGCCGCGCGAGCCCATGATGGCGAAGCGGCGGAACTGGTCGGGCACGTTGAGATTGGTGTGGAAGTTCATGCCGACGCCGTTTTCATATTCGACGATCGCCACCTGGTAGTCGATGATGTCGGCATCGCTGTCGAAGACCTTGTCGGAGCCCATCCAGCCGCTCGGCTTGCGGTGGAAAAGCTCGAGGTCGTTGATGCCCTCGCGGGCCGGGTCATTGGCCGGGATGAAGCTCTTGCGGCCGCCGAAACTGGCGACCCGCTCCGGCCTTGCGCCGACGACGCCATTATAAAGGTCGAGGTCGTGGCAGCATTTTTCCAGCATGAAGCTGCCGGAATAACGCTCGTAGCGGCGCCAGTCGCGCATGAAGAAGGCGCCGTGATAGGGCTCGATATGTTCGGATGCCTCGATCGAGACGATCTGGCCGAGCTTGCCCGCCGCCTGGATGGCGCGCAGATCCTTGTAAAGCGGTGAGTAGCGCAGCACCAGGCCGACCATCAGCCGCTCATGGCCGAACTTCGCCATCAGATGGGCAAGCTCGATGCTTTCGGCGATCGTCGTGACGATCGGCTTTTCGCAGAAGACCTTGAGGCCGGCCTGCAGCCCGAGCCTGATATGGCCGAGATGCATATGATTGGGAGAGCCGATCATCAAGAGATCGAGCTTTTCGGAGGCGAGCAGCTCTTCCGGCGAGCCATAGGCCTTGCCGGCTGAAATGCCCTTTTCCGTCAAGCCGGGAAGGCCGGCGGGATCGGGATCCACGTAGCCGACGATATCGAAGCTGCTATCGATCGCTTTGAAGACGTAACCGAGGTAGCCGAGCCGGAATCCGAGCCCGATGATGCCCACTTTCATGCCGATCCAGTTCCCGATTAAGTAATTTATTTTCTTTAAGTTGGGACAAAAATCGGAAGGCGTCAATAGAAAACGGGCCGCAAGACGCGAGCATGAAATTAATTTTCATAATCCGATAGTCGGCTGCCGAGTAGGCGCTGCAACCGGCGGCGTCAGGACTTACCCGATCGAAAGCGCGCCACGTCGAAGCCGGAACGTCGGAGGCAAACGCGTTGCCGCAGAGCGCTTTTGCGCCGGCAAGCTCACGCGAAACTCGCGAAAGATTGAAACGAGCGGTGCGCTTACCTGTGTAGGATGCAGCGAGACCCCGAGGCCAGGAGGAGCCATCATGACCCGCATGACCGCCAAGGATTTCCCACAGGAACTGCTCGAACTTTACGATTATTACGCGCATGGAAGGATCACCAAGCGCGAGTTTCTCGACCGGGCCGGCAAATTCGCCGTCGGCGGCGTCACCGCGGCCGCCATTCTGGCGTCGCTGAGCCCGAATTATGCGCTGGCGACCCAGGTCGAGGCAACCGATCCCGACATATCCGCCGAATACATCACCTATCCCTCGCCGAAAGGAAACGGCGATGTTCGCGGCTATCTCGTCCGCCCCAAAAACGCCACCGGCAAGGTCGCGGCCGTCGTGGTCGTGCATGAGAACAGGGGGCTCAACCCCTATATCGAGGATGTGGCGCGGCGCGTGGCGAAGGCCGGCTTCATTGCGCTGGCGCCGGACGGCCTCACTTCGGTCGGCGGCTATCCCGGCAATGACGAGGGACGCGAGCTGCAGCAGAAGGTCGATCCGGAAAAGCTGATGAACGACTTCTTCGCGGCGGTCGAGTTTCTGATGAAGAGCGATATCACCACCGGCAAGGTCGGCATCGTCGGCTTCTGCTATGGCGGCGGTGTCGCCAACGCGGCGGCGGTCGCCTATCCCGAACTTGCCGCCGCCGTGCCGTTTTACGGCAGGCAGCCGCGCGCCGAGGACGTGCCGAAGATCAAGGCGCCGCTGCTTCTCCACTATGCCGGGCTGGACAAGGGCGTCAACGAAGGCTGGCCGGCCTATGAAGCGGCGCTGAAATCGGCCGGCAAAACCTACGAGGCCTATATCTATCCCGACGTCAATCACGGCTTCCACAATGATACGACGCCACGCTACGACGAAGCGGCCGCCAAGCTCGCCTGGCAGCGAACGGTCGACTGGTTTACCAAATATCTCGCTTGAGACTGCAGCGACCGGACGCGGCGGGGAGGCATCCCCGCCGACCTATTGCGAACGGTCGGCCTTGCGCCGTCCCCGGCTGACCATCATCCCGCCGATGATGAGAGCAATTCCGCCGGCGTTCGCCCAGAAGGACGCCGGCACGCCGCTGATATAATCGAACGCCACTCCCGTTACCATCTGCCCGCCGATGATCAGCAGAGCCGAGTTGACCGCACCGATCCGTGCAATTGCCCAACTGCCGGCGGCCACGAAGACAACGCCGAGCGGACCGCCGAGATAGGCATACCAGGGCGCCCCGGCGGCACCCGCCGGAAGCAGGCCGCCGACGAAGAGACCGAGGCCGGTGAGGGCGGCAAAGCCTATGGCATGATTCCAGAAGGATGCGATCAGCGGCGTCGTCGAGACGCTCAGCCGGCCATTGAGCTGGCGGCTGAGGCCGACGAGCACGCCGCCGAGGCAAGCAAGCAGAATGAAGAGCGTCATACAGCGCCTCGCCCGAACAGGATGATCAGCGCCGCTCCGGCCACGACCAGGCCGAGTGCCACGATGTCGCGGGTATCGGGATGCCGTTTCTGCAAGCCGAACAGTCCCCAGCTGTCGGCCGCGACGCTGAAGACGACCTGACCTGCGAGCCCCAGAGCCAAAGTGCCGGAGAGCCCGAGCGGCGAGTTGACCGTGGTCGAGGTCAGCATCACCGTTGCCGCGCCGGAGAGCCCGCCGAGATAGGCCCAGAGAGGCGCGCGCAAGCCCTGTTCCGGCCTTGGCCTGCGCCGCCGGTGGACCAGCAGGAGAAGAATGACGGCTGCGACCATGCCGGTGCCGTGCGCGGTCCAGGACGAAAACAGCGGGCTCCCATAGCGTGCCAGCTCGCCGTTCAGATGCACCATGAAAGTCAGGAGCCCGCCCGTGGCAAAAGCCCCGGCAAAATAGATCGGATGCGGATTTCGTGCGGCGTCGATGGTCATTGGAGATCCCGTCAGCGAATCGGTTGCGGCGGCGTTCTTCATAGCGCGCCCTCCCATCAAAATCCCCGATGCAAGCCGCAAAATAGGGCGATTGCCGCAAATCGCTTCCGCTTTCGACAATTGTGCGGTAGCCTGTGCGTTCGTTCACATCGAGCGATAATTTTCGCTGCCGCCCCAGAGACGCCAGGGACGGACGACGTTGCGACCGTCCAGAGTTCCGCAACAGTTTCCGTCAGCCGTGATACGGCCAAAAAATGCGATGTGGACGGAACAAGCATGCCTGCGATTGGGTTTCGAACCTTAGCGTTCAAAAGGAGGAGCATTATGCCTACGGTTGCTGCGACACCCATCACGCCGCCCGATCAGCACGTCGTCACCGCCCGCGAGGCCCTCGAGCCGCTCTATGAAAAGCTCGAACTGCAAACGGAGTCGCTGCTTCTCTCCGCAGCACTGGAGGCCGGATGGTCCCCTGATGAGGCGACGAAGGCACTGGCTGCGCTCAGGCTGCAGGACGCGCTTTCCACTCTGGACGAACAGTCTGGCCAGTAAGTTCGTCAGGAGTGGCGGCTCCGTCATGGCGACAGATCTACCTTTCTCTGCTTCTGAGGTCCCACACACCAGATGGGATGCATGAGTGCTTTGCGCCGTACCGCGGCACCGGCCTTCGGAGCGATCCTTCAATAATCAATTATCCCTGGCAAGTGTCGCGGGCGCCCGTTCTTATCCCTTCAAGGCCGGGCACGCCCGAAATGTCGCGATAGCCCCGCAGAATGTTCCCTGTGCGGACGTGGCGGGCGATGAGGGAACTTTCGAGAATGGCAGCTTGGCGAATGGCTGCGGCCGAACGGGGCCGGAAAACAGACACATTCTCAGCCGCCGGCTGATGCATGCGCGAAGACGCCACGCAGGCCCTCATGAGCCGGACTACAACGTGCGCGTTCGTCCGAATGACCTCAGCAACAGATTCAGAGAGACGGCAACCTTGTCGATGTCGCGAATATCCCGCGAATATTGACCGGTGTAGAGTTTGACGATCATGTTGTCGCGGGCAGCGCCGCTGAGCTCGAAATACAGGTGCAAGTAATAGGCTTGCTTGTCGCCGCTGCGACTGATGCTGCTTCGTCGTTGGGTGACCTGTCCGAGCTCCGCTTTGATCGGGTCGAAGCCGGCGATTTTCAGCATCACCGATTTGGATTGAAATCGGGCCATGTTGTGGACGGCCACGACCGCCTTGTCCAATGCCAGACTGACGATTCGGCCGGGGACATCGTCGACGGTAGCGGGCTCGTCGAGCTTGAAGGCGTGAAACAGGCGCCGGGGTTTTTCAAAGCAGATCAGCGATGCGATGAGCAGGACGACGATATTGATGCCTGACCACCAGGCCGCGACCGGCGAAAACTGGCCTTGCACATGCGAGGTTTCCGGCACGACGTTGACCAGCAGGCCAAGGACGGTGACCGTGACGATGCTTGCGATCCAGGTGAAGCTGTAGCGGTCGAACTGGTTGGCCTCGTTGCCGCTGCCCTTCGGCGTCACCCTGAACGGCTTGCCGAAGGGTCTTACCAGGCTGGAGACAACGGTCGGCAACATGCGGAATGTCGCAAAGGTCCCGACGGCGCTGGAAACCACAGGCAGATAACGGGTCGGCGTGATCCACAGCATCAGCAGGAAATACGCCGCCAGCAGCGGCACCTGATGCGCGACATAATCGGCGATATCAGTGAAATAGAGCGGGAGCAGGCCGAACCAGAGATAGACGATGGGGACGAGCAAGACCGCGAACCGAACCAGATACTGCACCAGCCATGATGCCGGCAGGAACATGATCCGTTGAAAGAGCGTCAATCCCGGGCCGCGCAGCGGGCCATTGTACAAATAAAGGGTTTGAATACCCCCCTGACACCACCGCTCGCGCTGCACAAAATAACCGGTCAGGTTTTCGGCGGCCAGTCCCATCGACAGCCGCTCGTTCAGATAGCGCGTCTTGTAGCCCTTGTTGAGCATCGAAAGCGTTGTCAGCAGGTCTTCCGTGATCGACTCCGTCGGAAACCCGCCGATTGCGTCGACGGCCTTGCGGCGGGCAATCGAGCATGAGCCGCAGCAGAAACTGACGTCCCAGGCGTCTCGGCTGGGGGCGATCTCGTCGAAGAACAGGCGCTGCTCGTCCGGCCAGATATTCTCCAGGCCGAGGTTCGATTGCACCGGATCGACATTGAAGAAATGTTGCGGCGTCTGGACGATGCCGATGCTGTCATCAGAGAAGAAGGGCAGCGTCCGGCGAAGGAAATGGCGATAGGGCACAAAATCGGCGTCGAAGATCGCAATGAACTCGCCCGAACTGACCTTCAGCCCATTGTTCATGTTGCCTGCCTTGGCATGGCTGTTGTCGCCGCGCGTGACGTGAATGACGTTCTTCTCCTCGCAATAGGCCTTCAGCCAATCGCGGCGTTGATCGTCAAGCACATACACATTCAATTTGTCGGCGGGATAATCCAGCGAGCGGGCGCCGATGATGGTGCGCTCGAGCACGTCGAGCGGCTCGTTATAGGTGGGAATGAAAACATCGACAGTCGGCAGTTCGCGCTGGTCCCGCGCAAAGAAAACGCGACCCAGCCTGTCGGCTTCCGCGCTGCGGTCGACGTAGCGGCTCATCAATATCAGAAAAAGGATGACTTCGACGCAGGCCAGGACCTCGACGATAAAGAGGATCCAGACCCAGTAGAAACTCGCACCGCCGTCGGGATAGGGAAGCACGGTCTCCGTCAGGCGCCAGTACATGTATCGCAACGCGACGGCAGCGACAAACGCGCAGGTCACCGCCCGTGTCCAGGTATGACGGCGCGACCAATTGAACGGCCCCAGGAAAAAGAAGGCCAGAACGGCAAAGGTCGGAACCAGCGCTACAAGATACTGAACCACAGGTTTTTGACCCAGTTGGTTAGGTTGATGCCGTGTTTGGAGAACCGAACCTGCACTGTGCGCCCCACCTGGCAGAAGTTCGCAAAGTCGTCATTCATGAAGGATGGATCGAGGCGAACCCGAATGCGGGCATTGCGCTGCGTCGAGGGCGGCAAACTGGCGGCAAAGGAATCGGTTTCGACCAAAGCCGAACTGCCTCTGACCGAGATGACCGTGCCCTTGAAGACATCGCTGCGGCCGAACAAGCGCACCTGGGCGACAAGTCCCGGATAGATCTCGTCATAATTGACCTCGGGAACAAGGATATCCACGAACAGCTCCCGACAGTCGAGCAGGCGTATCAGCTCGTTGTTCAGCACGACGTTGGAACCGTTGACGATACTCCTGCTCCAAACAACGCCGTCGAACGGCGCCGTCGCGGTTGCGGATTCAAGGCTGCTGACGCGATTGCTCTCTTGCACCAGCTGCTTTTGCACTTCGCCGGCCCGCGTCTCGTTTTCCGCGATGCGTGAGTTCAAGTCGTTGATGCGAACGACAACCTCGTCTTCGCGCTGGCGCGAATAGGGCACGTCATTCTGGCCGTCGCCGAAGACAAAGATACCCTGGCGGACCGCGTTGAGCCTTTGTTGCAATTGATCGACGGTCAGATTGCTGATTTCGACCTCGCCGCCGGTCGCAGCGCCGGCGGCACGCGCGGCCTCGACCAGCTTCTGCGTCAGAATGCCTTTTGACTCGAGGGCCATGCGGCGGTCGAGGTCGACCTGCGCGACCAGATCCTGGGCTTGCGACACCTCGACTTTTTTCCTGAGGATCTCGACTTCGCGTTCGAGATTGGCAATGGTCGTCTGCCTGTAGACTTCCAGTCTGGCAGACAATTCCTCGCGAAGCGCGGAGAGCTCGTCCCGTTCCTTCTTAAGCGCCGCGACACGGTCGAGCGCCGTGTTGCGATCGGCCTCGAGCGAGGCGAGGATGGCGCGATTGACGCGCGTATTTCTGATTTCCGCGAGCGATTGTCCCGCGTTGACCGGGCTGCCGACCTTGATGGGTTCTTCCGCAATCGTCCCGTCGATTGGGGCATTAACGACAGCAAACCGTGCGTTGACCGTGCCATCGAGGCTGGTAAAGCCGGTAATCGTCGGCAACGAGACGACAGTCACGAGTGTCAGCAGCAGCAGGCCGACAACGATGCGCGTAATGCGATGGTTCCAGATCATATTGGCATCCGAAGGTATCGCTTTGCAGCCATCCGTCCCTATCGAGGCGGCACAAACGGATGCAACTCATTCTTGCATAATTTAGCGCATCGAAAATTAGTAGACAAGTGATGGTCGCATCGCTGCGACAGAAACCGTTCGGATCTGGAGAAGATGCAGCGCTCTGGCGGCTTGGCACCCGCATCAAGGCGATGCTCGGGGAAGATGCTCAAGCCATCTGTGGCGCAGCGACTAAGGTGATCGTGTGCTGGAAATCACTCCCCGCGCCTGACAGTGCTGCCGTCGCATCCGGACGGAAAACAGCATGATTCCACGCGATCTCTTTGCTAATGCGCGTCGCATGAAACTTAATTCATGCGATGCGCTTTGGTTCTTTGCATGTCGTTATCCCCGAACCCGCAGACGTCCTGATGACATGCATCAATGCGGTCGAAGCTTTTTGGTGGCGATCAGCATGACGAGATCTTCGGAAGCATCGGCGAGCTCCAATGCCAATTCCGCAGCCGACCATCCGCGTTTCTGCAAACCGACGAGCATTTCCACCATCGCGACTTCGACTTCTCGTCTGCAGTTCGAAATCGGCTTCATTTCGGTATGTTTCTCATCACATGCAGTGGTCATGGTAGCCTCCATTCTGCCGTTGTATCGGCAGCGTCGCAAAATTTCGCCAATGGGTGGATATGGTAAGGGTTGCGCGCAAGCCTCGGCCTATTACGCATCGACACAGGCGGCTCCGGCCCGCGCGCAACCCTTGGCGCCCTTATTTGCCGGTGTCCGGCCTCAGGAGCGTCTCGCATGAAGGTGAGCAGGGGAAACCCGCACGACCGGCGAAAGAATTGTTCCTGGCGCCTGGCGGTTGTGCGGAGAAGAACTCCTGTCGTAGGCTGATGCCTTCGCAAAGCGCGCACGAATATAGTCCCGATAGGTCACGGCCTATCCTCCTCTGCTTGCATATTTTGTTTTGATTAGTGCCGTTTCACGTTGAGGGTGCTTTGAAATTACATTGCACCGGCAAGTGACAATCTGGAGTTTCCGAACGTCCCCCGGAATTGACCATTGCTTATTTAGATACAGGAACAGGAGGCGATTGTCGTTATCGCCGCATCCTGAAAATTATCGGTGCGTCCATTTCTGCTCGTTAGGGAATATGATAAGTAACTTATGCACGCCTTGGAGGAGTGGATGGTTACCGAGTCTGGAGATGACCCCGCTGCCGGACGCGCATGGCCGGCCCACCTGGAGCGGCGGCGCTGGCCGCGCGAACCGGCCCCGCAGAAAGAACATCGGGCCGACGTTCCGCCAGCACTGGTGCCCTTGCGATTTTCGACGCAAGACCTGCCACCGAAAGAACAATTCCAGTCCTGGCGATCGCACATGGCGCCGCTTGTGGATGTTCATCTGCCGGACGGAAAATCAGAGGAGGACGGTTTTCTTGCGGAACAGACCGGCTGGCAACTCGGCGATATCCTCATCGTCCAGCAGCGCGCGCAGGCATGCAGCTATATCCGTGATCAGGCCATGCTGCGATCGAGCCCGATCGATCACTGGAATGTCGGCGTATTGCGCAGCGGCCGGACCTGGACCGAGGCCAATCGCCACGTGACGGAGACCGGCCCGGGGGAGATATTTTTCAGGTCTCTTGGTTACCCGTATCGCGGGCGGATGACCGATTCAGCAGCCGTGCTCGTGTTCCTGCCCTATGAACTGCTGACCCGTGATGCGCCTCTTCTGCAGAACGCCCACAACATCGCCCTCTCCGGTAGCCTGGCCGAATTGCTCGTCAGCTATATCAACGGCCTGGAAGCGAACCTCGGCAGTCTGACGGTGGAGGAAGTGCCGCGGATCGTCCGGACGATCGGCGACATGGTCGTTGCATGCGCTGCCTCGTCCGCAAGTTCGGATCGCGGCCAGGAACAGACCAATATGGGGCTGATGGAGCGGGCGCATCGTTATATTCACCTCAATCTTCATTCCGACAACCTGACGCCTGACGTCATGTGCCGTGCGCTGGGCATCTCGCGGACGCGGCTCTACCAATTGTTCGAAACGAGCGGCGGCGTCTTCAACTACATTCGCAGACGTCGGTTGCTGCAGGCCTATGCGGATCTTACCAATCCGACCGACAACAGGCCGATCTCGGAGATTGCCGAGGCCGCCGGCTTTGACGTCGCGGCCAATTTCACGCGCGCATTCAACCATGAATTCGGCCTCAGCCCGCGCGAAGTTCGAAAGACCATAGCAACCGAGCACCCGGCCATGCCCGCAACACGTTCCATGCAACATTTTGGCACAACGATCGGCGATTGGCTGACGCGCGCACGGTGATGCTGCCGAGTCGGTAAATACCCTTTTTGCCAGAGAAATGCTGACGTTAACCAAGTGATTGAAATCCGGTAGTGAATCACTGCGGGTCTGAGTATGAGCGCTCTCAGGAGAGGGCATCATGCGAAAAATTCTTTTCATCCTACTGGGCGCTGTCGTTTTCTGCGGGACTGCAAACGCTCAGGCCAGAGTAACCGCGACCCATCGAGACGGATTGATAGAAAGCTACCGTGCCTATATCGGTGAGGCCGATCTGTATAACTCGAAGGGTGCGAGGCTGACGCAGCCTTGGCAGATCATCCGACAAGACAGGGCAAACTTTCACCAGTACGGCGTCCGAGACCGAGACGATCAATCAGACTCGTTCTTCGCGGATCCGGCCAATCGCCAGGCGCTCGAACAGATGCTTCGTAACGGCTCGATGACGCGCGATGCAGCCAACATGATCGTTCGCGGCAACGTCTGGATCGACGTCGACATTTACGGCGGCCAGGGCACCGGCCGCTGGATCGATGTGACCGTATCCGACTGATCTGCTAAGAGGAAAGCGGGCTCGGCTTGCTTGGCGCCCGCAAGTTCCATAAGACAGATTACGCCACTTTTGCATGTAGCCGCAAAGTTAGAATGTCCTGTTTCTGCAAAGTTGGAATGTCACACTCCCCGCATTTGCTGACGTGGGAGATTGCGGATGGGATTGATAGCGATGAGCGAGCGCGATCTGCAGC